>NZ_AP025458.1:2400000-3104862 GCF_024347295.1 Vibrio artabrorum | reverse complement strand
GGTGCCCCACTCTATTTAAGTTATATGAAATGACTGCTAATTTTACCTGTTGATAAGTCAGATCACCAGCACTTGATCACCGATCCAGTGAATAAGATCCAAGTTATTCACAATAAATCGTGTGAAAATCTTTAGATCCCCACACCTTGCCCCTAATTTACTCACACAATGATCAACTTATGCCCGGATCCTTGCTAGTTATCCCCAAATACAGAAAACGATCTAGTTATGGTTAATAACATCTGGTTATTTATTCTATTGAGCATTTTCCCAGTAACATCCAATCCCATAAATATAAGGAGTTACCTAATGAATAACTGGATTAAAGCGGCAATTGCGGCTATCGCACTCTCAGCAGCAACGGTTCAAGCCGCAACAGAAGTCAAAGTCGGCATGTCTGGTCGCTACTTCCCATTCACTTTCGTGAAACAGGACCAATTACAAGGTTTTGAAGTGGATTTATGGGATGAGATCGGTAAGCGCAATGACTATAACGTTGAATACGTGACAGCAAACTTCTCAGGTCTGTTCGGTCTTCTTGAAACAGGTCGAATCGATACTATTTCAAACCAAATTACGATCACCGATGCACGCAAAGCAAAATACCTATTTGCAGACCCATACGTAATAGATGGTGCACAGATTACCGTTCGCAAAGGTAATGACAGCATCAAAGGCCTCAAAGACCTTGCTGGTAAAACGGTTGCCGTAAACCTTGGATCAAACTTTGCGCAACTATTACGCAATTACGATAAAGATGGCAAAATCAATGTAAAGACCTACGATACGGGTATCGAGCATGATGTCGCATTAGGCCGTGCAGATGCGTTCGTTATGGATCGCCTATCAACACTCGAGCTAATCAAGAAGACTGGTCTGCCATTACAGCTAGCTGGGCAACCATTTGAAACCATTGAAAATGCATGGCCTTTCGTCAATAACGATAAGGGCAAAAAGCTACAAGCTGAAGTCAATCAAGCGCTCGCAGCAATGCGCAAAGACGGCACGCTAGAAAGCATCTCTAAGAAATGGTTCGAGGCAGACATTACTCAGAAGTAATGACTCACTCAACGCATTCAGAGCCCACGGCTTATTCAGCGGTGGGCTTTTTGCTTTTGTTTCACAGATTAAGTTTCACTGATTAAAAAGCCAGATAGAACAGTATTTCTAAATAGAACACCCCTCCAATATAAATGCGAGATAGATTATGGGATTTGACTTTAATTACATGCTAGAGCTGCTGCCAATACTGTTAAGGTATCTCGGCACTACTATGGAGATGGCTATCTGGGGATTGTTCTTTTCTCTGATCCTATCTCTGATACTGGCAAACATTCGTGTATTCAAAATTCCAGTACTCGATCAATTGAGTCAACTGTATATCAGTTTCTTCCGAGGAACGCCGCTGTTGGTGCAATTGTTCCTCCTTTATTACGGCTTGCCACAAATCTTCCCGTGGATGGTGGGATTAGATGCGTTCAGCGCTGCCGTGATCGGCTTAACCCTTCACTTCGCCGCTTATATGGCAGAAAGTATTCGTGCTGCGATTATCGGTATTGATCGCAGCCAAATGGAAGCCAGCCTTTCTGTTGGCATGACAACCAGCCAAGCAATGCGCCGAGTGATCTTGCCACAAGCCACACGTGTTGCACTGCCTTCTTTAATGAACTACTTCATCGATATGATTAAGTCGACATCGCTTGCTTTCACGTTAGGTGTTGCAGAAATCATGGCAAGAGCACAAATGGAAGCCTCCTCAAGTTTTCGTTTCTTCGAGGCTTTCTTAGCCGTCGCCCTGATTTATTGGGGTGTGGTGGCCATCCTCACTCGTATTCAAATTTGGGCTGAAGTGAAACTAAACAAGGCGTATATACGATGATCAAATTACAAAATATTCATAAGCAATTTGGCGACACCAAAGTATTGAAAGGCATCGACCTTGAAATAAAACAAGGTGAAATCATTGTCATCATAGGTTCTAGTGGCACGGGTAAGTCGACATTACTGCGTTGTGTGAATTTTCTAGAGCAAGCCGATCAAGGTACAATTTCGATTGACGATATCAAAGTGGATGTCCAGAAGCACACCAAGGTAGAGGTACTTGCACTGCGTCGTAAGACCGGTTTTGTGTTCCAAAACTATGCACTGTTCGCTCACCAAACCGCGAGACAGAATATTGCTGAAGGTTTAATTACCGTTCGTGGTTGGAAAAAACAACAAGCCCATAAAAAGGCACAACAAATACTTGATGACATTGGCTTGGGTGACAAAGGTGATAGCTACCCAGCCGCGCTCTCTGGTGGCCAGCAACAACGGGTGGGTATTGGTCGTGCTATGGCACTACAACCTGAGCTTTTACTGTTTGATGAGCCGACTTCAGCGCTCGATCCTGAGTGGGTTGGCGAAGTGCTTAACCTAATGAAAAAACTGGCAAATCAGCATCAAACCATGCTGGTGGTTACCCATGAAATGCAGTTCGCTAGAGAGGTAGCAGACCGAGTGATCTTCATGGCTGACGGCCATATTGTCGAGCAGGGATCTCCACAGGATATTTTTGGTAATCCACAGGATCCTAAATTAAAAAAATTCTTAAATAAGGTAGGGATCGACGAAGGATCCTTGTGATTTTAGTTATTCTACGTATAATCCCCCGACCGGAATTTTAGTTAACCCAATCATTGACACTTTTTGTGACAGTGATTACAATTCCGCCTCTTTGTTGAGAGGCGTCGGTTTTCCTTTCTTATATAAAGAAGAGAAAAAATACCCACGCCGGGTTTAACAAAAACCTAAAACTACTGATCAGTAAGGTAATTACAATGAAACGCACTTTTCAACCTACAGTTCTAAAGCGTAAGCGTACTCACGGTTTCCGTGCTCGCATGGCTACTAAGAACGGTCGCGCAACAATCAATGCACGTCGTGCAAAAGGCCGTAAGCGTCTTTCTAAGTAATCTTTGATTATTTTGAATAAGCTAGCCTTCGGTCGGGAGTTACGCTTGTTAACTCCCGAACATTATCAAAACGTCTTCAAGCAAGCTCATCGAGCAGGCTCCCCTCATTTCACCATCATTGCCCGAAATAACTCTCTTTCAAATCCTCGTCTTGGATTAGCTGTTCCGAAAAAGCAGATAAAAACCGCCGTGGGTCGTAACCGATTCAAGCGTCTTACTCGTGAAAGCTTTCGTAACATTCAACATAAACTTCCAAACAAAGATTTTGTTGTAATTGCTAAAAAGAGCGCGCAAGATTTAAGCAATGATGAAATGTTTAAGCTACTCGACAAATTATGGCTTCGCCTGTCTCGCCCTTCGCGTGGATAGCGCTAATACCCATCTATTTTTATAGATGGTTTATTAGTCCACTCATCGGCCCACGCTGCCGATTTACTCCGACCTGCTCTTTATATGCGATAGAAGCGTTGAAAGCTCACGGTTTTGTAAAAGGGTGTTGGTTATCAGGCAAACGTCTATTAAAATGCCATCCTTTGAACGAAGGGGGCTTTGACCCCATTCCACCAGTCCAAAAACAAGACAGAGATAAATAACGATGGATTCTCAACGTAATATCCTGTTAATCGCACTGGCTTTGGTTTCTTTCCTACTTTTCCAACAATGGAATGTAGCGAAGAACCCAGCTCCACAAGCGATTGAGCAGGCACAATCTGACAGCACTCTACCAGCGCCATCTTATGCAGATGATCTAGACCCAGCTCCGGGCCAAGTCGCTTCTGCAAAAACGATCACAGTAACAACTGATGTACTGACTCTGTCAATTGATACAGTTGGTGGTGATGTAGTTAAGGCAAACCTAAATGATTACTCTGCAGAATTCGATTCTAAGGATACGTTCGTTCTTCTGAAGAACGAACCAGGTCACCAATTTATCGCTCAAAGCGGTCTAGTGGGTCCTCAAGGTATCGATCTAAGCAGCACAAATCGTCCTAGTTACACAGTTTCAGCAGACAGCTTTACACTTGCTGATGGTCAGGACGAACTGCGCATTCCAATGACTTTCCAAGCGAACGGCCTTAATTACACCAAAACATTCATCCTTAAGCGTGGCAGCTACGCATTGGATGTTGAATACGATGTCGTGAACAACTCTGGAAATAACGCAACATTAGGCATGTATGCTCACCTTCGTCAAAACGTAATGGACGACGGTGGTAGTCTAACTATGCCAACTTATCGTGGTGGTGCTTACTCTACGGAAGACACACGTTACAAAAAATACAGCTTCAAAGACATGCAAGATCGCAACCTGTCTCTTAACCTAGCCAATGGTCAAGGTTGGGCAGCGATGATTCAACACTACTTTGCTACGGCATGGATCCCGCGCGACGAAGCAGGCAGCAACCTTTACACTCGTGTCATTGGTAACCTTGGTGATATTGGTGTTCGCATGCCAAACAAAACCATCGCAGCAGGTGATGAAGCAAACTTCAAAGCAACACTTTGGGTCGGTCCTAAACTTCAAAACCAAATGGCTGAAGTGGCGCCAAACCTAGATTTGGTTGTTGACTATGGTTGGTTATGGTTCATCGCTAAACCACTTCACACACTGCTTTCATTTATTCAAGGTATTGTTGTGAACTGGGGTCTAGCGATCATGTGTCTAACGTTTATCGTTCGTGGTGCTATGTACCCACTGACAAAAGCTCAGTACACATCGATGGCTAAAATGCGCATGCTTCAGCCTAAACTGACAGCGATGCGTGAGCGTATTGGCGATGACCGCCAGCGCATGAGTCAAGAAATGATGGAATTGTACAAGAAAGAGAAAGTAAACCCACTTGGTGGCTGTTTACCAATCGTCTTACAAATGCCTATATTCATTTCGCTATACTGGGCACTAATGGAGTCAGTTGAACTTCGTCATTCACCGTTCTTCGGTTGGATTACAGACCTTTCAGCACAAGACCCTTACTACATCTTGCCACTTCTGATGGGTGCTTCAATGTTCCTAATCCAGAAGATGAGCCCTACGACCGTAACGGATCCAATGCAGCAGAAGATCATGACCTTTATGCCGGTTATGTTCACATTCTTCTTCCTGTTCTTCCCGTCAGGTCTGGTTCTTTACTGGCTAGTATCGAACATTGTAACTCTGATTCAGCAAACGCTTATCTACCGAGCGCTGGAAAAGAAAGGCTTACATTCTAAGTAAGTTCGATAATAGAAAGAGATAAAGAAAGGCGACCAAAAGGTCGCCTTTTTGTTTTTAGCTGATTACAATTCAGCTAATTGATTAATCGAGAATGCCCCCTTTTGGCTTTCACATGCTAGCAGGCACAACTATGACCACAGACACGATTGTCGCTCAAGCGACTGCACCCGGCCGTGGCGGCGTCGGTATTATCCGAGTTTCAGGCCCACAAGCAGCCCAAGTTGCGCTTGAAGTTACCGGCAAAGTACTCAAACCACGTTACGCTGAGTATACCCCTTTTAAATCTCACGATGGTTTAGAGCTAGACCAAGGCATCGCGCTTTACTTCCCTAACCCACACTCGTTTACAGGTGAAGATGTGTTAGAGCTGCAAGGCCACGGCGGTCCTGTGGTCATAGATATGCTCATCAAACGTATCCTTGCTATTCCAGGGCTACGCGCAGCACGTCCAGGCGAGTTCTCGGAGCGTGCCTTCTTGAACGACAAGATGGATTTAACCCAAGCAGAAGCGATTGCCGACCTCATTGATGCCAGTTCAGAAGAAGCGGCGAAATCAGCCCTGCAATCGTTACAAGGTGAGTTTTCAAAACGCATTAATACGCTGGTGGACTCTCTGATTCACTTACGCATCTATGTTGAAGCCGCGATCGACTTCCCTGAAGAAGAGATTGATTTCCTTGCTGACGGTAAAGTCAGTGCAGACTTACAAGCTATCATCGACAACCTCGAAGCAGTGCGCCAAGAAGCCAATCAAGGTGCCATCATGCGTGAAGGCATGAAGGTGGTGATTGCAGGTCGTCCTAATGCCGGTAAGTCGAGCTTGCTGAATGCATTATCGGGTAAAGACTCCGCGATTGTGACTGATATTGCTGGTACCACGCGTGATGTACTGCGTGAACATATCCATATTGATGGTATGCCACTGCACATTATTGACACCGCAGGCCTGCGAGAAGCCTCCGATGAAGTCGAAAAAATCGGTATTGAACGCGCTTGGGAAGAAATAGCCCAAGCCGATCGCGTTTTATTTATGGTCGATGGCACCACTACCGACGCTACCGACCCAAAAGATATCTGGCCCGATTTCGTTGATCGTCTGCCGAATAACATCGGAATGACCGTAATTCGTAACAAAGCCGATCAAACCGGTGAAGAGCTCGGGATCTGCCATGTTAATGATCCAACTCTGATTCGACTATCAGCCAAGACGGGACAAGGCGTTGATGCACTGCGTAATCACTTAAAAGATTGCATGGGCTTTGCTGGTGGTCATGAAGGTGGCTTCATGGCACGTCGTCGCCACTTAGATGCTCTAGAGCGCGCATCTGAGCATCTCGATATTGGTCAGCAACAGCTCGAAGGCTATATGGCAGGGGAAATCTTGGCGGAAGAGCTGCGAATCACCCAACAATACCTCAATGAGATCACAGGCGAATTCAGCTCAGATGATTTATTAGGCCGCATATTCTCTTCATTCTGTATCGGTAAATAATTATAAAGGCTGGCTTAGGCTAGCCTTTACTTTTGTAAGGACAGTTTCATGATCCACATTATTACAGGTAGCACCTTAGGTGGCGCTGAATACGTTGGCGATCACCTCCATGATCTTCTCAAGACCCAAGGGGCCGAGATAACCCTTCATAATCAGCCTGAATACGACAACATTCCGCAGCACGGCACTTGGTTGCTCGTAACGTCAACACATGGTGCAGGTGACTTTCCTGACAATATTAAGCCGTTTATCGACGCATTAACTCAGCAATCTCCAGATTTAAGTCAGGTTCGCTTTGCTGTCGTGGCGCTTGGAGATTCGAGTTACGATACTTTCTGTTTGGCGGGTAAATTAATCCACAGCCAGCTAAAAGAGCTCTGCGCTCAGCCTATTTCTGACTGTTTAACCATCGATGTACTAGAAACTCCGGTACCCGAAGACGCTGCAGAAGCGTGGTTTAACAATCATAGCGACCAGTTTTAACCCCCTCGTTTACCTCAAAAAGCGGCTTAGGCCGCTTTTTTTGTCTCTCAATATCGTGATTGTGAATAACTTTTTTTAAAAAACATCAAAAAATACAAACAATTTTCAATTTCCTTTGTGGATAAGATCATACATATACGGTGATTAACCTATAGTTATCCAAATAATAAGTTTTTTTCTGATTTTCACCTGTGAATAAGTCGCTATTTTGATCCCAGCTAATCCTCATCATGATCAAAGTTAGATCACATGCTTTGATCCAAAAAAGATCCATGATCTTGTTGATCATTTTTGACTTATCCACAGATACCCTCGATCCTAATAATAGATCTAATAAAAGATCTCTTTAAAGATCTTATCTATATTAATTAAAAACCGCTTTCTCTAAAAATTTCAAAAACGTTTTCTCATGCTATGAAAACAGGTAGAATATCGCTCCTTTTTGTCAGTCTAGAAACGTTTGAATACCTGAGGTTGGTTCATGCTTTATCACGAAAAATTTGACGTCATCGTTGTTGGTGGTGGCCATGCAGGAACGGAAGCTGCACTCGCATCGGCACGTACTGGTCAAAGTACGTTATTGCTAACTCATAATATCGATACATTGGGGCAGATGTCTTGTAACCCAGCGATTGGCGGTATCGGTAAAGGCCACTTGGTAAAAGAGGTCGATGCAATGGGTGGATTAATGGCGCAAGCTATTGATCATGCAGGTATTCAGTTCAGAACATTAAATGCATCAAAAGGTCCAGCGGTCCGTGCAACTCGCGCGCAAGCTGATCGCGCTCTTTACAAAGCTTTTGTCCGTAATGTTCTCGAAAACACACCAAACTTAACTCTGTTTCAACAAGCCGTTGATGATTTGATCGTTGAACAGGATCAAGTGGTGGGTGTCGTCACACAGATGGGCCTTAAATTTCATGCTAACGCAGTTGTGTTAACCGTTGGCACATTTCTTGGTGGAAAGATCCACATCGGCATGGAAAGTTCTTCAGGCGGTCGAGCGGGAGATCCTCCTTCGATCGCGCTAGCTGAACGTCTGCGTGATCTTCCGTTTAGGGTTGATCGCCTAAAAACAGGTACTCCTCCTCGTATTGATGCTCGCAGCGTTGATTTTTCTGAGCTTGAGGTTCAGCACGGTGATAATCCGACGCCTGTTTTCTCGTTTATGGGCAGCCGAGCTCAACAACCTCGTCAGATTCCATGTTACATCACGCATACCAATGAAAATACTCATGACGTAATTCGTGCCAACCTTGATCGCAGCCCTATGTATGCGGGTGTGATTGAAGGTATTGGCCCTCGTTACTGTCCTTCAATTGAAGACAAAGTGATGCGTTTTGCAGATAAGAACAGCCACCAAATTTTTATTGAGCCTGAAGGGTTAACGACCCATGAGCTATACCCGAATGGTATCTCTACCAGTCTGCCGTTTGATGTACAGGTTCAAATTGTTCGGTCGATGAAGGGCTTTGAAAATGCGCATATCGTTCGTCCAGGCTATGCCATTGAGTATGACTTCTTTGATCCTCGAGACCTTAAGCTGACTTACGAAACTAAGTTTATCAAAGGTCTGTTCTTTGCCGGTCAAATCAACGGGACCACAGGTTACGAAGAAGCGGCTGCACAAGGTTTGATGGCGGGTCTGAATGCAAGTTTGTTTACTCAAGGCAAAGAAAGCTGGAGCCCACGTCGTGACCAAGCTTACATGGGCGTGCTTATTGATGACCTATCAACCATGGGCACCAAAGAACCTTACCGTATGTTTACATCTCGCGCGGAATACCGCTTGCTGCTTCGTGAAGACAACGCTGATATTCGTTTGACAGAGAAGTCACGTGAACTTGGTCTTATCGACGATACTCGTTGGGCTCGTTTCAACGAGAAAGTAGAAAATATGGAGAAGGAGCGTCAACGTCTGAAAGAGACCTGGATTAATCCAAAATCGGAAGATATTGATCAACTGAACCAAATTCTTAAAACACCGATGTCACGTGAAGCGAGCGGTGAGGATCTTCTTCGTCGCCCAGAAATGACTTATTCACAGCTAACGGCATTGGATCGTTTTGGCCCTGCGCTGGACGATCAACAAGCGTCTGAGCAAGTAGAGATCCAAGTAAAGTACGATGGTTATATTCAGCGTCAACAAGACGAAATTGAGAAATCACTGCGTCATGAAAATACCAAACTGCCTGCTGATATCGATTACAGCAAGGTAAAAGGACTTTCTAACGAAGTGGTTTTAAAACTGACAACCGCGAAACCTGACTCAATTGGCATTGCTTCTCGTATCTCTGGAATTACGCCTGCTGCAATCTCTATTCTGTTGGTTTATCTGAAAAAACACGGCCTGTTGAAAAAAGGTGAGGAAGCATAATGAGCGTATTACGCGAAAAACTGGATCACCTGATTGGCCAGACGGAACTTGAAGTATCGGAAAAACAACGTGGCCAATTAGTTGGTTACGTTGAGTTACTTAACAAATGGAATAAAGCTTACAATCTAACGTCGGTTCGAGATCCGCTTGAAATGATGGTGAAACATATCTTAGATAGCATCATTGTGAGCACTCACTTACAAGGCAAGCGCTTTATCGATGTAGGTACGGGACCTGGTCTTCCTGGGATTCCGCTCTCAATCATGAATCCAGACTGCGAGTTTTACTTGTTAGACAGTTTAGGTAAACGTATTCGTTTTATTAAACAAGTGATTCATGAACTGGGGATCGACAATGTGGTGCCGGTTCAAAGCCGTGTTGAAGAGTTTCAACCTGAAGAAAAGTTTGATGCAGTCCTCAGTCGTGCGTTTGCGTCAATGACAGATATGGTCGAGTGGTGTCACCATCTACCTAAAGAGTCATCCGGTGTATTTTTGGCTCTTAAAGGACAACATCCTAGAGACGAAATAGATTTGTTACCTGAATGGTGTTCAGTGACAGACATTAAAGCTTTGCAAGTGCCAGAGCTTGATGGAGAGCGTCATCTAGTTACTTTATCGCGTCAAGGATAATCAGCGAGGCCACAGTGGGTAAAATAGTCGCAATTGCCAACCAAAAGGGTGGTGTAGGAAAAACAACAACTTGCATAAATTTAGCAGCATCGATGGCAGCAACAAAACGCAAGATTTTGGTTGTTGACCTTGATCCACAAGGTAACGCCACTATGGCAAGTGGTGTCGACAAATATCAAGTTGAAGCAACTGCTTACGATTTATTAGTTGAAGATTCCCCATTTGATGAGGTAGTTTGCCGGAGTACATCCGGTAACTACGATCTCATTGCCGCAAACGGTGATGTTACAGCCGCTGAAATTAAGCTAATGGAAGTGTTTGCCCGCGAAGTTCGACTTAAGAATGCGTTGGCACCAATTCGTGATAGCTATGATTTTATCTTTATCGATTGTCCACCTTCGCTAAACCTTCTTACCATCAATGCGATGGCGGCGGCCGATTCAGTATTGGTTCCGATGCAATGTGAATATTTTGCTCTGGAAGGTTTAACTGCATTGATGGATACCATCAGTAAACTTGCAGCGGTGGTCAACGATAATCTGAAGATCGAAGGTCTTCTGCGTACGATGTACGATCCTCGTAACCGTTTATCAAATGAAGTATCGGATCAATTAAAAAAACACTTCGGGAGTAAAGTATACCGAACGGTTATCCCTAGAAATGTGCGTCTGGCGGAAGCTCCGAGTCATGGTAAGCCAGCAATGTACTACGACAAATACTCCGCAGGTGCCAAAGCATATCTTGCTCTTGCTGGAGAAATGTTACGTCGTGAAGAAGTCCCTGTATAGGTATAACAAAAGGAATTCGCTCAATGTCTAAGCGTGGTTTAGGAAAAGGGTTAGATGCATTACTTGCAACTAGCTCGTTGGCTCGTGAAAAACAACAAGTCGCCTCTCATAGTCAGTCGTTATCGGTTGATGGTGAACTCATTGAACTTGCTGTCGGCTGCTTAAAGCCTGGTGTCTACCAACCGCGTAAGGATATGGCGCCTGAAGCTTTAGAAGAGTTGGCGGCGTCTATTCAATCTCAAGGTATTATTCAGCCAATCGTTGTGCGTCCATTAACGCAGAATCAGTTCGAGATTATCGCTGGAGAACGTCGTTGGAGGGCGGCTCGTCAAGCCGGCTTAAAGCAAGTGCCGTGCTTGATTAAAAAGGTTGAAGACAAAGCCGCGATAGCGATGGCATTGATTGAGAATATTCAGCGTGAAGACCTTAATGTTATCGAAGAGGCGCAAGCGCTTGAGCGCTTACAAAATGAATTTGAACTCACGCACCAGAAGGTCGCTGATGTGATCGGTAAATCACGAGCAACCGTGAGTAATTTACTGCGCCTGAACCAGTTGGCAGAACCTGTCAAGGTTTTGGTGATATCAAAGCAGCTAGAAATGGGTCATGCACGAGCACTCCTTGCGCTTGAAGGAGATACCCAAGTTGAAGTCGCAAATGTGGCTGCAAGCAAAAAAATGACCGTGCGTCAAACCGAACAACTCGTCAAAAAGTGCTTAAAACCGGACGTTGAACCAGAATCAAAACCGGAGGACGCAGAAGCCATCAAACTCTCCCAAAGACTCTCAGAAAAATTGCAATCAAATGTTTCAATTACTCGTTCTGTTAGCGGTAAGTCAAAAGTAGTAATTACTCTTGATGAACCTCACAAATTAGAGCAACTTATTGCGAAATTAGAATGCTAAGTGACATAATTGATTTAGGTCAATTATGTTAGAAACAGTAATATCGTTTAAAGTTGTAAGCTTGTAAGCAAAAGTGTAAGCAATTGCTGCAGTATTATTGAAATCGGTTTGCCTGAACGTATAATTTTGACAGCTTCTCAGAACGCTTTTAAGCGAGTAGTTAATTGGGCTTAAAAGAGGAACGAATACATGATAACAGCGTTAGCAAGACCAGGGCGAGTGCTTGCAAAGCAGATGTTATTGCTCGAGCTTAGCGCGGTTATATTAGTGGCGATAGGGTTAGGTTTAGCTGTTAATTTTGATTGGGGTTTTTCTGCGTTAATCGGTGGCGGTATTTTTGTCATTGCAAATGCAGTGTTTTGTGTGAGTGCTTTCCTATTTTGCGGAGCTCGTGCGACTAAGTTAGTTGCGGCATCGTTCTACACAGGTGAAGCACTAAAAATCCTTATCACAGTTCTACTATTCTCTATTGTCTACATGTATATGCAGGTGGAGTTAATTCCCCTCAAACTGACCTATTTACTGGTACTCGGTATTAATATCTTTGCGCCAGTGCTTTTCATTAACAATAAAAAATAGGATGAGTTATGGCTGCGCCAACAGCATCCGGATACATTGAGCATCACTTACAAAACCTTTCTTTAGCTAAGTTTGGTCTTGTAGAGGAGACAAGTTTCTGGAACGTACATATAGACAGTCTGTTTTTTTCGGTGTTGACAGGGGTGTTATTCCTTTGGGTTTTTCGCTCAGTCGCTAAGAAAGCAACAGTAGGTGTACCTGGTAAGCTTCAGTGTTTTGTTGAAATGGTGGTGGAATTCGTTGGTGACAACGTTAAAGAAACTTTCCATGGCCGCAACCCTCTGATTGCCCCACTAGCACTGACTATATTCTGCTGGATTATTCTCATGAACTTGATGGACTTAGTGCCTATCGATTTCTTACCGTATCCAGCTGAACATTGGCTAGGTATCCCTTACTTGAAAGTGGTTCCTACAGCTGATGTGAATATAACAATGGCAATGGCTCTAGGTGTTTTTGCTCTGATGATTTATTACAGCATCAAAGTGAAGGGACTCGGCGGATTTGCTAAAGAATTGGCACTGCATCCATTTAATCACCCAATCATGATTCCATTTAACTTGGTACTTGAAGTTATTTCGTTATTAGCGAAACCACTGTCTTTAGGTATGCGTTTATTTGGCAATATGTTTGCTGGTGAAGTGGTGTTTATTCTTATCGCGGCAATGCTGCCGTGGTACTTACAATGGGTGGGTGCACTACCTTGGGCTATCTTCCATATCTTAGTTATTTTGATTCAAGCGTTTGTTTTCATGATGTTGACAATCGTTTATTTATCAATGGCTCATGAAGATAGTGATCACTAAAAAATTTTTAAGCTTTATTCTAACTATAAATGTTAATCGGAGAACGTAAATGGAAACTGTACTAAGCTTTTCAGCAATCGCTGTTGCTATTATTGTTGGTCTTTGTGCCGTAGGTACAGCAATTGGTTTTGCTATTCTTGGTGGTAAATTCCTAGAAGGTGCTGCGCGTCAACCTGAAATGGCTCCAATGCTACAAGTTAAGATGTTCATCATCGCTGGTCTATTGGATGCTGTTCCAATGATCGGTATCGTAATCGCACTACTATTCACGTTTGCTAACCCATTTGTTGGTCAACTAGCAGGCTAATTAACTCATTTTAGTAGTTAATGACATTTTTGTAGTTGATTCTTAACGAGGGGTAGCTGTTTTGAATATGAACGCAACTCTGCTAGGTCAAGCAATTGCTTTTTCTCTTTTTGTTTGGTTCTGCATGAAATATGTATGGCCGCCAATTATGCAAGCAATTGAAGAGCGTCAGAAGAAAATCGCTGACGGTCTTGTAGCCGCTGAACGCGCTAGTAAAGACTTAAACCTGGCACAAGCCAATGCTTCTGAGCAAATGAAAGAAGCAAAGCGCACTGCAACTGAGGTTATTGATCAGGCGAATAAGCGTAAGGCTCAAATTATTGAAGAAGCTCGCGAAGAGGCTCTGGTAGAACGCCAGAAGATCTTAGCGCAAGCGGAAGCTGAACTTGAAGCTGAACGCGTACGAGCCCGTGATGACCTGCGCAAACAAGTCGCAACTCTGGCTATAGCTGGTGCTGAGAAAATCCTTGAGCGTACAATCGATAAAGATGTACACGATGATCTTCTTAATAATATTTCTGCAAAGCTTTAAAGCAAGGGGCTGAATATGTCTAATTTGACTACAATCGCACGCCCCTATGCTAAAGCAGCGTTTGACTTTGCGGTAGATAAAGGTGAGCTAGACCAGTGGGGTCAAATGCTTACTTTTGCTGCCGAAGTGGCACAAAATGATGATGTTCACCATTTATTAAGTGGTTCTATGACCGCTGATAAATTAGCTGAAATATTCATTGTCATTTGTGGCGAACAATTTGATGAATTCGGTCAGAACTTAATTAAAGTGATGGCTGTGAACGGTCGATTAATGGCCTTTCCTGATGTTTGTAAAGAGTTCTTCATACTTAAAAAAGAGTATGAGAAAGAGATCGACGTTGAAGTGATTTCAGCGGTTGAACTTTCAGAAGAACAACGCATAAATATCATCAGCAAATTGGAATTGCGCTTTGCGCGCAAAGTTCAGCTGAATTGCAGTATAGATGAGACTCTACTTAGTGGAGTTATTATTCGAGCCGGAGACCTAGTCATCGATAACTCAGCGCGCAGTCGTTTAGACCGCCTGAGCGATGCATTGCAGTCTTAATGGGGATTGGAGCATGCAACTTAATTCCACTGAAATTAGCGATCTAATTAAACAACGCATTAAATCTTTCGACGTTGTTAGTGAAGCTCGTAATGAAGGTACCATCGTTTCGGTAAGCGATGGCATCCTTAGCATTCACGGCCTAGCGGACGTAATGCAAGGTGAAATGATTGAACTACCGGGTGGCCGTTACGCACTCGCACTTAACTTGAACCGTGATTCGGTTGGTGCTGTTGTTATGGGCCCATATGCTGACCTACAGGAAGGCATGAAAGTTACAGGTACTGGTCGTATTCTTGAAGTACCAGTGGGTCCAGAAATGCTTGGTCGTGTTGTAAACACGCTAGGTGAGCCAATTGATGGTAAAGGGCCTATCGAAGCGAAACTGACTTCGCCTGTAGAAATTATCGCACCGGGTGTTATCGACCGTAAATCGGTAGATCAACCTGTTCAAACTGGTTACAAGTCTGTTGACTCAATGATCCCTATCGGTCGTGGTCAACGTGAGCTTATCATCGGTGACCGCCAGACTGGTAAAACAGCGATGGCGATCGATGCGATTATTAACCAAAAAGATTCAGGTATTTTCTCTATCTACGTAGCGATCGGCCAAAAAGCGTCGACTATTGCCAACGTAGTTCGCAAACTAGAAGAGCACGGTGCACTGGCTAACACGGTTGTTGTTGTTGCATCGGCTTCTGAATCTGCAGCGCTGCAATATCTTGCGCCGTATTCTGGTTGTGCGATGGGTGAATACTTCCGTGATCGCGGTGAAGATGCACTGATTGTTTATGATGATCTATCTAAGCAAGCGGTTGCTTACCGTCAAATATCACTACTACTGAAACGTCCACCTGGCCGTGAAGCATTCCCTGGTGATGTTTTCTACCTTCACTCTCGTTTGCTTGAGCGTGCTGCTCGCGTAAGTGAAGTTTACGTAGAGAGATTCACTAATGGTGAAGTGACAGGTAAGACCGGTTCTTTAACTGCTCTTCCTATCATCGAAACGCAAGCGGGTGACGTATCTGCATTCGTACCAACCAACGTAATCTCGATTACTGATGGTCAGATCTTCCTACAAACTGAGCTATTTAACGCGGGTGTTCGCCCTGCTGTTGACCCTGGTATTTCAGTTTCTCGTGTAGGTGGTTCGGCGCAGACTAAAATCATCAAGAAGCTATCTGGCGGTATCCGTACTGCTCTAGCTCAATACCGTGAACTTGCTGCTTTTGCACAGTTCTCATCGGATCTTGATGAAGCGACTAAGAAGCAACTCGATCATGGTCAAAAAGTGACAGAACTGATGAAGCAGAAACAATATGCTCCTATGTCTGTATTTGACCAAGCTCTAGTCATCTTCGCTGCAGAGCGAGGCTACCTTCAAGACGTTGAACTTTCAAAAGTTCTAGACTTTGAAGCTGCTTTACTGTCGTTTGCTCATGGTCAATATGCCGATCTAGTCACACAGATCGACACTACGGGTGCGTTCAATAAAGAAATCGAAGCTGAGCTGCAGAAGCTTGTTGACGATTTCAAGGCAACCCAGACCTGGTAATTGGTAGGTGGTCTTAGGGCCACCTCATACCGTTAACGGAGAGTAACGATGGCCGGCGCAAAAGAGATACGTAATAAAATCGGTAGTGTTAAAAGCACACAGAAAATTACGAAAGCGATGGAAATGGTAGCAGCTTCAAAAATGCGTCGTTCTCAAGACGCAATGGAAGCGACTCGTCCATATGCAGAAACAATGCGTAAAGTGATCGGTCATTTGGCGAACGGTAGCCTTGAGTATAAGCATCCTTATCTTGAGGAACGTGAAGCCAAACGTGTTGGTTACATCATCATTTCTACAGACCGTGGTCTTTGTGGTGGTTTGAACATTAACTTGTTTAAGAAAGCCATGAACGACATGAAAGGTTGGTCTGAGAAAGGTGCTGATATAGAGCTTGCAATTGTCGGTTCTAAAGCAACAGCATTTTTCAATAACAGCGGCGCGAAAGTAGCAGCTCAAGTTTCTGGTCTGGGCGATCGTCCAAGCCTTGAAGACTTGATTGGCTCTGTAAGCGTAATGCTAAAGAAATATGATGAAGGTGAATTGGATCGCCTGTTCGTAGTGTTCAACAAGTTTGAAAACACTATGGTTCAAGAACCAACGATCGATCAATTACTTCCTTTGCCTAAATCAGATAGCGAAGAAATGCAACGCAGTCATTCTTGGGACTACATTTATGAGCCCGAGCCAAAACCACTGCTCGATGCACTACTGGTTCGTTACGTCGAATCTCAAGTGTACCAAGGTGTGGTCGAGAATCTTGCTTGTGAGCAAGCCGCTCGAATGATTGCGATGAAATCAGCAACAGATAACGCTGGTGACATTATTGATGACTTAGAACTTGTGTATAACAAAGCCCGTCAATCGGCGATTACACAAGAACTTTCTGAGATCGTTTCAGGCGCAGCTGCAGTTTAAGCTTAGGTAAAACTAAATAGTTAGAGGATTAACGATGGCTACAGGTAAGATCGTACAGATCATCGGTGCGGTAGTCGACGTAGAGTTCCCACAGGGCGAAGTACCTCGTGTATACGATGCTCTGAATGTTAATGAAGTACAAGAACGTCTCGTTCTTGAAGTTCAGCAACAACTTGGCGGTGGCGTAGTTCGCGCAATCGTAATGGGTAGCTCTGATGGTTTACGTCGTGGTTTGACAGTTGAAAATACTGGCGCTCCAATCTCAGTACCAGTGGGTATTAAGACATTGGGTCGTATCATGAATGTCCTAGGTGACGCGATTGATGAGTGCGGTGAAATTGGTGCTGAAGAGCATTATGCTATTCACCGTGAAGCTCCGAGTTACGAAGAGCAGTCTAACGAGACCACTCTTCTAGAAACGGGTGTTAAAGTAATCGACTTGATTTGTCCATTCGCTAAGGGTGGTAAAATTGGTTTATTCGGTGGTGCAGGTGTCGGTAAGACCGTTAACATGATGGAGCTTATCAACAACATCGCACTGAAACACTCTGGCCTATCTGTATTTGCAGGTGTAGGTGAGCGTACTCGTGAAGGTAACGATTTCTACTTTGAAATGCAGGAAGCGGGTGTTGTAAACATCGAAAACCCTGAAGAATCAAAAGTAGCAATGGTTTACGGTCAGATGAACGAGCCACCAGGTAACCGTTTACGTGTTGCACTGACGGGGCTAACAATGGCAGAGCGTTTCCGTGACGAAGGTCGTGACGTTCTACTGTTTGTTGATAACATCTATCGTTACACACTCGCTGGTACTGAAGTTTCAGCACTGCTAGGTCGTATGCCTTCTGCGGTAGGTTACCAACCAACACTGGCTGAAGAGATGGGTGTGCTACAAGAGCGTATCACGTCAACAAAATCCGGTTCTATCACGTCTGTACAGGCGGTATACGTACCTGCGGATGATTTGACTGACCCGTCTCCAGCAACAACGTTCGCTCACTTGGATGCAACGGTTGTACTTAACCGTAACATCGCAGCCATGGGTCTATACCCAGCGATCGACCCGTTAGACTCTACTTCACGTCAACTGGATCCATTGGTAGTTGGACAAGAACATTACGACGTTGCTCGTGGCGTTCAGTCGACTCTTCAGCGCTACAAAGAGCTGAAAGATATCATTGCAATCCTAGGTATGGATGAGCTATCTGAAGAAGATAAGCAAGTCGTATCTCGTGCTCGTAAGATTGAGAAGTTCCTAACTCAGCCTTACCACGTAGCGGAAGTATTTACAGGTGACCCAGGTGTTTACGTACCTCTAAAAGAGACTCTACGTGGCTTCCAAGGTCTTCTATCGGGTGAATACGATGATATTCCAGAGCAAGCGTTTATGTACTGTGGTGCAATTGACGAAGCTATTGAGAATGCTAAGAAGCTATAAGGCTAACTAGGAGGCGATATGGCAACAATAACCTTTCACCTAGACGTTGTAAGTGCTGAGAAACAAATCTTCTCTGGCCTTGTTGAGACGTTTCAGGTGACCGGTAGCGAAGGTGAACTTGGTATTTTCCATGGACATACTCCGCTGTTGACCGCTATCAAGCCTGGTATGGTGCGTATTGTTAAGCAGCACGGCCACGAAGAAATTATTTATGTTTCTGGTGGTATGGTAGAAGTTCAACCTGGTACTGCAACTGTACTGGCTGATACGGCTATCCGTGGTGAAGAGCTAGACGCAGCAAAGGCGGAAGAAGCTAAACGCAAGGCTGTGGAGAATATCCAAAATCAGCATGGCGACATGGACTTCGCACAAGCGGCTGGTGAATTGGCTAAAGCCATTGCTCAGTTACGAGTCATCGAACTGACGAAGCGACGCCGTTAATCTTTTGTAAGATTATTGGCTATGAGATAAAGGCGACCTAAAGGTCGCCTTTTTGCATTTTTGTATATCGATATTGTTCAGTGTTATGTTTCAGGAATGATTGGGAGTGATTGATATTTAATTTATTGACCAAAAACGGTTACAATATCGGCTTAATAAAAATAACGTTGGATAGGTTAACAATGAAGTTTAGTGCAGTGATTCTCGCAGCGGGCAAAGGCACTCGCATGTATTCAAACACACCAAAGGTGCTACATACGCTGGCTGGTAAGCCGATGGTGAAACACGTTATCGATACCTGCAACGGTTTAGGTGCACAGAACATTCACTTGGTCTACGGCCACGGTGGTGATCAGATGAAAGCGGTGTTAGCTGAAGAGTCTGTAAACTGGGCACTGCAAGCTGAACAGTTGGGTACTGGACATGCGGTTGATCAAGCCTCTGCGCATTTCGCTGATGATGAAAAGGTACTCGTATTATACGGTGATGTGCCTCTTATCTCTCCAGAAACCATTGAAAACCTATTAGACGCTCAGCCAAACGGTGGCATCGCTCTGCTTACCGTCGTGTTAGACAACCCAATGGGCTACGGTCGTATCATTCGTCGTAATGGGCCGGTGGTTGCGATCGTTGAGCAGAAAGATGCAACCGATGAGCAGAAGCTTATCAAAGAGATCAACACGGGTGTGATGGTGGCGACTGGTGGCGATCTGAAGCGCTGGTTATCAGGCCTA
This sequence comes from Vibrio artabrorum, assembly GCF_024347295.1. Classification (NCBI taxonomy): domain Bacteria; kingdom Pseudomonadati; phylum Pseudomonadota; class Gammaproteobacteria; order Vibrionales; family Vibrionaceae; genus Vibrio; species Vibrio artabrorum. The sequence goes on along the minus strand of NZ_AP025458.1, from coordinate 3,085,160 downwards.
AGCAATGACAACGCGCAAGGGGAATACTACCTGACTGACGTTATCGCTGCGGCTCATGACGAAGGTCGTGCGGTTGAAGCTGTGCATCCAGTAAGCCCAATTGAAGTGGAAGGCGTGAACGATCGCTCTCAATTGGCTCGTCTAGAGCGTGCTTACCAAGCTGATCAGGCTGATAAGTTATTGAAGCAAGGTGTCATGTTACGTGACCCAAGCCGTTTTGACCTCCGTGGTGAACTTCAGTGTGGTATGGATGTAGAGATTGATACCAATGTTATTATCGAGGGCAGTGTCAGCATTGGTGATAACGTGTTTATCGGCACGGGTTGTGTACTGAAAGATTGTGAGATTGATGATAACACTGTCGTTCGTCCATACAGCGTAATTGAAGGCGCAACGGTCGGTGAAGATTGTACCGTTGGCCCATTTACCCGTCTGCGCCCGGGAGCAGATATGCGTAACAATTCACACGTGGGTAATTTTGTTGAAGTGAAGAATACTCGCCTTGGTGAGGGCTCTAAAGCCAACCATTTAACGTATCTTGGTGATGCTGAAATTGGCCAGCGCGTAAATGTGGGGGCAGGTGCTATCACATGCAACTACGATGGTGTGAACAAGTTTAAAACCATCATTGGCGATGACGTATTTGTTGGTTCAGACAGTCAGCTGATTGCGCCTGTCACGATTGGTAATGGTGCAACTGTCGGAGCGGGTTCAACGGTGACACGTGATGTTTCTGAGAATGAACTGGTTATTAGCCGAGCAAAAGAACGTAAAATTGCCAACTGGCAGCGCCCGACTAAGAAAAAGTAGCCTCGAAATAAAACGATGATTTTAATTAAAACCAGTCGCACAGCGACTGGTTTTTTCTTCTAAAAAAGAGCGAGTCAACTCGCTCTTTTTTGGTTTTTATTGCACAAGAAATTAATCTTGTTTCTCATCGGCTACTACGCGTGAATTATCTGGCGCAACAAAGTGATCAGACAGTTCTTTGTTCGACATGATATAGCCAATCCATAAAGTACCTAAACAAATCACCACAGCGATACCCGTTGCGCTCAATGCTTGGCTCGCCATTGCGGCTACGAGTGCGCTTGAGAGGCTACTAACACTTATTTGCAGGCTGTTCTGTAGTCCGGCAGCCGTAGCTGGGCTCTGTTTTGCGCTTGATAGTGCACGGTTTACTACAATTGGGTAAAGTGCGCCGTTTGCGACTGCAATCAGACAGAACGGTGCGAGTAGAGGCCAAATGGATGTCAGCGCCCATTGTGATGCGATGAAAATCAGTAACGCAGCAACACTAAACAGACCTATCAAGTTTCGTAATACGATGCCATCACCATACTTTTTGACGGCTTGCTTACCGAAGTAACCCCCTGCCATAAATGCAATCGTTTGTGGGATAAAGCTAAGGCCAATGTCTTTTGCTTCATAACCCAATTGAGCCATGATTTCCGGCATACCCGTGAGGTAAGCGAAGAATGCTGCCGATGCCGATGCAAACATCAACACATTGCCTAGGTATGGCTTGGATTGAAGTAGCATTTTAATGTCAGTTTTGATCGACGTTTGTTTTACTTCTGGCGTCTCTTTTGGTTGAGCCATTGTCGTTGCGATCAGTAATGCGCCCATTAGCGTCAATGTGACAAAGATACTGTGCCAACCGAAGTTGTTCGCGAGTAACACCCCCAGTTGAGGTGCTAATGCTGGAGATAACGCAACAAGAGGCATGATGGTTGCAAAAATTTGCTGGCTACTGCCTTGAGAGTAACGCTTGATAACCATCGCTTGCCAAATGACCGCAGGAGCACACACTCCGATTGCTTGAATGAAGCGCAGGGTCAGCAAATGCCAAACCTCGGTGCTGAATGCCAAACCGAATGAAGCGGCAGTAAAGATAACAAGACCAACCGCAAGCGTATTGCGGTGACCAAATTTGTCACTCGCTAGACCCCACAGAAGCTGACCAATGGCCATACCGCCCAGGAATACGGTGAGAGACAGTGCGATTTGCTCTGGGCCCGTTGCGAAATCGACTTCCATTGCCTTAAATGCTGGAAGGTACATATCAGTCGCAATAAAACCAAGCATGGAAAGTACCGCAAGGTAGATCAATTGAAATTTAGATATATTCATAAGATGCCATTAAACTGAAGGTGGTGATGTTTTATCATCAAAAAAATTGTTTGATAATTAAGGGACTCATATCCCTTCTTATCTATGCTGACATTCTATTTTTCAGTGATGGTAAAATAAAACGCTAAAATATGTAGTTATCAATCAAAAAATTTGAAGGCTTATGTTCTCTAAATCCTCATTAGAAATGCTCGATACTGTCGCTCGATTAGGCAGCTTTACTGCTGCCGCAGAACAATTGCACAAAGTACCTTCAGCGATCAGCTATGGCGTTAGGCAAGTTGAGCAAGAGCTGGATGTTTTACTGTTCAGGCGCTTACCGAGAAAGGTTGAGTTGACGCCTGCCGGTGAGTTGTTCATTGAAGAGGCACGTGCATTACTGAGACAGATGGAAGAGGTCAGTGCCCAGACTCGACGGGCTGCACGTGGTTGGAAAAGAACCTTACGTTTAACGCTCGATAATGTGGTTAAGCTCGACCAGATGAAGCCAATGATTGAAGCGTTCTATCAAACCTTTGAGTTTGCCGAGCTTCAGATCAACATGGAGGTGTTTAACGGTTCTTGGGAGGCCATTGCACAGGGGCGGGCTGATATCGTGATTGGTGCTACCTCGGCAATTCCAGTCGGTGGCGACTTTGAGGTTAAAGATATGGGACGGTTAGACTGGGCGTTTGTGATGTCGCCTGGTCACCCTTGTGTGCGAGAGCAAAACCTCAATGAAGCCGTTGTGAGTCAGTACCTAGCAATATGTTTGGATGATACTTCTAGCGTACTCCCTAAGCGGCATACGGGCCATTATTCTAATCAAAGGCGTCTGTTGTTACCCAACTGGTATAGCGCTATAGAATGTCTTAAGAGTGGTGTTGGGGTGGGTTATATGCCAAGGCACATTGCAGCACCTATCATCGAACAAGGTTTGTTGGTAGAGAAAGTACTCCCCGAACCAAGCCCACAGAGTCATTGCTGCTTAGTGTGGCGTAAAGACGACAATCATAAATTGATCGATTGGATGGTTAAATATTTAGGATCGAGTGAGCAGCTTTATCAAGATTGGCTAGAGCATCGCAAAGCACTTTAATGATCTCATTTACATCGGATCGTATGAGGCTTTATCTGAAAGCGCACAAATAAAAAGAGCGAGTAAACACTCGCTCTTTTGAGTTTGATAACTCACTCTTAAGACAAGAAGAACTTGTAAGAAGGGTTATCGGTTTCATCTTTGCACTGATAACCCAGTTCTCTTAAGTGAGTTGAAAACTGAGCCAAATCATCATCGCCAAGCTCAAAACCACACAATACACGACCGTAATCGGCACCATGATTACGGTAGTTGAACAGGCTGATGTTCCAGTGAGTCCCTAAGGTGCTAAGGAACTTAATCAATGCACCTGGGTATTCTGGAAACTCAAAACTGTATAAGCGTTCTTTCAATGGTTTTGATGGTTTACCACCAATCATGTAGCGAATGTGCAGTTTTGCCATCTCATCATCAGAAAGATCGACAACCGGATAGCCTCCTTCGCGTAGATCGTTGATGATATGCTCAAGTTCTTCTTGGCCACCCTGTAGACGAACACCAACGAAGATATTCGCTAAGCTTTCGTCATTGTGGCGGTAGTTAAACTCAGTCACGGCTCGGCCGCCAATCAAGTTACAGAACTCTAAGAATGCGCCTTGACGTTCTGGAATCGTCACCGCAAGTAGACCTTCTCGTTTCTCACCTAACTCGCAACGTTCAGACACATAGCGTAGACCGTGAAAGTTCGTATTGGCGCCTGACAGTACTGTTGCCAGTTGCTTATCTTGCAGTTGGTTTTGTTCGGCAAACTTTTTTAAACCAGCCAGAGCAAGTGCACCTGAAGGCTCGGCAATTGCACGAGTGTCTTCAAAGATGTCTTTCACCGCAGAGCAGATTTCATCGCTCGAAACCGCAACGTGGCCGTCAATGTACTGTTGGCAAAGGCGGAAGGTTTCTTCACCAATGCGTTTAACCGCAACACCATCAGCAAACATACTGACTTGATCCAGTATCACGGGCTCACCCGCATCGAGTGCCGCCTTTAAGCAAGAAGAGTCTTCAGGCTCAACCGCAATCACTTTAATTTCTGGCATCAGCTGTTTTATTAACACAGCAACACCAGCGGCTAAGCCACCACCACCGACGGGGACAAAGATATAATCCATGTGACCGTTTTGCTGCAGCATCTCCATCCCCATTGTGCCTTGTCCAGCAATCACCAATGGGTGATCGAAAGGAGGGACAAAGGTGTAGCCATGTTCAGAAGCGAGGCGCTCGGCTTCATCTTTAGCTTCATCAAAGTTGCTGCCGTGCAGAACCACATGACCACCGAATCCGCGTACTGCATCGACCTTAATATCCGGAGTGGTTTTTGGCATCACAATGGTGGTTTGAATCCCCAATTTAGAGCCTGATAGCGCCATACCTTGAGCGTGGTTCCCTGCCGATGCGGCAATCACACCGGCGGCTTTTTGCTGCTCAGTGAGGTTTGATACCATGTTATAGGCACCACGCAACTTGAACGAATGTACTGGTTGACGGTCTTCGCGTTTTAGCTGAACCCGATTGCCGATACGAGCGCTTAAGCGTGGCATATCCTGAAGAGGGGTCACAATTGCCGCTTCATAAACCGGTGCTCTCAGGATCTGGCGCAGATAATCTGCGCCAGTTTGTTTCTGGGTACTGGAAGTGTCATCACTCATCGATTAGCCCTCTAGTTTCGACTTGTCACGTACCGCGCCTTTGTCGGCGCTGGTCGCCATGCTTGCGTAAGCTTTCAGTGCGAAAGAGACTTCTCGTTGACGGTTTTCTGGTTTCCAACCTAGTGCGTCTTGCTTAACACGACGCGCTGCTAACTCGGCTTCTGGCACATCAAGTGTGATTGAACGGTTAGGTATATCGATAGTGATAATATCGCCAGTATTCACAAGGGCAATGACGCCGCCGCTTGCTGCTTCTGGAGAGGCGTGACCAATCGATAGACCCGAAGTACCACCAGAGAAACGACCGTCTGTTAGCAAAGCACAAGACTTGCCTAAGCCCATCGATTTTAGGTAAGTGGTTGGGTAAAGCATCTCTTGCATGCCCGGGCCACCTTTCGGACCTTCGTAACGAATAACAACCACTTCACCGGCTTTGACTTTTCCACCCAAGATGCCGTCAACGGCACTATCTTGGCTTTCGAATACGATCGCAGGGCCTTGGAATTTTAGGTTTTCTTCATCAACGCCAGCGGTCTTAACGATACAACCATCAACGGCGATGTTCCCGGAAAGTACCGCGAGGCCACCTTCAGGGCTGAATGCGTGCTCTTTGGCACGAATACAACCATCGACGCGGTCGTCATCCAGGCGATCCCAACGACAATCTTGTGAGAAAGCTTTGGTGGTGCGGATGCCTGCTGGTCCCGCGCGGAAGAACTTGAGTACCGCTTCGTCTTCTGTCTGCATGATGTCGTATTGAGCGAGCTGCTCTTGCATGCTTAGACCAAGCACAGTACGAGTTTGGTTATTGATCAGTCCCGCACGGTCAAGTTCCCCTAGGATTGCCATAACCCCACCCGCGCGGTGAACGTCTTCCATGTGGTATTTCGGTGTTGACGGTGCCACTTTACATAAGTGAGGAACACGACGAGACATTGCATCGATATCACTCATATCAAAATCAATGTCGCCTTCTTGAGCGGCAGCTAAAAGGTGAAGAACGGTGTTACTTGAACCCCCCATCGCAATATCAAGCGCCATGGCATTATCAAATGCTGCGCGATTAGCGATGTTGCGTGGCAGTGCTGATTCATCATCTTGCTCGTAGTAGCGCTTAGTCAACTCAACGATACGTTTACCGGCATTGATGAATAGTTCTTTACGGTCTGCGTGCGTTGCCAACATAGAACCGTTACCTGGCTGAGATAGGCCAAGCGCTTCTGTTAGACAGTTCATTGAGTTAGCTGTGAACATGCCTGAACATGAGCCACAAGTCGGACAAGCAGAACGCTCTACCTGTTCACTTTGCTCATCAGAAATGGTTGGATCGGCACCCTGAACCATCGCGTCAACCAGGTCGAGTTTGATGATTTGATCTGAAAGCTTGGTTTTCCCCGCTTCCATTGGACCGCCAGATACAAAGATCACCGGAATGTTAAGGCGCATTGCTGCCATCATCATTCCTGGGGTGATTTTGTCACAGTTAGAGATACATACCATCGCATCAGCACAGTGCGCATTGACCATGTACTCAACTGAGTCTGCAATAAGCTCACGTGATGGCAGTGAGTACAACATGCCGCCGTGACCCATAGCGATACCGTCATCGACAGCAATGGTGTTGAATTCTTTAGCGATGCCGCCCGCTTTCTCGATTTCACCAGCAACCAGTTGCCCCATATCTTTTAGGTGAACGTGGCCTGGTACGAATTGAGTGAAAGAGTTTACAACGGCGATGATTGGCTTACCGAAGTCATCATCTTTGACGCCAGTTGCACGCCATAAAGCGCGCGCACCAGCCATGTTGCGTCCGTGGGTAGTCGTTGCTGAACGATAGATAGGCATTACTTAATTCCTTATAAAATATTTGGCTATTGCTTACTGATTCATAGGTCGATGGTTTTCTGAGTAAACGTCGTCTAACCAGCCCCACTGATCTTCAGTGGTTCCTCAAGCATTGATCTTTTGTTGTAGGTTGTTGTTTGGTAGCTCATTACGACTGATAGAGATAACGTCAACGGTACGTACATCCCATAATTTTTCGATTTGATTCACCAAGAAAGAGATCGGGCGGTCACTGTCGACAATGATCTCAACACTTGCCACTTTACTCTCTTGGTTTTGAGTACCAGCTACTTGTTTGACAATGAAGCCACGGTGACGGATAACACGAAGAACACGCTCTAGTAGTACTGGCTTATCATCGGCTTTGATGTCTAATAGGTATCTTTTCATGTTATGTGTTCTCCAACATCTCACTGTTTGAAGCACCTGGCGGTACTAGTGGCCATACATTTTCTTCTTCATCGATCAGGACATGAAGGAGGTAAGCGGTTTTGCTCTCTAGCATCTCTTTCAGTGCTGGCTCGACTTCCTCTTTACGAGTGATGGTTTTTCCTGGGATATCGAATGCTTTCGCGAGCATCACGAAGTCAGGGTTGTCATCCAGGATGGTTTCACTGTGGCGACCGTCAAAGAACAGCGATTGCCATTGACGAACCATACCCAAGCGAGAGTTATTAAGCAGTACCATCTTCACTGGGATTTGGCGACGCTTCAACGTGCCAAGTTCTTGCACGTTCATCATGAACGAGCCGTCACCAGAGATAAGAATTGATTGGTCATCTGGACGGCCAACTGAGGCGCCCATTGCTGCGGGTAAGCCAAAGCCCATGGTGCCTAAACCGGCAGAGGTGATGAAGTTCTGTGGATCGCGTGGCTGAATGTGTTGAGCGGCCCACATCTGGTGTTGGCCGACATCGGTTGAAACAATAGAGCTTGCTGGCATCATATCTGACAGTTGCTTCAACAGCAGTGGAGCAAAGATCAAATCGCCAGGGTGGTCGTAACGCCATTTGAATGAGCGACGAAGGCCTTCAGAGTGGTGAACCCAAGAGGAGATATCTTGAGTCAGTTCTAACTGAGGCATAACCTTGTTAATGTCGCCGCGAATTGGTGCATCGGCAAGGCGAAGTTTACTGAACTCGGCGGCATCGATATCAATATGGATAACCTTAGCATGCGGCGCGAAGGTATCGAGCTTGCCTGTTACTCGGTCATCAAAACGAGCACCAACAACAATCAATAGGTCACTCTCTTGAACCACAAGGTTAGCGGCTTTAGTGCCGTGCATACCCAGCATGCCAAGGTAGTGTGGGTCGTCACGTTCGATCGTACCCAAGCCTTTGAGTGTGCTTACTGCTGGCATGGGGTTAAGGCGTAAAAACTCACGAACTGCATCGGTGGCTTTAGCAAGTTGAACGCCCCCTCCAACGTATAAAACCGGGCGGGTCGCTTGAGACAAAAAGTATTGTGCCTGTTCAATGGCATCAGTGGCTGCAACAGGCATGGCGGGTGGCGTAAATTCAGGAAGAGTGTTAACGGGTGCTTCTGCTAGTTGAACATCTTTAGCGATATCGACGATAACCGGACCAGGCCGACCAGATTTTGCTACCACAAACGCTTCTGCGAGTGTTGGCGCAAGGTCTTCAATGTCAGTCACTAGGTAGCTGTGCTTAGTACAAGATAGAGACATACCAATCACATCCATTTCTTGGAATGCATCCGTGCCGATGTGAGAGCTAGCGACTTGACCGGTAATGGCAACGAGTGGAATGGAATCCATAAAGGCATCAGCAAGACCTGTGACTAAGTTGGTTGCCCCTGGTCCTGAGGTGGCCATGCAAACCGCGACCTCTTGTGTTGCTCGAGCCATGCCGATGGCGGCCATTGCAGCGCCTTGCTCGTGGCGACATAGGATGTGTTCGACCCCCCCATCATAGAGAGCATCGTAGATGGGCATGATGGCACCACCAGGGTAACCAAAAATGGTCTCAATGCCTTGTTGCTTGAGTGCGGATACGACAAGTTCTGCGCCTTTCATCGTAATTCCTCCGTATTACCTTTATTTTGGTCATTGTTTCCATTGTCTCTGCACATCTTGTGCTCCCATTCTTCCTGTAAATCGGCAAAGCCGAAAATAATCAAAATTATAAAAATCGAATCATTAAATTAGAAAAAACCCCCGGACTTTTCAGTGCGGGGGTTTTTTCTAATTCGTGGTTACTTTTTTCCCACTCGCCCCCGCGCCGTCCCAATAATGACTACGATAATCAGGTTAATCAGTGCGTAAATGCGAGCGTTAAAAATCATAAAATTCGAGTTTTCTCGTTTATTGTCTTCAGTAAATGTCTACATCTCTAGTGTTATCACACAAATCTGCCGCATGACAAGGAAAATGTCATTCTTTTTTCACATTAAAATACCATTCCATCACGCTATATAACAACCTTATCGCTTTGGTGAAGCATGAATATCCAGAGTGAATACTTTTAAATCAAAGACAAAGGAAAGTTATGGGACTCGCGATAATTCACAGTCGAGCTAGTGTGGGTGTAGAGGCGCCAGAAGTGACTGTTGAGGTGCATATAAGTAACGGAATGCCTGGCTTTACACTGGTGGGTCTACCTGAAACAACGGTTAAGGAGTCTAAAGATCGAGTGAGAAGCGCCATTATCAATTCTCGCTTTGAGTTTCCATCGAAGAGAATCACCGTCAATCTTGCTCCTGCTGATTTGCCCAAGGAAGGTGGTCGTTTTGATTTGCCAATTGCGCTGGGTATATTGGTGGCATCGGAACAATTACCCACATCAAAAATAGCGCAGCATGAATTCATCGGAGAGTTGGCGTTGTCAGGAGAGTTGCGATCAGTAAAGGGCGTGTTGCCAGCAACGTTAGCCGCCGACAGTGTTGAACGCGGCTTAGTTGTTCCTCATCATAATGGTGATCAGGCTGCGTTGGTTGGAAGAGGCGATCACAAATCCGCACAAACGTTGCTGGAGGTTTGTGCGGACCTGTGTGGTCAGGCTCAACTGGGCTTGTATCGAACCGAGTACCATCCGGTTGATGGGTCAAACAATCGTGATCTACAAGATATTATTGGTCAGCAACAAGGTAAGCGAGCATCACCGTCACCTCGATCAAGTTTATGGAAGTATCACCTGTAAAATAATGCAAAAAGTGTTACCCTTTAGTTTGTGTTACTTAACAGTGGTTATCCATATGATTCTTAAGAAGGCTATCGAATTAGAAGTAGGCGCATTAGGTTCTTTCAATGGAGAGACAGAAGAGCTGAATGGTGAACATTTGAGAGTTATCAAATATCAGGCACCAGAGGTGGTACTTAAGTTTCCCGTGTTGCATAGCACTTCTATGATGAGTGAATGTCTTGATGCTAACTTGTTCTTACAGCAGAAATACACAGGTCGTGTTAATTACAAGGATATAGAGGACAAGAATAGAGATAGCGATGGTGAGACAGTTCAGGTGGTCACACTTGATAAGATAGCAGCTTCACTCAAAGCATACTTTACTTTCTGCGAAGAAGAGAGCTTAGATATTTACGATGGCCTACTAAACACTTTCTCTGCTGACCAGAAACTATGGCTGCCGCCATACCGATTTAAAAGTCATGTCATTGATAGAGTGAAATCTAGAGAGATAGAGTTCAGCACTGGGAACCTTTTACTCTTGCACGTTAAACAGTTTTACGAATGGATGTATAAGACTGGTCGAATTGATAAGATCCCTTTTGATTATAAGTACGTTTCAGTATCCAAGGGCAAGGATAAAGACGATGATGAGTTGGACTTTCTCTTTGCTCCTGATGCAGTTATTTCTGCATATAAGAAACCACTCCTAGTACAAACAACTGACCTAAGGGTACCAAAGAAACACAAATCGGATAAGGTGAAACGAGACAATCAGCCTTGGTCACTAGCTGAAATGACGGCTTTTTTCGGAACTCAATACATGCAGTTTGAGACAAGGCGCCTCTGGGCTGATTTAGGTTTTCAGGTGGGTCTCAGAGCTAAAGAAATAACCCGCTTACCTGATGAACAAATTGTAGATCCTGAACTCTCTGATAAATCAGTATTCGATGTTGAGATAATTGGCAAAAATGACAAGCGAAGAACCGTATTAGTTCCCAAGAAACTGATGTCACGTCTTTTTGCTCATAAGAATTCTGCAAAACGACTCAAGCATATGCCTAAGTACAAATCCTACTTAGAAAGCCTTCCTGAGCACTCCGATGCACTAGCCTACGAACAAACACACGGCAAGCCATTATTTATAAACCAACGTGGGGTCAGAATCTCTGAGCGCTCTGTTATTAATATTGTTTCCAAATCTAGACCAGAACTCAGAAAAAAAGGCAACTTAATCCTTGATGAGCCGCACTTTCATGGCTCTAGATCCACATATGCTACAAGGTTAATTAAAGCTATGTTCGCTATGGGGATGCCATTAGGTTTCATCAAATGGAAGGTTATGGAGCTGCTAGGTCATAATAACTGGGATACCACATTACAGCATTACGTTAATGTGGCTAGAGGCATTACATATGATGAGAAGTTAGACCTGTGGGTTAGTGAAATTTACAAGGATGTTGAAGAACGTTTAACTCGGGAAAAACAGGAGCTAAGTCAAGAAGTGGAAGCTTCAGTAATAGAACTAGGAAGTGAGGATCAGGGATGACAATAAGTGAAGCAAACATGGTTAAAAAGTTTCACGAGAAGAATGGAGCCATCATTGAAAGGCATCATTTGCAAGATTCTAGGCTACTGAAGCAATTAGATAGCATACTCACAACTTCTTTACCTGCGGGAGCATCAAGGGACACAAAGCGCCAAACAATAAATTATTTCTTTGAACTCTTGGACTGTTTATCCGATGAAAACCTTAAGGTATTGAGAGGTTCTGGCGTAAGCTTCTTGTTAGAAGAAACAGATGTATGGGTTGAGTTAGAATATCTTATTCATGCTGCTCATGCTTCTAACCCCAAAAAAGCAGTAGGGTTAAGAAAGGCTTTAGCAAATATCATAAATTACTCTCATGGTATTTATGCAACATCTAAAATAGTTACTACAGAGACTCTGGTAGGTAATGAGTACAGACTTCAATTACACAGTGATCTCATTTTTAATCATGGACTTTTTGGAACAAAGCTTTTTCAAGATCTAAGAGACTTAACTTCCTCTGTTTACAAACATGGTGGATTATCAGTAACGCTTGCTGGCTCTATCAAAGGTTTTTTTGACATCTTACCTCTTTTGAATAATCAGCAAATCAAGAAGTTAAAAGAAAAAGGTTTGCATCCACTTATAATCAATAAGGTGGATTGGATCGATCTTGAGTATACCATATACAATGTAAGTGACGAAAAATCAGCTTTGCTACGAATAAAACAACTAACTAACTTAATAAATTACTCTAATGGTGTTTATAAGCAGGCTGATTTAATTACAACAACTAAACATGAAGGGGTTGATACCCCTGTGTTATACAGTGCTTACCATGTGTCGATTGAATTCTTTGATGCACTTGTTGATTGGAAAGTTAAGAAACTAAGTAATGATGTTAAAGAATGCACTGTCAGGTTGAATATAATTGGTGCATTAGAAGCAATTGAATACATAAAAAGTAGTGATAAGTATAAAGAAATATTCACTGATGTAAATCTGTTGATATTCAATGAAAATATAGATCTGTCAGAAGATTTAAAGGGAAATGTAGATCATTTTAATCATAAAACTATGATTGAAGTCTTGACTCAGCTAGGTATTTATTACCCAAATTATAGAGTGCCACTTAAGTTACAAGGAGGAGATGTATTTTTAAAAAATACCTACAAATACTCAAAGGTAATATTCAATGAATTAGCGGATATAGCTACAAAACATGAATTTAAGGGAGTAAGTAGAACCACTGTCATGCATTATTTTTCAGACTTTGATTCTATCGGTCTTCCACTGCTAAAAGAGATACTACCTGATAATGACTTTAATGAGTTATGTAGATTTGGTCTTAATTATTTAGATAAAGAAGATATAAATGATAGGATTAATGATCGCGCTAGATTAATCGGAGCAAAGTCACTATATCGTCTTGGATTGTCAATACTAAAACATCATTTCAATAAAGAAGTATTTGTTATAAAAGACTCTCCATATACGTTATATTTTAGCGGTATATCAAGAAATGATGAAATTAAACCTATGAGCCTAGATGTCTTAGGGTATTTATCAGAAAAGGCTTTCTATGACTTCAAAGTAAAACATGAAGAATATATGCGAAATCTAGACCATATTGATATATCTGAAATAACCTATCACTCAAAACTTCAGAATTTTATAGCTGGTTTAAAAAAAGTCTTGCCAAGATTATCCGGTAAACAATTAGAGGCAATAAAAGATAATGGGTTATTAGCCTTTGTTGATAGAAAATATAATGTAGGCGTTACTTGCTTAGAGATATTTCAATCTCTTGTAAAAGATAAGAGCGAAAATTCCACAACAATTATGCACTATAGAAATTCATTTAGGAGTATTATTGGCGAGTTTGCTGGAGAGATTCCAGATGTGTATATTATATCAAACTCTAAAGATGAGAAAATTAAAAAGATTTCTGGTAATAGCAATAAACACTATACAGTGGAAGAAGTTAGAGAGTTGGCTTTCTACATAGAGAAAGCACTAAGATGTAAAAATAATTCTTTACGTGATAAAATATATTTCTATTATGCAAAGATACAAATAAAGACAGGTTGGAATCAACAGCCATTATTGGACTTATCACTAGATAGATTAACCAAAAGAGTTAATCCTATAACTAATCAAGAAAACTATGACTTGGTTTTGATTAAAAATAGGCGTTCATATAAGTCAAGTCAATATGACTTTGATAGCAGTTCAGTTGCAGACCGAGACTTAAGGTCGGTTGTAAGAGATATTATATTTGTCAGAGATAACCTAACTTCTGAATTAAGGGAAAGACACAGTATAGAAAGTCATTTATTTATAGAGCCATGTGACGTAAATGGTGTAAAAAGGATAGATGCCGGTAATTTAAGAAGGATACCTAAATTAATATCAGACTTGGGGTGCGAGATACACTATAACCCAAGAAAAATTAGGAAAGGTGGTGTGAATTTTATTTACAAAAATATAGCCAAGAGTGTGAGAGAATATGAGGAATTGGCTGCTCATAACTTTCAAACTTTCCTGAAAAGCTACAAGGCGATATCAAAATCTGAGGGCGAGGAAACACTTTCAAGGGGGATCGATATAATGGCTAACTATTTCTCAGGGAAAGAAATAAGCCAAGAGTTAAATGCTATCGATGATATTAATGAACTTGATAATGCTCAAGAAACACCAGTAGGAGTTTGCTCATCAGAACCAGATAGCGATGAAGTGAAACGATTTAATAAATTAAATGCTAAAATTGTTGATAAAGACAATAAGTATTGCGGCGATTTTCTTGCTTGTATTTGGTGTAAGTATTTTAAAGTAGTGAAAGACGCAGACCATATGTGGAAGTTATTGTCATATAAAGAATATGTCATATCATCAATGGAGCGAGCTATAGTCAACAATGAAGATCCTGAGAATCAGAGGGAGTTCGTTGACATATTGTCAAAGAGAGTTGATGACATTATATCTTTCATAGAAGCATCTAAGCCAGACATTGTTAATAAAGCGAGATCTTTAATTGAGACAAAGGGGCTGCACCCTGATTGGGAGTTTGCATTTCCATTATCTAATATTGTAGGTAATAGCCATGAATAAATTGGATGAAGTGTTTGATAAGCTAGTGTCTCAAGAGCTAGATGGAAGCTATAAAATTAATAGGCTAACATTGAAAGAAATCAATAAAATACCTGATTTTACTGTCTACGAATCACAGTTGAGCGGCGAAGCTTACAATTTTAAAGGTAATAAATTTAGACCAAATAAAACTGAAAAAAGACTCGTAATAGAGACGCTTCCTATATTCGAGTTTGAAGTAAAAACGATTTTTATCTTAATAGCTAAGCGTGGTACTAAACTAGGAGGTGCCACAAAAAGGTTCAGTACATCTTCAAGAATAATAAAAGAATTGATAAGACTCTCAAAGTATCTTAACTCCAGAGGTTATGAATCATTTCATGAATTAGGTGAATTACCAAAGTTGAAGTTTAATGATGTTGTTTCATCTTATATTAACTATCGGCAGGAGCATGGTCCGTCAACAGTTGGTGTGGTTAAGGACTCCTTGACCGTATTGCTTGAGCTGAACTTCATAAATCAAGAGTTTTCAAAGGAAGTTATTGAGGCTAACACTAAAGCCAAACGAACTAAAGCTGATACTGTCAACCGACTGAAACACCCATTAGTTCCACCGATGATTCAGAAAAAAATAATTTCTGAATGTAGTAAATTATTTGAAAATAAAAAGGATATAAAGCGGTTTATCACCCTAGGAAAAAAAGTTAATGTCAATTTTGAAGCTTATGCACTAAGAAACCCAAATGTGAACCAGAATGTTTTAAGTATATTACCTAGAATGCTGAGTAAAGATGAAGTTGTTGAATATAGGGGGCTAAGGGATAAGATAAGAAGAATAACTCCTTATGCATTTACTATGTTGCTAGCTCTTACAGGGTTTAGGGTATCGGAAGGCAAAGCAACAAAAAACAACGCTCATAAGTGTAAAAGAGAAAATGGGAAGGTGAAATATTTCATTGAGTCAACATTGAGGAAATATACCAATGAGGATGTTGTTCTTGATTGGGTATCCTGTAAACAAGTGTATGACGCTATGAAATTACTAAGTGACGTTAATACTGTCTATTATGATAGAATTAAGCTAATTCTAGAATACTATCCTTCAAAAATTAGTGAAAGGAACGAGGAGCTATTTGAAGAAGCTCTTGAAAATAATTATCTCTTCGCATTTAACTACGCATCACAAAAAGGAAACCTCTGGTTTCCTAAACCAACCAAACCAATTAAAACTGATACTTCTGGGCAAGGCTCGACTGCTGTAGCGTTAGATTTAATTGAAGTTGAAGTAACAGAGTCTGATATTGAGTTTTTAAAAAAATACAAATGCAACTATAAATCAGTAAGTGCAAACTCTGGTATGAGAGGAGTTGAATATAAAGTAGGAGATATTTTCAGAGTTACGCCTCATATGTTGAGGCATAGTTTTGCGTGGTTCATTATTGCCAATAAATTAGGCGATATCCATCATATATCCCAACAGTTTAAGCATATGAGCGAGATGGTCACATTTGTTTATGCTCAACGTGGTTTTGAGGCGATTGATGATTTAAAAAATATTATCGAGGGATTTGATGCTCTTTTAACAGAGGAAGTAATTACCGATATTGTTGAAAGCGCTATAAAAGGTGAAATAGGTGGCGGCGGTGGCAAACGGCTGAAAAACATCGTCAATAAATTAAACAAAGGACAATCAGGAATTATATTCTCGACAGACCATCACGAACATATAGAGAGTATTCAAGAGCTAATTGCCTTGGCGACAAAAAACAGTGATGGAATCCTTGGTTTACCTCATGGTTATTGTGCAGCAGGTTCTAGCTGTAAAATGCACAATGTGGCCGTTCCTGATAGCTGTATTTATTGTTATACATATTTTGCGACTAGAAGGCACTTACCATTTTGGACGGCAACCAAAAACAGCGCCGAGCGAGGCATTAGCCGAATCATGGATGCTGGCTTAGCTGATAGATACCAAACCTTCTTAAGTGTCTTGAAAAGGACGCTAGCATCAGCTGATAAGGCTATATCTGATATAGAAGGTAATGGAACAAAAGAGGTTTATAATGGGTAAAGTATCAGAGGAAAAAATCGAGCAGGCTTTAGCCCTTTTTATCAGTGAAGATAGAAAAATAAATGCTAATGCCATCGCGAGATATCTAGGCTGCCAACGCTCTAACATTGCCAATAACTATCCTAAACTATTGGCAAAAATTGACACTGCGGGGCAAGTTCAAAAAAAACAATGGGATAATAGAGATTTATCCTATAAAAATAAGAAGCTAACAGAGCAGAATAAGAAGCAGCAGAAGGCTATATCACAGTTGAGTAAGTCGGCTAAAGGTGATGACGTATCTGCCTTACTATCACACATTAACGCCTTGTACAGCATGTATGATGATATGAGAGTCAGATACGAGAATGCATCTGAGTTACTACTAGAATATAAAGAAAAGTATGGGAAGCTTTAATGCGCAGTGAAGTGACTATTTTAGGTAAAGGCTATAACAACATCCCCCTAGTTTTGAATTTAAATAGGAATAACTTCGAGAATTAAGCGTGTACGTTTCATTGGGCTTCATACCCCGTTATGTACTACTACTTTCTCTTCGTGCGCGCTACTCATAGGCTTTGTGTGGGTGTAGGGTTGTACTGTTGCCTGAGAAGTATTCATCCAATGATAGAGCTCGATATGCTCACGGAATTGAAATGTTGCGTGAATAAGTTAGGCCTGAAGTGATTGTATTTATGTGATATTTCTCATTATCAATGGTAAATATGTAGATTGTGTGAGGCTTTGTTGCTTAATTCAGAGAGAAGACATGCCCGTTCCATCACGCTTGATTTTTAAACGATATACTGAGTTTCAGGCATACCAAGTCCTGTAAGCTTGTTCAGAGCTTTGATCATGGCGTAAGTCTCACCAACCTGAGCGTTGTAATTTCGGAGACTGAGTTTCCCACCCAACAGCTGTTTCACTCGATGCATTGCTGTCTCTGACAGCGAGCGTTTATGATAGCCATACTGCTTTTTCCAAGTCCTGTTGGAGCCGTATAGCTTCTGACAACCTACCGCTAAATTACGAGGATGCCCACGTTCCCAGAATGCCGCCCCTTCTCGTGGCGGGATGAGTGGAACCGCTCGCTTGATCCGTATAGCATCATAGCAACCCCTTGTGTCATAAGCGCCATCACCTGATATCTCAATGATTTTACGACGTGTCTGCTTTAGCAAGTTTGGGAGCACTTCGGCATCGGTTACGTTAGATAAACTCAGCTCTGCTGCGACTATTTCGTGGGTGTTTGTATCTACTGCGATGTGCAGCTTACGCCAGACTCTGCGCTTCCCATCAGTACCATGCTTCTTGACCTTCCATTCACCTTCGCCATAAACCTTGAGGCCAGTGGCATCAATGGCCAGATGTTGTATTGTTCCTCTGGTTTTGGTTTTAAATGAAACCTCAACTTCCTTAGCTCGGCGGCTTATACAGGTATAGTGCGGGCAAACAAGCGGGATGTTAGCCAGCTTCAATACTGAGTCTAGAAAACCTTGCAGCGCTCTCAATGGCAGAGAGAAAACGCGTTTCACCATCAGTGCGGTAGTAATGGCTAAGTCGCTGAATCGGCGAGGTCTACCACGCTTGCCTTGTTTGTTTTGCTTCCACTCGGCTATCGCTTCCTCATCAATCCAGAAAGTAAGTGAACCACGGTTTATTAGGGCTTTGTTGTACTGTTTCCAGTTAGTTGTTTTATAACGAGGTTTCGGCATAAGGCAACGAAGATTAGCTGATTTAGCCGATCAGATCGTAACTTTCTGATTTAGTTCCATCGAATTACGCAACAAAGCCCATGGACTGTTTAGTTCCCTATCATGCGACAGAGCCTAATTTAGTCAATACGCAACTCTTTCAGCATAGATTCTGGCAGTGCCAAATCATCATTCTTATTGACTGCAACGCCCGCTTCTAGAATGTTTTTCGCGATTTGCTTTGCCTCATCTAAAGAGTGCATTGCTGCTGTACCACATTGGTATTCATTCAGCTCAGGGATCTTGTTTTGACTTTCTACTTTCAATATGTCTTCCATTGCTGCAACCCAAGCATCCGCCACTTGCTGCTCTGAAGGCGTACCAATCAAACTCATGTAGAAACCAGTACGGCAACCCATTGGTGAGATATCGATGATCTCAACGCTATCACCGCTTAAGTGGTTGCGCATAAAGCCAGCGTACAAGTGCTCTAACGTGTGAATTCCCTTCTCAGAAAGGATGTCTTTGTTCGGTGCCGTAAAACGTAAGTCAAATACTGTGATGGTATCTCCCTTTGGAGTTTGCATCGTTTTAGCCACACGAACTGCTGGAGCATGCATACGTGTGTGGTCTACGGTAAAACTGTCTAATAAAGGCATTACATATCTCCTGATTGTAACCTCCAATACTTACACGTATTGGTCATCATTTCTATTCATTCCCCTTAACGTATTAGGGGGCTAAAAGAGCCAGCCGCTGTAGTCTTCTAATTCCTGACGACATTGCTTCAACTGCCCGCCATACGTCTTTGTAGTTTGCTCCACGCGTGTTGCAACTTTAATTAAGCTAGGTTTGCTTTTATAGGCCCCACGCTTATAGCCGCCGCGGGTTCTGTCACAAATATAGTTGGAGGTGTGTAGCCCCAGCACTTGTCGAATTTTCTGTTTCATTCATCGATAGCAGTGTTGTTTTTCATTGTCATCTATCACCGCTTCCTCTGGTAAGCCGTTTGAGCTACCGCCTTATTTTAGAAAGGCTTTGGCCGCTGCTTCATCACTAACTGGACTCAGATAATAAGGCCCTCTACCAGAGGCGAGGGCTTTATCGATTCTTGCATGACTCGGTTATTTGATGTCAGCGAAATCGCGTAGGATAGCTGCTTTATCCGTTGCTTCCCATGGGAACTCTTCGCGACCGAAGTGACCGTATGCTGCCGTCCGCTTGTAGATAGGTTGAAGCAGGTTAAGCATTTCTTGTAGACCGTATGGACGTAGGTCGAAGTTTTGACGAACCGCATCAATGATAATTTCATGTGATACTTTCTCAGTACCGAACGTTTCAACCATGATAGATGTTGGGTCAGCAACACCGATAGCGTATGAAAGTTGGATTTCACAACGGTCAGCCATGCCAGCAGCTACGATGTTTTTCGCTACGTAACGTGCTGCGTAAGCTGCACTGCGGTCTACTTTCGATGGATCTTTACCAGAGAACGCACCACCACCGTGACGAGCTGCGCCACCGTAAGTATCTACGATGATTTTACGACCAGTTAGACCACAGTCACCCATTGGACCACCAATAACGAAACGACCGGTTGGGTTGATGAAGAAGTTGGTATCTTTAGTGATCCACTCTGAAGGTAATACTGGCTTGATGATCTCTTCCATTACCGCTTCACGTAGGTCAGGTGTTGTTACTGAATCACAGTGTTGAGTTGAAAGAACAACAGCATCGATACCAACAATCTTACCTTGGTCGTATTGGAAAGTTACTTGAGATTTCGCATCTGGGCGAAGAAAATCTAGTTTACCACTCTTACGAACTTCAGCTTGTTTTTGAACAAGGCGGTGAGAGTAAGTAATTGGAGCTGGCATTAGAATTTCAGTTTCGTTTGTAGCGTAACCAAACATGATGCCTTGGTCGCCTGCGCCTTGCTCTTTAGGGTCTGCCTTATCAACACCTTGGTTGATGTCTGGAGACTGCTTACCGATGGTGTTTAGAACCGCACACGAGTTCGCATCAAAGCCCATGTCAGAGTGAACGTAGCCGATTTCACGAACTGTTTCACGAGTGATTTCTTCGATATCAACCCATGCAGAAGTCGTTACTTCACCACCAACCATAACCATACCGGTTTTTACGTAAGTTTCACAAGCCACGCGTGCTTTTGGGTCTTGCTCAATAATTGTGTCAAGAACTGCGTCAGAGATTTGGTCTGCGATTTTATCTGGATGACCTTCTGATACCGACTCAGAAGTGAACAGGTGCTTAGTCATGATAGCTCCAATCTTAAGGTTTACTCATGGCTAACTAACGCAAGCTTGCCACGAAAAATACAATATGTTTTGTAGGCATTTCTACATCTAGACGTCTATTTTCAATTTCCATGTTCGAATTACGAAAATGATTATTGGGTTTGCTAATATTCGATTATTACTGCTTCTGGTTGGCGTTTTTTCAGGCTTTCGTATGTTTGAGCTGCTAAATTTGACACGATCATACACATCATTACCGTAATTTGAGTTGTGCTGAATTGTTCTCCCATTACGGTTGCTCCTAGAACCATTGCTAGAATTGGATTGATAGTTCCAAAAAAACTTAACTCTGTAGTGGTTATCAATGGAATTGTGAATACGTAAGCCCCATATGCGATACAAGTTAAACCAATAACTAACCACGCCATTGCTTCCCATTGATGAAGAGATGAAGGAATAGCTGAAACATAATTAATTCCTCTTAAATTCACATCCCAATATGCAATTGGAAGAAGAATTACCCCACCAAATAAAAGCTTCCACGTCAATAATTTATACCAATTTATGGTCTTCATTACATGTTTAGTTACAATGCTGCCTGCAATAAGTGCAGTCATCGAGCCGATAAGCAAAATTACTGAAATCAAGCTAATAGATGTTGATGAGGTTAAGAATAAATATGAAGCCGCAACAATAAGAATTGCAGATGAAATAAATTGAACTTTTGATGGATGTACCTTGTGAGCGGCTGCCATAACAACAATGCCAATGACAGGAAGCGCTATCATTCCAACGCCTACCAGAGTACTAGGTAGGTAAAGAGCAGCAGCAAAAAGAAGACCAAAGAAGAGCGCTATATTTAGCAACCCAATCAATAACAACCAAGGCAATTCTTGCTTTGTAGGCAGAGTCGGTCTTAATGCTAGTAAAATAACTCCTGCTGGAAGCGCTCGCCAAACTGCTAACGCAAAAGGAGACCATCCTTTAAAAAAAGTTGTCAAAACTGCATAAGTAGTTCCCCATAACAATGGCGCCAATATCGCCAAAAGTATTTTCATTTCAATTCTCAATTAATGTTTACGTAAATATACTTTACATAAACCTTCTTGAGTAGTAAAGTCTTTGCTCAATTTAATTCTTTTGGAGAAATAGAAATGAAAGAGGGTGAGTACGCTATGTTTGAAGAAATGCTTGCTGTTGCAGACATAAAAATTAACGGCAATAGACCTTGGGACATTCAAATCCATGACACTGCCGTATTTAACCGAGTGCTAACAGATGGCTCTCTTGGTTTTGGCGAGTCTTACATGGATAAAATGTGGGATTGTGATGACATTGCTGAAATGATCTCTAGAGTACTTGCTTCTAAAATCGATAAGAAATTAGATCTAAAGAAAAAATTAGTTCTTGGAGCGCACATCGGAAAAAGCAAAGTAAAAAAATTCTTTAATCCTCAAGGAACATCTTTATCAAAGAAAAACGTTCAATTTCATTATGATATTGGCAATGATTTATACAAAGCAATGTTAGATAAACGTATGACATATACGTGTGCATACTGGGATAACTCAGATAATCTAGATGATGCACAAGAGGCAAAGCTTGATTTAATTTGCAAAAAGTTAGACCTAAAACCGGGGATGCGAATTCTAGATATCGGCTGTGGATGGGGCAGTTTTATGATCTATGCTGCTGAAAAATATGGTGTAACTTGTGATGGATTGACACTATCCGAAGAGCAAGCAAAGCTTGGTTCTCTCCTAGTAGATGAAAAAAATGTTCCAGTAAACTTTATCCTTAAAGACTATCGACTATATGAACCATATGAAAAATATGACCGAATAGTTTCAGTTGGGATGCTAGAGCATGTTGGTTCATCAAATTATTCTGATTTTTTCAAATGCGCAAATAAACTCATGAAAGATGATGCAATTTTTTTGCTTCATACCATCGGTTCTTTTGAGTCAACAACAACAAATGATCCTTGGATTCATAAGTACATATTCCCTAATGGTGAAATTCCATCATTGGCGCAGCTCTCTATTGCAATGGAACCTGCCTTTAACATGGAAGACTTGCACAATATAGGTCAGAGCTATGACCTGACTCTTTGTGCTTGGTATGAAAATTTTCATAAGGCATGGACGACAAAACAAATCGATTATGACGAACGCTTTTATCGAATGTGGAAATATTACCTATTGAGTTGTGCTGGCGCCTTTCGCTGTCGCGATTTAAGCGTGTGGCAAATGTCATTAACTAAAGTGGGAACTAAATCACCAAACGGTCGAAGAGTTGGGTGATATGCCACTGAATCCATTAACATTAATTAAGAAAACCATTAAGTATTTACCAATCTTTTTGGTAGACTTTTGTGTCATCTCAACTGGCATCGTCATCTTCTCGACTTTGATGTTTCAGTTAGCAGTAACTAAGTTCCAATTGCTAGTTTTAAAATACATATAGCGTCATAACTGAGGTGTGCATGAAAAATAATGGTAAAGACAAAGAAATATTTAGAGAGTGGATGGATATCAATCCAAATTTATCTGATATTGATGTTAAGTTGAATACTCAATTTGTCTTATTTTCTAATAACATAATTAATACTCGTTGTAATTTTTGCAAATCTTACGGTCTAAATACCTCAGAGTTCGACGTTATTGCAACATTATACAGATCCGGAGGTAAGCATGAGCTTACTGCAAAAGAATTAAAAGAGAGAACACTTTTACCCTCATCGGGCGCACTATCTAATCGCGTTGATAGACTTGAGTCAAAAGGACTGACCAAAAGACGACATGATATTCGTGATAAGAGAAGTGTAAAAGTAGCATTAACTAAATCTGGTTTGGAGCTTGTGCAAAAAATCCATCCAATATTTTTTGATGTGATGTCAGAACAGTTCTCTAACTTAAGTGATGATGATAAGAAATCTCTAATTAATATCATGAGTAAAATAACGTAATACAACAAAAAGGTCAGCTACATGCGCATGCGGTAGTTGTATAGGAGAAAGAAATGGAAAGAAAAAACTATTCTATGATAGTCGTCATTACTGGTCTAATTACTTTGGCCAGTGCGGTGTTCAACGCTGAGTTGTATGACGGAACTTGGTCAATGATAGCCACTGTTGCTGCTGCATTGTTGGTCCCCGTAGCAGCTTATGTTTTTAGGAACAATTTAACACTATCATTTTTAATCCCGCTGTTTTTCAACACGATTGTAGTTCGAAACGCCGATCAACATGATTGGACTGCAATTGGTTGGGTTGCAGCAGTAACATATATACCGTTGTTGCTACAGGCATTCATTGTTTTTAGAAAGACATATCTGGTTGAAGGTTCGACTGAAACTGCACTTAGCATGATCCGCATTTTTATCGGTTTGAACTGGTTGACGCACTGTACGGAAAAGCTATTCGTATCATCTCATGATGCTGGTTTAGTTGGATTCTTTGCGAATGGATTTGGTAATTTGGTGGTTGGTCACCCTCTTACCGATTCAACAGCAAATGCTCTAATTGTATTGGGCGGTATTGTTGAGTTTGCAACCGCTATTTCACTTGGTCTGGGAGTATTCTCAAGATTCGGTGCGTTTATGTCTGCATCTTACCTAGTTGTTGCTCAAATCGTTGGTGGTCACTTCTCTGTCGGTTATACGTGGATTTTGCCGGGAGGAGGCTGGGAGCTAGCATTTTATTACTTCATGGTAACTATACCATTCATGCTTCCGAAGGTTGGTGGTGCGGTCGCTCTAGAGCGATGGCGAGGCTGAATAGCAAGCTCTTTAACAATATCACAATGGGGGTTTTGACTCTATTCCAAGAGAGAAATGAGTTTGAAATAGGTGGATAGTTCAGGCTCGTGTCGGATGGATTAAACCTATATTTTCGGCAGGATCCAATCAACCAACAAAGCGTATTTTTGCAAAAAAGCGTTGTGATAATTCAATATTTTTCAAGTGTAAATAACACTTGCATATAAATTGCAACATGTAGAGAGTGTCATTCAGCAGACACATAGGAGTTACCATGATTGACGTAGTTGATCTGTCGCGGTTTCAGTTTGCACTGACAGCGATGTATCACTTCCTATTCGTACCATTGACTCTCGGTATGGTCTTTCTTTTGGCCATTATGGAATCGATGTACGTATTGACGAACAAGCAAATCTACAAGGACATGACCAAGTTCTGGGGTAAGCTGTTCGGTATTAACTTTGCACTGGGTGTGGCTACTGGTCTTACCATGGAGTTCCAGTTTGGTACGAACTGGTCATACTACTCCCACTATGTAGGTGACATCTTCGGTGCCCCACTGGCGATCGAAGCACTGGTTGCTTTCTTCCTTGAGTCAACTTTTGTTGGCCTATTCTTCTTCGGATGGGATCGTTTATCAAAACATCAACACTTAGCTGTAACCTGGTTGGTTGCTCTGGGTTCTAACTTCTCTGCACTTTGGATTCTTATTGCGAACGGCTGGATGCAAAACCCAGTTGGCGCTGAGTTCAACTTTGAATCTATGCGTATGGAAATGATGAGCTTCGCAGACGTTGTACTAAACCCTGTAGCGCAAGTTAAATTTGTACACACAGTCGCGTCTGGTTACACGTGTGGTGCAATGTTCGTTCTAGGTATTAGTTCTTACTACTTATTAAAAGGCCGTGATGTGGCGTTCGCTCGTCGTTCGTTCGCTATCGCAGCTTCTTTCGGTATGGCAGCAATCTTGTTTACTATCGTGCTAGGAGATGAATCTGGTTACGAACTTGGTGAAGTTCAAAAAGTGAAGTTAGCAGCAGTAGAAGCTGAATGGCACACAGAGCCAGCACCAGCGGCTCTCTCCTTGTTTGGTTTACCGAACCAAGAAACAATGAACACCAATTACGTAATTAAGATCCCTTACATAATGGGTATCATCGCGACACGTTCATTTGACGAGAAAGTAACAGGTCTACATGACTTACGTGAAGAGCACGTTGACCGTATCCGTACCGGTATATACGCATACGAATTGCTTGAAAAACTGCGTGCAGGCGACAAGTCTGAAGCAAACATGACTGCATTTGACGAAGTGAAAGGTGACCTAGGTTACGGTCTACTTCTAAAACGTTACACAGACAAGGTTGTTGACGCGACTGAAGACCAAATCCAAGCCGCTGCGGATGATTCAATCCCAACAGTATGGCCGCTATTCTGGTCGCTCCGTATCATGGTTGCGTGTGGCTTCATCATGCTATTCGGATTTGGTGCGTCATTCATCCAAACATGTCGTCAGAAGATCGAACAGAAACCATGGATTCTTAAAGCTGCATTGTTCAGTATTCCACTTCCATGGATTGCTATCGAAGCAGGTTGGTTCGTTTCTGAGTATGGTCGTCAACCGTGGGCTGTAAATGAAATCCTACCGGTACACGTTGCTGCTTCAGCACTGACAACAAGTGAAATCTGGACTTCACTATTTGCAATCCTAGCACTATACACCACATTCCTAATTGCAGAAGCATACCTAATGGTGAAATTCGCTCGTAAAGGTCCAAGCAGCCTGAAAACTGGTCGCTACCACTTCGAGCAAAACGCTGACTCTGTTGAAGACAAAGTTAGTCGCCAAATAGAAGCGTAAGACAAGGAGACAAAAAGGTGTTTGATTACGAAATCTTGCGATCCATCTGGTGGGTACTGATCGGTGTTCTACTAGTTGGCTTTGCAATTACTGACGGTTTCGATATGGGTGTGGGCGCACTTGTACCTATTATCGGTAAAAACGACACGCAACGTCGTGTAATGATTAACTCGATCGCACCTCACTGGGATGGTAACCAAGTATGGCTTATCACTGCTGGTGGTGCATTGTTCGCAGCATGGCCTTTGGTTTACGCGACATCGTTCTCTGGTTTCTACCTAGCGATGATCCTAACTCTAGCGGCACTTTGGCTACGTCCAATCGGTCTTGATTACCGTTCAAAGATTGAAGATAAAAAATGGCGTGACACTTGGGATATCTGTATCTCAATCAGTGGTTTCGTTCCACCAATCATCTTTGGTGTAGCGTTTGGTAACCTTCTACAAGGTGTTCCATTCCAGTTGAATGAATTCCTAATGCCAACGTACCACGGTTCATTCTTTGGTCTACTAAACCCATTTGCTCTGCTATGTGGTCTAGTAAGCTTGTTCATGATCCTGATGCAAGGTGCAACTTGGCTTCAAATGAAGACAACTGGCGAAGTACATACTCGTGCTCGTAACGTAGCTCAGCTTACTGGTCTACTAACAGTGGTTGCATTTGTGGTTGCTGGTTTCTGGATCCAAAGCATCGAAGGCTACGTTATCGTAGGTGGTATCGACACTGCAGCGGCTTCTAACCCTCTAAACAAAGAGGTTATCCGTGAAGCTGGTGCGTGGATGAACAACTTCGAAGCTTACCCACTACTATGGGCTGCACCTGTACTAGGTGTTGCTATGCCGCTTCTAGCTGTATTGGCATCTCGCCTAGAGAAGTGTGGTATCGCGTTCCTAACGTCAAGCCTTGGTAACGCTGGTGTTATCTTTACTGCTGGTATCGCAATGTTCCCATTCGTAATGCCTTCAGACCTAATGCCAAGCCAAAGTCTGACAATGTGGGATGCAACTTCATCTGAACTGACTTTGAACCTAATGACAGGCGTAGCGTTTGTTATGGTTCCAATCATCCTAGCTTACACGTCTTGGACTTACTACAAGATGTTTGGCCGCTTGGATGACCAGTTCATCGAAGAAAACAAAAACTCACTATACTAAGGAGCTATTACTATGTGGTATTTCGCATGGATTCTAGGTGTACTACTTGCTTGTGCATTCGGTATCATCAACGCTCTTTGGTTAGAGCACTCAGAAATGATGGATAAAGACAGTGAGTAACCTGGGGTTCTGAGCATTGGTATCTATACAAATTAGTCACATGTTGAGCCGTTGATTTAGTTTAACGTGAGATCGGAGAAGTGGCCCCCAATTTTCGGACATGACTTTAAGTGATTGATCTGTTGTGATAGTACCCAGAAACATTGGAACAGATTATGACTAGAAAACGTAGAAACCACTCTCCTGAATTTAAAGCGGCTCTGTCGCATGATAGGGAACTAAACAGTCCATGTGGTACTCAAATTGGTGTTTTTAACATTAACTCGAGCATTACATGGACTTCTCTGTAAGCTGGCGGTAAACACCCTATTGCAAAGCTTCACCATCACTAGTCTTCTCAATTTTTACTTTCATTGCTGCTTAAAACCTATTCTATTCACATAGTGGGGTTATGACACGTTTATGTTAGTACTAGAACCCCTATCAATTCATCAGTTGTAGCTGCCTTCTTTGAACCATTTATAGTATATACGACAATACGATGCTTGAATTGGCTTTGGTGTAGCAAAAGCAGCTTGCCACTAATTGGAAAGTGATAAGCTCCCAGCATACTAAATTCTCACCAAACTGATAAGAAAAGGTAGGCCAAACCAAATATTTATCAGTAAAGTATGACGGCTAAGTGAGATAGCTTAGAGATAGGCACAACCAATATAGAGCAACCTGTCTAGATTGTGTGCTCCATATAATGTTTGATATTCAATGGGTTTTTCTGATGTGATCGCTCAATACTCAAATCCCTCCGTTTAGGTAACGATTTTCCATAAAACCTCAAATCAGTACATATAAAGTATGCATAAGTAACACTTTTTTGTGTTATCTCTTTGTAAGCCTTGTCTGGCAGTATTTATAATACTTTTAGTAAAAAACTAGGTGACGCTAGACGTGTAGAAATAGCGGCGGCCGGTAACCATAATTTACTCTTTCTCGGCCCCCCCGGAACTGGCAAGACGATGTTAGCTTCACGATTGCGTGATTTATTGCCTGAGATGAGCAACGAAGAGGCAATGGAAACGGCCTCCGTTGCTTCGTTAACGCAACAAGAGATCAATCAATACAACTGGAAACAAAGACCTTTTCGAGCTCCTCATCATTCGAGTTCGATGGCGGCATTAGTGGGGGGAGGGTCAATCCCTCGCCCTGGAGAGATCTCTTTGGCACACAATGGTCTGCTGTTTCTTGATGAGATGCCCGAGTTTGAACGTAAGGTGCTTGATTCACTGCGAGAACCTTTGGAATCTGGTGAGATCATTATTTCACGTGCGGCAGGTAAGACGCGTTTTCCAGCTCGATTTCAGTTAATAGGGGCACTGAACCCGAGCCCTACGGGATACTACGAAGGGAATCAGGCGCGTGCTAATCCACAGATCATTTTACGTTACCTCAATCGGTTGTCTGGCCCATTGCTTGACCGTTTTGATATGTCTTTGGAGATCCCCTTATTACCCAAAGGGATGCTAGCTGAGGGCGGTGATCGTGGAGAAACCACCCATGAGGTTCAACAGAGGGTAAAGCAGGCTCGTGAGTTGATGTTGTCTCGAAACCATAAGTCGAATGCATTGCTTGGTAGTCGAGAAATTGAAAAGTATTGTCCATTAAAACGCGAAGATGCTGAGTTCCTAGAAACGGCACTGCATCGACTGGGATTGTCGATTCGTGCTTATCATCGAATTATTAAAGTTGCTCGGACGATTGCTGACCTTGATGGCAATCAACAGATTGAAAAAAAACACTTATCGGAAGCGCTTGGCTACCGAGCGATGGATAGATTATTGAAGCAACTTACGGCTCAGGCTGTGTAGTGGAAAGAAGCCTGCATTATGCAGGCTTTTACTGTTGTGAGCGAGATGCTGCTCGTGATCAGAACTTGTAGTTCAGGCCGACTGAAACGAGGTATTGTGATTCATCGTAGAAGGTTATATTTGATTCGCTGGTGCCGTAACCGGCAAGAGAGACAAACGACCAGTTTTCCCAGTTCATGAATTG
The DNA here is from genome assembly GCF_024347295.1 of Vibrio artabrorum. NCBI lineage: Bacteria > Pseudomonadati > Pseudomonadota > Gammaproteobacteria > Vibrionales > Vibrionaceae > Vibrio > Vibrio artabrorum. Next base: position 3,055,816 of record NZ_AP025458.1, on the reverse strand, counting down.
GTCATACTCATAGGCGGCGAATAGGTTGATGTTGTCGTCGTTGCGTTTCTTATCATAAATTGGGTTGCGGGCATCGTAATATCGTTGGTTGTATCCTGCCGTCAATGCGTACTGATGACGACCCAAGCCACCAAACAAGCTTACCTCACCACCGAATTGGTCGTAAGACTCAGCTTTACCGTCGGCAGCTCTTGTTTGGTAGATGATCGATGGGATAAGCATCATGGTACGACTTAGTGGCAGGCGGTATTGACCTTTCAAATAGAGAGTATTTGCATCTCGTTTGAGCTCTTGCTCTTGAATATCATCCTTGTCGACATCTTTGGTCGCATAGGCCATGTCTAACGAGAAAGCGGAGCCCGCAATACTACTGAGCTTCAAACGAAAGGCATTACCCGTTTCATCGGTTTTCGTGCGAGGTGATGCCGTATTGTATGGATCGGCCCAAGTTTCTCCTGACATGATGGTTGGCAGAACGGAAGCGTCGATGATCATGCCTGACTCTCGTTGATATTTATAGCCAACCTCTAGCACGACAGTACCGGTTGCCACGTCGTCACGAGCAGTCCCTGTATAGACCTGATGGTTTAGTTTCTCACCGAAGGTGTAAGCCACTGTGCCTAAAGGTGCGACAATAAATGTTCTCTCTGAAGAGGCTTTTTGTGTATTGGATAAGAGGGTGCTATCAGCGTTGGGATTAAAATTTGAGGTGGAAGAGGTTACCCCAGTATTGATAGATATTTCACCACTAAAACCTTGTTCGTCCGCAAGTTTAGCAAAGGCTGGTGAAGCCGCCGTGCTGATTGCGAGCAGTGTAATTTTTATTTTTATTTTCATTTTAGGGCTCCTTGCCCACCGATTCTTAGAATGGCGATTAATGAGAGTGAAGCGATCTGTTCCCTTGTTGGTTTTTCTTTATTCTGATTTTTGAATCAATAAAAAGGAAGCCGAAGCTTCCTTAATTAAGAGATTATTTTTTCAATAGGAAGTTAACCAACTCAAAATATTCATCTAGACTGTTGATACTTTGTGCATTAACCAAGTAATGGTTATTGACAACAACAGATGGAACGCCTGAAAGACCGCTATCTTTGAATGCTTTGTCGAAGCGACGAACCATTGAATCTACCGCAAAGCCATTATATGCAGCATCGAATTTTTTGGCATCGATACCTTCGTCTAGGAAAATTTGACGAAGCTCTTTCTCATCTCGTGGAGGTTTGTTCATATTGTGGATACGGTTAAACATCACCGGTATCATTTTGTCTTCAACTTTTAGTGCAATCATGGTCGCGTAAGCTTTGCTCATCGGTAATCCCATATTACCGCCCATGAATGAAACATGATTTTTTTGTAGCTTAGCGTCTTTAGGTAACTGCTGTTTTAACTGCTGGATGATAGGTTCAAAGCTATTACAGTGCGGGCAGTAAAAAGAGAAAAACTCCGTCACGACTGGGTGCTTTGACGCTTCCAGATCGAGGACTTTATAGTGTTCACCTTCGTTAAATTTCGCAGCATGCGCTGAAAGGCTTAACATGATCAATGAGAAAAATGCGAAGAGCTTTTTCATTTATTCAATCTCCATTATGTTTGAATTTTTATCTAGTTGTATGTTGCGGTTATTGTTACCACTGAGGCATTAACGAAAGTGGTGGTTCTTGCAGGGTAGCAATTTGCTCTTTACAAGCAAGTACTTGTTGCTCCCAATACTTAGGATCATTAAACCAAGGGAAGGCCAAAGGAAAAGCAGGATCGTGCCATCTTTTCGCTAGCCATGCCATGTAGTGCACCATACGTAGACCGCGTAGAGGTTCGATTAGTTTCAGTTGTGATGGATTAAAGTCACAAAACTCCTGATAACTCTCTAACAAGATATCCAGTTGCATCAGCTTGTCTTGGCGTTCACCGTTTAGCAGCATCCACAGATCTTGTATTGCAGGGCCGTTACGCGAATCATCAAGATCGACGAACATTGGTCCATCGCGCCACAAGATATTACCTGGGTGGCAGTCACCATGCAGTCGAATGTTTTCAGTGTTGGTTGGCCACTGGCTCTCGATCTCTTTGATTAGAAGGTCGATGTCATTAAAGAAGGCGTTTTCTAGATGTGTCGGGATGAATTGAGAGTTTTCTAATATCTGACGTGGTTGATACAAATACTCGTCAAGACAGATGGTTGGGCGATGTTGAAATGTTCTTCCAGCGCTCGCCTTATGAATTCGGCCGAGGAAACGTCCTACGCCTTCTAGCTGATCCAGATTATCGACTTCATACTGTCGACCGCCAACGCTTTCAAACAGCGTAAACAGATAGCCTTGATATTCATGCAGGGTTGCACCGTTCACGCGCATTGGCGGCGCAATGGGCATCTCCTGTTCTATCAGTTCTAATGCGAAGTCGTGTTCTTCTTGGATTTGCGCTTTGTTCCAACGCTGTGGGCGATAAAATTTAACGACGTAGCGTTTGCGGTCTTCATCGGTGAATTGATACACCCGGTTTTCGTAGCTGTTAAGAGCGAGAAGCCCGGATTCAGCGCGCACCCCAATACTCTCCAGTGCGTACCACATGAAGTCAGGGGTCAGTTTATCAAAGTTAAAGGCTTGCATCGTCATAGAATAAAAAAGGCTCATTGCTGAGCCTTTTTCCATTTGTTGGGGTGTTATACCAAACACTAAGGTGATTGGTATCAGAGCTGCTTAATAAAGCGGCTTTCGACTTCCATCGTAAACTCTTCATTATCCGAGAGTATAAACTGAATTGTCGAAACGGGTGAGCTCAGTTTTTCTGGGTCGACCCCTAAACTGATCGGTAAGTTTAAAACCTCGCCAGGGTCAACGGTGATGGTTTGCTTACCGTACCAGGTTGATTCTGGAAGCCCACTCACGTCAAGCTTATATTCTTGCTCTTGCTGGGTTTTGTTGATCACTTTTAGGGTGTAGGTGTTTTCAACGAGTCCTTGATTATTGACTCTGAACAGTTGATTTCTATCTCGCAGTACGCTCAGTCCTGCTGGATCAACACTCGCAATTTGAGCGAAGAACAAGCCGAGCATAATGATTAATATCGTTCCATAGCCAAGCAATTTAGGACGCATAACCTTCGTTGAGTGTCCTTCAAGCCTGTGCTCAGTCGTGTAGCTGATCAGGCCTTTGTCGTAGCCCATGCGTTCCATGGTGTTGTCACAGGCATCAATACAGGCGCCACAGTTAATGCACTCGTATTGCAGGCCGTCACGGATATCGATTCCGGTAGGGCACACTTGTACACACAGATTGCAGTCAATACAGTCACCAAGACCCAGTGTCTTGGGATCGGCTTTACGGGAGCGAGGCCCTCGGCTTTCACCTCGCTTGGTATCGTAACCGACGATAAAGGTGTCTTTATCAAACATGGCAGATTGAAAGCGAGCGTAAGGGCACATGTGTAGGCAAACGATTGAACGCATCCACCCCGCATTCGCATAAGTACATCCTGCAAAGAACAGTACCCAGAATACCGGCCAGAAAGGCAAGTTAAAGGTAAAGAAGCCAACCACTAACTCTTTGATTGGGATAAAGTAACCAACAAAGGTTAAGCCCGTCGCGATAGCTATCACCCACCATGCAATGTGTTTGAGGGTTTTTCTGAGGATTAAATAACTCGTCAGTTTGCCCGAGTCTTGTTTTCTTCGTTTGTTTGCTGCCCCTTCTAGTTTCTCTTCGAACCAGATGTACATGAAGGTCCATACGGTTTGTGGGCAAAGGTAACCACACCAAACTCGGCCTAAAAAGGTGGTGATAAAAAACAGGCCGAATGCGGCAATCATGAATACGATCGCGAGTAGGGTAAGATCTTGTGGGTAGAGCGTGGTGCCAAAGAAGTTGAACTGCTGGTTACCGATATCGAGTAAGATCGCTTGCCGTTCACCAAATGGAATCCATGGAATAAGCGCAAAAAGTAAAAGTAAGAACCAACCGCCATAGCGACGCAGTTGTTGGAATTTACCTTTGCTTTCTCGAACATAGATTCGGTTACTTGGGTTAAATCGATCGCCATTACCTTTATGTGTTTTAGGATTAAAGGTTTTAGGCGTCACATCTTTGATATCGATTTTATCCTGACTCATGAATTATCCTTTTTGTGGCTGTTTTCCCTGTTAAATCGGGCATGACGACATGGCTTGAACATATGGTTAGGAGGGCCAACAGAAATAGATCTTGGTGCAGCGTTGTAGCACTCGTTCTTATTATTTTAGACGATTCTTATAACGGGTAATTATAACGATAAATTTGTTCTCATTTCTTTAACGCTATCAACCTTTAACAACAAAAGTCGCAACAGTTGTTATAAAAAAATAGCGAATAGAAACAAAAAAGCGACCAAGAGGTCGCTTTTTAGAGTTGAGCTATATTATGGGCAATCGAGCTTTAATGCGTTTTAGCGATTAAAGAAGGCCACGCGCTTTTAGAATCGCGGTTTTGAAATCATCTTCTTGGTCTTTTTTTAGACCTGGGATCATTTCATCTTTTTCGCTGTTGCGCATTTTTAGGTGGTAGATAAGAACATCGTCAGTCAGTTCTTCAAGCTTGCCTTGGTAGCCCGCTTCTTTTGACAGCTTAATGATAAACTCTAATAGGTTAAGCTCTTGATCTTTCTGCCATTCAGGCTCCATCAGTTCAAGCAGTTCTTCAATGCGGTGACACTTCATACTTTATTTCTCCACAAATTTTATAATGATTTGTGGCTAAGGTATCAAATCAGGTCGGGAATACCAATGTGTAAACACATTTCAATTCGGGAATTGTGCAAGAAAAAAGCGCAGTAAAAACTGCGCTTTTTGTTAAGCGGCTTTAATTACTTTGGTTGCAGTCGGTGCTAATAAAGCAGTCTTCTCAACTAAAGTCATTGTTGGAGCCAATTTCTTAGCCGTTGGAGCGGCAGCAAAGCCACTACGACGACGCATCGCACTGCGGTTGGTGTGCGAGAACCTGACTGTTGTTGGGCGCATTAAGTTACCTAACGGTCAGGCATATCCATTGCCAATCTAATGGCCTGATTTACTATGAGATCTACCCCAATGACTTGAAGCGTCACTCCTCTGGCTTTCGCCAATCCGAATAATAAATCAGGATAATGATATGCATGCATATCAAAACTTAGATTATCACTATCTAACTTATCGATCGATGCCTGAGTGATAAATATACGATATTAGAGCTAAAATAGTGTGAGCAGTATATTTGAGTTTGAACCACTATCAGGCTTAAGATGATGCTTTAAAGGAGGTGCATATGTCGTTCTTAAAGAAAACGCTAGCAAGTTTTTGTATTGGATCTGCCAAGGTGGATTCTGTATTGCAACAGGAAGTGCTTTATCCAGGGCAAAAGGCGAGCATTATTGTGCATGTGTATGGTGGCGCTCAACCGCAGGAGATAGATAATATCGATCTCAATTTGTGTTGTCGTTACATCAAAGAAATTACGACGAATTCACAAAGGCAGGAGGGCGGTCAAACACGCCGAATGCACCAGACATACTCTTTAGCAAAATGGAGTCTGCCGTACGCCTTTGTGATTCAGCCTGGAGAAAGCCGTAATTTTGAGTGCGAATTTGATGTGCCGTTGAACACTCCAATTACGATTGGTGACTCAAAGGTGTGGCTTGAAACCGGTTTAGATATTGCCATGTCAATTGATCCATCAGACAAGGATATTCTGACGGTTCGCCCTGATGCGTTGCTCGATGGCATTTTTAACGAACTCGAAGCTCAAGGTTTACGCATTCGCCAAGTTGAGTGTGAAGCGGTAGAAGGCTTTGAGTTGCCGTTTGTCCAAGAGTTCGAATTTGTGCCTACGACTGGCCCTTATCATGGCCGTTGGCGTGAGCTGGAAGTAGTGGCTCATCGAGATGATACCGAGCTGAAGTTGTGGTTTGAGATAGACCGTAATCGCGACGGTGCAAAAGGCATGTTGGCGAGCTTACTCGGAATGGGTCAGCTACAGCGTCAATTGAGTGTGCCATTGGATATCTCACCAGAAGAGGCAGGCAAGCGGGTACTTGAATACTTAGATAATGCCTCTTAGTCCTATCACCTTTAATCCAACTCTTTGGCTATTGAGTTGTAGCGAGCCTAGTCTCAGCACGCATCATTGATGTGATATAAATTTAAGCTTACACGTGTAAGCTTAATGTGTAATACTGGGTCAATTGAACATTTACTCTAGTAGGATACTCATGTCTGCGTCATCTGCCAGCGAATACAGCGACATCGAAGAACGCGCGAATGCGATAACCCATGGCTTGGGCGTCTTGCTCGGCGTGATTGGCTTGATTTTGTTGCTGGTTCGCGCCTTTGATTCCCAAGCTGACCTATTGACCGTTGCCAGTATGACGGTTTACGGCAGCAGTATTATCCTGCTCTTCCTTGCTTCGACACTGTACCATTCGATCACGACAGAAAAGACCAAGCGTTTACTCAAAACCCTTGACCACTGTGCCATTTATTTGCTGATTGCTGGCAGCTATACACCATTTCTATTGGTGAGTTTAAGAACACCACTTGCGATGGGTTTGATGGCGGTGATCTGGAGTATCGCGCTGGTGGGTATCATCATGAAGATTTTCTTCGTCTACCGATTTAAGCGTTTGTCATTAGTGACGTATTTAGCTATGGGTTGGTTGTCGTTGATCGTGGTGTACCAACTGGCGATGAACATCGAGATGGGCGGCTTAGTCTTGTTAGCACTCGGAGGTGTGATCTACTCTTTAGGTGTAATTTTCTATGTGGCAAAACGTATCCCATACAATCATGCCATTTGGCATTTGTTTGTATTAGCGGGTTGCGCTTGCCATTTCTTGGCAATTTACTTGTACGTAACTCCGGTTTAACGAGTCAGCACTTCAACGATTTCTGCTTTGATTTGGTACTTAGGGTGCTGTTCTACTGCTAGCTTGATCGAGGTACCTTCGGCATTCGTTTTAGGTCGAAGGTAGGTGTCAGCCATCCGCTTAATCGATTTCCAAACGGTTACCGTTTGCTCTGTTAATCGTTCGCCACTCGGTGAGTACACGTCTAATTGCAAAGAGACTAAGATAACCGCCTGAGAGCCTTGGTTGGTGATAGCTGTAGGGATGATCAATTCACCATCCTCATAGTGGCTAGCGCCTAGTACCACATCAACCCCTGATTGAGATAGCTGCAGGCTTGGCTTTTGGCTATCAACAACCATTGTTGTGCCGCGCACGTTAGTCGCAACCGGGGCTGGCACAACAGGCACGGCTATAACAGGCTGAGTAATCTCTGATGTTGTTATATCTTCTTCCGCTGGCTGTGGCGCCACATATTGCCAAGTAAAATCATCGTTCAGCTGTATCTGTTTTCCATTTTGCAGAGTCACTATCTGGTTGGCGAACGCTGAACTGCTCAGCAGTGTGCTGGCAATAAGTAAGTATGATTTCATCTCGGTATCCTTAAGTTTTTGCGCAACTAACTTCGCCAAAAGGCTGGAAAAAAGAGAACGATTAACGTAAGTATTTCGAGTCGTCCCATCAGCATACCCAAACTTAATAGCCACTTTGCGGTGTCTGGCAGTGGAGCAAAGTTACCCGTTGGACCAATGACGCTACCCATGCCTGGACCCACATTGGCAACGGCTGTAATCGCACCAGATATACTGGTTAAAGGATCCAACCCCATGGCACTCAGCGCGCCTGAAATTAAGATGATCGTGATGAAGAACATCAAACCAAAAGCCACTATAGATCGTACGATATCGTCGTTTACTGGCCGTTGATTGTAGCGTTGAACAAATACTCCTGATGGGTGAATTAACTTCATTAACTGCTTGTGAAGCATGGTCATCGCAATTTGGAAACGGAATATTTTAATGCCGCCCGAGGTTGAACCTGAGCAGGCCCCTGCCATCATTAAAAACGCAAACAGTGTACTCGGCAGTGCCCCCCACGCGGTAAAATCTTCTAAGCCAAAGCCGGTTGTCGTTACGATTGATACAATGTTAAACATTGAGACACGCAAAGCATCCATGACGTTATAGCCATCTCTTGTCACTAACCATGTGGAGATTACGGCGCTAGTGACTAAGAATAGGTACGTGAAACCTCTCACTTGTGCGTCTTTGTAGAGTATCGAGAGTTTTCTACCGCGTAGGGCACTAACAAACAGTAAGAACGGCAGGCCACCAAGGAACATGAATACAGTCCCCACCCAATGAGCGCTGTTTGAGAAGTGGTTCATTGAGCCATCTGAAGTTGAGTAACCACCCGTTGATAACGTGGTAAAGGCGTGATTGATCGCGTCAAAGGCGCTCATGCCTGCCAATACGTAACTTACCCAGCATAGGCCAGTCAGAACGAGATAAACCGCCACGATATTCTTGGCGACCGTTTTCGCTCGTGGGCTGCTTTTATCTGACCAATCGGAGGATTCTGTTTGGAACAGGCGCATCCCGCCGACGTTAAGCATAGGCAGCACCGCTACCGCCATCACGATAAAGCCAATGCCACCTAACCACTGCAATATGGAACGCCATAATAGAATGCTTGGTGCCATGCTGTCTAAGCCACTGAGCACGGTGGAACCGGTCGTGGTGATACCAGACATGGTCTCAAAGTAGGCGTCAGTGAAGCTGATGTGGTTAATGAACACAAAAGGGAGTGCGGCAAAGGCACTGGCAATGGTCCAGACCAGAGAGGTGATCAAGAACATGTCTCGCACCCCTAATCGAAACTTAGCAGAGCGACCCAAATTCAAGCAGATGAACGCCACGAGGTGCGTGATCACTACCGATTGACCAAATTCGAGAAAACCATCGGTACCGGTAAAGAAGGCAACCAATGTTGGGATGTACATGAAAAGGGCGAGTTTTGATAATACCAACCCTATCACTAATAATATTGGACGAAAGTTGACCATAGCTTCAATAGACCATAGTTTTAGCAGACCACAGCGTTATGCTGGAGCGCAGTTCTCATTAGAAGATTACAAGAAGAAAGGGCTAGGTTGGAAAAGAGACTCAACATCAGGCACGTATTTCTTATCTACAAGGAACATCACTACATGGTCATCTTGTTCAATGACGGTTCTATCATGCGCAATCAGTACCTCTTCCCCGCGAACAATCGCACCAATGGTGGTGCCTGGCGGTAGCTTGATGTCGCTAATTGCTCGGCCAACCACTTTGGATGTGGTTTCGTCACCATGAGCAATGGCTTCGATTGCTTCAGCCGCGCCGCGACGAAGGGATGATACGTTTACAATATCCGCTCGACGAACGTGAGTCAGCAGCGCAGAGATCGTCGCTTGTTGTGGAGAGATTGCAATATCAATGACCCCTCCTTGTACTAGGTCGACGTAAGCACCACGCTGAATCAGTACCATGACTTTCTTGGCACCCATTCGCTTCGCCAGCATTGCTGACATGATGTTGGTTTCATCTTCATTGGTTAGGGCAATGAACACGTCCACTTGATCGATGTTCTCTTCGGTGAGTAGCTCTTGGTCTGCTGCGTCGCCACAGAATACGATGGTGTTTTCTAATTCTTCAGACAGTTTCTCGGCACGTGTGTAACTGCGCTCGATAAGCTTGATGCTGTAGCTCTGCTCAAGGCGTTTTGCCAAGCTTGCACCAATGTTACCACCACCGACAATCATGATACGGCGGTACGGTTTCTCTAAGCGTTGCAGCTCACTCATGACTGAGCGGATGTGGTTACTTGCTGCGACGAAGAATACTTCATCGTCGGCTTCAATGATGGTTGTTCCTTGTGGGCGAATCGGGCGACCTTGGCGGAAGATCGCGGCAACACGAGTATCAATGTGCGGCATGTGCTCACGCAAAGCCGATAGGGCGTTACCGACGAGTGGACCACCGTAGTAGGCTTTTACTGCAACTAGGCTCACTTTTTGTTCAGCAAAACTCACAACCTGCAGTGCACCTGGATATTGAATCAGGCGCTCGATGTAGCTGGTGACTAGCTCTTCCGGTGCGATTAGGTGATCGACTGGAATCGCGCCTGACTTGAAGAGCGCTTCTTTCTCTTCCAGGTATTGAGGAGAACGAATACGGGCAATACGGTTCGGTGTATTAAACAGAGAGAAGGCAACCTGACATGCGGCCATGTTGGTTTCGTCCATGTTGGTTACGGCTACCAACATGTCGGCATCTTGCGCGCCCGCTTCACGGAGTGTGTTTGGGTGGCTGGCATAGCCGTTGACAACCCTAAGGTCGTATTTGTCCTGAAGCTCACGCAATCGGTCGGCATTTCGGTCGACAATGGTGATGTCGTTGTTTTCACCCACTAGGTTTTCAGCAAGGGTACCGCCAACTTGGCCTGCACCTAGGATAATGATCTTCATAGCCTGTCTCTTTTCTTTACCGTGGTAATTCTAGTGATATCACTTGTTTTGATAATGCACTAGAAGCAACAGCGGCTAAGAAATACATTCTTAGCCGCTGTTAGTTGTTATGCCTGTTTTACTAGCACTGCGTAGTAGAAGCCATCCATATCTTCTTCACCAGGCAGTATTTGACGCCCCGGATTTTCGATATCAGACCCAACAAGCGTTGCGTTCTCAGTACGCCCAAGGAATGCTTTCACTTGCAGTACGTTTTCTTGCGGCGTGATAGAGCATGTCGCATAAACCATGGTGCCACCTTCTTTTAGCTGGCGCCACATGGCGTCCATGATTTCACTTTGTAGCTCTGCTAGTGCATCGATATCAGATGCACGGCGCAACCACTTAATATCAGGGTGACGGCGAATAACACCGGTCGCTGAGCATGGCGCATCAAGTAGGATGCGGTCAAACTGACTGCCTGTCCACCACTCTTCAGGGTAGCGAGCATCGCCACAGATTACATCAGCACGTAATTGCAGGCGTTCAAGGTTATCGTAAACGCGGTCTAGGCGCTTAATGTCACTGTCAATTGCAACCACTTCAGTGTCTTGAGTATGTTCTAGAATGTGGGCCGTTTTACCGCCTGGCGCGGCACAACAGTCGAGGATTAACTCACCCTCTTTTGGTGTGAGGTAGTCAACGGCAAGCTGAGCGGCTGCGTCTTGTACTGATACCCAGCCTTTGTCGAAGCCTGGAAGTAACGTCACATCACAAGGTGAAGCTAATTTTATGGCATCCGCCGCTTCAGGGTGCAGAGTGTATTCAATGTTTTCGTTTTTAAGCAGTTCAACATACTCGTCACGCGTGTGGTGTTGGCGGTTTACGCGCAGCCACATTGGTGCTTTGCTGTTGTTTGCTTCGACCAATTGCTCCCATTGATCTGGGTAGCTCTCTTGAAGCATTTTAAGAATCCAGCTTGGGTGGCCGTATTTGCCCGCATTGTGGCTAACCGCTTTTTCGTCGAGTTCTTCTTGGTCGCGCAGGTAGCTACGTAGTACAGCGTTGATCAAGCCACTCAGGCTCGGACCTCGCAGGGTTTTCGTGCCCTCAACGGTTTCAGCAACGGCAGCGTGCGAAGGGATACGCATAAAGCTCAGTTGATAAATGCCCACCAAAATTAGGTGGTGGAATACACGCTTTTTACCTTTTAACGGGTTTTCCATCAATTCGTTAGCGATTGACTCTAAACGAGGCAGGTAACGAAGTGCGCCGTAGCAAATCTCTTGCAGTAGTGCATGGTCTCGCGGGCGGATCGTTTTTTGAGCCGCAGGGAGAGCGTGTGAAAGAGAGTGGCCTTTATCGACAACTTGGAATAGGACATTTGCAGCAGCAGCGCGAACATTCATGAGGGATACCGAATTTTTATTTGAATACATGAGGGCATCTCTGCCCTCGTAAAGGTTTTCTAAGCGGCGTTATAGCCGCTCTAAAGCGGTTAAGACAGTTGAGTTCCAACTTCAAACCAGCTTGCACGTGAGTTCAAGATATCTTGAACTGACATGGCTTTTTTACCTGGAACCTGTAGCTGTTCAAGAACAATTACGCCTTGTCCTGTTGCTACATAGATACCCGTTTTATCCGCTTGCAGAATGGTACCTGCAGGCTTATCAGAAGTTTGCTCTGCCACACGGCTTTGCCATACTTTAATGCTGTTCTCAGCGGCTTCAAAGTGGCTCATTGGCCATGGGGTGAAGGCACGAACGCAGCGCTCAATATGCGCAGCTTCATCATTCCAGTTGATACGCGCTTCTTCTTTGCTTAGCTTCTTCGCGTAGTTAGCAAGCTCATCGTCTTGCTTCTCTGCAATGGCTTTACCAGACGCGATATCTGCTAAACAATCCACAAGCGCATCAGGGCCAAGGCCTGCCAACTTTTCGTACATTGACGCGCTGGTATCTGTCGCTTCGATAGGCAGCGTTGCGATGCTGAGCATATCGCCAGTATCTAGGCCGATATCCATCTGCATGATCGTTACGCCGGTCTCCTTATCACCCGCCCAAATAGAGCGTTGAATCGGAGCTGCACCACGCCAGCGCGGTAGGATGGAGCCATGTACGTTGATACAACCCAAGCGAGGCGTATCTAATACAACCTGCGGAAGCAATAAGCCGTAAGCGACAACAACCATGATGTCAGCGTTCAATTCAGCTAGCTCTTGCTTAGCCTCATCTGACTTGAAGTTTTCTGGTTGGTAAACCGGAATATTGTTTTCAAGTGCGATGTTTTTTACTGGGCTCGCCGTCAGTTTTTTACCGCGGCCGGCAGGACGATCTGGCTGCGTGTAAACAGCAACAACGTCATGTTCCGAAGACAACAACGCCGCCAAGTGACGGGCGGCGAAATCCGGAGTACCTGCGAAGACAATTCTTAAAGACTGACTCAAGGTAGGCTTCCTTCTTAATTGAGTAATAGCAACGATTATTGCTCTTGTTTTTCGTTGAAACGTTTAATCTTCGCGAGCTTATCTTGAATACGCTTGCGTTTTAATGGTGATAGGTAATCAACAAACAACTTGCCTTCTAAGTGGTCAAGCTCGTGCTGAACGCATATCGCCAGTAGATCATCAGCGTCGAATGTGAATTCGTTACCTTCACGGTCTAGTGCTTTAACTGTGACTTCTGCTGCACGAGGGACTAGAGCTCGTGCGCCAGGTACAGAGAGGCAACCTTCTTCGATACCATCTTCGCCACGTTTTTCAGTAATTTCAGGATTGATCAGAACCATAGGTTCATCACGCGTTTCTGAAATATCAATAACAACGATGCGTTGGTGGAAATCGACTTGCGTCGCCGCAAGGCCGATACCTTCTTCGTCGTACATGGTTTCAATCATGTCATCAACGAACTTTTGAATCTCAGGGGTCACTTCTTTTACCGGTTTCGCCACGGTACGTAGACGATCATCAGGTAATGTTAATACTTGTAATACAGACATATACACTCGAAATATTGAACTGTGCCGAAACAGCTTAAACCTTGTTGGCTCAATTCTAGACATTTTAGAGGTCAAATGACAGCATCCTGAAGGTAATTATCCAATCAGATGTCATATATTCAGACCAAGGAACCGAGGTCATGCGTTATTTTTCTTCCACTTTTTCTCTTATTTGTGCCTCGCTTTCGTTTGCCGTTATGGCTGAAAATAGTGGGCAACCTTTAACCATTAAACAGGATGCGCCTCAAACTTATGCGGTGGTTAAGGGCGATACCTTATGGGATATTTCAGCCATGTATCTCGATAGCCCATGGTTGTGGCCTAGGTTATGGCAAGTCAATCCTGAGATAGAAAACCCACATCTGATTTATCCCGGAGATAAGTTGTCTTTGGTGTGGGTTAATGGTGAGCCAGTATTGAGCCTCATCCCCGTCATTAAGCTGAGCCCAAAGATTCGCGTGTCGAAGAAGAAAGCAGTACCTACCCTCAATGAGGGGTTGGTTTTGCCGTATTTACAATCTGATCGCTTGGTTGAACTGCAAGATATTCAATCGGCTCAACGCGTGTTAGGAACCAGTGATGGCAAACGCTTCTTATCGGGTGAAGACCGGTTGTTTATCTCGGGCAACCAACAACATCAAAAGTGGGGCATCTACCGCGCCGTCGAAACTTACCAACGACAGCAACCTCAAGCGAGTATGACCTCATTACGTTTGGTCGCCACGGCGAGCCTAAAAGAAGTGGACACTGAGTTCAGTAGCTTACAGATAGAGACTCAACTGCAAGAGGTGCTGCTTAACGATCTTGTGCTGCCAGAGCTTGGTGTTGATCAGGTGAAGCTCTCAACCACCTTTAACCCTGCGCCTAGTGCTGCGGGGCAGTTTGCCAATATCTTGGGTTCATTAGATGGTAGCCAATACAGCGCAAAGAACCAGGTGGTCGTTATCAATAAAGGCTCACAGGACAACCTTCGCCAGGGTTCTATGTTCACCCTTAGCGAGAGCGGGGCGGTGGTGTTTGGTAAGCAAGGTGAATACAGCTATAAAGAATCAGCAGCGAGCGATAAGGTGCAATTGCCAAGTACCTCACTCGGAAGTTTGATGGTTATTCGCCCTTACCAGTATTTTAGCTTGGCGTTGATCACTCAAAGCTCTAAGCCGGTTAGCAATGACATTCTGGCGGTATCGCCTTTGGATCTTGCTTTGACGGAAGAGGTTAAGGACTCCGAGTGAATGAGCAACCGCTGATCGCTTGGCTCTCCCTGAGCTTTGTTCCGCAACTTGGGGGTAAGCGTCTTTCTCGTCTATTGAGTGTTGATTCCCCATCGAATATTGTTGGCTACTCCAGCCAACAGCTGCAAGCGCTTGGTTTGTCAGCCAAGCAAATTTCCTATCTAAGGGAGCAAGCCCCAAGAGAAGTAGAGGCGTGCCTAGAGTGGCAAGCAAGACAACCTAACCACCACATCATTACCGCGAATTGCTCACATTACCCCAAACTGCTGAACGAGATAGCCTCTGCACCAAGCGTGCTTTTCGTTAAGGGGCATATTGAAAAACTGATTGAGCCTCAAATCGCGATGGTTGGCAGCCGTAATGCCAGTCTCGAAGGGCTGCAAACGGCGAAGTCTTTTGCCAAAGAGTTCGTGCAAAACGGCTTGATTGTCACCAGTGGCCTAGCGCTCGGTATCGATGGCTACGCTCATGATGGGGCTCTGGAAAAAGGTGGCGAAACTTTTGCCGTATTGGGGGCGGGTTTAGATTCCATCTACCCGGCACGACATAGAGATCTAGCGGATAGAATTTGTGAGAATGGCGCGCTGATCTCAGAGTTCCGTCCAAGCGCTAAACCTCGACCTGAACATTTCCCTCGCCGTAACCGTATTATCAGTGGGTTGTCTTTGGGGACTCTCGTCGTTGAGGCGGCTGAGAAAAGCGGTTCTCTGATTACCGCTCGCTATGCCATGGAGCAAGGCCGCGAAGTGTTTGCCCTTCCTGGTTCGATTCATAGCCCAACCAGTCGCGGAGGCAATAGCTTAATTAAAACTGGCGCTTGTTTGGTGCAGAGTGCTCAAGATGTGTTGGTTGAAATAAAGAGTCTGTTAGACTGGTCTATCGATCAGCAGCCCAGTTTGTTCGAATCGACGTCGAGTGAGAGCGAAAATGAACAATTGCCATTTCCACAGCTGTTCGCTAACGTAGGATTAGAGGCGACACCCGTTGATATTTTGGCACAGAGAACCCATATACCTGTGCATGAGGTCATGATGCAGCTTTTAGAGCTTGAGCTCTCTGGGCATGTTGTTGCAGTTTCCGGTGGCTATATTCGAAAGGTGAGAGGCTAAGCTAGGATGATGGACATACTGATGTACTTGTTTGAAACCTATATCCATAGCGATTCAGAATTGCAGGTGGATCAAGATGAGCTTGAAGATGAGCTTCTTCGAGCAGGGTTTCACCAAGAGGATATTTATAAGGCCCTCTATTGGTTAGAGGATCTTGCGGCCCTGCAAGATACTGACAACCAAGCGGCAATTACTATGTGCTCCAGCACCTCGATGCGTGTTTACACAAGCAAAGAGATTTCACGTATTAATATGGAGTGTCGAGGTTTTTTACTCTTCCTTGAGCAGATCAACGTACTCACGACGGAGATTCGTGAGATGGTGATTGATCGTGTGATGGGGCTTGATACCAATGAGTTTGAATTGGATGATCTGAAATGGATTATCTTAATGGTGCTATTTAATGTGCCGGGTAATGAAAGTGCTTACACGCAAATGGAAGAGCTGTTGTACACCAAAGAGCAAGGTATCTTGCATTAATACAGGCTTGTCATGAGTAGTAAGATTGATAATCAGCTTTTTTCAGCACATGAACATGCGTTAGAGCATGAACCATGTCCACAGTGTGGTGGGGAGCTTCAGCTTCGCCATGGTAAGCACGGCCCATTTTTAGGCTGTAAGCAGTATCCGAGCTGTGATTACATCAAGCCTCTTCATCAAAATGATGGTCATGTGGTGAAAGAGCTGGGCGTGCCGTGTCCTAAATGCCAAAACGAATTGGTATTAAGGCAAGGTCGCTTTGGGATGTTCATTGGTTGCAGTGGTTACCCAATGTGTAATCACATCGAATCTTTGGATCAACCGAAAGAACAACCTGAAGAGCAGCCACAGGTTGCCTGCCCTGAGTGTGGTCGAGGCCACTTGGTTGAGCGTAAATCTCGCTATGGTAAAACCTTCTATGCGTGTGATAACTACCCTAAGTGTAAGTTCGCTGTTAATCAGCCACCTGTTATAGGTCGTTGTGAACAGTGCCAGTTCCCGCTGTTGCTGGAGAAGAAAATGGCCAGTGGCACTAAGACCCAATGTGCTGATCGCAAGTGTCATCACATTCAATCTCAGTAGTAATACTAATCAAAGTAAGTGAATGACCAGAAATAAAAAACGGCGCTCAATGAGCGCCGTTTCTATATCCAATAAACGTTCTATATTTATCAAGCACCGTAGACTTACTTCATCTGCTCAGCAAACTCATGCACAGCTGGGTAGGCTTGCTTATCAAGAATGTCTGCCAGTGAGCATAACGCTCTTTGCAGCTCTGCGTTGTAGTCAGCACTCACGTTAATGTGACCCATCTTACGACCTGCGCGCTTCTCTTTGCCATACCAATGAACATGACAACCACCTTGAGCCAGAATCGCCTCAGGAAGAGTATCCTCACCAAGAATGTTGATCATTGCAGTTGGGCGAATCAGTTTGGTGCTGCCGAGAGGCATCCCACATACGGCACGCAGGTGGTTTTCAAACTGACAAGTTTCAGCGCCTTGCTGTGTCCAGTGGCCAGAGTTATGAACACGTGGTGCGATCTCATTAACCAGCAGTGAACCCTGAACATTAAAGAACTCTAGTGCGAGTACGCCAACGTAATTCAAACGTTCTGCAACGGCGGTGAACATGGTTTTCGCTTGCGCTTGCAGTTCAATGTCGTCAATCGCTGTTGATAAGCTTAATACGCCATCGGTGTGAACATTCTCAGCCAGTGGATACACTTGAATCTCGCCATTGATACCACGAGCACCAACCAGTGATACTTCGCGGTCAAATGGGACAAACTCTTCAGCCACAATCGCTTGGTTGTCTGTTGCGGCAATGCACTCAGCCATTTCTGTCCAAGTTGACTCGACATTATCTAATGTCTTTAAGCGCCACTGGCCCTTGCCATCGTAGCCGCCCAGTGTGCTCTTCAATACCATTGGTAAGCCAACGTGAGCGATCGCGGCGTCAAAATCTTCGCGAGAATTAATCACGTAGTATTTAGCATTCTTCACGTTCGCTTCGTCTAACAGCGCTTTTTCAAGGCGACGGTCACCGCCAGCTTTGATGGCTTCTGTGGTCGGTAAGAACTTACCGCTGCGTTCACATACCTCAAGTACATCGTGAGGGATATGTTCGAACTCTGCAGTAATCACGTCCGCACGCTCAATCGCATTGTCTAAGCCGTTGCCTAGAACCGCTTGCGTTAATGGGTGAATAATATTTTTACTGCCAACATCAAAAGCAGAAATTTCAATATTCAGCGGCGCCCCAGCTAGGGACATCATGCGAGCAAGTTGGCCCGCGCCTAACACAAGAACATGCATGGAAATTAGTCCTCAGCAGGGTTTGGATTAGCCAGAACCGTTTCTGTTTGCTCAGAGCGGAATGCTTCTACTTTTGCCATCACTTCTTCATTGTATGTACCAATGATTTGAGCCGCTAGGATGCCCGCGTTAGCAGCTCCCGCTTCACCGATAGCTAGAGTACCTACCGCAATACCTTTTGGCATTTGCACGATAGAAAGCAGAGAATCCATGCCTTTTAGTGCTTTAGATTGAACGGGAACACCTAGAACCGGTACGCTGGTGAAAGCCGCAGCCATACCCGGAAGGTGAGCAGCGCCGCCAGCACCAGCAATAATCACTTTAATACCGCGCTCTTTCGCACTGGTTGCGTAGTCTGCAAGCAACTGAGGTGTGCGGTGAGCAGAAACCACTTTTGTTTCGTACGCTACGCCAAACTGATCCAACATTTCTGCTGCTCGCTTCATTGTTGGCCAATCAGATTTAGATCCCATGATAATACCGACAGTCATCTCAAACTCCTTCAGGTACGATTTAATTAGTGATTAGATATTTTGTGCGCATTATACGGGTAAAATCGATCAAGGAAAACGTTTGCGTCAGTCTGGTTGGTTAATTGATACATTTTATAAACAAATAGCTTTAGTCACAGTGAATGATAATTTGTACACTTAGCGAGTTCGATTACTGAATTAATGAGGCAACCCTTGGATAACTTTCAACATACTTTGCAGGCATTACAACAAGGTGAAGTCATTGCTTACCCGACCGAAGGCGTATTTGGGGTCGGTTGTGATCCCGATAATCCACATGCCATCAAGAAATTACTCGACTTAAAACAGCGACCGATCGAGAAAGGGTTGATCCTAATTGCTGCGAGTTACGAGCAACTGTTACCTTACATTGATGAAAGCCAATTGACGGAAGCGCAGTTGGCTACAGTGAAAGCGACATGGCCAGGTCCGGTGACTTGGATCATGCCAACCAGTAGTAAAGTCACGGATTGGGTTAGCGGTCAATTTGATTCCATCGCGGTGCGAGTGACGGATCACCCTTTGGTTCAAAGGATGTGTAATGAGTTCGGTAAGCCGCTGACCTCGACCAGTGCTAACCTGACCGGAGAGCCGCCTTGCATGACGACGGAAGAAGTTCAGCAGCAACTGGGCCAATATTTGGTCGCTATTTTAGAAGGTCAGACGGGCGGTCGTGACAAGCCTAGCGAAATTAGAGATGCAAAAACGTCGAAAATATTAAGACAGGGTTAAACCCTGCGAAGGAAGTAAGATGTCAGCAATTGATAAAGAAGCCGTAAAGCAGTTTTTTCTGAGCCTACAAGATTCGATTTGCCAACAGCTTGAGCAGGCTGATGGCACTGCACTGTTTGAAGAAGATGCATGGCAGCGTGAGCCGGGTGAACGCCTGGGTGGCGGTGGTCGAACTCGCGTGATGGCCCGCGGGGCGGTCTTTGAGCAAGGTGGGGTTAACTTCTCGCATGTTGCGGGTAAGGCAATGCCTGCCTCAGCAACAGCTCACCGCCCTGAATTGGCTGGCCGTGAGTTTGAGGCGATGGGAGTCTCATTAGTTATCCACCCTAAAAACCCATACATCCCAACCTCACACGCCAACGTTCGATTCTTCATAGCGGAAAAAGAAGGAGAAGCCCCGATTTGGTGGTTTGGTGGTGGTTTTGACTTAACGCCATTTTATCCTTTCGATGAAGACTGCCAATCTTGGCATCAAACCGCTAAAGATCTTTGTGCGCCGTTTGGTGATGATGTTTATCAAGAACATAAAGAGTGGTGTGATAACTACTTCTATCTCCCCCACCGAGAGGAAACACGCGGTGTGGGTGGCCTGTTCTTTGATGATCTGAATGAGTGGGGCTTTGAGAAGAGTTTTGCTTATATGCAGGCGGTCGGTGAAGGTTTTGCAGCCGCATACTTACCAATTGTAGAACGACGTAAAGAAACGCCTTATGGTGAGCGCGAACGTGACTTCCAACTTTACCGTCGTGGTCGCTATGTGGAATTCAACCTAGTGTACGACCGTGGTACCTTATTTGGTCTGCAAAGTGGTGGGCGCACCGAGTCGATATTGATGTCGATGCCACCATTGGCTCGTTGGGAATACCGTTATGAACCACAAGCGGGCTCACCAGAAGCTCTACTTTATAGTGACTACTTAAAGCCTAGAGTTTGGTAGTTCTTCCCTCCTTATAGGGATAGTGATAGGGTCATCTGTATCGATGACCCTTTTTATTATTTCTGTTAGGTAAGGATATGACACAGCAAGTAGACCGTTATGCCGTTTTCGGTAACCCTATTGGGCAAAGCAAATCGCCATTCATTCACACGTTATTTGCTCGCCAAACCAATCAACCACTTACCTATACAGCATTGCAACCCGATCATGGTCAATTTATCACTTCGGCTAAAACCTTTTTCAGCGAAGGTGGTCGAGGATGTAACGTTACAGCGCCTTTTAAAGAAGAGGCCTATCAGTTTGCCAGTCGTTTAACGGAGAGGGCTCAACTAGCTGGTGCCGTAAACACCCTTAAGAAGTTAGATGATGGAGAGATCATTGGTGATAACACCGATGGTGAGGGTTTAGTTCAAGATTTGCTTCAACATCAAGTTACGCTAAAAGGTGCACGTGTTCTTCTGCTTGGCGCTGGTGGTGCTGCAAGAGGAGTGATTCAACCTCTTCTTGACCAAAAGCCGCAGCAGTTAGTGATTGCTAACCGAACCCGTTCCAAGGCCGAGTTATTGGCTGAGATGTTTGCTTCACATGGAAATATCAAAGGAATGGGATTAAGTGATGTTAATGAAGGCTTTGATGTCATCATTAACTCGACCTCGTCTGGTTTAACAGGTCAGCTTCCTGACGTGTCTAATGTTATTTTCAATTCTAATAGCGCTGTTTATGACATGGTTTATGGATCGGGAACCACGGTATTCAATCAATGGGCATTAGATAATGGTGTTTACGCTACTTATGATGGTTTGGGGATGTTAGTCGGACAAGCGGCAGAGAGCTTTATGCTTTGGCGTGGCCTTCGTCCGGGAACAAAACAGATTTTAAGAGAATTACGTAAAAACCTAGAGATGTAATGAGGTATTTATAAAAAATGAATCAATCAATTCTATTTCCTGATATCCAAGATTGGGATGAAGAGAGCCGAACAATTACTTTCCCAGCACAACAGTCGGGCGCATTGATTGAATGTGTCATGCCGATTGAAGAATTATCACGATTGGCAGGTAAAGAGATAGAAGAGGGCGATCAAGCTTTAGTTATCTTTTCTGAGTTACGTTTCGATATTGAAGAGTTAGCGGAAGAGTTAATAGAAGAAGAGGAGTATGACTCCTCTAATCGGATTCAGATCAAAGTACTTTAAACTGGAAGCACCGAATCTAGGTAGTCGTTTTTATTCTGCACATAGTTGTCAGCAGACTTCTGTAAAAAGGCACGCTCTTTATCATTTAATGGGCGTGCTTGTTTGACCGGGCTCCCTACATAGAGATAACCGCTTTCAAGTACCTTGTTAGGCGGCACCAAGCTACCAGCACCAATCATCACTTCTTGTTTGATAACCACGCCATCCAACACGATAGCTCCCATGCCAACGAGTACACGATCTTCAATCGTACAGCCATGCAGCATGACTTTATGTCCGATAGTGACATCATTACCTATTAATAAAGGATAACCCCCAGGGCTTTCTGCATTCTTATGGGTAACGTGCAAAACACTGCCATCTTGGATATTCGTTCTCTCTCCAATATGAATGTGGTTCACATCTCCTCGAGCTGCAACCAAAGGCCACACGCTAGAGTCGTCACCGATTTTGATATCACCAACCAGGACCGAACTTGTATCTATATAGACACCCTGTCCAATCTGAGGGGATATTCCTTTATAACTGCGTATTGAACTCATAAATCCTCCTTTATATAGGCACCTTAAGCCCTTAGTTAGGGGGATTACTAGTGAAAATGGAGCGTTTTGAACAAAAAACGCTCGAACAATCAAAAAAGTAAGAAAAACTTCAAAAAGGGCTTGCCAGTGTGATCGAAATCTCTATAATGCGACCTCGTTGAAACGGGAAGGCTTCGTAAGAAACCCAAACGATTCAACGGGTCAAATTAGCCAAGCTAAGCGCTTGAAAAAAGTTTTGAGAATAGTGGTTGACACTAAAACTTAAATCGCTAAAATGGCCGTCCGATTTGAGCGAAGCTCAAAAAGGAAAGCTCTTTAACAATTTAAACCTATCAATCTGTGTGGGCACTCGTTGATGAATATCAAAACGTTTTATCGTTAGATAAAACAGATTCTTCGGAATCAAACTTGATTTCAATGAACTGAGTGACCAATACGTTTAACTACTTGTAGTTATTCGGCACAGTCAATTCATTACCATTCTGTTGGAGTGGTAATAGCTTTAGAATTACTTTTTGTAGTTTTGAAGTCAGTATTCGTTGAGTCGACAAAATCTTAAATTGAAGAGTTTGATCATGGCTCAGATTGAACGCTGGCGGCAGGCCTAACACATGCAAGTCGAGCGGAAACGACACTAACAATCCTTCGGGTGCGTTAATGGGCGTCGAGCGGCGGACGGGTGAGTAATGCCTAGGAAATTGCCTTGATGTGGGGGATAACCATTGGAAACGATGGCTAATACCGCATAATGCCTACGGGCCAAAGAGGGGGACCTTCGGGCCTCTCGCGTCAAGATATGCCTAGGTGGGATTAGCTAGTTGGTGAGGTAATGGCTCACCAAGGCGACGATCCCTAGCTGGTCTGAGAGGATGATCAGCCACACTGGAACTGAGACACGGTCCAGACTCCTACGGGAGGCAGCAGTGGGGAATATTGCACAATGGGCGCAAGCCTGATGCAGCCATGCCGCGTGTATGAAGAAGGCCTTCGGGTTGTAAAGTACTTTCAGTTGTGAGGAAGGGGGTAGTGTTAATAGCGCTATCTCTTGACGTTAGCAACAGAAGAAGCACCGGCTAACTCCGTGCCAGCAGCCGCGGTAATACGGAGGGTGCGAGCGTTAATCGGAATTACTGGGCGTAAAGCGCATGCAGGTGGTTCATTAAGTCAGATGTGAAAGCCCGGGGCTCAACCTCGGAACTGCATTTGAAACTGGTGAACTAGAGTACTGTAGAGGGGGGTAGAATTTCAGGTGTAGCGGTGAAATGCGTAGAGATCTGAAGGAATACCAGTGGCGAAGGCGGCCCCCTGGACAGATACTGACACTCAGATGCGAAAGCGTGGGGAGCAAACAGGATTAGATACCCTGGTAGTCCACGCCGTAAACGATGTCTACTTGGAGGTTGTGGCCTTGAGCCGTGGCTTTCGGAGCTAACGCGTTAAGTAGACCGCCTGGGGAGTACGGTCGCAAGATTAAAACTCAAATGAATTGACGGGGGCCCGCACAAGCGGTGGAGCATGTGGTTTAATTCGATGCAACGCGAAGAACCTTACCTACTCTTGACATCCAGAGAAGCCAGTGGAGACACAGGTGTGCCTTCGGGAGCTCTGAGACAGGTGCTGCATGGCTGTCGTCAGCTCGTGTTGTGAAATGTTGGGTTAAGTCCCGCAACGAGCGCAACCCTTATCCTTGTTTGCCAGCGAGTAATGTCGGGAACTCCAGGGAGACTGCCGGTGATAAACCGGAGGAAGGTGGGGACGACGTCAAGTCATCATGGCCCTTACGAGTAGGGCTACACACGTGCTACAATGGCGCATACAGAGGGCAGCAAGCTAGCGATAGTGAGCGAATCCCAAAAAGTGCGTCGTAGTCCGGATTGGAGTCTGCAACTCGACTCCATGAAGTCGGAATCGCTAGTAATCGTGAATCAGAATGTCACGGTGAATACGTTCCCGGGCCTTGTACACACCGCCCGTCACACCATGGGAGTGGGCTGCAAAAGAAGTGGGTAGTTTAACCTTTCGGGGAGGACGCTCACCACTTTGTGGTTCATGACTGGGGTGAAGTCGTAACAAGGTAGCCCTAGGGGAACCTGGGGCTGGATCACCTCCTTATACGAAGATACTTACGATGAGTGTCCACACAGATTGATTAGGTTTAGAAAAGCAAAGAGATGAAGAACTCCCAAGTTCTTCGAAGTTTGTTTCTGCTTTTAAAGTGGAGATAAATTAGCAGTGTCCCGTTCGTCTAGAGGCCTAGGACACCGCCCTTTCACGGCGGTAACAGGGGTTCGACTCCCCTACGGGATACCATTGGGTCGTTAGCTCAGTTGGTAGAGCAGTTGACTTTTAATCAATTGGTCGCAGGTTCGAATCCTGCACGACCCACCATTTCCTCCCAAGGAAATAAAATTTGGGGCGATTAGCTCAGTTGGGAGAGCACCTGCCTTACAAGCAGGGGGTCACTGGTTCGAGCCCGGTATCGCCCACCATTCTCTAAATATTCTTGGTTATCATCATATCCAAACCACTTCTTTTGTTGTTGGTTGGAGTCTTTGACGGTGAGAATCTTTAGAAAATGTGAATTTTAGAACATTGGTTCTTAAAATCTCATGCTCTTTAACAATTTGGAAAGCTGACTGATTGATTACTTACGAGTAATTCAATCAAATTTAAAAGTTCTCAATGTTTATCTTTCATTAGATAAACACAACAAACACATTCAAGTGTCTTGTATTCGATTCAAACTTGTTTGAATCACAATTGAGTCCGGCAAACAGTCATTGAGAATTAACCCTTCTTAATGACAACCAAAAACCTTGGTTGCTTTTTGTCTTCACTTTTTAAAAGTGAAGGCAAATTTGTATCATACACAAGACCCTTTCGGGTTGTATGGTTAAGTGACTAAGCGTACACGGTGGATGCCTTGGCAGTCAGAGGCGATGAAAGGCGTAATAACTTGCGATAAGCCCAGATTAGGTAGTAATAACCTTTTGAGTCTGGGATTCCTGAATGGGGAAACCCACGTGCATAAGTACGTATCCTGTTGTGAATACATAGCAACAGGAGGCAAACCGGGGGAACTGAAACATCTAAGTACCCCGAGGAAGAGAAATCAACCGAGATTCCGAAAGTAGCGGCGAGCGAAATTGGATTAGCCCTTAAGCTTTTAATGATGCAGGTGAAGAGTCTGGAAAGTCTCGCAGTAAAGGGTGATAGCCCCGTAACCGACACATCATAATCAGTGAAAACGAGTAGGGCGGGACACGTGATATCCTGTCTGAATATGGGGGGACCATCCTCCAAGGCTAAATACTACTGACTGACCGATAGTGAACCAGTACCGTGAGGGAAAGGCGAAAAGAACCCCTGTGAGGGGAGTGAAATAGAACCTGAAACCGTGTACGTACAAGCAGTAGGAGCACCTTCGTGGTGTGACTGCGTACCTTTTGTATAATGGGTCAGCGACTTAATTTTAGTAGCAAGGTTAACCGTTTAGGGGAGCCGTAGGGAAACCGAGTCTTAACTGGGCGTACAGTTGCTAGGATTAGACCCGAAACCAGGTGATCTAGCCATGGGCAGGTTGAAGGTTGAGTAACATCAACTGGAGGACCGAACCGACTAATGTTGAAAAATTAGCGGATGACTTGTGGCTAGGGGTGAAAGGCCAATCAAACCTGGAGATAGCTGGTTCTCCCCGAAAGCTATTTAGGTAGCGCCTCGGACGAATACTACTGGGGGTAGAGCACTGTTAAGGCTAGGGGGTCATCCCGACTTACCAACCCTTTGCAAACTCCGAATACCAGTAAGTACTATCCGGGAGACACACGGCGGGTGCTAACGTCCGTCGTGGAGAGGGAAACAACCCAGACCGCCAGCTAAGGTCCCAAAGTATAGCTAAGTGGGAAACGATGTGGGAAGGCTCAGACAGCCAGGATGTTGGCTTAGAAGCAGCCATCATTTAAAGAAAGCGTAATAGCTCACTGGTCGAGTCGGCCTGCGCGGAAGATGTAACGGGGCTAAGCTATACACCGAAGCTGCGGCTACGTACCTTAGGGTGCGTGGGGTAGGGGAGCGTTCTGTAAGCCGTTGAAGGTGGTCTGTAAGGGCTGCTGGAGGTATCAGAAGTGCGAATGCTGACATGAGTAACGATAAAGGGAGTGAAAAACTCCCTCGCCGGAAGACCAAGGGTTCCTGTCCAACGTTAATCGGGGCAGGGTAAGTCGACTCCTAAGGCGAGGCCGAAAGGCGTAGTCGATGGGAAACGGGTTAATATTCCCGTACTTCTTACAATTGCGATGGGGGGACGGAGAAGGCTAGGTGGGCCTGGCGACGGTTGTCCAGGTTCAAGTACGTAGGCGGGTGGTTTAGGTAAATCCGGACCGCTACTAACGCTGAGATACGATGTCGAGCTACTACGGTAGTGAAGTCATTGATGCCATGCTTCCAGGAAAAGCCTCTAAGCTTCAGATTGTAAGGAATCGTACCCCAAACCGACACAGGTGGTCGGGTAGAGAATACCAAGGCGCTTGAGAGAACTCGGGTGAAGGAACTAGGCAAAATGGTACCGTAACTTCGGGAGAAGGTACGCTCTTATCAGTGAAGTCCCTTGCGGATGGAGCAGACGAGAGTCGCAGATACCAGGTGGCTGCAACTGTTTATTAAAAACACAGCACTGTGCAAAATCGTAAGATGACGTATACGGTGTGACGCCTGCCCGGTGCCGGAAGGTTAATTGATGGGGTTAGACTTCGGTCGAAGCTCTTGATCGAAGCCCCGGTAAACGGCGGCCGTAACTATAACGGTCCTAAGGTAGCGAAATTCCTTGTCGGGTAAGTTCCGACCTGCACGAATGGCGTAATGATGGCCACGCTGTCTCCACCCGAGACTCAGTGAAATTGAAATCGCTGTGAAGATGCAGTGTACCCGCGGCTAGACGGAAAGACCCCGTGAACCTTTACTACAGCTTGGCACTGAACATTGAACCTACATGTGTAGGATAGGTGGGAGACTTTGAAACCGCGTCGCTAGATGTGGTGGAGTCGTCCTTGAAATACCACCCTTGTAGTTTTGATGTTCTAACGTTGGTCCCTGAATCGGGATTACGGACAGTGCCTGGTGGGTAGTTTGACTGGGGCGGTCTCCTCCCAAAGAGTAACGGAGGAGCACGAAGGTGGGCTAAACACGGTTGGACATCGTGTGGTTAGTGCAATGGCATAAGCCCGCTTGACTGCGAGAATGACAATTCGAGCAGGTGCGAAAGCAGGTCATAGTGATCCGGTGGTTCTGAATGGAAGGGCCATCGCTCAACGGATAAAAGGTACTCCGGGGATAACAGGCTGATACCGCCCAAGAGTTCATATCGACGGCGGTGTTTGGCACCTCGATGTCGGCTCATCACATCCTGGGGCTGAAGTCGGTCCCAAGGGTATGGCTGTTCGCCATTTAAAGTGGTACGCGAGCTGGGTTTAGAACGTCGTGAGACAGTTCGGTCCCTATCTGCCGTGGGCGTTGGAAAATTGAAAGGGGCTGCTCCT
The DNA here is from genome assembly GCF_024347295.1 of Vibrio artabrorum. Taxonomy (NCBI): domain Bacteria; kingdom Pseudomonadati; phylum Pseudomonadota; class Gammaproteobacteria; order Vibrionales; family Vibrionaceae; genus Vibrio; species Vibrio artabrorum. Next base: position 3,028,396 of record NZ_AP025458.1, on the reverse strand, counting down.
AGTACGAGAGGACCGGAGTGGACGAACCTCTGGTGTTCGGGTTGTCATGCCAATGGCATTGCCCGGTAGCTAAGTTCGGAATCGATAACCGCTGAAAGCATCTAAGCGGGAAGCGAGCCTTGAGATGAGTTTTCCCTGGCACTATAAGTGTCCTAAAGGGTTGTCGTAGACTACGACGTTGATAGGCAGGGTGTGTAAGTGCTGCGAGGCATTGAGCTAACCTGTACTAATTGCCCGTGAGGCTTAACCATACAACACCCAAGGGGTTTTGTGGACTCAATAGAAAGACAGACCTTGAATGCGTTTGAAGAGAAACTTTTAGATTATAGCTTTCCGAATTATTAATTGTCGCGTAGGCGTCAATTAACCCAATTTGCTTGGCGACCATAGCATTGTGGACCCACCTGATTCCATGCCGAACTCAGAAGTGAAACACAATAGCGCCGATGGTAGTGTGGGGCTTCCCCATGTGAGAGTAGGACATCGCCAGGCTCCAAATTTATTTTCACTTTTTAAAAGTGAAGACAAAAAAACTTCGTTATTTGCATAGCAAGTAACAACCTCAACAGTGCACAAATCTGTTGACGACAATTTGTTGGAGGGATGGCTGAGTGGTCGAAAGCACCGGTCTTGAAAACCGGCAACCGTTAATAGCGGTTCTAGGGTTCAAATCCCTATCCCTCCACCACCATTGAAAAGCCCGCTGAGAAATCAGCGGGCTTTTTTCATACCTGAAGCAGTAAAAACCGTTTTATGGGGTAGCTCCCATTGGCAGAGCTGCGGATTCGAAAGCAGCGCGTGTGGGAGTTCGAACCTCTTCACTCATGCCATATTTAAGGCTCTAGTCGAAAGGCTAGAGCTTTTACGTTTTGATATTTTGCGACTATTGACCTTGCTCTCAACTGAGAGTAACATCTTGCGGTACTCAAAAAATAATAGTACAGGTGATGGATTTCCACCTTAACCGCTCTACTTAGAGATAATGATTCCTACTATAACGCTGTCCTTGATCAGTATTACTGATTATTTCGGGATAGATCTGTCTATAGTAGGGCTGAAAGTTTTATTATTCCCTCCTAGATTGTCTATCCTTTTGATTAACTAATGTTAAAAGATGAAGTATATGGCACACCCTCTCCACCAAAACCCTAAAAACTTGTATCAAGTGTTACGTTGGTCTTTATTGATCGTACCTGTCGCTCTACTTGTTGGTTCATTTAATGCCTTTTTCTTGTGGTTGCTATCTGAGGCAACCGAAAGTCGTATTAATACCCCCTGGCTTATTTATCTACTGCCAATTGCAGGTTTATTGATTGTTTATAGTTATCGTAATTGGGGTAAAAACTCTGCGGGTGGCAATAACCTTATAATGGATGAGATTCACCAAGCTGGTGATGGAGTCCCTGTACGTATGGGGCCTTTGGTTTTATTTACTACTGTCATTACTCATTTGTTCGGCGGGTCTGCGGGCAGAGAAGGGACAGCTGTTCAGATTGGTGGTGCGACGACAGATTGGTTAGCAAAAATATTTAAACTATCAGATGTTGATCGAAGAATGATGCTTATCGCAGGCGTTGCGGCTGGATTTTCATCCATTTTCGGGACTCCTTTCACTGGTGCCATTTTTGCTCTTGAAGTTCTATTTATAGGTCGAATTAAATTCAATGCCATTATTCCGTCTTTACTTGCTGCTATCCTTGCTAACGTAGTTGCTACTGCTTGGGGGGCACATCATACACATTACCTTATTGATTATAAGGAAGTGAGTACCATATTTGGTCATGCTATTGATATCGATTTATTGCTTATGGCAAAAGTAATTGTTGCTGCTATTGGGTTTGGGTTAGCTGGGTATTTGTTTGGTGAATTAACGCATGGTTTCAAAGATTTATTCTCTGCAACGCTGAAGAACCCATATTTAATAGTTGTTACTGGTGGTTTAGTGGTTATCGGCCTTACTCATTTACTAGGAAACTATGATTACATTGGTCTTGGTGTTTACCCAAGTAGAGAAGGTGGGGTGAGTATCACGTCGGCTTTTTCAGCGGGAGGAGCTGAGTGGTACAGTTGGTTAGTAAAATTGGTGCTAACAGCGATCACGTTGGCTGCTGGCTATAAGGGGGGAGAGGTTACACCTTTATTCTTTGTTGGGGCTACACTCGGTAACTTTTTAGCTTGGGTTATGGGCGCTCCAGTCGATCTATTTGCTGCGTTAGGCTTTTTAGCGGTCTTTGCTGCAGCAACCAATACACCATTAGCTTGTACAATCATGGGAGTGGAGTTGTTCGGTTCTACTTATTTGCCATATTTTGCACTAGCATGCTATACCGCCTATTACTTTAGTGGGCATACTGGTATTTACTCTTCTCAGCGTGTTGCTGTTTCTAAAACATTAGATCATAGTCGAGACCATGATGGTCTAAATAAAATAGGCTCTTACCGAGATTTGAATGCATCACATATTAAGAGATTAAGTAAGAAGCTGACTAAAAAAAATTAGAGATTTCACGGGGATCATATCACATTGTTTTAATCATGAAGCAATGTGATATGTCATTGATGTTTCATTTTTGTTGTTCTTTATCTATACTCCGACTTCTCATTATTTTTATCTAGATTGATGAGAACACTTGTCGGAGTGCTTAGTACGTTGTTTAGAGTACGAGCTGAGACCGCATTGCGGGATCCGTAGAACCTGATCAGGCTAATACCTGCGAAGGGAACAAGAGAAATTACTTTTAGTTTTAGATGCTATTTATTCAAGCAGTCATACGCTTTATGTGTAATTTTGCACAATAAATAGGCTGAACAACACCTCTTGCTACATAGTCCGACAAGCAATTATCCTAACTAAATCAAGGAATTTTGCTATGTCGTCAAGTCGAAAACAAGCGCGTTTGAGTGCAAAAACAAACATTGACTCTCTTACCTGCCAACCTTATCCAAATTCAAAAAAAGCTTACATCCAAGGATCTCGAGAGGACATTCAAGTCCCAGTACGAGAAATTTCACTAGCAGATAGCCTTGTGGGTGGTACCAAAAAAGAGCCTGTATTCGAACCTAATGCGCCAATTCATGTATACGACACCTCTGGTGTTTATACTGACCCTACGCACGAAATTGACCTTTACAGTGGCCTTCCTAAGTTACGAGAGCAATGGATTGCAGAGCGTGGTGATACCGAACTGTTAGACGATGTAAGTTCTGTTTATACCAAAGAGCGTTTAGAAGATGAAACTCTAGACGATCTTCGTTACGGTAATCTGCCTAAAATTCGTCGCGCGACTAGAGACCAATGTGTCACTCAGCTGCACTATGCTCGTCAGGGGATTATCACTCCAGAGATGGAGTACATTGCGATACGTGAGAACATGGGACGTCAGAAGTTTGCTGATGAGCAGCTGAACCATCAACATCCTGGTCATAACTTTGGTGCAAACCTGCCCAAAGAAATCACCCCTGAGTTCGTGCGTAAGGAGGTCGCTGAAGGCCGAGCGATTATCCCGTCAAACATCAACCACCCTGAATCCGAGCCGATGATTATTGGCCGAAACTTCTTAGTGAAAGTGAACGCCAATATCGGTAACTCTTCAGTAAGCTCTTCGATTGAAGAAGAAGTTGAGAAGCTAGTCTGGTCGACTCGCTGGGGTGGCGATACCGTGATGGACCTGTCTACTGGTCGTAATATTCACGAGACTCGCGAATGGATCCTACGTAATAGCCCTGTGCCAATTGGTACGGTCCCTATGTATCAAGCGCTTGAAAAAGTGAACGGCGTTGCAGAAGATCTTAACTGGGAAGTGATGCGTGATACCTTGATTGAACAAGCAGAGCAGGGGGTTGATTACTTTACTATCCACGCAGGTTTATTGCTTCGTTACGTTCCTATGACCGCTAAGCGTGTGACTGGCATTGTCTCTCGTGGTGGTTCTATCATCGCGAAATGGTGTCTTGCTCACCACCAAGAAAGCTTCCTTTATACTCACTTCCGTGAGATCTGTGAGATCTGTGCGAAGTACGATGTCGCTCTGTCACTGGGTGATGGTCTACGTCCGGGTTCGATTGCGGATGCGAATGATGAAGCTCAATTTTCTGAATTACGTACGCTGGGTGAGTTAACTAAGGTTGCTTGGGAATACGACGTGCAGGTGATAATTGAAGGTCCTGGACATGTGCCAATGCACTTAATTAAAGAGAACATGGACGAGCAGTTAGAGCATTGCCATGAAGCACCTTTCTATACTTTAGGTCCATTGACTACCGATATTGCCCCTGGTTATGACCACATTACCTCTGGAATTGGCGCCGCCATGATTGGTTGGTACGGCTGTGCGATGCTCTGTTATGTCACCCCTAAAGAGCATCTAGGCTTACCAAACAAAGAAGATGTGAAGACTGGCCTGATTACTTACAAGCTGGCTGCACACGCTGCAGACTTGGCTAAAGGACATCCGGGTGCACAAATCCGAGATAACGCGTTATCAAAGGCACGTTTCGAATTCCGTTGGGAAGACCAATTCAACCTAGCTCTTGATCCGGAAATGGCGCGGTCTTTCCATGATGAAACCTTACCGCAAGAGTCGGGCAAGGTTGCTCACTTCTGCTCAATGTGTGGCCCTAAATTCTGCTCAATGAAGATCTCTCAAGAAGTTCGAGAGTACGCGAAAGACACCGAACAAGTGGCTGCTGATCAGGCTATCGAGATTAAGATGCTAGATAATCCGTTGGAAGGGATGCGTCAGAAATCACAAGAGTTTCGTGATACTGGTTCTGAACTTTATCACCTTGCAGTAGGCGCAAAAGAAGCTCAATTAGAGGAATAATGACAGTGAAGATTCTTATCCCACCTCAAAATATTGAGCTAACGGGAGAGGTGCAAAGCTGTCTGCTGGTTGCTAAGCGACAAGGCTTGGCAACCGATGCAGTTGAGTTGGGTGTCAGCCCGACTCAATACTTCTCTATCCTTGATGATCAGCAGGCGTTATCTATTGGCTTTGCTCATGATGTTGATTCATTGGCGGAGTGTCGCTCAAGTGAGCTTGATCATATCGTTGATTACAGTCATTCAGTGGCGCTAGCCGATGTCCGCGATGCCTTGGTACAAACTCCGAATACCATCTATATCGCTGTCTTGGATGACTCAGCTGTATTGGATATCTGGTCACAGCTAGATGCTAATCGTGCTATCAAGAGTGAAAATCCAGCTCATCAAGCGTTAGATAATCACGGCCACTTTGCCTGGTTAGTTACTTTGTTGGCATTGGAGTTCCCATTAGAAGATGCACTGGTTTTAGCTCGCTCAGCATCTAATGTTTCACGTGGAACATGGCCTGCAAACTACCAAACCTTTCCTATTCCTGTTCTAGAAGACGAGCGACTGGATATTAGTGTTGGTTGGGCGTACCAAGGAACCTCACTTTCATTTCCTGAACTGAGTAAGAGTAGCCTAGGACTATACCCAGTAGTTGATGATGTCGAGTGGATCGAAAGGCTGCTCAAGCTTGGAATCAACACCGTTCAATTGCGTATTAAGAACTCGCAGCAAACCGATTTAGAACAACAAATCGCACGATCTATCGAACTCGGTAGAGAGCACAACGCACAGGTTTTTATCAATGACTATTGGCAATTGGCACTTAAGCATGATGCTTTTGGTGTTCATTTGGGGCAAGAGGACATCGAAGAATCCAACCTATCTCAACTGAGTCAAGCTGGTATTAAGATCGGTCTCTCGACTCATGGCTATTACGAGTTGCTACGTATTGTGCAAATCAACCCAAGCTATATTGCGCTGGGGCATATATTCCCAACCACCACTAAGCAGATGCCATCGAAGCCTCAAGGGCTTGTGTGTTTATCTCTCTATCAGCAGCTGATTGATACTATCCCATACACAGAAGAACTCACCGGTTATCCGACGGTTGCGATTGGTGGAATTGACCAGTCGACGGCTGCACAGGTGTGGAGTTGTGGGGTATCGAGCCTTGCTGTTGTACGTGCGATTACGTTAGCCGAAGACCCAAAACAAGTGATTGAGTTCTTCGAAGCATTAATGGCTGACAGTTCTACAGGTCCTGCTAATGAGGTAACTCGGGAGCTAAGTCATGCTGAGTGATTTCGAATTCATTCGTTATCAACGACAAATCGCACTGCCTGAAGTGGGTGAGCAAGGGCAACGCAATCTATTAGATAGCCATGTGTTGGTCATTGGTTGTGGTGGCTTAGGCAATGCAGCAGCTCTCTATCTTGCGGCTTCCGGTGTCGGAAAAATCGTGTTGGTTGATGATGACTGTGTGGATTCGTCCAACCTTCAACGACAAGTTGCGTTCAAGGAAAGCCAGTTAGGTTCGCCTAAGGTCGAAGCTCTGAAGCAACAACTGAGTGAGCTTAATGGTCGAAGCCAAGTCAGAACCATCAATAAGCGAATGACTCAAAGCCAACTTGAGCTTGAGGTGATGCTCGCTGATTTGGTGTTGGATTGTACTGACAACTTTGAGTCGCGCGAGCAGGTTAACCAAGCATGTTTCGGCAGTAATAAACCTTTGATTTCTGGTTCTGCAATCGGCTGGAAAGGTCAGTTTATTGTCTTTGATTATCAGAAGCAGAAAGGGTGTTATCACTGTTTGTTCCCCTTCAGTCATCATCCGAAAACGACACGTTGTAGCGATAGCGGCATCATCGGCCCAGTTGTTGGCACCATAGGCAACCTCCAAGCACTGGCAGCGATTCAACGTATTAGTACTGGCGAGTTCCAGGTTGCAACACATCAGCTCAAACTGTTTGATGGTCAGACGATGAACTGGCAAAACTTATGTGTCACTCAAGATATTGAATGCCCCGTTTGCTGCACATCTACAGTTAACTATTTAGAAGAAGAAACCCAATGAGCAACATAACGATCTCTATCAATGAGCAACCAGAACAGGTTGCACAATCGTCGTCTCTAGCGGATATCATCCAAGCGCTCTCATTGCCCGATCTAGGTTGTGTCTTTGCTATCAATAATGCGGTTGTCCCGCGTAGTCAGTGGCAACAAACGGTCGTCAATGAAGGCGATGCTATCTCTCTTTTCCAAGCCATTGCAGGAGGCTAACCATGTTAACTATCGCAGATAAAACGTTTCAATCTCGACTCTTCACTGGAACGGGTAAGTTCGCGAATAAGCACTTGATGGCGAGTGCTATCGAAGCTTCCGGTTCTCAACTTGCCACCATGGCGTTGAAGAGGGTTGATATTCGCTCTGAGCAAGATGATATTTTACAGCCGATCATTGATGCTGGCGTGAACTTGCTACCCAATACCTCTGGGGCGAAGAACGCGAGGGATGCCATCTTTGCTGCACATTTGGCTCGCGAAGCGCTAGGCACAAATTGGCTCAAACTGGAAATTCACCCAGATCCAAAGTACTTGATGCCAGACCCAATAGAGACATTAAAAGCGGCAGAGCAACTGGTTAAAGATGGCTTTGTTGTATTGCCTTACTGTCATGCCGACCCTGTATTGTGTAAGCGCCTAGAAGAGGCAGGTTGTGCTGCTGTAATGCCGCTTGGTGCACCGATTGGTTCTAATAAAGGAATCGCGTCAGCTGACTTCTTAGAGATCATTATCGACCAAGCGAACGTCCCTGTGATTGTTGACGCGGGGATTGGTGCGCCTTCTCATGCTGCTCGTGCTATGGAAATGGGCGCGGATGCCGTGTTAGTGAATACTGCGATTGCGGCTTCTCAACAACCCGTTGACATGGCGATTGCCTTTAAACTGGCCGTTGAAGCTGGGCGTATGGCTTACCTCGCAGGTCTCGCTGGTCAGGTATCTCACGCGGTTGCTTCTAGCCCGCTAACTTCATTTCTAGACGAGTAGTGTCCCTATGACGTTTGTTGATCGATTTAAACAGCTCAACTGGGATGACATTGGTATGTCCATCTTCAGTAAAACGGCGGCGGATGTGGAGCGTGCGCTGAGTAAGCCTAAACGTAATTTAGAAGACTTTAAGGCTCTTATCTCTCCGGCAGCAGAACCTTATTTAGAGCAGATGGCACAACAATCATTGGCACTCACACGCAAGCGATTCGGCAATACAATGTCGTTGTATATTCCATTGTACCTCTCAAACCTGTGCGCTAACGCGTGCACGTATTGCGGCTTCTCAATGGAGAACCGTATTAAGCGTCGCACACTTACTTTGGATGAAATCGATGCTGAAAGTGCGGCTATCAAAAAGATGAAGTTTGATAGTGTACTGTTGGTGACTGGTGAACATGAAACCAAGGTCGGAATGAAGTACTTCCGTGAAGTGCTACCGAATATTAAGGCACAATTTAACTATCTTGCGATGGAAGTGCAGCCGCTTGATCAAGATGACTACGCGGAACTTAAAACCCTTGGCTTAGATGCTGTGATGGTTTATCAAGAGACTTATCAGCCAAGAACTTATGCTGAACACCACTTACGTGGCAATAAAATGGATTTTGAATATCGACTTGAAACCCCTGATCGTTTGGCAAAAGCGGGTATTGATAAGATAGGGATTGGTGCTTTGATTGGCTTAGAAGATTGGCGAACGGACTGCTTTTTCGTAGCGGCTCACTTAGACTATCTTGAACGTACTTACTGGCAAACGCGTTACTCGATTTCATTTCCACGTCTTCGTCCGTGTGAGGGGGGAAGTTCTAGTGGTGGATTACAGCCGAAGTCGATCATGAGTGATAAGCAGTTAGTGCAACTTATCTGTGCGTATCGCTTGTTGAACCCTGAGGTTGAGTTGTCTCTTTCGACTCGCGAGTCAGCGACGTTCCGCGATAATGTGTTGCCGTTAGGTATCACCAGTATGTCGGCTGCATCAAAAACGCAACCAGGTGGCTATGCTTCGGATGAAGAAGAACTCGAGCAATTCGAGATCAGTGATGAAAGAAGTGCAGCTGTTGTTGAGGCTATGATTCGTTACAGAGGTTTCGACCCAGTGTGGCGAGACTGGCACAGCGCTTACTCAGGCTAACGAACATATTGGTTGATGTTCCACGTGAAACATCGATGTAATGATACAGGCAAATAAAAACGGCTACCTTTGGGTAGCCGTTTTTCTATTTGCTATTTAACTTATTAACCTAGCAAGCTCATTTTGGTTCAGTTAACAGCTTAGTGAAGCGTTAAGCGTGAGCCAATGGAGTGGTTGATTGGCGTAACCATTCCAATGTATCACCTTCAACTAATGGGCTAACATCGTTCCATACTTTCTGGTGGTAATCGTTCAACCATGCAAGTTCAGGTCGTGTCAGTAGATCAACGTTGATGTTGCGCTTATCGATAGGGCAGCGTGTTAGTGACTCAAACGTTAGTACTGAGAAGTCACCTTGAGTTGGCAGCTCAACCACGAGCTCTAGGTTTTCGATACGAATACCAAATTCATCAGCACGGTAGTAACCCGGCTCGTTGGATAACACCATGCCTTCAACAAGCGGTACGTCGATTAGCTTCTTAGAGATGCTTTGTGGTCCTTCATGAACACTTAGGAAGTGGCCAACACCGTGACCTGTGCCGTGGTCGTAGTCGAAACCTTCTGCCCATAAGTGCTGACGCGCTAGGGTATCAAGCTGGAAACCACGAGTACCCTGTGGGAAACGTGCACGTGCAATGCCGATGTGACCTTTCAGTGCGAGAGTAAACTGCTGGATCATTTCGTTGCTTGGTTGGCCGATCGCGATAGTACGGGTGATGTCGGTTGTACCATCTAAATATTGACCGCCTGAATCGACTAAGTACAGAGTGTTTAATTCTAATTGACCCGGTTCAGGTTGGTTCTCGTGGTTGTAGTGACACATTGCTGCGTTGCCGCCTGCTGCTGAAATTGTATCAAAACTAAGGTCCATCAGCGTTGGGTCTTGCTCGCGGAATGATTGTACTTTGTCTGCTAGTACCGCTTCGTTGTGCAGGTTACCTTGCGCGACTTCTGCGTCAATCCAAGATAGGAACTTCGCCATCGCAACACCATCACGAATGTGACACGCTTTCATGCCGGCAATTTCAGTTTCATTCTTGGTCGCTTTTGGCATTAGGCATGGGTCTGCTGCTTCAATAACATGAGCACCAGCATTTTGTAGAACCAGCGTGTACCAAGCGTTACTCGTACCTGAATCGACAGATACATTTTTACCTTCTAAAGATTGAAGACGCGCTTCAAGCTCTGATGGGTGAGATACACGAATACCCTTACCGACGTGTGCTTCAAAGCCTGCAGGAATACGAGCAGGGTCTAGGAAGAAGTCTATGCTTTCATCGGCGTGAATGATCGCGTTGGATAACACAACAGGTAGGCGAGATACGTCCAAACCACGAATGTTAAGCAACCAACAGATTGAATCGAGTTCCGTAAGAATAGCGGCATCAGCCCTTTTAGCTTTTAGTAAGCCAGCAATCTCAGAGCGTTTGCTTTCACTTGATTGGCCTACGGCATCTGTTGCCATTAAGCGAACATCAGAGACTACTGGCTCTGGGCGATCAGACCAAAGCTCATCAATTGGATTTGAAGATAGTGTTATTAGTTCAACTTTCTCTGCCAGTTTAGTTTGCGCACCTTTCAACCAAGCTGCTGTGTGCATGCGTGGGTCGAATGCGACTTTGCTGCCTTGTGCTAGGGAATCGATGATCCAATCTAAAGCCGGTTCTTCAATAAGGTGGCGATACTCAAATAACTCTGCTGGTACCTGCTTACGAACCTGAACCGTGTAGCGACCATCAACAAAAATGGCAGCGTTCTCTCGAGTGATAACGGCTGCACCAGCAGAGCCAGTGAAACCTGTCAACCAGTGAAGTCGCTCGTTATGAGCTGGAACGTATTCACCTAGATATTCGTCTTCGTGTGGAATGATAACAGCATCTAGGTTGCTTACTTCAAGCCAAGCTCGAACTGCAGCAACGCGTTCAGCAGTAATATTGTGCATCGGTGTTTATCCTTATTGTTAGGGTCCTTGTTAACACTCACACTAGATAGCGATGTGAGGGGACTTTAGGCCAATAAGCTAGCGCTTTTGTTCGTTTGCTGCAAATGCTGTGCGCCATTTTTATCTAAGATGCAGGGTTTTTTCTTTAATGATATCCCGCAGCCAAGATAAGGCTGGATCGTTTTCTCTATCACGATGCCAAAAAAGGGTGTATGCCATCGGTGGAAACTCCATGGGTAAAGGCACAACCACTAAGTCCAGCTGCTTGGCGACAAGGTAAGTGAAATGACTGGGTGCGGTAAAAACAAAGTCGGTGTAGGTGCACAAGCTTGCCGCACTATTGAAGTCTGGAACTGAAATTGCGATATCACGTTGCTGACCAAGGTCGGCAAGTTTGTAATCCAGCAACCAACGATCGTTACCATCACATCTTACTTGTACATGGCGCTGCGCAAGGTAGGTTTCTAGATCCCATTTACCATTCAGAGCGGGGTGGTTGCGTCTTAACACACACATCTGTGCATCGCGATAGATCTCTTGCTCGCAGATGTCGTCTGGCGGCAGCATGGTTAAACGTGCATCGTTAATGTCGATATCTTTGCCGGTCAGTCCAATATCTAACTCGCCAAGCTGTAGCTTCTTAAAGGTTTGCTCGGTCCACGCGTGGGTGTTGATATTGACCTTAGGTGCTTGTCGAAATATTGCTGGTAAGAAGTGCGGAAGAATCAGTGGGTAAACACTCTCAACGGCAGCGATGTGAAAGCTGTGGTCGCTGTTATTGGGAATGAATGTCTCAGGCTGAGTGAGCACTTCGAGTTGATTGATCAAGGTTTCTAGTCGAGGCTTGAGAAAAACCGCCTTCGGTGTTGGCCGCAGGCCATGAGCGCTTCGCGTGAAAAGGGGATCATTAAACTGCTCACGAAGCTTGGCTAGTGATTTGCTCACTGCCGATTGGCTCAAACACAATCGATGCGCGGTACGTGTGACGCTCAGCTCTTCCATCAGCACCTGTAGGCAAACGAGTAGGTTTAAATCGAGGCGTGACAGTTTCTCTATATTCATGTGAGTTTCCTATTTGGAATAATGCTAATGAGTATATGCCATTTTTGTTCATATCTTTAGTTGGGTATTATGCCGCTAAATTAACTCATACGGATAATCTTGTGCCTTCTAACGCGCTTCCAACCCCTAGTAAACTGCAGGTTGCTTTATTGGCAATGCTGGTTCTATTTAGTCCTCTGGCTATTGATATCTATTTACCTGCACTGCCACAAATATCGACAGCGTTTCACGTGGAACATGCTCGAGCACAAGATACGATTACTTGGTTTTTATTTGCTATGGGTGTCGGCCAACTATTTGCAGGCCCCTTGGCTGATAAGTTAGGACGTCGAACCGTTGCATTGGGAGGTGTTAGTATCTATGCATTGAGCGCTTGCTTGGCGTGGGCAGCTCAATCGATAGATATGATGCTAATGGCTCGGCTGCTACAAGGCTTAGGCGCTTGTGCGACTTCTGTAGCGGCCTTTGCAACGGTTCGCGATCTATTTGGCCCAGCAAAGAGTGGTCGCATGATCAGTTATCTGAATGGTGCAATTTGCTTTATTCCAGCGTTAGCACCGATTCTTGGTGCTTGGCTAACTCAACAGTTTGGTTGGCGATCGAACTTCAGCTTTATGGCTGTTTTCGCTGTCGTGGTTGGCATCATTTTGTTTTTCCAGATGAGAGAGTCTAATCCGACGACAGAAAAGGTGGCGGTGTTCAAGCTTGAGCGATACTGGTCAGTATTGAAAACACCATCATTCCTTTTCCACGCAACCTTGTGTCTGATGGCGATGGCGGTCATCCTCGCTTATGTAACCTCGGCCCCGGTTGTGTTGATGGAAAATCTAGGTTTGACCATGAATGAATTTACTTTCTGGTTTGGTGTGAATGCCGCGATTAACATTGCTGCCGCTTTCACTGCTCCAAAATTTATGGACCGTTTTGGCACTTATAAAGCACTGGTTATTGGTATCTCAACATTGGGGCTAGCGGGCGTGATTATGTTAGTGCTTGCTGACCACGCTAGCGCGATAGCATTCATGTTGCCAATCTTTTTATCTTCAGTGGGTTTTGCTTGGATTCTCGGTGCGGCGGCAGGTAAGGCGCTTGAACCTTTCGGTGACCGAGCGGGGACTGCCGCTGCACTGCTTGGCTTGTTTCAAATGAGTGGCTCTGGACTATTAGTCGGTACCATGCAACGTTTTGATTTAACGTCTCAAGTGATGATTGCGCTGCAAATGTTCCTAATTGTTCCAGCATTGTTAGTGCTCACTAGCAAAGCGGGTAAGTCGTGGCACGCGACGTTTGCTAAGGCGTAAGTCTCAACAGAGACAAAATATACAAATGACGGTTTGCGAAACGTTAAAACATGGTATATTTGTTACTCATTGAAACGTTAGTCCCCAACGGAAAATACTGTTATGTCATTAACAACCTACGAAATGGCGCGCGTCTTAGAACAAATGGAAGATGCACCTGAAAAGGTCATGTTTGGTAAACTGCTGAAAGAGCTAGGCAACCAAAGTGAAGAGCGTATTCGCAGTGCGGCAAAACAAGTTCCAATCGATACTTTGCGAGACATCATTTACCAATTTCAGCGTGTGGTAGAGTCTCGTAAGGGTGAGCAGGTTCAGCTACTAGCAAAAGAGCTAGCTGAGCAAGGTATCTCTGCTGAAGAGTTACAAGCTTTTCTTAATAAGTAGTTTATCCCAGTTAAAAAGAAACCACTCAATTGAGTGGTTTTTTGTGTTTTGGGGTATATCAATATAATACCAATGGAATTTCGTTCTAACCTCTAAACTGTGCTTTCAAAATTCTATCAAGTGAGAATGGCCCAGCGCCCCATACCACGACGATAAGAATCATTAATCCCCACAACTGATGATCATAGAAGCCTTGCGCCCATAATACTGGGTAAGACACGACCGCAATGATATTGAAAACGAACAGCAGCGCTGCCATAGGTCGTGTTAATAGGCCAAGCACCAAGAATACCGGCAGAATCAATTCAGCTGCGGTACCCATGTAGGCGGCTAACTCCCAAGGTAGCAGTGGCACGTGGTATTCCAACTCAAACAAGTAAAGAGTGCTATCCCAAGTCGCTATTTTGGTGAGGCCAGAATTAAAGAATACCCACGCCACCCATAGGCGACAAAATAGCAGTAGCACCGGAACAAAGAGTGCCTGTGATTTCTCAATCAAACGGTCGTATTGAGCCATCATGTTCGTGACTGTGTTGTTATCCATATTATGTCTCCAATTCGGCATTGATTGAAAAGCCTGAGATGACGTTAAGTGCCATGACAGCATTCAGATGTTGTAGTAATGAAGGATCTATCGCTGCGAGCATTTGGCCTGATTGAAATTCGCGCAGTAGTTGATGGCATTCTTCACTCAAGTGATGACTCTCAATCTGAGCATTCTCCGCTCGTATTAACACCCCATACTCAGGTTGGTTAATGTCTAATCCATCGAGTTGTTGCTGATAGATAGCGTGTTCAAGTCCGATAATCGTATAGCTCGAATGAATGAGCGTTATAGAATCTTTGAGATGAAAGACTAAAGCGCCTTGTTGCTCTGGTGGCACATCAGCTAAACCAGCAAGAGGACGTTGGTCGATATGTGATTTTGAAAGACACCTCACCAAGCTGTCTTTTTGCCATTCATACAAAGCCACTTCAGCAAGATAAGGTGCTGCCTCAATAACCGCAGGAAAGGTTTGGATGGTTTGTGCAAAATGTTCTCCGTAACCGCTGACATCACCAGTGGTTGATGGATAACGTAAGATATGCTGACGAGCCATCTGCTGGAAGCACTCTTCGCCGACTAACATCTCGGTGAGTGGGTAGGTTGCCGCGAGTACTTCGCTCAAGCTAATCACAAAGTTATTGCGGTAAATTTGGATGCGCTGTTCATCGGTAAAGTGGTCGCTCACTATGTCGCAGTGCTCACCATTGTTTTGATAGCGTAGGGCGTTAGCAAACTCCAATTGAACTTCTGCTAGGGAGTGACTCATGAGGCGCGACTCCTTTGATTGATGATGTCTTGTTGATACAAGCGCTCACTGGCTTTGGCAGCCTCAGCCAATAAGATTTGTGGTTCAGGGATATCTAAATCCCACTCTATCAAGGTATGGCGTGAACCATGTTGTTCTATCCATTGGGTGTACAGTTGCCACACTTCATCGCAGACAGGCTTGCTGTGGGTGTCTATCCAGATCTCACCTTGTTCGAGTGTCTTCTTAGTGAAGCCTGCCAAGTGAATCTCTTCCACTTTGTCTGCCGGTATTCCCCTTAGATACTCTTCACAGCTGAAGTTATGATTAAAAGATGAGACAAAAATATTATTGAAATCGAGCAGTAGGCGACACTCGGTACGCTTCTGTACCTCGGCTAAAAATTCCCACTCAGGGATGGTTGAGTGTTTGAAGGCAAGGTAGCTCGATGGGTTCTCAATCAGCATAGGGCGTTGCAGGCTGTCTTGAACTTCGATGACATTGCGACAAAAGATGTCTAGCGCTTCTTCGGTATAAGGCAGCGGTAACAAGTCATTAAAGTAATGCCCGCCAGTCTGGCTCCAGCTGAGATGATCAGAAACCAAGAAGGGGTCGATATCATCAATCAGGTCTTTTAATTGCATCAGATGATGTTGATTGATGCGCTCAACAGAACCGAGAGACAGTCCTACACCGTGACAACTGATGTTGCGTGCGCGCCGAATTTCTCTGAGTTGTTGGCGTTGCGGTGATTGAGCGAAGAAGTAGTTCTCGCTGTGAACTTCTAACCAACTTACTAAGGCTGGATTTTGGCTAAAGAAGTCCAAGTGCGGTGTTCTAAGGCCAACCCCTGCGTTGGGGTGAAGAGTTTGAGTCACAACGATTCTCCTAACAAGAAGTGGAGGTGAGCTGAATGTCAGCTCACCATGCTCAGCAGCTTAATTATGATGATTGAGTGTTGCCACCTGATAACTTGCCACACAGTCCTTTAGGAACGACCACGAAGGCATCGGATTGGTTGTCTTCTTTGGCTGTACCCGCACATGAACTTGTTTTGGTTGCACAATCATTTTGGCCAGCTTTTGCCACGCCGTAGCATTTTTCTTTTTCTGCGGCGGCTGCAGGTGCCGATGTAAGCACTGCACCACCGAACGCGAGTACGCTTGTGATTGCTGCTGTAATAGCAAGATTAGAATTTTTCATCGTCATTCCCTCTAGACTTGATAGTATTGTTATATCGCAAGTTAATGAATTGTTAACTTGCTTACTAAAAAAGAGAGGAACAACCGGGAAATAATTTCATCGTATGATGAAAAACATCATTACCAATGAGGTTCTTGTATTTAAGTTTATGATTTTAATGTGCTATTTTTTGATGGCTTTTTCTTCGTATTACCCTAAACGCAGCTTAGTGTTTAGGTTATAATCAACTTTTATGTATAAATACCCAGTAGTGAGCATATCCAATGATCGATCCTTCGCTTTTACTCGATGGCCTCAACGATAAACAACGTGAGGCGGTCGCGGCACCTTTAGAAAATCTCCTTATTCTGGCAGGTGCTGGCAGTGGTAAAACGCGAGTGTTGGTGCATCGTATCGCTTGGCTGCAAAGTGTAGAGCAAGCATCACCGTTCTCTATTATGTCGGTTACCTTTACCAACAAAGCGGCAGCAGAGATGCGTGGTCGTATTGAAGAGTTGATGATGGGGAGCTCGTCCGGCATGTGGAACGGCACCTTCCACGGTATCTGTCACCGCATCCTTCGTGCTCACTACCTAGATGCAAAACTGCCAGAAGATTTCCAGATTATCGATTCAGATGATCAAATTCGTTTGTTACGCCGCTTAATCAAGGCGCAAAATCTTGATGAAAAGCAGTGGCCTGCCAAGCAAGCTTCTTGGTGGATCAATGGCAAGAAAGACGAAGGGCTGCGCCCAAGTCACATTGACGCCTACCATGATCCAATCACTCAAACGTGGTTAAAGATCTACTCGGCTTACCAAGAAGCATGTGATCGTGCAGGCTTGGTCGATTTTGCGGAAATCTTGTTGAGATCGCATGAACTATTACGCGATAAGAAACACATCCGCGAACACTACCAAGCTCGCTTTAAGCATATTCTTGTCGACGAATTCCAAGATACTAACAACATCCAGTATGCTTGGCTGCGTATGATGGCAGGCCCAGATTGTCGCGTGATGATCGTGGGTGATGATGACCAATCCATCTATGGCTGGCGCGGCGCTAAAATCGAAAATATTCAGAAGTTCTTGGATGAATTCCCTGGGGCGTCAACGGTTCGACTCGAACAAAACTACCGTTCAACCAAAACCATTCTTCAGGCGTCGAACGCGCTTATCTCGAATAACACCGAACGCATGGGTAAAGAGTTGTGGACCGATGGGAATGATGGCGAGCCAATCTCTGTATATTCAGCTTACAACGAGCTCGATGAAGCGCGTTTCACGGTCAGCAAAATCAAAGAGTGGCAAGAGAAAGGCGGTGCGCTAGAAGATACCGCGATGCTTTATCGTAATAACGCCCAATCGCGTGTTCTTGAAGAAGCTTTGATTCAAGGGGGGCTACCTTACCGAATCTATGGTGGCATGCGATTCTTCGAACGTCAGGAAATCAGAGATGCCTTGAGCTACCTGCGTTTAATGAGTAATCGCAGCAATGATGCAGCGTTCGAACGTGTCGTCAATACGCCAACGCGTGGCTTGGGCGATAAAACGTTAGAAACGATTCGCCTTGCAGCGCGTGATCGTGGTGAAACCATGTGGCAGGCCAGTATTGCTCTGCTAGAAGAGCAAGTGTTACCCGGCCGTGCCGCTGGTGCTTTGAGCCGCTTTATTGAACTGATTAATGCACTTGAAGATGATACGGTAGAACTGAGGCTTCATGAGCAAACCGACCACGTGATTAAATCGTCGGGTCTGTTCGCGATGTACGAGCAAGAGAAGGGCGAGAAGTCGAAGGCACGTATTGAGAACTTGGAAGAATTAGTAACGGCAACGCGTCAGTTTGAAAAGCCAGAAGAAGCAGACGAGATGAGTATGCTAACAGCATTCTTAACGCATGCGGCTTTAGAAGCGGGTGAAGGTCAAGCTGATGAGTTTGATGACGCGGTACAGTTAATGACTCTGCACAGTGCCAAAGGCCTAGAGTTCCCAATGGTATTCATGGTCGGCGTGGAAGAAGGCATGTTCCCAAGCCAGATGTCGGCAGAAGAAGCAGGGCGTTTAGAGGAAGAGCGTCGCCTGTGTTATGTCGGCATGACTCGCGCGATGGAGAAGCTTTACATTACTTACGCTGAGATGCGTCGTTTGTATGGCCAAGATAAGTACCACAAACCATCACGCTTTATTCGTGAACTGCCAGAGACCTGTCTGGATGAAGTACGCATGAAGGCGCAAGTGAGTCGTCCTGCAAGTAGTGGGCGTTTTAGCCAAACCGCCGTGAAAGAGAACTTTAACGAAACAGGCTTTAGCTTGGGTTCTCGCGTTAAGCACCCTAAGTTTGGTGAAGGCACCATCATCAATTTCGAGGGAAGTGGCCCACAAAGCCGAGTTCAAGTCGCGTTTAATGGTGAAGGCATTAAATGGTTAGTCACCGCTTACGCTCGTTTAGAGCAGCTTTAATCTGTTACTTCTGCATGTAAAAAGCGTTTGGTATTTGAAAATAAGCCACGATTTACAAACCCCAAGAGCAGCTTAATCGCTGCTCTTTAATGATCTAAAATAGATAGGTAAAGAAAAACCCCGAGAGCTTGCGCTCATCGGGGTCTATAGTCTTACTCGCAGCAATCCGGCTACTAAGTGTGCTCCATGCATCAAATCCATGATAGTGTGCTGTTATCCTTCAGCGTATTCCTTTCGTCGCCTTCCTAGCGGTGTCCTTGATCTTATCCTGATCTGCCAACAATCCTCGTTAGCGCGCTTCACTTGTTCCTTGAGCGGTGTCCTTTCCTCATCCAGAGGTGTCCATTGTCTTTCCTTAGTAGCAACCATCCTAGTTACTATTGCGTCCGTTCAATGTCCATTTCGCTATCCATGCCGATTATTCATCCTGAGTAATCGAATCTTCGTCCTGAAGATAACCAAGTCCTTGGTATTTCCTGTTCCGTGTCAGCATCCTTCCGACACCATTTATATTACCGATTCCTTACTTATCAGCAATGGGGCATAAGCGAGTTTTTTAAATAATTATTTGAATGCTAAATGTACATATCATTTTATTTCAATTGCTTAGGGTTGGGTTGTGCTTGATTTTGTAGTGAAGTATCGATATTTACTCACTCGCTTGTGCGAGATCTCGCACAAAGTTGTGAGTAAAAAGGTAGGGTTATTCGATAGAAGCGTCATGAGTCGAATTTAAGCGATTAAACCAGACAGCGACTGCCAAAGAATGCTCAAACCGATAATCGTAAAAACGGCACCACACAAAGCATCGATGTAAACGGTCGCTTCATGCAGTTTTTTCTGCAGCGCTTTGGTTGAAAGCATCCACGCTAGAAGCGAGAACCAAAACAGAGATAGACCAAATAGAATGATGAGCGCAAAGCCTTTACCCGCCAGAGACATGTCGGCAGGCACTAAGCTCGACATCAAGCTGATAAAGAACACCAAAGCCTTTGGATTGAGAATGTTGGTCATAAACCCTTTAGAAAATGCATCTCGTTTGTTGGTGAGAATCAGGTCTTTTGCGTTGACGACCTCTAAGTCATCATCATGATGTTGGATGATCTGCCATGTTGCTTTTAATGCCCCGAAACCGAGATACAACAAGTAGCTGCCCCCAGCCAATTGTATGATCGCAAATAGAGTTGGTTGCTGGTGGACAAGGTAACTGATGCCTGTCAGGCTCAGCAGTGAGTGCAGCAAGATCCCACAAGATAAACCAAGCGCGATGTACAAGCCGGTTTGGCGGCCGTGACGCGTCGCATTTTGCACGACTAACGCAAAGTCTGGGCCGGGGCTCATCAAAGCGATGAAGTGGATAGAGGCTAGGGTGATCAGTATGGTGACTTCGTTCATATCTGTTCCAATAACTCGGTTATTCTGTTTGGTTGCTGTTGATGGCCGCAGCTTACCGTGATTTCAAATCAGCTAATTGTAAATGATCAACATCTGGTTAATTTTCGAGGGAGTAACCCCTAAAGTGGCGCTGAAAAGCAACATCTTCGTATTCCGGCGGGCTTGTAAAACCTTACTGTTTAGCGCGTTTGTTCTTATTGTTATTACGCAGACCATCAAAGCTGAATATCACCAACGCTCCCCAAATAAAGGCGAAGGTAATCGCTTTGTCTGAGGTAAAGGCTTCACCGTAAATCAGAACCGCCAGTAAGAACATCAAGCTTGGGCCAATGTACTGGAAGAAACCGAGTGTTGATAGCTTTAATCGGGTTGCTGCACCAGTAAAACACAGCAATGGAACCGTAGTGATCACACCGGCTGCAACCAGTAATAGATTGAGTTGCATTGGGTTCATCGAGAAATTCGAGGTTGTGCTGTCTGCGATAAACAGTAAGTAGGTTGCCGCGAGGGGCAGCATCACTAATGTCTCAATGAATAAGCCGGTTTGTGCTTCTAAGCTGACTTTCTTACGCAGTAGGCCATAGATCCCAAAGCTGAAGGCGAGGGCAATAGCAACGATTGGCACAGAGCCAAACGCGATCAATTGAATGATCACGCCAATTGCAGCAAGACTAACGGCAAACCATTGAAGCTTGCGTAAGCGTTCGCCAAGGAAGAGCATCCCGAGTAACACGTTAATCAGCGGGTTGATGTAATAGCCCAAACTGGCATCGAGCATGTGATTGGAGTTGACTGCCCAGATAAAGATTAGCCAGTTAGCACCCACCAAAATAGACGTCGCGACCAAATAGAGCATTTTGGGTTTTGAGGTGAGGGTGTCTCGAACCTTACGCCAGCCACGACTCATGTGCAGTAGAAAAGCGAGTAAGAAAAAAGACCATACGACACGGTGGCTGAGAATCTCAAGTGGGGAAACGTCACTTAAAGATTTGAAATATATGGGTGCGATCCCCCAGATAGTGTAGGCAGCAACGGCAAGTAAAATACCCTGTCGTGTACGTTGTTGTTCGTCTTGTGTCATGTCACTTTCTCTAGCACTGGGTGCTTATTAATAAGATTTATAAAAAGAGTTGGTCAGTATAGGAGTGATAACCCTTTTCACCTAACAATTTGCGGTTTAATTCGCCAGCGTTCCCCTCTACAATGTGCGCCTTGCTTGCCAATGCTGCATGCTGACTTTATACCTTGATTAGGAACCACAATGACCGCCACTCTGATTGCTGAGCCCATACCCACTCCCGCGAATGATGCGCAAGATATCTTACAAGATGTCTTTGGTTATCAAAGCTTTCGCGATGGTCAGCAAGAGGTCATTGATTTGGCTATTGAAGGCAAAGACAGCTTAGTGATCATGCCAACGGGTGGGGGTAAGTCTCTGTGTTACCAAATACCAGCTTTGGTTCGAGAAGGGTTGACGCTGGTGATCTCGCCGCTGATCTCATTGATGAAAGACCAAGTTGACCAACTGAAGGCCAATGGTGTTGCCGCAGAGTGTATTAACTCCTCAATGCCACGCGACCAATTGTTGAATGTGTTCAATCGCATGAACTCAGGTCAGCTGAAAATGGTGTATGTGTCGCCAGAGCGGGTATTGATGCGTGATTTTATCGAGCGCCTGCAAGGTTTGTCGCTTTCGATGATTGCGGTCGATGAAGCGCACTGTATCTCTCAATGGGGACACGACTTCCGCCCTGAATACGCATCATTAGGCCAGCTGAAGCAGTATTTCCCGCATGTTCCTTATATGGCGTTAACAGCAACCGCAGATGATGCGACGCGCAAAGATATTATCTCGCGTTTGCAGTTGGTGGAGCCGCACACGTACTTAGGCAGCTTCGATCGCCCTAATATTCGTTACAACCTAGTTGAGAAACACAAACCTGTGTCTCAGGTAGTTCGTTACCTAGAAACACAGAAAGGCAATTGTGGCATCATCTACTGTGGCAGCCGTAAGAAAGTGGAGATGGTGACTGAGAAGCTGTGCAATAACGGTCTTCGCGCCGCAGGTTATCACGCTGGAATGGACACCGATGAGCGTGCTTACGTTCAAGAAGCTTTCCAACGTGATGATATTCAGATCGTAGTTGCCACAGTGGCCTTCGGTATGGGCATCAACAAACCCAATGTACGTTTTGTGGTCCACTTTGATATTCCTCGTAATATCGAATCCTATTATCAAGAGACTGGCCGCGCGGGGCGTGATGGTTTGCCTGCTGAAGCGATGATGCTGTTTGACCCTGCAGATATGGGGTGGCTGCGTCGTATGCTGGATGAGAAAGAAGAAGGCCCGCAAAAGCAGGTTGAGATGCATAAGTTGAATGCGATGAGTGCCTTTGCTGAAGCGCAAACCTGTCGTCGTCAGGTTCTGCTCAACTACTTTGGTGAGTATCGTGAGAAGCCATGTGGTAACTGCGACATCTGCCTCGATCCACCCAAGCATTTTGATGCCACCCAAGAAGCGCAAAAGGCGTTGTCTTGTGTGTACCGAGTGAATCAGTCATTTGGTATGGGTTACGTCGTTGAAGTGATGCGTGGTATGCAGAACATTCGCGTGCGCGATAATGGCCACGATAAGCTGTCTACCTACGGTATTGGCCGCGATCATAGCCACGATTACTGGATCAGTATCTTCCGACAGCTGATTCACAAAGGCTTGTTGTTTCAAAACATCACTCGTAACTCGACATTACAGCTAACAGAAGAAGCCCGACCGCTGCTGCGTGGTGAGATGTCTTTGGAGCTCGCTGTGCCTCGTTTAGATACCGCGGTGCGCAGTGCTAAGTCCGATAAACTGAGCAGTAAGAACTACGATAAGAAGTTGTTTGCGAAACTGCGCAAGCTGCGTAAATCGATCGCTGATGAAGATGGTTTACCGCCTTATGTGGTATTCAGTGACGCGACCTTGATTGATATGGCTGAAATACTGCCTACCTCATACGGTGAGATGCTGGCAGTGAATGGTGTTGGTCAACGTAAACTCGATAAGTACGCTGATCCATTCTTAGATTTGATTCAAGACCACATCACCACACACGGCTAATTGCAGGATCGTTTTCAGAAAAGTCATCGCTTATAAAACAATAAGCTCATAGAAAAAGAATAAGGTTGATAGGGGCATGACAACACAAACTGAATTTGGCTTGAGAGAGTATTTGGCGGCAGAAGGACGTTTATTGATTACGTCTCCAAGTTTTGATTTTGATTCTTACGAAGTATTAGGTGAGAAGTTGGTGGCATTGCTGTCAGCGTCAGTTGTTGAAAAACAATGGGACGCCGATATGCATTCTTGGTTGATTGATTTTGAAGGTTGCCGAATGTTCTTAAAGTCTGAACATTACAGTGAATCCATCTGGTTTGAGTCGTTAAACGCTGAAGAAAGCCGAGAAGAGTTTGATTATCTTGCGACGCTGTTTAAACGTGGTTTCTAGCGTTTAGCATTGCTTCTAAAAACTTGGCTTTTAAAACACAGCTTCTAGCGCTATTCACCAATAAAAGTGAGAATAAACGTTTGCGTTTGTTCTCACCGTTGCAGCCAATATTGATTAATGTATAATCGCCCGCCGCTCAATAGAGCAATTTATAGATACATTTTTTCATTCACATTATTGGTAAGAGCTTTCTTGGTTTATTCGAAGAAATGACTCGATTTGGGTTCCCTCACCCCCAAACCAAACTAAAAAGGTACAGCATGAGTAACTTTACCCCTGCGCAACAGCGCAAAGCCTTAGCACTACTAGTTTTGTTCCACTTGATCATTATTGCATCAAGTAACTATTTGGTTCAGATCCCTTTTACCGTCTTCGGTATGCACACCACTTGGGGCGCTTTCACTTTCCCGTTTATCTTCCTCGCGACCGATCTGACCGTACGCATTTTTGGCGCGCAGCTTGCTCGTAAAATCATTTTTTTAGTGATGTTGCCGGCACTGGCTGTTTCTTATTTCTTATCAGTGGTGTTCTTTGAAGGTTCATTCCAAGGGTTTAGCCAGCTGGGTGAGTTCAACTTATTTGTTGCACGTATTGCCGCCACGAGCTTCATGGCTTATTTACTCGGTCAGATCTTAGATGTGCACGTTTTTAACCGTCTGCGTCAGCTTAAACAGTGGTGGGTTGCCCCAACGTGTTCAACGCTATTCGGTAATGCCATTGATACTATCGCGTTCTTTGCAATTGCTTTCTACCAAAGCCCAGATCCATTCATGGCTGAACACTGGACTGAAATTGCGTTGGTTGATTACGGCTTCAAACTTATCATCAGCTTAGGTCTGTTTGTACCAATGTACGGTGTGCTTTTGAACTACATCGTTAAGAAGTTGACGACTGTGAACCCTGACTTTAAAGCAACCGGCGTTAATGTGTAGACTTTAAGGGGCGCTTCATTACGTCAAATGGATATGATGCCGATAAGAAAAAGCCCAAGTTAGTACGCTAACTTGGGCTTTTTTAATGCCTAGTATCAGATAGTTAATATCAAAGACATTCGATGTTGAGCGGCCAACCGATATCTGTCTGACGGTTCGACTCAATTTCCAATTCAGCAGCTGTGAGTGGGTTGCTGGCTAGCCATTGCTCTGACAGACTCAATGTTAGCTTGTCCTCTTGTGCCGTTAATGTCACTTGTGGTTCAAGGTCGGGGTTACGACGGTGAGTCAACAAAATCGCCAAACGAAGAATACGTAAAATACGCTTGCTGCTGGTGCCCGAGATAGCGTGTTGCTCTGGCAATGACGTTAGTTGCTCATGGTAGCGACGCACGAGTTCTCCGAGATAGTATTTTTGAGCACGTGTAAAACCAGGTAAATCTGAGTTTTGGAGTAAGTACGCGCTGTGTTCGCCGCCTTTTTTGAAATCGATGGTTAAACCAATCTCGTGCAGTTTAGCGGCCGTTTGTAAAAGGACACCAGCTTGAGGTTCTGATACCCATGCACTTGCCCCAGCTTGTTCAAACAGAGATTGTGCTAACGATGCGACTTGCTCCCCGTAAATGGTATCTATTTGGTAGCGAGACTGAACACTCGCAATAGTGCGAGCTCGAATATCTTCTTGTCGTAACTCATCTACCATCTCATAAGCCAGGCCTTCACGGAGTGCACCGCCCGCGAGAGTCATTGAATCTATTTTAAGTATCTCAAAGACAGCAATTAGAATTGACAGACCACTCGGGAATACGAGAGCACGTTCAAGGGTTAACCCTTCAATTTCTAATTCTTCAAGTCGCTCTGCTGCCATCGCTTGTTTTTGTAGGCGTTTCAGTTTGGCGTGAGTAATGACCTCATCCATACCTTGTGCCAACATGATTTCTTGCAAAGCTTGAACTGTGCCACTGGCACCGACACACACGTCCCAGCCGATATCAGTGTAGCGTTCAAGGATTGGAACCAACGTTGATTTTGCGGCTTCAATAGCATTATTAAAGTTGGTTGCGGTGAGTTGGCGATCTTTAAAGTGGCGTTCAAGCCAAGTAACACAACCCATTTTTAGGCTAGTCAATGCTTTGGCTGAGAAGCCCTCACCAATGATCATCTCGGTACTTGCACCGCCAATATCGACAACCAGTCGGCGGCCACTACCACCAGAAGTATGGGCTACGCCTTTGTAGATGGTCGCCGCTTCTTCTTCGCCCGAAATAACGTTGATGTCATAACCGAGTATCTGGTTGGCTTTTTCTAGAAATATATCCACATTGGTCGCGGTACGTAGAGTTGCGGTACCGACAATGCGGATATTGTCTTTTGGAATGTCTTGCAGTCGCTCTGCAAAGAGACTCAAACAGTCCCAGCCGCGCTGCATAGCTTCTGTGCTAAGCGCATTATTTTCATTTAAGCCAGCGGCTAAACGCACTTTGCGTTTAATCTTAGCCATGGTTTGAACGCTGCCGTCAATATGACGTACAACGAGCATATGAAAACTGTTCGATCCGAGGTCGATTGCAGCGTAAAGCGGGGGCGACACTGTTTGACTCATAAGCGACTAAGCTTCCTTGTTATGACGCGGTTGGCGTGGGCGACGATTCGGGTTTGGTTTACGGTTACCGTTGCGTGGGCCATTGTTGTTTGAGCGGCGTTGTTGCGGGTTACGTGTGCGTAAGCGCAATGGTGCTGGCAGATCTTCTAATAGTGCCGAAGCATCGTAGTCAGACATCGGGATAGCGTGCTCAATGTACTCTTCGATTGGTGGCAAGTTGATAGCGTAATCTTCACAAGCAAAACTGATTGAGTGGCCGCTTTCGCCAGCACGACCTGTACGGCCGATACGGTGAACGTAGTCTTCGCAATCGTCTGGTAGGTCAAAGTTGAATACGTGAGTGACTTGAGGGATGTGCAGGCCACGAGCGGCAACATCGGTTGCGACAAGCAGGTCAACTTCGCCTTGAGTGAATTGCTCAAGAATCTTTTCACGCTTCTTCTGTGGGACATCACCGGTTAGCAGACCAACACGGTGACCATCGGCAGCCAGGTGGCCCCAAACGGATTCACATTTGTGCTTGGTGTTAGCGAAGATGATCGCGCGATCTGGCCATTCTTCTTCGATTAACGTTTGTAGAAGCGCCATCTTATGTTCGTTAGAAGGGTAGAAAAGTTCTTCTTGAATACGGTGACCAGTCTTGCGCTCAGGTTCAACAACGACATGCTCAGGGTTGTGCATGTGTTCGAACGCAAGTTCTTGTACGCGGTAAGACAGCGTCGCAGAGAACAACATGTTCAGACGATCTTTAGGTTCTGGCATACGACGGAACAAGAAGCGGATATCTTTTATGAAGCCGAGATCAAACATACGGTCAGCTTCATCAAGCACAACGGCTTGAATATGATTGAGGTTAAACACCTTCTGCTTGTAAAAGTCGATGATACGGCCAGTCGTCCCGATTAGGATGTCTGCACCTTCTTCAATTTTACCCTGTTGCTTGTCGTAGCTTTCGCCACCGTAAGCCAGCGCTGCCTTGATACCCGTGCTTGCAACGAGAGAGTCAGCATCGTTAAAGATCTGAATCGCTAGCTCACGCGTTGGTGCCATAATAATTGCACGCGGCTGGTTAGGCTTACGCCCTTCATGCTCAGGTGTTTTTAATAGGTGGTTAAAAGTAGCAGTAAGAAACGCAAGCGTTTTACCAGTGCCCGTTTGGGCCTGGCCTGCAATGTCTTGGCCGGTGAGCAGTACCGGGAGCGCCAAGGCTTGGATAGGGGTGCAGTAATCAAACCCTTTTTTTTCCAATCCTTCAATGACTTGAGGAAGTAAATCCAAGTCGGCGAACTTTTGCTCTGTGATATGTGTCTTTTTCATTGCTATAGAATATCAGCTTAAGCTTGCAATACGAAAGTAAATACATTCCAATAGGGCATCTATTTACTGGTTATCATCCAACCAGTTCTAAAAAACACATTGGAGTGGAAGATGAGTGATAAGATTTTGCAGCTAACTGATGACGGTTTTGATAACGATGTAATCAATGCTGCAGGCCCGGTTCTTGTTGATTTTTGGGCTGAATGGTGTGGTCCATGTAAAATGATTGCGCCAATTCTCGATGAAATCGCAGACGAGTACGAAGGCAAGCTCACAATCGGTAAATTAAATATCGACCAAAATGCTGGTACTCCACCAAAATTTGGTATTCGCGGTATTCCAACGCTACTTCTTTTTAAAGATGGCGGCGTAGCTGCGACTAAAGTGGGTGCGTTGTCTAAAACTCAGCTTAAAGAGTTCCTAGACGCGAACCTATAATCAGGTGAGTAACTGAAAAGAAACCGTGCAGTTAACAAATGCGCGGTTTTGTTTTTTCTAAGCTATAGACTAGTCTTAGTTTTAGTGCTAATTTATCGCACGTTAATTGAACAAATTCTCTTCTTGGTCGAGCCTGTGACCAAATCCTTCTTAACTTAAGAAAACAGATCCTATTTTGACTAAACAAACTTCCACCACTATGAATCTTACTGAACTGAAGAACAGACCTGTGTCTGAACTTGTGAAACTTAGCGAAAGCCTAGGTCTTGAAAATCAAGCTCGTTTAAGAAAACAAGACATTATCTTCTCCATCCTTAAAGCGCATGCAAAAAGTGGTGAGGACATCTTTGGTGATGGTGTTCTAGAAATTCTTCAAGACGGTTTTGGTTTCCTGCGTAGCGGCGATAGCTCGTACCTTGCTGGGCCAGATGATATTTACGTATCACCAAGCCAGATTCGTCGTTTTAACCTTCGCACGGGTGACTCTATTGGCGGTAAAATCCGTCCACCTAAAGATGGCGAGCGTTACTTTGCACTGCTTAAAGTAAACACGGTTAACTACGACAAGCCAGACAACGCTCGTAACAAGATTCTTTTCGAAAACTTGACTCCTCTTCATGCCAACGAACGTATGGTGATGGAAGCAGGTAATGGTGCAACTGAAGATATCACAGCTCGAATTCTTGACCTTGCTTCACCAATTGGTAAAGGTCAACGTGGTCTGATTGTTGCTCCACCTAAAGCGGGTAAGACAATGCTTCTGCAAAATATTGCCCAAAGCATTGCTCGCAATCATCCTGAGTGTGAACTAATGGTTCTACTGATCGATGAGCGCCCAGAAGAAGTAACAGAAATGCAACGCCTAGTAAAAGGTGAAGTGATTGCTTCGACTTTCGATGAGCCAGCATCTCGCCACGTACAAGTTGCCGAAATGGTTATCGAGAAGGCGAAACGTCTTGTTGAGCACAAAAAAGACGTGGTTATCCTATTGGATTCTATTACTCGTCTAGCTCGTGCTTACAACACTGTGATTCCTTCATCTGGAAAAGTGCTGACTGGTGGTGTTGATGCGAATGCACTTCATCGTCCTAAGCGTTTCTTCGGTGCAGCGCGTAACGTAGAAGAAGGCGGCAGCTTAACCATCATCGCAACAGCACTGGTTGATACTGGTTCTAAGATGGATGAAGTAATCTACGAAGAATTTAAAGGGACAGGTAACATGGAACTGCACCTTAACCGTAAGATTGCTGAAAAGCGTGTATTCCCAGCGATTGATTTCAACCGCTCTGGTACTCGTCGCGAAGAGTTGCTTACCAAAAGCGATGAACTACAGAAGATGTGGATCCTGCGTAAGATTGTTCACCCAATGGGTGAAACAGATGCAATGGAATTCCTTATCGACAAACTCGCAATGACTAAAACCAACGATGAATTCTTTGACGCAATGCGTCGACAGTAATTTTGACCGGTTGATGGATATCAAAAAAGCGCTGCCTTCGGGTGGCGCTTTTTGTTTGCATTTTACCGTGCGAGCTTGCAGAATAACAAAAATTGTTAAAAGGAAGTTAAAATGCGACATGGACTGTTGTCATCATTACTCCTGTCTACTTCACTGTTAATGTCATCGGTTGGTATGAGCTATGCAACAGAGATGTCCCCACATACAGTAGAGTCTTGGCTTGAGAATGATCAAGTAAAATTGAAAACGACTGAATTATTCGAGCTTGTGGTACATGATGAGGTGGATTCTCTTCGTTTCGCACTTGAACGCCTGACATTTCCTCAACAAGAGGTCACTCGTTACCAACTCTTGAAAAAGCTTGAGCAACAAAAAATCGTACTCACTTCCAAGATGGCTCTTTTTATTGAGCAGCAACTTGCTATCACGCCCACTTATCAAGTGTTGGAGCGTGGGGATGGTTACGAATTTACGATACCCGCCTTCGATTACCCTTCCATTGCCAATCGACTCATCAAACAGTGGCGGCAAGATCAAAATACACAGCAGTTTGTGCTCGATGCAGAGAAGCAAGATCTCGATTTGAAGATGTGGTTGTCGGGCAATGAGTACCAAGTTCAAACTCGAGAGTCTTTGTTAATCAAGGAGCTCGATAGTTTGTCGCCTGAGGCTGTCGATTACCTAACGAAACAACTCACAACGTCTTCTATTGTGAGTTGGTTGCCCTCAACGGAGGTTGTCGTTCGATTAGCTCAAGTGAGTCAAGATCCTGAGGTATACAACATTTTATGGCGTATGAAGGCCGATTATTACAGCCAAGCTGAATTAGTGCGCCTTGCTGAAACCCAACAAGTCTTTGCACTTGAGCAAGTCATGGCTGCGACTAAGAATCCTCGTTTGAAGGATGAAGCCATTACTTTGCTTGCCAAGGTTAAGCCGCTGTCTGAAGAGGTAAAACAGTTCCTTGTCTCTAGGATGGCAATTGCTGATGAAGCGCCATTAGTCGCCCGTGAATTGGCCAAACAAGGTCATACGCGATGGTTGCAGGATCTTGTCAATGATAACCCTCAAGTGAAGAGTTCTTTAATCAAGCAAGCATTACCGTAAAGTGGATGTTATCTCTTAATAACCACACTAAAAAGGGGGACCTCAACGTTCCCCTTTTTGATATACTGAGTGCAGAATAATCAGCATGTAGAAGCCTTATGAGTTTTAAAGATTTACGTGATTTTATCGACCATCTTGAAAGTATTGGTCAGTTGAAACGCATTTCTCACCCCGTCGATCCTGACTATGAAATGACCGAGATTAGCGACCGAACTCTGCGTGCTGGTGGCCCCGCTCTTTTATTTGAAAATCCGGTAGGCTATGACATGCCTGTTTTGACCAACCTATTTGGTACGCCTGATCGCGTAGCCATAGGTATGGGGCGTCAAGAGGTTAAAGAGTTACGAGAGGTGGGTAAGTTGCTTGCCTACCTAAAAGAGCCAGAGCCACCAAAAGGCTTTAAAGACGCTCTTGATAAACTGCCAGTGTTTAAGCAGGTCTTAAACATGCCAGTTAAACGCCTTCGTAAAGCGGCGTGCCAGAAAGTGGTTTGGCAAGGTGATGACGTCGATTTAGATAAAATTCCGGTGATGAGTTGTTGGAGTGACGATGTCGCTCCCTTGTTAACATGGGGGTTAACAGTGACTCGTGGTCCGAACAAAAAACGCCAAAACTTAGGTATCTATCGTCAACAAAAGATCGGTAAGAATAAAATCATCATGCGCTGGTTAGCCCATCGTGGTGGAGCCCTTGATCTGCGTGACTGGATGGAAACTCACCCGGGTCAACCGTTTCCAGTCTCTGTCGCGTTTGGTGCAGACCCTGCCACCATTTTAGGTGCGGTTACGCCTGTGCCAGATACCTTATCGGAATATGCGTTTGCCGGTCTATTACGTGGTAGTAAAACAGAAGTCGTCAAGTCAGTCAGTAATGACTTAGAAGTTCCTGCAAGTGCCGAAATCGTGATGGAAGGTTACATCGATCCGAATGAATTCGCAGATGAAGGGCCTTATGGCGATCATACTGGTTACTACAACGAGAAAGAAAAACACCACGTGTTCACTATTACTCATGTCACCATGCGCGAGAACCCTATCTATCACAGTACCTACACTGGCCGCCCGCCGGATGAGCCAGCGGTATTAGGTGTGGCGTTAAATGAAGTGTTTGTTCCTATCCTTCAAAAACAATTTCCAGAAATCGAAGACTTCTATCTCCCACCGGAAGGTTGTTCGTACCGAATGGCAGTCGTCACCATGAAGAAGCAATATCCTGGTCACGCCAAACGAGTGATGATGGGGGTTTGGTCTTTCTTACGTCAATTCATGTACACAAAATTTGTTTTGGTATGCGATCAGGACGTTAACGCTCGAGATTGGTCTCAAGTAACCGCAGCGATGTGTAAATATATGGATCCGACACGCGATAGCCTGATGATAGAGAACACACCGATCGATTCTCTAGATTTTGCTTCTCCAGTCGTCGGTCTTGGTTCTAAGATGGGCTTAGATATCACTAAGAAGTGGGAGGCAGAGTTAGCGTTGTCATCAGATGTAGAAGCAGCCCCAGTTAAGAGCGAACATCTAGAAGGTGCTTTGGCTGAATTAGTTAAGCGTTGTTCTGAAATCATCGATATTCATCTGCAAAATGACAATGCCAGTATGGTTATCGTCTCTATTGATAAACAAGCGGCAGGTAATGGTAAAAAAATCATGGAAGCGGTTTGGTCTCAGTTTGATGAGAACAAGTTTGTCATCGTCTGTGATGGTGACGTTAACGTGAGTGACTGGAATGATATCATTTGGGCTGTGACGACAAGAATGGATCCGGCAAGAGATACGTTATTTCTACACAACGACACTGGATACTCCAAGATGGGTCTAGATGCGACGAATAAGTGGGAAGGCGAACGTCTTCGTGAGTGGGGCGTACCAATTACAAAAGATCCTGAGCTCGTCAAAAAAATTGATGGCATCTGGGAACAACTGGGAATTTCATGACCTACAAAATCGTGTTATATCCAGAAAAAATAAGCTTTACAGTAGAAAAAGGGCAAACGGTTTTGGATGCTGCGCTCAACAGCGATATCCACTTTCCAAACCGTTGCCAAGTTGGTGCATGCGCTATGTGTATGTGCAAAATATTAGAAGGCCAAGTGAGTTATCACCTTGAACCCATGCTCACAGAGAAAGAGCAGCTTCAAGGTTGGATTTTTGCTTGCCAAGCATTTGCAGAAAGTAATTTAGTTCTAACCTTTGCCGATTAAGGGTTAGTGAGAGGAAGAACATGACGATTAAATGTAAAGTGAAGTCTATCGAGCCGCTGGCTTGTAACACTTACCAAATTCTACTTCACCCTGAAACACCGGTGGCTTTTAAAGCTGGTCAATACTTGATGGTTGAAATGGGTGACAAAGATAAACGTCCGTTTTCTATTGCAAGTAGCCCTTGCCGCCATCAAGGCGAGCTTGAGTTACACATCGGTGCAGCTGAGCATAATGCTTATGCTTCAGAGGTGGTTGAGGCAATGAAAAAAGCACAGGCAGAAGGTGGCAATATTGCTATAGATGCACCTCATGGTGATGCATGGGTTAAAGAAGAGAGCGAGCGTCCTCTACTACTGATCGCTGGTGGTACAGGCTTTAGTTACGTGCGATCTATTCTGGATCATTGCATCGCACAAAACAGTAAAAAAGAGATTCATCTGTATTGGGGGGCAAAAGACGAGTGCCAGCTGTATGCCAAAGAAGAACTTGTCGACATTGCAGCAAAACACAGCAATGTTCATTTTGTACCAGTAGTAGAAATAGCGCCTGAAGTTTGGCATGGTCAAACGGGCAATGTGCTTGAAGCGATCAATCGAAGCTTCGAATCATTGGCTGATTTTGATATCTATATTGCAGGACGTTTTGAAATGGCGGGTGCTGCAAGAGATTTATTTATTCAGAATAAACAAGCAAAGCGTGATCATATGTATGCAGACGCTTACGCATTTATCTAACAATACTTTTGGATTTAGAACAAAAAGAGAGCAAAAATGTTCTCTTTTTTCCATTTAGGTGAACTATTAGGCATTTAAGCCTTATTTATTCATTTTTGATGAAAAAGTGGTTGCTAAGCTGAGAGGGGGGCTTATAATGCGACCCCACTGAGACAGCAGACGCCACAAGGCTTCAGCGAGAATCAGTAAGACGGAAGGCGACAAAAATTAATTTTCAAAAAAGTGTTTGACACTGAATGTTAATTCGCTAGAATGACCGTCCACTTCGAGAGGTGCCTTAGATAAAAGGAACGCTCAACAAGTGAAGCTCTTTAACAATTTAAACCTATCAATCTGTGTGGGCACTCGTTGATGAATATCAAAACGTTTTATCGTTAGATAAAACAGATTCTTCGGAATCAAACTTGATTTCAATGAACTGAGTGACCAATCGAGATTAAGTTTACTTAGTCTTGGCACAGTCAATTCATTATCATTCTGTTGGAATGATAATAGCTTTAGAATTACTTTTTGTAGTTTTGAAGTCAGTATTCGTTGAGTCGACAAAATCTTAAATTGAAGAGTTTGATCATGGCTCAGATTGAACGCTGGCGGCAGGCCTAACACATGCAAGTCGAGCGGAAACGACACTAACAATCCTTCGGGTGCGTTAATGGGCGTCGAGCGGCGGACGGGTGAGTAATGCCTAGGAAATTGCCTTGATGTGGGGGATAACCATTGGAAACGATGGCTAATACCGCATAATGCCTACGGGCCAAAGAGGGGGACCTTCGGGCCTCTCGCGTCAAGATATGCCTAGGTGGGATTAGCTAGTTGGTGAGGTAATGGCTCACCAAGGCGACGATCCCTAGCTGGTCTGAGAGGATGATCAGCCACACTGGAACTGAGACACGGTCCAGACTCCTACGGGAGGCAGCAGTGGGGAATATTGCACAATGGGCGCAAGCCTGATGCAGCCATGCCGCGTGTATGAAGAAGGCCTTCGGGTTGTAAAGTACTTTCAGTTGTGAGGAAGGGGGTAGTGTTAATAGCGCTATCTCTTGACGTTAGCAACAGAAGAAGCACCGGCTAACTCCGTGCCAGCAGCCGCGGTAATACGGAGGGTGCGAGCGTTAATCGGAATTACTGGGCGTAAAGCGCATGCAGGTGGTTCATTAAGTCAGATGTGAAAGCCCGGGGCTCAACCTCGGAACTGCATTTGAAACTGGTGAACTAGAGTACTGTAGAGGGGGGTAGAATTTCAGGTGTAGCGGTGAAATGCGTAGAGATCTGAAGGAATACCAGTGGCGAAGGCGGCCCCCTGGACAGATACTGACACTCAGATGCGAAAGCGTGGGGAGCAAACAGGATTAGATACCCTGGTAGTCCACGCCGTAAACGATGTCTACTTGGAGGTTGTGGCCTTGAGCCGTGGCTTTCGGAGCTAACGCGTTAAGTAGACCGCCTGGGGAGTACGGTCGCAAGATTAAAACTCAAATGAATTGACGGGGGCCCGCACAAGCGGTGGAGCATGTGGTTTAATTCGATGCAACGCGAAGAACCTTACCTACTCTTGACATCCAGAGAAGCCAGTGGAGACACAGGCGTGCCTTCGGGAGCTCTGAGACAGGTGCTGCATGGCTGTCGTCAGCTCGTGTTGTGAAATGTTGGGTTAAGTCCCGCAACGAGCGCAACCCTTATCCTTGTTTGCCAGCGAGTAATGTCGGGAACTCCAGGGAGACTGCCGGTGATAAACCGGAGGAAGGTGGGGACGACGTCAAGTCATCATGGCCCTTACGAGTAGGGCTACACACGTGCTACAATGGCGCATACAGAGGGCAGCAAGCTAGCGATAGTGAGCGAATCCCAAAAAGTGCGTCGTAGTCCGGATTGGAGTCTGCAACTCGACTCCATGAAGTCGGAATCGCTAGTAATCGTGAATCAGAATGTCACGGTGAATACGTTCCCGGGCCTTGTACACACCGCCCGTCACACCATGGGAGTGGGCTGCAAAAGAAGTGGGTAGTTTAACCTTTCGGGGAGGACGCTCACCACTTTGTGGTTCATGACTGGGGTGAAGTCGTAACAAGGTAGCCCTAGGGGAACCTGGGGCTGGATCACCTCCTTATACGAAGATACTTACGATGAGTGTCCACACAGATTGATTAGGTTTAGAAAAGTTAAGAGATGATATTGGGGCTATAGCTCAGCTGGGAGAGCGCCTGCCTTGCACGCAGGAGGTCTGCGGTTCGATCCCGCATAGCTCCACCATCTTTAAGGGTTTTTCCCTAAGAATCTTTAAAAATGGTTTCGAAAGAAATCAAGCTCTTTAACAATTTGGAAAGCTGACTGATTGATTACTTGCGAGTAATTCAATCAAATTTAAAAGTTCTCAATGTTTATCTTTCATTAGATAGACACAACAAACACATTCAAGTGTCTTGTATTCGATTCAAACTTGTTTGAATCACAATTGAGTCCGGCAAACAGTCATTGAGAATTAACCCTTCTTAATGACAACCAAAAACCTTGGTTGCTTTTTGTCTTCACTTTTTAAAAGTGAAAGCAAATTTGTATCATACACAAGACCCTTTCGGGTTGTATGGTTAAGTGACTAAGCGTACACGGTGGATGCCTTGGCAGTCAGAGGCGATGAAAGGCGTAATAACTTGCGATAAGCCCAGATTAGGTAGTAATAACCTTTTGAGTCTGGGATTCCTGAATGGGGAAACCCACGTGCATAAGTACGTATCCTGTTGTGAATACATAGCAACAGGAGGCAAACCGGGGGAACTGAAACATCTAAGTACCCCGAGGAAGAGAAATCAACCGAGATTCCGAAAGTAGCGGCGAGCGAAATTGGATTAGCCCTTAAGCTTTTAATGATGCAGGTGAAGAGTCTGGAAAGTCTCGCAGTAAAGGGTGATAGCCCCGTAACCGACACATCATAATCAGTGAAAACGAGTAGGGCGGGACACGTGATATCCTGTCTGAATATGGGGGGACCATCCTCCAAGGCTAAATACTACTGACTGACCGATAGTGAACCAGTACCGTGAGGGAAAGGCGAAAAGAACCCCTGTGAGGGGAGTGAAATAGAACCTGAAACCGTGTACGTACAAGCAGTAGGAGCACCTTCGTGGTGTGACTGCGTACCTTTTGTATAATGGGTCAGCGACTTAATTTTAGTAGCAAGGTTAACCGTTTAGGGGAGCCGTAGGGAAACCGAGTCTTAACTGGGCGTACAGTTGCTAGGATTAGACCCGAAACCAGGTGATCTAGCCATGGGCAGGTTGAAGGTTGAGTAACATCAACTGGAGGACCGAACCGACTAATGTTGAAAAATTAGCGGATGACTTGTGGCTAGGGGTGAAAGGCCAATCAAACCTGGAGATAGCTGGTTCTCCCCGAAAGCTATTTAGGTAGCGCCTCGGACGAATACTACTGGGGGTAGAGCACTGTTAAGGCTAGGGGGTCATCCCGACTTACCAACCCTTTGCAAACTCCGAATACCAGTAAGTACTATCCGGGAGACACACGGCGGGTGCTAACGTCCGTCGTGGAGAGGGAAACAACCCAGACCGCCAGCTAAGGTCCCAAAGTATAGCTAAGTGGGAAACGATGTGGGAAGGCTCAGACAGCCAGGATGTTGGCTTAGAAGCAGCCATCATTTAAAGAAAGCGTAATAGCTCACTGGTCGAGTCGGCCTGCGCGGAAGATGTAACGGGGCTAAGCTATACACCGAAGCTGCGGCTATGTACCTTAGGGTATGTGGGGTAGGGGAGCGTTCTGTAAGCCGTTGAAGGTGGTCTGTAAGGGCTGCTGGAGGTATCAGAAGTGCGAATGCTGACATGAGTAACGATAAAGGGAGTGAAAAACTCCCTCGCCGGAAGACCAAGGGTTCCTGTCCAACGTTAATCGGGGCAGGGTAAGTCGACTCCTAAGGCGAGGCCGAAAGGCGTAGTCGATGGGAAACGGGTTAATATTCCCGTACTTCTTACAATTGCGATGGGGGGACGGAGAAGGCTAGGTGGGCCTGGCGACGGTTGTCCAGGTTCAAGTACGTAGGCGGGTGGTTTAGGTAAATCCGGACCGCTACTAACGCTGAGATACGATGTCGAGCTACTACGGTAGTGAAGTCATTGATGCCATGCTTCCAGGAAAAGCCTCTAAGCTTCAGATTGTAAGGAATCGTACCCCAAACCGACACAGGTGGTCGGGTAGAGAATACCAAGGCGCTTGAGAGAACTCGGGTGAAGGAACTAGGCAAAATGGTACCGTAACTTCGGGAGAAGGTACGCTCTTATCAGTGAAGTCCCTTGCGGATGGAGCAGACGAGAGTCGCAGATACCAGGTGGCTGCAACTGTTTATTAAAAACACAGCACTGTGCAAAATCGTAAGATGACGTATACGGTGTGACGCCTGCCCGGTGCCGGAAGGTTAATTGATGGGGTTAGACTTCGGTCGAAGCTCTTGATCGAAGCCCCGGTAAACGGCGGCCGTAACTATAACGGTCCTAAGGTAGCGAAATTCCTTGTCGGGTAAGTTCCGACCTGCACGAATGGCGTAATGATGGCCACGCTGTCTCCACCCGAGACTCAGTGAAATTGAAATCGCTGTGAAGATGCAGTGTACCCGCGGCTAGACGGAAAGACCCCGTGAACCTTTACTACAGCTTGGCACTGAACATTGAACCTACATGTGTAGGATAGGTGGGAGACTATGAAACCGCGTCGCTAGATGTGGTGGAGTCGTCCTTGAAATACCACCCTTGTAGTTTTGATGTTCTAACGTTGGCCCCTGAATCGGGGTTACGGACAGTGCCTGGTGGGTAGTTTGACTGGGGCGGTCTCCTCCCAAAGAGTAACGGAGGAGCACGAAGGTGGGCTAAACACGGTTGGACATCGTGTGGTTAGTGCAATGGCATAAGCCCGCTTGACTGCGAGAATGACAATTCGAGCAGGTGCGAAAGCAGGTCATAGTGATCCGGTGGTTCTGAATGGAAGGGCCATCGCTCAACGGATAAAAGGTACTCCGGGGATAACAGGCTGATACCGCCCAAGAGTTCATATCGACGGCGGTGTTTGGCACCTCGATGTCGGCTCATCACATCCTGGGGCTGAAGTCGGTCCCAAGGGTATGGCTGTTCGCCATTTAAAGTGGTACGCGAGCTGGGTTTAGAACGTCGTGAGACAGTTCGGTCCCTATCTGCCGTGGGCGTTGGAAAATTGAAAGGGGCTGCTCCTAGTACGAGAGGACCGGAGTGGACGAACCTCTGGTGTTCGGGTTGTCATGCCAATGGCATTGCCCGGTAGCTAAGTTCGGAATCGATAACCGCTGAAAGCATCTAAGCGGGAAGCGAGCCTTGAGATGAGTTTTCCCTGGCACTATAAGTGTCCTAAAGGGTTGTCGTAGACTACGACGTTGATAGGCAGGGTGTGTAAGTGCTGCGAGGCATTGAGCTAACCTGTACTAATTGCCCGTGAGGCTTAACCATACAACACCCAAGGGGTTTTGTGGACTCAAAGAAAGACCAGACCTTGAATGCGTTTGAAGAGATAGACTTTTAAATCAGTTTTCCAGATTATTTTGCCTTCAGTTTTTAAAAAACTGAAAGTAAAAGCAAAATTTGCTTGGCGACCATAGCATTGTGGACCCACCTGATTCCATGCCGAACTCAGAAGTGAAACACAATAGCGCCGATGGTAGTGTGGGGCTTCCCCATGTGAGAGTAGGACATCGCCAGGCTTTAAATTAAATCTTTAGGTTGACCGACCTGGAGATATGGACGCTCACTTAGTGAGTTGACCACTGCGGAGTGGTAGTTCAGTTGGTTAGAATACCGGCCTGTCACGCCGGGGGTCGCGGGTTCGAGTCCCGTCCACTCCGCCACTTATTAGAGAAGCCCTGCTAGAAATAGCAGGGCTTTTTTGCATTTGAAGAAAAGTGTTTGTTGTTAGGTTGTATGAGTGTTGTAAAGGCACCGAGCCGCTGCACTTGATGCTATTCCGGCATATATTAGAAAGCCTAGTCTGACGATTAGGCTTTCGTCGTTTCCGGCATATGTGTTTTATTATTCGTCTTCGAGTTTTGTATAAACGTTTTTCGTTGATCACAAGCTCTGGTATTTCGCCACTTATTATAATGGCCCTGTTCTTTCTAATAGGGCTTAATTACGCTAGTCGATGTTGTAATCGCCTCTATGAATAACCTTCTGAGTGTCTCAGAGAGGTGTAGTTCCTAGTAAACAGAGCTGGTTGATAAAGAAGCCTCGCTTTTATTGACTCGGTTTTGTTGGTTTGAAAACACTTGCTCTACTCTTCTACTTCAAAGAATTGACTCAATAGAGCAGCTACGTAAAGGTCGGTTTTAAGCTTTTTATCGTTTGAATATTAAGTGGGCATCTGTCTGCGGGTAAATATCTTTAAACGCCTTCTCTTAAGGTGAGACTCATTTACTCTTGGGCTTAAAGCTATCCCTTTTCTCTATGACTCCCCCTGAGTCTCTTCTATGGGCTTGTTTAAACGACATACAGATACAATTAAAGTCGTTCTCCGTCTGTTTGAGAGGCTCGATTGAGCAATTTCATGATTAGTTGGTTTAGTGGCATTGGATGGGTAGGGTTCGAGGCGTTTGGTTTATAGCTATTGTAGAAGTTATCTAGGGGTAAGTAGCCGATACAAAAAAGCCGATGCTAGGCATCGGCTTCATGTTCGTTGTATCGGTTTAAGCCGGCTGAACCAGAGCGAGCGCTTTACGAGAAACTTCGTGAGCCGCTTTGGTTAAGTTCTGCTTTTCTAGTGCATCAGATAGGTACCCGTAATCCGATACATTTGAGCGAAGTGCCAACGCTTTTTCAAGGTGGTTTTGTGCTTCTGCCCACTTCTGCTCTCTTAGGTAGAATTGAGCCAATGCACTATGTGCTTCGGCATTGCTCGCATCTTTACTGATAGCGCGCTCTAGCATCACCACAACTGGGTGGTGATCGGCTAGATTAAGCTCGGGTAGGAGCATGTAGAGGTCATTTGAGCCGCTCTTAGCAATGTTTTCTTTAATCACTGTGAAGGCTTCTGAATCGGCTTTACGTGCGATCAGCTGTTTTACAAAACATGAAATAAGATGTGGATTTTGTTTCTTCTTCCTTGAAAGCTTATTCCAATGGCTGATTAACCCCTCGCTACCTTGTTGCTGAGCGACATCGTGAAGTAAGCCGCATTGCGCTTTTTGCTCTAATTCAATGTGTTCATCAGTTGTAAGAAGTTTGTTTTTAGCTAGCTTAGGCGTTAATTCCAATAATGGCTGCCACAGCTGAAGATGTATGTAAGTGGTTTTGAGCAAGTCAAGCACAGCGGTGTTATTTGGGTACGAACGCTTTAGGTTTGACAGCGTATCGAATGCCGCTTCATAGTTCGAATCACTGATTTGTTGTTTCGCTTTGGTGAGCTCAACGGCAAGCAATGAATTATCTTGTTGGCTCGCAAGTTCGATGTATTTATCGCGCTTACTGATATTACCTTGTTCATGTGCTGCTTGAGAAGCAACCAAATAACACAGTAGAGGCATGTCGTGATGGTTAGCCCAGCGAGTAACCTTTTTCTCTGCGCCTTTCCAGTCACCCTCTAGAAGTTTAATGATGCCTTCATTGGCATAACGACGAGAGCGTTTAAGTTTGCGTACACTGAACCAGTTCCAAGTCGTTGAACTTGCGTTAACAAGCTTTTTAAATAGGTACTCTAATCCGAATAAAGCTGCGAGAGCAGCAATCACAAAGATAACCAGAGTTGTGACGCTCATTTCAATGGTTTTATTCGCAATAGAGATCAGGACATAGCCTTGCTGACCTGAGAATTGAGTTCCAACTACCAGTCCTGCACCTAGAATGAGAAAAAGAAAAATCCAACGAATCATTATTTTTCCTCCGTGGTCATAACGGTGACTTCACGACGTAGGCGTTCGCGTATTACGTCTGACAATTCATGTTGAGATTCAAGTTTTACAGGGTATTTCACGGAGATGTTTTGCTCTCTCAACTGCTTGATTGTTTTCTCAAATTCAATTACAGAGTTGCTATCTTGGTTTAGGTATGACTTTGACCACTCATTAGCCGTTTGTAGAGCTGTAGTATAGATATCACTTTGCTCTTTGTAGACGGCACGAATGGCGGTCTCCAGTTTGGCTTTGATATTTTCACGTAAGTAGAAGTGCTGCTCTGGTGAGAGTAACGGTATGGCTTCACCATCGCGGCTACGGAAGGTGATGAAGTTTTCTGAGAAGTCTTTTATCGACGTCAGCAGATTATTCTGCCAGTCGTTAATATCTTGCGAGACTGCCTTTTTCTCCACTACCGCAGCTTCAGGTAGAATCGCATTGGCAAGCGGTAGCGTATCGACTTGCTGTTGTAGGCTTGTGATGCGGAGAACTAAGCCATCACGGTCGATCAGAGGAATCGTGCGAAGCTTAGTAATATCGTTGGTCATTGATTGGCGCAGTGATACCAAGCTTGGGTCATTGAGCGCTGCAATACGTTGATCGGCGCTTTCCATTAATTTGGTTGCGCTGACAGCGTCATGCTCAAGGAACAGTTTACGTCCTGCGAGTTTTACGAGGTAATCGGCTTCAGCCAGTAACCAATCATTTGGACGACGACCTTTCACATCAGCCACTGCCAACTGCAAGCTTTGAATGCTCTTCTGCTGTTGAGATTGTACGACTTGAGTTTTCTCCACCGCGTGTGCAGTTGCTTGGATAGTCTCTTGCTTGATGGTTTGCAGGTCTTTATTTACTGCTGATTGGGTATTTTTCAGTTGTGCTTGAAGAGCGGCGATTTGTTTTGAATATTCAGCGCTTTTTTGCTGCATTTGAAACGCAATACCGCCGCTGAAAATAACAGAAATAGCGATC
Source organism: Vibrio artabrorum (assembly GCF_024347295.1). Lineage (NCBI taxonomy): Bacteria > Pseudomonadati > Pseudomonadota > Gammaproteobacteria > Vibrionales > Vibrionaceae > Vibrio > Vibrio artabrorum. The sequence continues at coordinate 2,986,219 of NZ_AP025458.1, read as the reverse complement.
GCAATCGCGCCCAGTTTGACACCTCGTTTGCCTTGCTTCTCTGCTTTCTCTATTTGCTCTTTATGTTCTGCTTGAGGTTGCGCGGTATTTGACGCAGAGGCATTAAGTTTGTGCTTTGGTTGTTTTGTCTCTGTTGATTCAGTTTTTTCGTTTTCAGTAACTACTGGCTGAATGTCTTGTTTCTGTTCAGGTTCAATATGCTCGTTATTTTTTTTGCTTGTCATGCTTATTTCCTGTTTCTAGCTAAGGCTGGAGAGCAGCCAGTAATATTTGGTTCGTCGCACTTTGAGTATTGGTCACGTTTGAGAAGCCGAGTTGTTGTGCTCGATCTGCTATTCGTTGGCTCGGGACAAACAGTTGTCTTGTTGAAAGCCAAGCCAAATACTCATCAGGGGTGATTGAGTAGAGATACTCCAATTGTTCCAGACTCGTGATCACAACTTTGGATATGTTTTTGTCTATCCATGTTTGATAGGTATTGTGGTCGTTAATGGGAATATATTCTCTATGATAGGTCTCACAATAAGAGACTTGTGCACCTCGGTCGAGTAAAGAGTCTCTGATGAGTTCACGCCCACCATTGCCACGTAGTATCAAAATAGATTTATTTTCTACGTTCTTCAGTTCAGTCAGTTTAAGCAAATGTTCACTATCACTAACTTGAGGGTAGTGTACTTTTTGTTTGCAGGCTTTGCTTAAAATATGCGCACTTTTTTGACCAACGCCAAGATAAAGCACCGAAGTGGGCCAAATAAAAGAAGTCTTCGAAAGGATGTTTTGGGCAGCGGTCACAGCATGGTGACTGACTGCGATGATGATATCACTGCTATTGATTAAGGGGCTTAAATCCACTGAATCTGGATTATGCACGATACGAATCAGCGGATGATGGATAGCCTGAATCCCTTCATCCGCGAGTTGTTGGCAAAGCAATTCTCCCTCTGAACCGGGACGAGTTACCAACACAGTCATGATTATTCTTGGTCTGCGTAGAGTTTCGTTAAGATCTCTCTCGCACCGTCATCCAGCAGTTGATTTGCCAGAGCCACACCCAGCGCTTCAGCATCCTGACGAGAACCTGAGATCTCGCCGCGAACCATTTTAGAACCATCGGGTTCACCGACAAGCGCACGCAGCCAGATTGTGTCGCCATCTAATAGTGAGTAGCTGCCGATAGGAACTTGGCAGCCCCCTTCTAGGGTCAGGTTCATTGCACGTTCACAAAGTACTCGATCGGCTGTGTCTTGGTGATTGAGCTGCTCAAGAAGCTTGATTAGACGTTCATCGTCAAGACGACACTCAATACCAACAGCGCCTTGACCTACAGCCGGTAGAGACTGTTCTGGTTCGATGAAACTACGAATACGTTCTTCTAGCTCTAGACGTTTAAGGCCAGCCGCCGCCAGTACGATCGCATCGTATTGACCGTCATCGAGTTTACCGAGACGAGTCCCAACGTTGCCGCGTAGCTCTTTGATGATGAGGTCAGGGCGGTATTCCAATAACTGACATTGACGTCGAAGACTGCATGTACCCACAACAGCACCTTGTGGTAGTTCATCAATATTGTTGTAAGTGTTTGATACGAAAGCATCACGAGGATCTTCACGCTCACAGATCGTTACCAGACCGAGACCTTCAGGGAAGTCGACAGGGACATCTTTCATTGAGTGAACCGCGAGATCAGCACGACCTTCTAGCATGGCCACTTCAAGCTCTTTAACGAACAATCCTTTCCCCCCTACTTTTGCGAGTGGGGTGTCTAGGATGATGTCACCTTTGGTCACCATAGTAACCAACTCAACCTCTAAACCAGGGTGAGCCGCTAGAAGTGCATCCCTGACAAAGTACGCCTGCCAAAGGGCAAGAGGGCTTTTTCTGGTCGCGATACGGATTGGTGCTGAATTTGTCATGGTGTTTCCGGCATAGATTCTTTAATAGCTTAATCCTACCATTATGAGGTAAAAATTCTTACTGTTTGATCATTCCATACTTTGATCGCTTTGATATTTTTATAATATCGCCAAAATAGTGTGATTGGCATCTCATTTGAAACATGGGCTATTATTAGAAATAGTCAATAAAGAGGACACTACGGCGCCGTGAGTTTAACTTTTTGTCTTTAAAGAATTGGCCATTAAGACGGATTCCTTTGCTTTACCATTAAGGGTGAAAGTGTTAAATTGATCACGTTTTGTTGCCAAATTCGTTCAGTAACTAAACAGAAGTGCATTTTATCTCAAACCAAGGACTTACCTTGAAGGCTTACACTCAGACTTTGATTCAACGATTAGACAATCTAAATCAACAACGCATTGAGCGTGCGTTGGCGCTGATGAGTGTGCAAAGCCAACGAGTTTTTAATCTTATTCCTGCACTGCTTCATTTCAATCATCCCATGATGCCCGGTTATTTCGATCAACAAGTTCCTTTTGGCATTCGTAGCTTCACGCTGAACGCATTCCAAAAGCAATTTGTTTCTGATACCGAATTGACGCTGGGTGGCAAGCTAACCGAATCTGCTGAACCTGCAATCCTTGGTCTCTATACCATGGGGAGCACCTCCTCTATTGGCCAAAGTACCTCAAGTGATCTCGATATTTGGGTATGTGTTTCTTCTGATATGGATGGTGCATCACGCGATAGCCTGACAAATAAATGTCTGCTTATTACTGATTGGGCTGAAACTTTGGGGGTTGAAGCCAACTTCTTCTTGATGGATGAAAAGCGTTTCCGCTCGAACCACTCGGAAGAGATGACCGGTGATAACTGTGGATCCTCACAGCATTTATTGCTGCTTGATGAGTTCTACCGTTCAGCTGTTCGTTTAGCTGGCCAACGGTTGTTGTGGCAGATTATTCCTCCTGAAATGGAGGAGTGTTATGACCAATATGTCCAAGGCTTATGTCAGGATGGTTATCTTGATTGCTCGCAGTGGATTGATTTCGGTAAGCTAAACCGCATTCCTGCGGAAGAGTATTTTGGTTCGAACTTATGGCAACTCTATAAGAGTATCGACTCACCGTATAAATCCGTTTTGAAGGCGATCCTGTTAGAAGCTTATTCATGGGAATACCCAAATACTCAATTGCTGAGTATTGATACTAAGCGTCGATTCTTCGCTGATGAGCCTGATCTGTACGGCATGGATAGTTATTATCTGATGTTAGAGAAGGTGACACGCTATTTAGAGCGTATTAATGACCATACTCGATTGGATTTAGTGAGACGCTGTTTTTACCTTAAGACTCACGAGAAATTGTCACGTGAAGCGGATATCGGCTCTGTGTTGTGGCGTCGTGAAGCCTTAACCGAGATGACGAAGTCTTGGAACTGGGGGCATGAAACCATTGCGGAACTTGATAATCGTCGTAATTGGAAGGTCGAGCAGGTTAAAGTGGTGCACCATGCACTGCTTGATGCATTGATGTTGAGTTATCGTAATTTGATTCAGTTTGCACGCCGTAACGATATTACTTCAGCCATTAGCCCACAAGATATCAGTATCTTGGCGCGTAAGCTTTATGCTGCGTTTGAGGTTTTACCCGGCAAAGTGACGCTACTGAATCCGCAGATCTCCCCGGATCTCCACGAACCTGATTTGAGCTTTATTGAAGTTCGTCAGAGTCAGTCCAACAAAGCGGGTTGGTATTTGTATAAACAGCCGCTGATTGCGCACCGTATTTTGGGGCAACCTTCTCTAGAGCACCATGAGTACTTGAGTAAATTGGTTGCTTGGTCGTTCTTTAATGGTTTGATTACTGAATCGACACGTTTGCACTCTGTGGTTCGTGATGCCCACATTGATATCGATAAGTTCTATCAAATGGTCAGTGACCTGCGTAATACGTTTTCTTTGCGTAAGCGCCGCCCAAGTATGCAAGCACTGGCGAGTCCGTGTGAGATAAGTCAGTTGGCAATGTTTATCAACTTTGAAAATGATCCGACGTCTGAATTAAGCCCTCGGGAATTGAAGGTAGATCTTAAGAATACCGATATTTTCAGTTTTGGTGAGGAAGGCAAGAGTTTAGTCGGCAGTGTTGATCTGGTTTATCGTAACTCTTGGCATGAAGTACGTACGCTTCATTTCCAGGGGGATACCGCGATGTTAGATGCCCTTAAAACAGTCTTGGGTAAAATGCACCAAGACGCTTTACCGCCAGAATCAGTCGATGTGTTCTGTTACAGCAAAAATCTACGTGGCGTGATGCGTAACATGGTGTACCAACTGTTGGCTGAATGCATTGATTTGCGATTGAAACCGATTGAACCTGAAAAACGTCGTCGTTTTAAGGCTATCCGTTTAGCGAACAAGATGTTTGGTCTGTTTTTCGAGCGTCGCGGCGTGTCGGTACAGATGCTGGAAAACTCGGTTGATTTTTACCGAAGTATTTCAACCAACAAACTGAAAGGTTCACCTTTACAGATGTTGGACAAAGAGCAAGAGTATCAATTACCGGAAGTGGTTGATGGTTTTGCAAGTGAGGGTTTAATCCAGTTCTTCTTTGAAGACACGGAGAAAGGCTTCAATATTTATGTTTTGGATGAATCGAATCAAGTTGAGATGTATCACCAGTACAGTGGTGAGAAAGATGTGATGATCGCAAGCGTGAACTCTTTCTACACCTCAGTAAAAGATGAAACGAATGTGTCATCTAAGTTGATTAATTTCAATCTGCCTCAGTATTATCAAATTGTTCATCCGGAAGAAGGCCATTCTTATGTTGTGCCTTACCGCAATGATGCTACCTTGTCTTCTCGAAATTCAAAGATAGTCAATATCTAGGGCTTTTGCGAGAAAGGGACAAAAAGGAGTGGTAAATTCACTCCTTTTTATTTTGTATAAAACATTTATACCCAGTTAATCTCTTCACCAGCATGCTTCACGCATTCTTCTTTGACCATCTCAAACAGTTCTATACCTGTCTTAGAGCATGTCCATTTATCATCGATAAGTTTGAAGTGGAAGCCGCCAGATTTAGACGCTAACCAGATCTCACGCATGGGCTCTTGGCGGTTAATAATGATTTGGCTGCGGTTTTCAAATTCCAGCGTCATCACATTGCCAGTCACTTCGTAATCAATATCAGCCTCTGATTCATCGATAGCTTCTTCGATGTTTTGCATCTGTATATCGACCAACTGATGAAATTCAGTCTCATTCATCCTTTCTATCCTATTGCTTTTCCTGAGTGTGGTGCGATTATAGGGGGCATTGAGTTAATAATCACGATATGCAAAATGAAAAAATTAATTACCGCTCTGTTTATGGTGTCCGTTGTCGGGCTTTCTGGTTGTGGTCAAACGGGTCCGTTGTACAATCCTGATCCTGTGCAGCAGACTGAACCATCACAATAAGTGAAAACACGCAGAAATCGTTATTTATAAGGGATAAGAACTTTGGATTACTTCAACTATCAGGAAGATGGCCAACTTTGGGCTGAGAACGTCGCACTTTCACAATTAGCAGAGCAATATGGTACCCCGCTGTATGTATATTCTCGTGCCACATTAGAACGCCACTGGAATGCGTTTGATTCGTCAGTTGGTGATCATCCACACTTGGTGTGTTATGCCGTTAAAGCTAACTCGAACCTTGGCGTGTTGAATACACTTGCGCGTTTGGGATCGGGTTTTGACATTGTTTCTGGTGGTGAGTTAGAGCGTGTGGTTGCAGCCGGTGGTGATCCGGCTAAGGTCGTGTTCTCAGGTGTTGGCAAAACAGCCGCTGAAATGAAGCGTGCACTTGAGTTGAACATTAAGTGTTTCAACGTAGAGTCTGAGCCAGAGCTTGAGCGACTGAATAAAGTGGCTGGTGAGCTGGGTGTTAAAGCGCCGATATCACTGCGTATCAACCCAGACGTTGATGCCAACACTCATCCTTATATCTCTACGGGTCTGCGTGATAACAAGTTTGGTATTGCTTTTGACCGTGCGCCTGCCGTCTATGCATTTGCAAAAACACTCGATAACTTATCTATCCACGGTATTGATTGCCACATCGGTTCTCAGTTAACGGATATCGAACCTTTCATTGATGCTACCGATCGCCTACTTGCACTGATTGACCAGCTACGCGCCAACGGTATCAACATCAAACACCTTGATGTTGGCGGTGGCTTGGGTGTGGTTTATCGTGATGAACTACCACCACAGCCTTCTGACTACGCAAAAGCCTTATTGGCTCGCTTAGCCAATCATTCTGATCTAGAGCTGATTTTCGAGCCTGGCAGAGCGATTGCTGCCAACGCTGGTGTACTATTAACGCAAGTCGAGTTCCTCAAGCCAACAGAGTATAAAAACTTTGCCATTATTGATGCGGCAATGAATGACCTGATGCGCCCGGCACTTTACCAAGCTTGGCAAGATATTGTGCCAGTGATCCCTCGTCAGGGTGAAGCCGTGACGTACGACTTGGTTGGTCCTATCTGTGAGACAGGGGATTTCCTAGGCAAAGATCGTGACCTTGTGCTTGAAGAAGGCGATCTACTGGCTGTTCGTTCTGCGGGTGCTTATGGCTTCGCGATGTCATCCAACTACAACACTCGTTCGCGTGCGGCTGAAGTGATGGTGGATGGCGATAAAACTCACTTGGTTCGTCAGCGTGAAGAGTTGACGAGTCTGTGGGAACTTGAAAACATTATTCCGGAGTAATTTTAAGCGTTATGCACTTCCACTTTTCTAAAATGCATGGTTTGGGCAATGATTTCATGGTCGTGGACTGCATTACTCAAAATATTTTCTTTTCTCCAGATTTGATCCGTCGTTTGGCGGATCGTCACACTGGCGTGGGCTTTGATCAGCTACTTGTGGTTGAGGCTCCCTATGATCCAGAAACGGACTTCCATTACCGCATATTCAATGCCGATGGCAGTGAAGTAGAGCAGTGTGGGAATGGTGCTCGTTGTTTTGCACGATTCGTTCGCATGAAAGGCTTAACGAATAAGTACAGCATCCATGTCAGCACCAAAAAAGGTAAAATGGTGCTCAAGATTGAAGAGAATGATCTGATCACGGTGAACATGGGCATTCCTGAGTTCGAACCAAGCAAGATTCCATTTAAGGCGAAGCAGCCAGAGAAGACGTATATTCTAAGAACGGATGTACACACCTTGTTCTGTGGTGCGGTAAGCATGGGTAACCCACATGTGGTGACCGTGGTCGATGACGTCGACACGGCGGATGTAGATGCCTTAGGCCCACTACTTGAATCACACGAACGCTTCCCTGAGCGTGTTAATGCTGGCTTTATGCAGGTCATTAACCGTGAAGAAGTTCGCCTGCGTGTTTACGAGCGCGGTGCGGGTGAAACTCAGGCCTGTGGCAGCGGTGCATGTGGCGCAGTTGCCGTTGGCATTACTCAAGGCTTACTGGCTGAGAATGTGAAGGTTCGTTTACCTGGTGGTGATTTACAGATTAGTTGGCAAGGGCCAGGTAAACCTCTGTTTATGACAGGCCCTGCAACGCATGTGTTTGATGGTCAACTCTCTTGCTAATAACACGCCATAATAAATAGCGTCATATAAATAAAGGATAGGTTTTGTCTTACGTTGAAGCCGATACACTTACCGCAGAAGTGGTCGCGGAATATTTACGTGATCACCCTGATTTTTTCCAAGACCGAAAAGATTTGGTCGATCGCCTTGCAATCAACAACGTTGAGCAGGGCGCTGTATCTTTGGTTGAGGTGCAGCTGAAACGCCAGCGTCATCGAATCGAAGAGCTAGAAGAAGAGATCACGGGTTTGATGTCGTTGGCAGCGAATAACGATAGAACCTTCTATGAGTTTATGGATCTGCAAGCTCACGTGCTGAAATGCAGTGACTTCATGCAGGTGATTAAAGCGGTTGAGCAAAAAGCGTTAGAGCTTGGGCTTAAAGCCTATATACGAATACTATCGCAATCAGGCTGTTATCAGCTGAATGCCGAAGGGTACTCGAAGTTTTCGCTTAACCATTTTAATGGCAAAGATGCTTACTTAGGGCGCTTGAGAAAAGCCGATAGATACGATTTGTTTGGTGATTACCCAGTTCCAGAGCTAGGCTCTTATGTAGTGTTACCGCTTGCTAAGCCGTCTCCATTGGGTTTACTCGCCTTTTCTAGTGAAGATGGCGGGCATTTTCAACCCCATATGGATACGCTCTTTTTACGTCATTTAGCGCTTGTTGTCGCGCATCTGGCGGACACCTTACCTTGGCAGATAAATAATGAGCCTAGAGCCCAAAATACCTCTTCCTAACAGTCTTCAAACGCCACTTTCTCGCTTCTATGAATATCTGAGAAGTGAGAAGGGACTCAGCCTACACACCCAACGTAATTACAAACAACAACTTGAAACCATGGCCGGTCATTTAGTTACGTTAGGGGTGAAAGACTGGGGACAAGTTGATGCGGCGTGGGTCAGACAACTTGCCAGTAAAGGCATGCGTGAGGGAATGAAGGCGAGCAGCATTGCAACGCGCTTATCTTCATTGCGCAGCTTCTTTGATTTCCTGGTGTTGCGTGGCGAAATGACCGCTAATCCAGCCAAAGGGGTCTCAGCACCTCGCAAACAACGCCCTTTGCCTAAAAACCTCGACGTGGACGAGGTGGGTCAACTGCTCGATGTGAATGAGGACGATCCACTGTCAATTCGTGATCGAGCGATGATGGAAGTGATGTATGGTGCGGGGTTACGATTAGCCGAGCTGGTCGGTATCAACTTGAAAGATGTGTTGGCTCGGCAGGGCGAAATCCGAGTGATTGGTAAGGGCGATAAAGAACGCAAAGCACCGTTTTCAGGATTAGCCAAAGAGTGGGTCGATAAATGGTTAAAAGTACGCGGTGAATTGGCTTCGCCGGGTGAGACCGCATTATTTGTCTCTAAACTCGGGACCCGTATTTCTCATCGCAGTGTTCAGAAGCGTATGGAAGAGTGGGGTAAGAAGCAGGCCGTTGCCAGTCATATTAGCCCACATAAACTGCGTCACTCCTTTGCTACACACGTGCTGGAGTCAAGCCAAAACCTTCGTGCTGTGCAAGAGTTGCTTGGCCATGAAAATATCTCGACCACCCAAATTTATACTCACTTAGACTTCCAACATTTAGCACAAGCTTACGATCAAGCTCACCCAAGAGCGCGTAAGAAGAGCAAAGATTAGATTAAGGTTTACTATGCGAATTTATCGAGGGTTGAAAGTCATTAAAGCGATGACTTTTGACTTGGATGATACCCTGTACGACAACTGGCCTGTGATCATGAAGGTTGAGAAAGAGATGGCCCAGTGGCTGTATCGAAAGCACCCGGTGTCCGCTTCTTTGTCGCTGGATGAGTGGCAAGCTGTGAAGCAACGCGTCGCATTGGAAAACCCAGAGTTAAAGCATGATGTCACCGTGTGGCGTGAAACCCAAATTAAGAGTGGTTTGCTGCAATTGGGGTATTCTCTGCAGCAAGCAGAACAAGCGGCCCGCAAGGGAATAGAGCATGCATTGTGGCTGCGTAATCAAGTTGATGTGCCTCAAGAAACGCACCGGGTGATGACTGAGCTTAGTCAACGTATTCCTCTGGTTGCAATTACCAACGGCAATGTTGACCCATATAAAATTGGTTTAGGGCACTACTTTCAATTAATCCTTAAAGCCGGCCCAGATGGCAGAGCAAAACCCTACCCAGATATGTTTGATAAAGCTCAGCAATACCTAGCTTGTGACGCTGAGAATATTCTTCATATTGGCGATCACCTGAGAACGGATGTCTACGGAGCAAAGCAAAATGGCTTCCAAGCGTGCTGGTTTAATGACACGGGTTCTAATGTGTACCAATCTGCAAAGGTAAGCGTACTGCCCGATATTGAGATAGCTCAACTGAGTGACCTGATGCGATTAATTTAGTTGATCGATGAGCTTGCTGTATCGTCATTTTGATAGTGATATTTTAAAAACCCTGCTTAGAATAATTGTTGACTCTTTTTTATCTATTCATTTTAGTCACAGCAATCACAAGTTGTTACTTCACTTGATTTTGAACAGAGGTTGGAATGCAAACATTTACATTTCTTGCAAATACTGAAGAGCTATTTAATGCTCAATTTTCTCAACAAGAGTGGTGTGACAATAAACAGTACCTGATTCAAATTTTCTCCGCCCAATCTTCATATCTTGCTCGTCAAATCGTGAGTGTTGCCCTCAGGCGTTTAAATAATGCGACGCTAATCGGTCAAAGTGCTCGCTATGTCATCTCGGACAATTGCCTTGAAAGTGCATGTACTTTAGTCATCATCAGTGAGTTTAATGAAACCCATTTAACGTCTGCGGTTCAGCCTTTTACGGGCAACCCAAATCAAGATAGCCACGATTTAGCTTTTCAACTGCGCCTTACCGAAAGCACAAAAACAGTCATCAGTTTGTGCGATCAGGTAGAAGGGCATGATTATCCTATTTATAGCGCCTTTGAAAACCTGCCTTATGCGTTGCCGATTGCCGGTGGGCTTTGTCAGGAGACTGAATATGGTCGTTGGGTCATGCATAACGAGCACACCTATCAACATGCTTGTGTGGCAGTCGCTCTGACGAACCCTAGATTGAAGGTTTGGACCAACGCGTACTCTGAGTGGAGTCCGATTGGGATGAAGCTGCAAGTGACACATGCGGTGGGGAATCACTTGTATACGTTGAATGGTAAGCCTGCTATTGAAGTATTCAAACATTACCTTGCCGATGGCAAAGATCTCCCTTTTAATCAGTTGATGAGCTTTCCACTTTATCGAGAATTTGGCAGAAAGAAGAGTATCTCGACGCCTCTACGCCTAAATAATGATGGCAGTATCGAGTTTGATAGCCCTTGGCATGTCGGTGAAGAGGTGCAGTTTTGTTATAACCATCCTTCTATGAGCGCAGAAAACATCCATCATGGTGCCAAGGTACTTGCCATGCATCAGCCTGAATCCGTGATCATCTATAATTGTGTCTCTCGACTTCAATTTATTGATAGTCAGTTGGATCTTAAGCCATTTGAAGGGATAGCAAACCCGTGTGGAGCCTACTGCATGGGCGAACTGTATCGTCATGGAGACCATCAAGATATTCTTCACCACAATCTCACCTACATTGCGATGCGAGAATCTGACGAGATTAAAGAGTTTTGTAATGAAGAGTTCCAGTGTGCCTCAATGATGTCGCCATTTCTTAATCTTGTCAAAAATGCCGTTGCTGATCTCGACAGTATGAATACTCAAATGGAGAACAGGCTTCACCAACAAACGCGTCGCTTAACTGAGAGCTACCGTATTACCGCACGTACCCGCTTGCCGAACCGTATCGTATTGAAGGAGCGTCTCAATACCATACAGTGTAGTGAGCACTTACTAACGTTGAAGTTCATGAATTTTCATCAAGTGAACGAAATATACGGTTATCAAATAGGTGATCAGTTACTGCTTGATCTGTCGAATCGCTTTATCAAGCTTTGTGTAGTGGAAGAGCCTGGTGTGCAGGCTGAACTGTTCAGTATCGGTGTTGGAGAGTGGGCTATTATCTTTAACGCCAGTGTTGAGAGCGCAAAGATAAAAGAACGTTTCGTTGAGTTCACTGATGATATCGAACATATTAATTTTGAGCCTTATGGCTTAACGGATATCAATTACCTGTCAGTTTCTCTGTATGGGGGATTTGCCAGTCGCTGTGATTTCTTAGATGACAGCGGGGATGAGATATTATTGAAAGCGATCGACGCTCGACGCTATGGTGTTCGGAACCACTCTCCCATCACTAACGCCAAAGATATTCAAGTGCGTGAGGAAGACCGTAAAAAGCAGCTAGGTTGGTTAGGCTGTGTAAGTCGGGCGATTTTAGATAAGAACATTCTTACGTACTCTCAGCCGATTGTGAAATCGAGTACTCACGAAGTGATTAGCCAAGAGTGTTTAGTGAGAATGAGAGAGTTGGACGGGACCATTGTACTGCCGGGGAAGTTCTTACCCATGATTGCCGACACGCACCTGTACTCACGTCTTAGTCGACACATGATTAAAAGTACGATCGGTTACATGGCAGATAAACAGAGTGCGTTCTCTATCAATCTATCACCACAAGATTTGTTGAACGATAAGACGCTTGAGGTTCTTGAGGGTGCGATAAGTGGTATGAACGATCCGACTCGACTTGGGCTAGAGGTTTTGGAGTCAGAACAGATCAAAGATTATGGTCGCATGATCGAGGTGTGTAATCACTTCCGCGATCTTGGTGTGAATATTATTGTGGATGATTTTGGTTCAGGCTACTCAAACATTGATGAGATATTGAAGCTAGAACCACAGGTGATCAAGCTTGATGGCAGTTTAATTCGCAATATTGATAAAGATAAAAAGCGTAATCGTTCACCAAGGTAACTTGACTCGATATTAACGGGGGGAACAGCCTATAGATCAAAGATGTTGGGGTACGGTCTCTTCGCCACAACAGCCGTGATGATCTCACTCAACACTGACATTGTCGACAAGCCACGTTTTTTGCAGGTTTCGATGAGGGTATGTATCCTACTGCGGAATTTATCGCCTGCATCCGAGGTCGTTCCGAAGCTGATTTTCCTTTGGATTACAAAACCTCTAATACATCGCTCAGCTTCATTATTGGTTAAGGGGATTGACGCTTTCTTGAGGAAAACCCACAAGCTCTCTCTATGTTTGAGCAGTAACTTGCATCGCCCCCGATATCGCTTGACCATGACATCAGTCCCTTTGCTCAACCAATGATCGAACGATTTCTGCAACCTACGCATTCTTCGTAAGTACAGCGCATAATTTAACTCATCTTGTTCATAACGATGCCGAGTATGGAAAATGGCGTTCGTCAGCAAACAAAGATGTCTGCCAATATAAGCGGTGTGGCCACCGCCACTATAATCCGCCATTTGCTGAAGGTTACGCTTCACATGTGCCCAACATAACTGATGACGGTCTGCGGCTATCCAGTTATAGCTAGGGCACTGGTCGCTGACCACAATGCCTGCATAGTCTTCATCAATGACCTTTTTCGCTGATGAGGTCGAGCGCGAATAAAGTATTTGCTCATAGACAAGGTCATCACTTGCCACTAACCAACACCAGCGAAGGCTTTGTTCATCATTTCGGTGATGAGAGGTCTCGTCAGCATGAATCAAAGGCGCTTTCTTTAATGCTTGTTTTATCGCTTGATGTAATGGCGTTAGCATTGAAGCGACTTTCGTTTGAGCTTCGCTGATCGCGCCAACTGAAAAGGTTGTGCCAAGCTGTTCTTTGAGAAGAGATTGGATTTTTCGAACACTGAGGTGATATTGCCCCGCAAGAACCCCAATGTAACTTAATAAGTTCGGCCCTATAATCCCTTGCGATGCATCGTCAGGCTTTTGAGCCTTGACGGCTTCTTTGCAGTGCCGACATTGACCTGAAAATAAACGGTATTCGGTGATATCGACAGTGGGCTTGGGAATATCAAAGACTTGGTGTCGGTAGTAAGGGCCGTCATGAACATCAATGTCAGACTGTTCGCAACAAGGACAACTATCAGGGAAGCAATCAATAATGATATCCGTGTCTTTTAACGGGGAAAGTTTTCGTTGATGCCCTGTGTGGCCTTTTTTAGCTCCTCTCGAATTGCGACCACCAGAGCTTTCATCTTTTTTCGCTCATGGCGATCTTTAGGACTGTCTGATGAGGGCGATTTTGAAGAGTTTTTGGAGCTAGTGGTAAGCTTATCTTCATAGTGCCGGAGCTGTTCCCACAGCTCATCAATAAGCACCTTAGCCTCATTCAGATCAGAGATTTTAGGTGGTGCGTCTTGGTATTTAGGAGCTTTTTTTCTAGTCATATAACTATGATGAAGCTCAAAAATGATCACTCAATACCTAAAGTGGGATCAAGTGCTAGAGGTCACAGTTTTTATGTCAATAGGGTTTGGTGAACACTTACTAAAAAGCAACGCAAGATAGCTCAGCAGCTGGTGGGTTTATGTCAGATTCTGAATGCTAAGACGGTGGCTGAATTTGTACACAATGAACAAGTGTGTCGTATTACTGAAGATATGGGCGTTGATTACCTACAAGGTTACTACTTTGGTCAGCCTCAGCGCTTGTTTTGATGGAGCAAGCGTTTCACGTGAAACACTCGTTGGTTTAAGCATTAAAGTGTGATGTAAAAAGGGTGAGCTTATGGTTCACCCTTTTTGTTTTCAGTCTCGGTTTATTGCTTTCTCACGTTCCTGCTTGATCGATTTGAGAGCGTGGCCACATTTGTCAGCGTGGAATACTTTTAGATACTGTTGGTAGTAGTCATTTATTAGCTTGGCAGGTTCGCTTTCACCTAAAGACTGGAGTAACTCAATGCCCACTTCGCAGGTACACAAGTGGCCACTGTCTTGATTGCGGCGCAAGGTGTATGAAGATTCGCGGGTAATATCGAAGTGAACGTGTGGAATGGCTTGTAACCATGAGCTTTTGTTAAGCATCTTCTTCGCTTCTTGCCATGTGCCGTCCAAGATGATGAATAGCGGCTTACGACTCTTGGCTTGGGTCATCACAGCTTGCTGGCACTCGATACTTTGTTCGCTTGGGAACAAAAGAAACGGTTGTCGTGTGCCATCGTCAAGCAGCGCCATTAGCTCAACTGGTGGTGTTTTCCTCTGCCATACAATGGACTGGCACTGCTGAAGGGATTGCTGAAGCAGCTTTCCGGTATTGGTATCGCGTGATAATTCATTCTGATGAGTCAGCAGTACAAGATCGATTTGGCTTTCAACACTAGGTATCAGGTGACAAATACATTGGTGAGTGAAGCCACAACTAGAGCAAGCTTGTTGATGATTCATGTTTATAGCTTAACTCCACGTTGAGCGGGTGAAATACCATCAGCAAACAACACCACATCACTGATCTCAGTATTCTCGGCAACTGGTGCGACACTTGGGTTCAGCGGGTAGCTGACTCCAGAGTATGTCAGTATGTGTTTCCCCGGTGTTGCACCGCCGCCACTGACATTGAAGATCAGATCCTGCCAGCCATGACTTTGCGATTTAGCTAAGCGTATGTCGCCCTTTACCAGTGTCACTCGGCTGTTGAAGCGCCAGTTGTCTTGATGGTTTTCAAAGATAAGCAGTGTACAGCCACCAGAACCACACCAGTCGAGTTGGGCGAACAGTTCTTCTTTACCATCCCCGTTGAGGTCGTAGGTTAACCAGCGGTACTTGGTATCGTCAGGTGAGCTGTTGTTGATCTTAAAATATTCACGGATCGCTTGGTCGACTTTTGGATCAAGTTGATCACTCGAGTTGATTTGTTTTGCGGTTAGATCAACGGTCGTCGTATTTACTGGCGCTGGTACACTCTTGGCACTGAACAACACCAGACCGCCATTAGCGATAGGGTAAACAACGTTGCCCACTTTCTCTTTTTCAGCGATCAGTTTGCCGTTATCGAGTGTGAAGATGCGCTCGGAGATTAGATATTGCTGCTGGTGGCGAGTCATCACGACTTGTACTTGATTTGGATTGAGTTGTTGCCAGAAGCCCTGTTCAACAATAGAAGGCTCTCCACTGCGGTATGAATAAGTCGTGATGGCGCTGTGGTCATCATTGAGTTTAAGGTGGATAGAGAAGCCAGTGTTCTGCGTCGAGCTGGCAAAGTAGATCCCGCTCCAGTCCAGCGTTGGATCTTGGTTAGAGACCGTCGCGCAGCCATTATAGTTACTGTCATTGAGGTTAAGCTTGGCATGCCATCCATAGATAGAATCACTCATACCATCACTACAACTTTCTTTTTTGAGGTTAAGTGAGTCTTGTTCTGTGTTGCCTTGCAATTGGTAATCACGAGAGCTTGCTGTGGTGCGGCTTGACTCAATATTGAGAAGCTGTGGCTCTTCCCCCATTTTAGTGTATTTAAGCTGATCGTTATTAAAAGTGGCCGACCAGAATGGTTCATTGCCAAATGCACGAGTCGAGCGCAGTGGTTGGTCGCAACGATTCGAGTTCTCGGTCGTTAGAACATTGACTTGATCAACCACGAAACGGGCTGCGAAGTCAGCATTATATCCCGTTTGGCTCGGCACAGTTAGATGGCCGATTAGCTCACCGTATAAGGTTTGATAAGGTCTAGTGACTAGCCCTTGAGCTTCTAGAGCGAGCTCTGGAGATAAGTCTAGCCAGAACTGCTGTTGGCTACCGCAAGGGGTAAACGTTCGGCTTTCATGGCCAACAACCACTTGACCTCGCATGATAAAAGTTTGCGGTTGAATGCTCTGAGGTTTATCTAAAGTTGCGGGTGGTCGTTGTGGCTTTTTTGGGGCTTCTGGTGCGGTTACGCAGCCTTGTAAAGCAAATGCGACCAGCCAGATGACTGGGTTTTTTATTACCTGCATGTTATATCTTCCTCAGAGCGAGCGTTAATTGGATTTATTATGGCATATTGGTTATTTAAAACAGAACCCGACACCTTTTCTATTCAGACTCTTAGAGTGCAAAAAATCTCTTGCTGGGAGGGGGTACGCAATTATCAGGCTCGAAACATGATGCGTGATAACGTCAAACTTGGCGATCTGGTGATGATATACCACTCTTCATGCAAACACGTTGGTGTCGCGGGGATTGCAAAAATCATCAGAGAAGCCTACCCAGATCATTTTCAATTTGACCCAAAGAGTGATTACTATGATGCCAAGTCTTCACCAGATAACCCGCGCTGGGTAATGGTTGATGTCGAGTTTGTGCGAGTGACTGAGCGTCTGATTCCATTGGCAACGCTTAAAGCGATGCCTGAGCTAGCTGAGATGCCGCTCGTTAAACGAGGCAATCGCTTATCCATCATGCCCGTTACGGGCAGGCAATCTTAGGAAAAGAAGTACTCGGCTCTTGTTAGTCTTAGAGAGTACATTGAACGTAAGGTTCAAAAAAAGGCAGCTAAGGCTGCCTTTTACTGATTCAAATATCTTAGACTCGGTGAGATTAAAGCAGGTGCTTTTCTAAGTAGTGTGCAACGGCATCGTCGGCGTTGCTGCCAATCACTTCATTATTTGGCAGGGCGTTAAGTACTTTCTCATGCGACGTACCCATTACTAAGCCTTTACCGGCCATTGATAGTAGTTCGACATCGTTCATACCATCACCAAAGGCAATGCAGTTTTCAAGTTCCAGACCGACAGATTTTGCTACGGCTTGCAATGCATCACCTTTAGACACTTCAGCCGCCATCACTTCCAAACACCAAGGCGTTGAGAACGCCACATTCAACTTGTCACCAAACAGAGCGTTGAGTTCATCTTCAAATGGAACAAGGTGTTCATGTGATTTGTTTGGATGTGTACAGAAGATTTTAGCAACACCTTCACTCGGTACATTGTCAGCATCGTACAATCGGTATGTGAACCCAGTTTGATCGTGAAACTTCTTCATGACCGCGTCATCACGATTCAGTAACCATTCATCGTTCATATAGATATGGATGAAGAGATCAGGGTCTTTCTTAAATATATCCACAACACTTTGCACCAGTTTGGCAGGGATGTTTTTGGCATACATTAGGTTGTCATCTTGGTCATGCACACGAGCACCATTTGAGGTGATCATATAAGCGGGGATGCCTGTTTGCTTGCGAATACCAGCAACATCAACGTGGTGACGACCGGTTGCGAAGATAAAGGTATAACCTTGTCCATGTAACTTGGTGAGTGTTTGTTTGGTAAAATCGCTTAACTGATGGTTGGGCGCCAAAAGCGTACCATCTAAATCAGAGGCAACAATTTTCACGGAATCTTTTAGTGTAGGAATCGTCATCTAACCCTCATTGCAAAATGCTTAATCAATATCGACACCAGTCATTGCTAATGCCCTTTGAAAGACAATATTTCTATCTAGAAATTGTATGCTAAATTCATACAAGAAAAGAGGGTAAAGCTCACTAACTTCTCTTCCTCTTTAGTGCTTATCTTTTTGGTCTGTTGTTTTTCTTGGGGCGCGAGCGTTAAGCAAAAAACTGATTAATGGCAACCAGTATCTGATTGCGATATTCATCCGTCTCAAACAACACCTCATGTCTAGACCCTTCAATGGCCTTAAATTGGCATGCGGAGTTGGTTTTCTTCAGTTTATGAATGAACTTAATTTGAGCACGGTTGTTTACAATGTTCTCTTCGCCAGCCTGAACGAGTAGTAGCGGGATTTTAATTTGACGAGTTTGTTGGATAGCTTGCTTAGCCGCCATCAACCCTTGCCACACCCAACGAGTACTTGCTCCACCAACTTGCAAAGAGGGCGACTCTTCGTAAAGACGGCGGAACCATTGATAACGTACCTTACTGTGGCTTAATAGATTATTTTCGAAGGGCTTAGAGTAATACGCTTGTTGTCCAGGGGCATAAGTGGGCTTGGCATGGAAAGCTGTGAGTAGCTGTCCAACAACCATCGCGATAGGCGCTAAGTACCATTCAGTCTTGATCCCGAACATCGGAGCACACAGTGTGACCTTATCAAATGGGTGATCGGGGTGAGTTTGTAAGTAGCGAGTCGCTATGGTACTGCCCATTGAGTGTCCGAGTAGGTAACGATGGGCATATTTATTGAGATCAAAACTGGTAATGACGTCGGACATATCGGAGATGTAATCATCAAACTCATGAATATGGCCAATATCAGAGTCTTTTACGATGCGTTCTGACTGGCCTTGACCTTGGTGATCAAACGAATAGACGTCATAGCCTTGTTGATATAAATCATAAAAGAGTTCTTGGTATTTTTGGCAGCACTCGATACGGCCATTTGAGATAACAATCGCCTTAGTGTGCATCGGTGAGGTTAGGCTACACCAGTACAGCTTTTTTTTACCGGATGATGTAAGATACCCATCTTTTCGTTGTTGCCAAAGGGTACGAATCGGGTGTTTAATTGCTTCCTCAAATTGAGGTTCTTGTGTGTACAGAAATGTGGCGTCACTGTGGTTTTCCATGGGAAATTACCTGAACTGATGCGTGAGAGAGCTTTATTGCTACGAATGTGGTTAGATTAAAGAACTAGTAAGGAAATGCAAATGGATACTCATGTTTGGCTTGCCTATGTCGTCACGGCAATTTTATTTAGTTTAGCGCCGGGGTCTGGTACCGTTAATTCAATCAGTAATGGGCTCAGTTATGGCACGAAGAAATCCCTTGCGTCGATTGTTGGCTTACAGCTAGGTCTTGCATTTCACATTATACTGGTGGGTGCGGGTATCGGTGCGCTAGTGGCTCAGTCAGCGTTGGTATTCACTATCATCAAATGGGTAGGGGTGGTGTATCTTCTGTGGTTAGGTATTCAAAAATGGCGTGATAAATCGAGTTTAGTCGCTTCTAATAAAAGTTCAACGCTATCGAGCGGCAAACTGCTTAGAAATGCGGTATTTATCAATCTAACTAACCCCAAATCTATCGTGTTTTTAGTCGCCCTATTTCCTCAATTTATCGACCCTGCACAACCACAAGCCCCTCAATTGCTAGTATTAGGCATAACAACGATATTGATTGATAGCCTTGTTATGTTGGGATACACCTCATTAGCTTCAAAGGTGAGACGCTTTATTTGTTCTGATCGCATCATGGGTAAGATCAATAAAATATTTGGGGGTATGTTCATGGGCTGTGGCGTTTTATTGGCGGCGGCAAAAGCTTAGTGAGAGCAATAGGTCTAGATAGTGAAATTAAATGAGAGTTATCAATAAATGAAAGCCACCTATGTTGCTCGACAACCTATTCTAAATCGTAGAAAGAACACGCTTGGTTATGAGCTACTGTTTCGTGATGGAGAAAAGAATGCCTATCCTGCGCATATCGAATCGAATCGAGCGACGTATCGTCTGATTGCTGAGAACTTCTTATCGGTTGGGCTTAATCCTTTGATTCCATCTTCGCGTTGTTTTATTAACTTCCCATATCAAAGCTTGATTCGGCGCTTACCTTTAAGCTTACCCAGAGACAAGGTGGTGATCGAGATCCTCGAAACTTGCAAGCCGACCGATGATTTATTCGAAGCGATCAAAGAACTGTATCGAGCGGGCTATTTGATCGCCCTAGATGATTTTATTGCGAAACCTGAATGGGATCGTTTCTTCAGATATACGCATATTATTAAACTCGACATTATGCAAATGGGCTTGGATGAAGCGTGTGATTTAGTCAAAGCTTACCAAGGAAAGAAGTTACATTTTCTTGCTGAGCGAATCGAAACCGAGCAACAGTTTCAACAAGCCAAAAAAGCGGGTTTTAAGTTCTTTCAAGGTTACTTTTTTAGTAAGCCAGAAGTCATCAAAACTAAGTACGTAAGCCCTGAACAAGTGATTGCTATGGAGTTATTTCAAGAGGTATGCAAACTGGAGGTCGACTTCCAACGTGTCGAAAGGATCATCGCGAAAGATGCCACTTTGTCCTATAAGCTGCTGCGTTTTGTGAATGCCATAACGCCTCGTCTTGAGGTCGCCATCTCTTCATTTCATCAGGCTTTGGTTTATCTCGGTCAAGAAAAACTCAAAATGTTTGTCTCGTTGGTTGTCGCGTCTTATGTCTCTGATAAAAAACCGAAAGAGTTGTACGGTTTGTCTTTGCAGCGAGCTCAGTTCTGCTTAAGGATGTCTCGTTATAAAGCATTTACAGCGCATGCCGAACAATCCTTTATGATCGGGTTATTCTCATTGCTGGATGCGTTGTTTGATCTGTCGTTAGAAAAGTTGTTAGACGAGTTGCCTTTGTGCAACAGTATTAAAGGCGCTCTACTTCGTAGAGAAGGACCTTATGGAATATTGCTGGCATTAGAAGAGAGTTTTGAGCATGCGGATTGGCAACAAATAGGTGAACATTGTGCTGATCTAGGGTTAGATGTGGAGTTGGTTAATTCAGAGCTCATGGAAGCTCGTCGCTGGAGTGATACTGTCCTCAATCAGGTCTGATGGATGTAGATTAAACTTTTATGACAATGAAAACGCACGCCTTGACGTGCGTTTTTTTATAGATAAGATATATGGATATCCATATATAGGAATGTAACCATGCTTCCTCACCAATTTTTTAAATTACTGTCCGATGAAACGCGCGTGCGTTGCTTAATGTTGATCGTTCGCAATGAGTGCTTATCGGTTGGGGAGTTGACTCAAGCATTGCAAGAAAGTCAGCCAAAGATTTCCCGTCACCTAGCGCAGTTACGTTCAAATGGCATTTTGACGGATGTGCGCCAAGGGCAGTGGGTGTTTTACCGCTTGTCACAGGATTTACCGGGTTGGATGCTAAAGTTAATTGACGACCTTATCGCATCGAACTGTTTGAAAACAGAATACCAGCAAGATATTGAGCGCTTAGAGTCGATGAACTCACGTCCTCAATGTTGCGTTTAATTTAA
The DNA here is from genome assembly GCF_024347295.1 of Vibrio artabrorum. NCBI lineage: Bacteria > Pseudomonadati > Pseudomonadota > Gammaproteobacteria > Vibrionales > Vibrionaceae > Vibrio > Vibrio artabrorum. The sequence goes on along the minus strand of NZ_AP025458.1, from coordinate 2,964,865 downwards.
TCTTTTTAGATTCACCACGAACTGAGAGAACACACAATGACAGTTAAAGTAGGTATCAATGGTTTTGGTCGTATTGGTCGTCTAGCACTTCGTGCAGCCTTCGATTGGGATGAGCTAGAATTTGTTCAAATTAACGATGTTGCTGGCGACACAGCAACATTGGCTCACCTTCTTGAGTTCGATTCGGTTCAAGGTCGTTGGAATCACCAAGTCGCGGTTGAAGGCGATGAAATGATCATCAAGGGTCAGCGTATTAAAACGACACAAGAGCGCAGCATTGATGCGATCGATTGGTCTGGTTGTGATGTGGTTATTGAAGCGACAGGTGTCCACCGTAAAAGCTCTTTCCTAAATAAATACCTAGAGCAAGGCGTGAAGCGCGTTGTGGTATCTGCGCCAGTGAAAGAAGAAGGCATTGTAAACATTGTGGTTGGTGTGAACGACAATATTTTCGATCCTGAAGTGCACAAAATCGTAACCGCAGCATCTTGTACAACCAACTGCCTTGCTCCTGTGGTTAAAGTGATCAACGAGAAGCTCGGTATCGAAAACGCTGCTTTCACCACCATTCATGATCTCACCAACACACAAACGATTCTGGATGCACCTCATAAAGACTTACGCCGTGCTCGTGCATGTGGCATGAGCCTTATCCCAACCACGACGGGTAGCGCCAAAGCGATTGTTGAGATCTTCCCTGAGCTTGAAAACCGCATCAACGGCCACGCGGTTCGTGTACCGCTAGCGAATGCTTCTCTGACAGACATCATCTTCGAAGTGAAACAAGACACCACGGTAGAAGCAGTCAACGCGATGCTGCAAGAAGCGTCTCAGAATGAACTGAAAGGCATTCTTGGCTTCGAAGAGCGTCCACTGGTGTCCATCGATTACAAAGGTGACCAACGTTCAACGATCGTAGATGCCCTCTCTACGATGTTGGTCGGCAAGCGCATGGTTAAGATCTATGCTTGGTATGACAACGAAATGGGGTACGCGACACGTACTGCTGAGTTGGTTCGTACCGTCGGTTTGGCGTAAGGGGGAATGACGATGACAGATTCTCAAGTACACCCAACATGGCAACTAGACCTAGAGCAAGGTGCGCTCATTCTGACTCCATGCCCAGGTACCAAAGAAGCAACGCTTGATGCATCACTGGCTCAGCTAAAAGAGCAAGGCGTTGAAGCGATCGTGACAGCACTTGATGACCATGAGCTTGCCAGTAAAGACGTGGCGGCACTTGGCGAAAAAACACGTGCGCTAGGCATGCAATGGTTCCAGATCGAAATTGAAGATGACTGTGCACCGGGTGCTGATTTTGCTGCGAAGTGGCAAGCAGCTAGCCCTGAACTTCATAACATCGTCGATAACGGCGGGAAGGTCGCGATGCACTGCATGGGCGGCTCTGGTCGTACTGGTTTGTTCGCGGCTCATCTGCTGCTAGAGAAGAGTTGGGACATGAGCAAGATTGTTGAAGAGGTGCAGGCACTGCGTCCGGGTGCATTTACTAAGCCTACTCAGGTTGAATACATTAATGGCGTAGCAAACCGCTAATAAGCCATTGTTGTTATACAAGGAGCTTTTGGTATCGGGAGTGTTGAGCTTATCATGATCCAAAAGCTCTTTTTGTTTAGATTGCAGAGATAGTGTTATGTTTTCAAATCTAAGTAAGAGCGTTCGCCAATACATGTTGGTGACTTTCAACTACTGGAACTTCACCATTACTGATGGTGCACTTCGCATGCTGGTGGTTCTGTATTTTTACGATCTTGGCTACAGCTCGTTAGAGATTGCTTCACTGTTCCTTTTCTATGAATTTTTTGGTGTGGTAACGAACCTAATTGGGGGCTGGTTAGGGGCTCGTCTAGGCTTGAATAAAACCATGAACATCGGTTTAGGGATGCAAGTCGTCGCCTTAGGTATGCTCGCTGTGCCAAGTGCAATGTTGACTATTCCTTGGGTCATGGCGGCGCAGGCTTTGTCTGGTATCGCGAAAGACCTCAATAAGATGAGTGCTAAGAGCTCGATTAAGACGTTGGTTCCTGATGAACAACAAGGCGCGCTTTATAAGTGGATTGCAATTCTGACTGGATCGAAGAATGCGCTTAAAGGTGCTGGCTTTTTTATTGGCGGTTTGCTGCTCTCGACGATTGGCTTTCAATACGCGGTGCTTACGATGGCCGCAGTGCTGACATTGGTGTTCATCGGCAGCTTGATGAGCTTAGAAGCGGACATGGGTAAAGCGAAAACCAAACCTAAATTCAAACAGATCTTCTCTAAGTCTGAATCCATCAACATTCTATCTGCGGCGCGTATGTTCCTGTTTGGTGCTCGTGATGTGTGGTTTGTGATTGCTTTGCCGATTTACCTAGGCAGTGTGTTTGGATGGGATCACTCATGGGTAGGAGGCTTCTTAGCGGCTTGGACCATTGCTTATGGCTTTGTACAGGGCATTGCACCTAAGATTACCGGTAAAGCACAAGGCAAGGTGCCTGATGGACATGCCGCGCTATTATGGGCAGGGGCGTTGGCTATCGTGACGGCCAGTATTGCCTATGCGGTGCAAATTGGCTGGCAACCAGAGTTCGTTATCATCGGTGGCCTGATGGTGTTTGGTGCCATTTTCGCGGTGAACTCATCACTGCACTCATACCTGATTGTGAGTTATGCGAAAGGCGATGGGGTGTCTCTTGATGTCGGATTCTATTACATGGCGAATGCAATGGGCCGTTTGATTGGCACTATCTTGTCGGGCTTGGTATTCCAAATGGCCGGTTTGTCTGCGTGTTTGTGGGTATCCTTTGCGTTCTTAGCGATAACGACGGTTATTTCCCTCCGTCTGCCTAAGGTGCCGCAAACATCAGCTGCATGAGTTTCATTCGTAAGAGCGAAAGTCGCATAAGCGAGGTTCATATGAGCTAAATTCGCGATAAGCCTCTCCTTTAACACTAAGCTGACTTGGTATTTATTCCGGTCAGCTTTTTTATTGCTATAGTAGAATGATTGAATATTAATCAGGCAGTTACATGAATCAGCGAATACTCTTTTTTGATTTAGCACGATGTGTCGCGGCGATCGCGGTTATCGCGATTCATGTTTTGGCGCCTTATCGTAATGAGCTCGGAACCATTCCCTTCAATGAATGGTTAACGGCAGTCACTATCAATGGCTTCAGTCGTTGGGCTGTCCCCGTGTTTATATTGATAACGGGTGCTCTGATGCTGAGCGATCAGCGCCCGTTTGACGCCCAATATTACCTCAAGCGTCGTCTGGGTAAGGTGTTGATTCCTTTCATTGTCTGGTCGCTTTTCTATACTTACCTGTCAGGTTGGTCTGCAATGGGCTTTAATGCCGAGGTCAGTTGGGAAGTGTTGCTCAATAGCTATCACCACTACACGTACTATCATCTTGGTTTCTTCTATTACTTTATCCCGCTCTACTTTGTGATTCCTTTTTTACAGATCATGGTTAGAAAGCACGGTGATAGATCGGTTTATGCCTTTACAGCGGTATGGTTGTTCACCACGTTATTGTTCTTATTGAAAATCGATGGCCCTTGGAGTCACGAATTGTGGTTATACACCGGATATTTACCGTTGGGCTACCTTCTGTATAAGCTGGTGCCACTTAACAAGATGACTGTTGGTGTGAGTGTGTTACTGGGTGGGCTAGCGTTACTCATCACGGTTTATATGGTGGTTGACGTAAGTGTGGTAGCAGAAGAGTACACGGTAGGGCGTTGGTTATCTTATAAGACGCTGAATACCGTATTAGCGGCGAGCATGGTGTTTATGTTATGTCGTTACTGCGGAGAAGGGTTATCTGATAAAAGTAACCAAGTGGTGGGGTTTATCAGTAAACACAGCTTAGGTATCTATCTACTACACCCGATTTTCTTGTGGCCAATGAAAGCGTTCGGTTGGTTCCAAGGACACCCTGCATGGGTGATTCCATTATGGATAGTGGTTAGTGGTACGGGGGCTTTATGGTTGAGCTGGTTGGTTGCTAAATCGCCGAAAACGAGTTGGTTATTACCTTAGTTCTGCTGAAAGTCGTTGTACTAAAGTGATTAACGTTTCAATGCAAAGTGTAAGAACTTGTCACCTTGGTAGGTTAAGGTTCCTTTGTCGCCAGGGTTGAGGGCGTGAAAGTAGTGGATACCCACTTGGAATTCTCGTTTTGGGCCAACGACACCACGTTGAACGTATATCCAATACTCACGATCTTCTTGGCCAGGCTCTGCGTCAGGAAGGTCGATGGATTGTTTGTCTAACACGGTGACATTCACTTTCTTTTCTGGTGCATTTTCACCTTGTGAGTGCTTTCGATAGAAACCAATAAATACCCAAGCCGCTAGAACCGCGAGTGCAAAGATGGCAAAAAAGAGTGAATTAGGCATATAACCTCCATGTCGTCGTGATGGCTATTCTAGTCTTTCAAGCTAAAGGGATATGTGTTTAAAGCTGTTATTCGTGAACTGTTGTAAACCAAACTGATTATTTTTCGGCAGACATCACATTTAATGGCCTGTTTGGGATAAGGCATTGTTATTTATGGTCTCTTTATCTCGTAAATAACGGTGATTTTGTATAAGAATAAGGAAATACTCAACTAGAATCATAGTGTGGAGTGGGAGGGTCAAGATGACCGATATTGAAAAAGTAGTGACAAGAACTCGTAATATAGAGAAATTATTGAGGCTTCAATATCACGCCGAAGGCGAAGGATTGCATGAGCTTGTAACCAGCTGTGAAGAAAGGTTACCGCACGATATGGTGAGTAAGCTGCGTTATATCGCAACGTGCCGTAACCGGGTTGTCAATGAACATGAGGCTAAGTTGGAAGATCAACATAAGTTCATCATGATGTGTAACGACTGTGAGAAGGCGTTGACCCCACGTAGTGGTCGTTTTATCTGGCGAGTAGCCGTCTTACTGATGATAGCAATGACTTTAGCTGCTGTGGGTTTCTATTATGCGAACTGGGATGTGCTCACACTGCATCTGTTTTCGAAGTGAAAAAATTGAACAAAAAAAGGGACGCCATGGCGTCCCTTTTTTATCTGTAACTTGCTTAGTACATCATCGGTAGTGTCATTAGACCTACAACTACCGCGATCATTACAAGTCCTTGTCTTTGCGAAGATGAAATCATAACACTACTCCTAAATTTGGTTGTCTCTCGCTATGTCTTAAACAATAGCACTAATTATGGCTTTAGATCAAGAATTACTTTCGAAAGCTTTAAAAGTGGAGAGAAACTATTGGTTTTTGGCCTGTTTGGGGGGGGTTAACTGTATTTTTGGAGTGTTCTTATTTTGTGCGTTGTGATTCATGTTTGTCCCTTTTTTGTATAAGTCATTGTTTTTTAATGGTTGTTTTGTGTGATTTATATTGTTAAATGTTGTTAAACTGTATTAATAAGGGTTGGCGATGTATGGGTTTGTTTTTGTCGGTTTTTTTAGTTTTTGGTTTGAATTTTGTGGTGATTTTTACAGAGGACTTGGAGAAATATGACAAAGTGGGACTTTATAAAAGAAAATTGGCTACTTTATCAGTCTAGTCTTAGGTAGCGTTTTTGTTTTCCTGTTAACCTTGAGTTTACTTGTTTAAGTTGTTGTTATTGTTTGATTTAAATGTGGTATTTTTAATTTTTAAAGTGTGGAATTTAGCGATATAGGGCCCGTTTTTTGTGGATCCTATAGGTTAGAATTGACCAAAACTCCAGTATGGCTACTCTAATGCCCGTTTGAATGGGTTTTATGCTAATTCGCTCTAGTTTTAAACGAATAGCCGTTATTACTGTGTTCATTATTACGACTTCAACCTAAAGAGACTCTTTTTCGTGGAAGCGTAATCAAGATCCAATTTTGAGGAGCCGAGGCTTTACATCAACACTCGTGTGCCTAGACTGGCGACGATTTAAAGCAATAGGGCAAATGGTATGTGGAGTTGGTTGGCGGTTTCCTTGTCTGGTATCGGAGCAATATCAGGAACGAAACATGGACATATCGGTCAGGCCTTATCGTATAAGGTTTTTACCTTTTTCTTATTAGCGACCATCGCTTTAACTCAATCTGTCGTTGCTGATTTTACCTATTGGATAGTGGCTGGGTTAGCGATCTCTGCGATCGCAGATGTCTTTCATACTGTTGCTCAAAAACGCCCCCTGCATTTTATTTGTTTCTTACTGGCTCAGCTCTGTTACAGCAAAGCATTTTGGTTGCAGCTCTCAGGAGAAATGGTCTGGTGGTTGTTCGCATTCCTATTAGCGGCTTGTGTCGTGGCTTTCTTCTTACTTCTCCCTCGCTTAGACAAACTCGTCTTTCCTGTGGTTATCATGGGTATCGTGCTTATTCAGCTTGCATGGGCTTCTGGTGAGCTCTGGTTGCTTGATCCTGAACTGTCGCATGCGGTGGGTTTTGCTGGTTGTACCGTATTACTGCTTTCAGCATTAGCGTACGCTCTGAATTTCTACCGTAGCCCAATCAAAGGTGCCTACTTTTGGGTGACGGGCAGTTACTTTCTGGCGCACGCTCTCATTGTGGCTTCCCTTACCATTTAGGGTAGAGCTAACCTAACTCTGAGCTACATCAATACTGCTCAGATGAAAGTAAGTACTCTACATTTATTTCATTAAACATGAGATAGCGTTATGACTACCGAAATTCATGCACACAACGTTTTAAACCTACTGAGTGAAAAGTCATTGACTCGTGAAGAGTTGACGCAAACGCTCGCGCAAACCTACGGGACAGAAGCGCGTTTCCATACGTGCAAGCTCAATGGTTTGGATTTGGATGGCCTGCTGAAGTTTTTCCTGAAGATGGAGAAGGTTGTGGTTGTTGATAACAAACTTTGCACCAATCGTGAGCGTGTATGCCACCACTGAACTATAGCCACAACGGGGTTTTTTGAGTCTTTTGACTTTTAGATATTCGGCGAGTAGAGAGGATATTTTCAGCGGCTAAATATAAAGAAGCCGCTCAATTGAGCGGCTTCTCTGGGTTGACGATGTCACGGTATTTACATCATGTGTTTACGTCGGATATCGAGTAGAGCGAAAATACCAAAAATCAATATAGACCATTTATCCCAGCGTGACATGTTGATTTTATCACCGAAAGCACCGATAAAGATGAGCATTTGCAGGCCGTGCATGAAGAGCAAAAATGCGGTCATGATGTAAAGTGCAATGGCTCCATTACCTGGGAACGGGTGGAAAATGTTGACGATTAAGACAAACCAAACAAAGGCAATGGCTGCTTTTGCTAGTGGAAGCAAGAACTTCATTCAATAACTCCTATTCTTCAGTGATTCGATTGAACAGTCGGTAGCTGGACTGTCCTGTGGTCTTATCGCGATGCAATTCCCAGTTCTCTGGCATAGCTTCGAGTTTCAGTTCTTTCTCTGTCTCAATGTAAATGATGGCATTGTCTGCAAGCCAACCGTTACTCTCAAGCAGTTGTACGGTTTCTGCCAGCAAGCCTTTACGAAATGGTGGATCAAGAAAAACCATATCGTAAGGAGTGCCTGGCTTCTTAAGGAAAGCGATAGCATCAGTATTCACGACATTGATGTTGTCTGCCTTGAGTTCTTTCGCGTTATCAGAAAGCTGTTTGGCCGCCTTTGGATTCATTTCGAGCAGTGTCACCATTTTTGCTTGGCGAGAAGCGGCTTCAAACCCTAGGCCGCCAGAACCGGCAAATACATCCAAGCAAGTTGAATGTGGGATATCTTGAGCCACCCAGTTAAAGAGCGTCTCTTTTACTCGGTCAATGGTTGGGCGTAATCCTTCTAAATCATGAACAGGCAGTTTTCTACCTCTCCATGAGCCACTAATAATTCGAACAAAGCCTCCGGATGGCTTTTTTTGTGATGTGTTTTGCTGGCGACGTCTTACCATAGATTTTTTGACCGCTAATAAAGTGATACTATACCAAACCCAATTTAACGGGGTTCGTGTATTAAATAAATTTGCAATGACAAAGTGTATCAAGCTAAAAGCAAACTTATCACTGCTTTGTCATTTTTCTTTACTATTCGTTTGTACAAGCTTGTATTGTATAACAATAGCAAAGAGTCGACGTGTATTAAGTCAATACAGCTAATTAGTAGATCTAGGAAACTCCTCTGATGACGGAAAAAAAGAAGCGCGGATTATTATCGTGGCTTGGTTTTGGTGAAGAAGAACAAAGCCCAAAAACTCAGAATGAAGCGAACGTAGAAAACGTTGAAGATCAAACTGAAGTTGAATCACAAGTTGAGGCTGAACAGGTCGCGCCTGAAGCTGATATCGCTAAGCCAAATGAACCTAAATCAGTTGAATCTGATCAAGCGCTTGAAGAGACTCAACAAGAGCGGCAACCTGTCGCAGCAGAAGCAGAAGCAGAAGCAGAAGCAGAAGCAGAAGCAGAAGCAGAAGCAGAAGCAGAACAGGAAGAAGTGGTTGCTCCTCAAGCTCAGGTTGAAGAAGTACAAGAGAAGCCGACAGAAAGCTTCTTTGCTCGCCTTAAGCGCAGCCTAAGCCGCACTAAAGCAAACATCGGTGCGGGTTTCTTTGGTCTGTTCAAAGGCAAGCAAATCGATGAAGACCTGTTTGAAGAGCTAGAAGAGCAACTTCTGATTGCTGACGTGGGTATGAATACCACGGTTAAGATCATTGAAAACCTGACAGAAAAAGCATCTCGCAATGACCTGAAAGATGGTGAAGCACTTTATGGTCTGCTTAAAGAAGAGATGGCAGACATCTTAAGCCAAGTGGAACAGCCTCTGGTTGTGGATACCACTAAAACACCTTACGTTATCTTAATGGTGGGTGTGAACGGTGTAGGTAAGACTACGACCATCGGTAAGCTGGCGAAACAATTCCAAAATGAAGGCAAAAAAGTGATGCTTGCGGCAGGTGATACCTTCCGTGCCGCAGCCGTTGAACAGCTTCAGGTTTGGGGGCAGCGTAACGATGTGCCGGTTATCGCCCAACATACTGGTGCGGACAGTGCATCTGTTATTTATGATGCGATTGAAGCGGCAAAAGCACGTGGTGTCGATGTGGTGATTGCCGATACTGCAGGTCGTTTACAGAACAAGAGCAACTTGATGGAAGAGCTCCGTAAGATTGTTCGTGTAATGAAGAAAATTGATGACTCTGCACCACACGAAATCATGCTAACGCTCGATGCAGGTACAGGCCAGAACGCGATCAGTCAAGCTAAACTGTTCAGTGAGGTCGCGCCAGTAACGGGGATCACGTTAACTAAGTTAGACGGAACGGCGAAAGGTGGGGTGATTTTCTCTATTGCTGATCAGTTCCAAATCCCAATTCGCTATATTGGTGTCGGTGAAGGTATTGATGACCTGCGTCCATTTGAGTCGAAAGACTTTATTGAAGCGCTATTTAGTCGCGAAGAGTAATGCGAGCAGTAAAGTGTTTTATCTTCAATCTGCTACCGTTTTAAATTTGATATTAGTGATCGTAAGAGGAATTTTCGGTGATCAAATTTCAGCAAGTGAGTAAGGCCTACCGAGGCGGACGTCAAGCACTCCAAAAGGTGGACTTTCACCTCAAACGTGGAGAGATGGCATTTTTAGGCGGGCACTCCGGTGCTGGTAAAAGTACCTTGCTGAAGTTGATCTGCGCGATAGAGCGCCCAACTGACGGACGAGTTTGGTTTAATGAACACGATATCACTCGTATCCCAGCGAAAGATATCCCTTTTTTACGCCGTAATATTGGGATTGTTTTTCAAGACCATCGATTGCTGATGGATCGCTCGATCTTCGATAATGTCGCTCTGCCTATGCGTATTGAATCTATTTCTGAAAATGAAATAAAGCGTCGAGTCAGTGCAGCGTTAGATAAAACCGGTCTGCTAGATAAAGCCCGTTGCTTGCCGAGCCAACTTTCTGGTGGCGAACAACAACGCGTGGGTATTGCTCGCGCAGTGGTTAACCGCCCAACTCTGCTGTTAGCCGATGAACCCACCGGTAACTTAGATCCTGAATTATCTAACCGCGTGCTGCGATTATTTGAAGAGTTCAATCGTGCCGGTGTCACGATCATCCTAGCGACGCACGATATCGGGTTAGTGAACACTCGCCCTCAATACCGTCATCTTGAATTAAACCAAGGCTTTTTGAGTGAGGTTGAAGACTATGGCCGTGAATAAGCGTATCAAGAAGCCTCAATCTAACCGAGGTGCAAACCGTGTAAAAAGTGATGGTTTTTTTGTTATTCATTGGAAGCAAGCCAAAGCATCTTTCATGCAAATGTGGCAACGCCCGTTAGGCAATTTACTGACACTAGCGGTGATCTCTATGGCTTTAGCAATGCCGGCTTGCTTGTACTTACTGGGTAAAAATGTAGGTGAAGTGGCGCAAGATGTCACCAGCCCGTCACAAATAAGTGCTTATGTAGAGGACGGTATTCCTGAGCCACGAGTCATGGTGTTGAAGGATGAAATCGAAAGTTGGGATCAAGTTGAGCTGGTGGAATATATTTCACCCCAACAGGGGCTCGCTGATCTCAGTCAGTATTCTGGTTTCGAAGATGCCCTGACTATTCTCGATGATTATTCATTGCCTGGGGTTTTGGTGATTACGCCAAGCGTACACAGCGATACCTCAATTAAAGAATTGGCAAATACCGTTAAAAAGCAAGAGTTGGTGACCGATGTTCGCTTAGACGAAGATTGGCTCGCTCGATTAGATGCGATCAAAGCATTGGCAATGGTGATTGTTATTACTTTAACGACATTGATGTTGGGTGCTGTGTTTTTGATTATTGGCAATACACTGCGATTTAATGTGTTAGCACATAAAGATGAGATTCAAACTATGAAGCTAATTGGTGCCACCGATAGCTTCATCTTACGACCATATTTGTATTCAGGAATGTGGTTTGGTGTATTAGGCTCGGTTACGGCTTGGATAATGACGGCTCTTATCACGGTATTGTTGAATAGTGCAGTCGATGACTTGGCTCAGCTTTATGATAGCCATTTTCGTCTCATTGGTTTGAGTTGGGATGAGTCTTTACTGCTTCTGATTGTTGGAACTTTGCTTGGCAGTGTGGCGGCTAAGTTGTCTGCGCAGCGTCATCTAAAAGAAATTGAACCTGTTTAAGTGAATGGAGTCATATTTAAACAGGAAATAGGCACTTCTTAACCAGTTTTAGCCTTGTATAGACGAATTGATTATGCATAATTACTTCCCCCTTCTTGAAACCTGTTCATTTTAGGTTCAAGATTGTTGGGTTTTAATAGATGTATTACTCCAGATCAGAGATTGATGAGGAACCGAATGGCAAACCAAGCGTATCAAATGGCTTTAGTCACACAAGATAGTTTAGATAGCTATATCCGTTCAGCGAACAGCTACCCAATGCTGACACCTGAAGAGGAGCGTGAACTTGCAGAGCGATTACATTACAAAGGTGAGATAGATGCAGCGAAAGGCTTGATCCTTTCCCACTTGCGATTTGTGGTACACGTTGCAAGAGGCTACTCTGGTTACGGGTTACCAATGGCTGATCTTGTCCAAGAAGGTAACATCGGCTTGATGAAGGCTGTTAAGCGCTTCAATCCAGAAGTTGGTGTTCGTCTGGTCTCGTTTGCTGTTCACTGGATCAAAGCTGAAATCCATGAATACGTTCTACGTAACTGGCGTATCGTTAAAATTGCGACCACTAAAGCACAGCGTAAACTGTTCTTTAACCTTCGTAAGTCTAAAAAGCGTTTGGGTTGGTTCAACAACGGTGAAGTTGAGACGGTGGCTCGTGAACTGGGTGTTGAGCCTTCAGAAGTTCGTGAGATGGAATCCCGCTTAGCAGCACAAGATGCGACGTTTGAAGCGCCTATGGACGATGACGATGGCGGCTCTGCTTACACGGCACCAGTTTACTACCTAGAAGATAAAGCATCAGACGTTGCTGAAACGGTTGAAGCGGCTAACTGGGAGTCACACACCAATAATCGTCTAGGGTTGGCATTAGCAAGCTTAGATGAGCGTAGCCAACACATTGTTCGCTCACGTTGGTTAGACGATAACAAAGCAACGCTGCAAGACTTAGCGGATACTTACAGTATTTCAGCAGAGCGTGTTCGTCAGTTAGAAAAAAATGCGATGAAGAAGTTGAAACAAGCCGTTGGCGATTTCTAATCGTAGCTAGTAAATCGCTGAGATTTGAAAAGGCCGAGATCGAGAGATCTCGGCTTTTTTATTGGGGATCGATGTCACCGTCTTTTTGATCGAGGTTTTCAAAAAAAATGTGGATAACTCTGTGAGAAGTTTATTCGTCAGCTGTCTAAAAGCAGGGTGTAATAAGGCTTTGTGAGGGTTTGTGCTGTGGGGATAGTTTTCATAACACACACAGTTAGATCAGGATCATTACTACATGTTGTGGATCTGTTTTTCAAAAAACACTTTATCAACGCAATCCACAGATTTATCCACAAATGCTGTAAAAGTGATCGCTAGTGGATAACCTTATTAAGTGGATGTGATTGTTCGCCTTGGGATAGGTTACAATGACAGCAAAGTCAATCAGCATAAAAGAGAAAGTTATGGACCAGTTTAAACATATTGACGTAAAAGGCGCACAAGCCCTCATTGAACAAGCCGAAGCGAGACTTGTCGATATACGTGATCCGCAGTCTTTTGCCGTCGCTCACTCAAAAACAGCCTATCACCTGACGAATGATACAATGGTGTCGTTCATGAATGAGGTTGAGTTTGAACAGCCTATTTTGGTGATGTGTTACCACGGCATTAGTAGCCAAGGTGCAGCTCAATATTTAGTGAATCAAGGCTTTGAAGAGGTATACAGTGTTGATGGTGGTTTTGAAGCTTGGCAGCGCGCTGAACTTCCAGTCGTTGCTGGCTTATAACTTTTATCATCGTCATCGCTTCAAGCATTTCTCATAGTATGATTAGGAAGTAACAATGATTAGACTGATGGTGTTAGACAACCCTCGTCTGGCTCAAGCATTTATTGACTATATGGCCTCGCGTCAGATCCCTATTCAGATGTCTCCAGAGGGAGAAGGGCGTTTTGCTCTTTGGCTTCTTGATAGTCAATTTCAGGTTGAAACCGAAGCTGAGCGGAATCGTTTTCTAGCTGAACCCAACCATAAGCGCTATCAAGCGGCGTCTTGGGATATGGCCGAGACCAGAAAGAGTAACTTTCATTACCACACGCCAAGCTTCATGGGTATGATCAAAGCCAAAGCGGGGCCGGTGACACTGAGCCTGATGTTGGTGTGTATGGTCATTTTTGTGCTGCAACAGATCGGTTTTGGCCAAGCTATTTTCAATGCCCTGCATTTCCCAGCGTTTGATGGACAGCAATGGCAGCTGTGGCGTTGGCTGAGTCATGCCGTTCTCCACTTCTCCGTTATGCACATCGCATTTAATATTTTGTGGTGGTGGCAGTTAGGTGGGGACATTGAGAAGAAACTAGGCAGCCTCAAATTACTTCAGATCTTTGCTGTCTCTTCTGCGCTCTCAGGTGCTGGGCAGTATTGGGTTGAAGGGGCGAACTTCGGTGGTTTGTCTGGTGTTGTGTATGCCTTGGTTGGTTATTTATGGGTTGTTGGTGCGAAGGCACCACAACTTGGTTTAGGTATCCCGAGACAGATTGTCGGCTTTATGTTGGTGTGGTTGGTACTTGGCTATATGCTGCCATTTATGGCTATCGCAAATACCGCCCATTTAGCAGGTTTGGCTGCAGGTTTGATTATTGGGTTAATTGATTCAATGAAGGCGCCCAGTTCGACCAGGCACTAGCGTATACTCAAAAATGCGCTAATGATAGATGTAAAAAAAACGGCTTGATGGCCGTTTTTTATTTGAATACTGAGTTAATATCACTGGTAGAGATACTTGGTAAATAATAAATCCGCGATGAGTGTTTTTCCTGTCTCAGGAAGTAGAATCTCATTGAGGTGTGCAACCAATATTTTTCTCAAATCTTCACGACCGGACAGAGATTTAATCGTTTCTTCGTTTTGTTTGCCGAGTAACTCAATGACAGCATCACGGATCAATGGTTGATGATACTCAATGGTCGCTAAGTCTTTGCTATCGGCAACCATGATATCGAGGCGCACTTGAATGTAGCCCAGCTTTTTCCCTTTAGTATGGAAATTGGTGGTCAGGTCTGGCTCTAGCGTGAAGTAGGCGAGCTTAGAGGTTGGCTCTTCTTTTGCAAAACACGATGCAGGAAAGAGCAAGCTCATCGCAAGAAATATTTGGGCGACATAACGTTTGTGCATATTTATGACTTTTCTTTAGTTTATTCGCGATACTCGAAACGCATTAGTCTTGTTACAATGAGCAGTCTAAATCCCAATACATTGATAGTTCGAAGAGCGCTTTAATTTTTCGAAAGTTAGTTCCTTATTATACGTGTAAAGTCACCTATTGAATACCAGTATGAATCAGCCAATATCGCTGTATCTTAATTCGTTAATGAATGTAGATTGGCAAAGTACAGAAACATTTGATTTTCCAAATGAAATGACTAAAGAGTGGCTTATGGAACAAGGCTCTCTTTCCCGTAAATTGGGCAAGTGTTGTGAACATCTATCTGTTGAGTTACTTCACAATCAAGTTGTAGAACGCTCGATACTGCAGCGAGATGAAGAGTATCTTTTATCATCATATGATTGCTTATTACGTAAAGTTATTTTGAAAGGTGATGATGTTCAGTGGGTGTTAGGCCGAACCTTAATTCCCCGAATCACGTTAGAAGATCAACATTCCGATCTTTCCCAACAGGGCAATGTTCCGCTTGGGCTGACGGTGTTCAGCGCTGAGAACGTGGAGCGGGATGCGCTGCAAGTCGGTTGGGCTCTTGTGGGTGATGTGCGACTGCTCGCACGTCGCTCTCGATTATGGATGAATCATAAGCCGATGCTTGTGGCTGAACTGTTTTTACCTGCATCCCCTATTTACTCTAAGGAGAATGTGTAAATGCTTGCCGTCAAAGCGAAAGCGTACTGGCAATTAACGCGAATGAATCGCCCGATTGGTACCTTGTTACTCCTATGGCCGACTCTGTGGTCGCTGATTATTGCTGCGCAAGGCATACCTGACAGGGATGTTTTGGTTGTTTTCGTTATCGGTGTGGTACTGATGCGCTCGGCGGGTTGTGTGATCAATGATTTTGCTGATCGTAAAGTGGATGGTCATGTAAAACGTACTAAGCAGCGCCCACTGCCTTCAGGTTTGGTTTCCAGTAAGGAGGCTATTGTACTTTTTTTAGTGTTAGCTATGGTTTCATTTTTCTTGGTACTCACCATGAATCCTCTGACGATTAAGCTTTCCTTTATCGGGGTAGGTTTAGCTTTTATTTACCCTTTCATGAAGCGTTTTACTCATCTTCCACAGTTGTTTCTTGGATTGGCTTTTAGCTGGGCAATACCAATGGCTTGGGCTGCCCAAACCAATGATTTACCAAGTTTTGTTTGGTTTATTTTCACAATTAATGCATTGTGGACGATTGCTTACGATACGCAATACGCGATGGTCGACCGAGATGATGACCTGAAGATTGGTATTAAATCGACGGCGATTTTATTTGGTCGCTTTGATAAGTTGAGCATTGGTTTCTTGCAGCTAGTGACGTTGGTGATGTTGATGGTACTGGGAGTACACTATCAACTGGGTGATGTTTTCTACTGGGCGTTATTGATTGTTGGTAGCTTGTTCGTTTATCAACAACACTTGATGCGTCATCGAGATCGTGACTTATGTTTCCAAGCTTTTCTAAATAATAACTATGTCGGTATGGTTGTGACTGCGGGTTTGTTCATTTCCTTTTGGTAAGTTCTCCTCTTCGTATCAGTGAACGTTAAAGAAAAGGCACCCATCGGTGCCTTTTTTGAACGTCCAGCTTTGCTATTAAAGAGAATCCTCGCCGAGAGATTACTCTACTTGGTGGATACTTTCTTGAATGGTTAAACGTACTTCTGGGTAAAGCAGTGAATAGAGAAGTTGAGCAAAGAGCTGAGTCTTTTCTAAATCGCAATTTCCATCATTATCTAGGTATTGCTGTTGCTTAAGCGTTGCGAACATCGATGCAAATACGCCTTTGTCGAAGAACTCCGGTGCATTGATACCTTGTAAACGACCAAGGCGTTGTGCGATGTCTTGGCTCTTCTGTTCAAGGTCAGACTTATCCAGCTCTGGATTCTCTGCCAATAGGTTGAGAGCAATAGAGTAGCGCTGTAGCGTTTCTGAAATCGTACGACCCAATAGCATCAGGGCTTGGCTGTTTGATTGGTTGATCGTCACTTCGTTATCGGAAACCACAAGCATGCCTTGGTTAACCAGCTCTTCAATGATGTTCGACACTACGTTTTCAAGCTTGTCTTCGTCGTAGCTTAGGAACAGCTCTTTCTTTAAGAACGGGTAGATAGCAGCAACGTTCTCTTGAATTGCGTCAATCGATAAACCGCGCTGACGAATAGTCATCTGTGCAATTAATGAGGGTAGAGCAAATAAGTGAATGATGTTATTACGGTAGTAGGTCATCAAAATAGATTGATGGCGGTCAAGCGAAATGATGTCGCCCATTGAATCTGATTCAATCAAGAACTTGTTCAGTGATTCTGCGTGTTTGACTAGATCTTCTGCGCTGTCTTTTGGCACGGTAAACGTATCTGAGTAAGGTACGTTCTTTAGTAAAGATAGGTAGCAGTTGATTTGAGAAACCAAAGAGTCACGAGACAATGCACGCTGTCTTGAAGCCAATAGCGCAGTTGCACAAAGTGTCAGAGCATTGGTCGCGGCGGCATCATTAATGTGCGTCATCATCTTAGTCGCTAAGTCGTTGACCACTGGATTCATCCACTGCGGTTTGCTGGTACCCATTGGATCAATATCTTTCGTCCACTCTGGCGCATGTTCGTTTAGGTATTGGTTAAGCTGAATTGGTTCACCGAAGTTGACATAGCCTTTACCGAAGTTACGCAGTTTACGTAGAGTACGAATCACTAAGCTGGCATTTTCTTTTTCTTTACGCTTACCACGAAGCTCTTTCGCGTAAGTGGCCACTTCCATTACGTGTTCGTAACCGATATAGACAGGAACGAGTGTTACTGGACGATTCATTCCGCGTAACATTGCCTGAATGGTCATCGCGAGCATGCCTGTCTTCGCTTGCAGTAGACGACCAGTACGAGAACGTCCCCCTTCACTGAAGTACTCGACTGAGTAACCTTTAGCAAAAAGTTCTGCGAGATATTCACGGAAAATGGTTGAATAAAGCTTGTTGCCTTTGAAGCTACGACGAATAAAGAACGCACCACCATGACGGAAGATAGGACCGGCAGGGAAGAAGTTCAGGTTGATACCCGCAGCGATGTGCGGAGGCACCATGCCTTCGTGATAAAGTACATAAGAAAGCAGTAGGTAATCCATATGGCTGCGGTGACAAGGTACATAAACGATCTCATGGCCATCTTGAGCCAACTTGCGAACCGTTGAAGCGTTGTTAATATGCAAGCCTTGATACAATTTATTCCACAACCAACCAAGAATCTTCTCACCACGTTTGATCAGTGAGTAAGAGAAGTTTGCCGCGATCTCGTCCATGATATCTTGAGCTTCTTTGCTCGCTTTCTCGATCGAGATGTTCTTTGCTTGTGCTTCGTCTTCAATCGCTTTCTTGATCGCTTCTGATTTTAACAGGCGGTTGAAAAGGGCTTGGCGGCTTGGCAGGTTAGGTCCTGACGCAGCAAGTTTTTGGCGAGAGAAGTGAATACGTGCAACGCGCGCCAGCTTGTGCGCAATGGTGCTGTGAGTACCATGAGAGTTCGCCATGTAACGTAAAGAAACAACAGGGCTGAAACGAACCAAGCAATCACGACCCGCGAGTAATACCGCTTTAGATTTCTCTAAGCCATTCATGGCTTGTAAGTAAGGTCTTTGGTTACTCTCTTTGCCTGGTTTACGCCCCCATAATACAGTCGCAGGGATAACTTGAACATCGAGCTCTGAGTCTTCTGCGTGCAGCGAAAGCAGCTCCGAGAAGAGATCAATTGAAGAGCTTGGTACATAATCATCATCTTGAAGCAGAGTTTTTCGAGAAGAGATAAAAACGTAGCGTTGCAGTGATTTTCCGTTGATTTCAAGTTTACTCAAAGGGTCTGGTAAACTTAATTCAAGCGCATGTTTTTGCAATGTAAGAATATCTACACTTGAGCGAAACGGTAAGGCGTATACAATCGGTTTGCTCAAATCAATGTTCAAATCCTCAACTGGATTCGAGGGGATTGATGTACCCTTTACCAATATGGATAAAGGTAGTTTCATTAATGAACGTGAAAAAGATTGTCCAGAAGACATATAGGTTCACTGCCTCAATAGTTATTTCAATGTGCTTAAGCGTATCTCTATTTCTGATCTGAAATGAAAAGGATAAAACCTATTGGTGAAATAGGGATAAGCCTAGGCGTAAATTTAATCGATGCAAGAATACCAGAAACTGGTCTAACCTTTTAATGGAAATAGCCATATTGCCGTTAAGTTTGTGGAAAAACATGCATCGACTAATCAAGTATAGGGTCAACAATGACTAAAAAATCAAACACTGGATTTAAACGTATAGTGAAAGCTGCAGGCTTTTCATGGCAAGGTATCAAGAGTTCGTTTAAAAGCGAGGCTGCATTTCGACAAGAAGTGTTTATGGCTGCCGTACTTATTCCGTTAGCATTTTACTTAGACGTTAGCCAAATTGAACGCATCTTAATGATCTCGGTTGTGGTATTAGTTATGGTTGTCGAATTAATCAATACCGCGATTGAAGCGGTCGTTGATCGAATTGGTAGTGAATATCATGAGCTATCTGGAATGGCGAAAGATGTCGGTTCTGCAGCCGTCTTTATGTGTTTAGCGCTAGCGGGTTATGTTTGGTTTGAGATTTTATTTCTGTAATTGATTAAAAATGAACTAAAAACAACCAATTGCTTTGCTTTTGTCCAGTTACTGGATATACTCACAGTTAACTGTATAAAAAGACAGGTGAATCATGAAGCCATTAACGCCTCGCCAGCAACAAGTCTTTGATCTTATCAAAAGTAAAATTGAAGATTCCGGTATGCCACCGACACGTGCAGAAATCGCGCGTGAACTAGGCTTCCGTTCTGCAAATGCTGCAGAAGAACATTTAAAAGCTCTTGCTCGTAAAGAAGCGATTGAGATTATCCCGGGCGCATCTCGTGGTATTCGTATTTTGCTTGAAGATGCAGCAAATGAAGAACAAGGTTTACCATTAATCGGTCAGGTTGCCGCTGGTGAGCCTATTCTTGCTCAAGAGCATGTAGAAATGCATTACCAAGTTGATCCCGGCATGTTTAAACCACAGGCTGACTTCTTACTTCGCGTCAATGGCGAAAGTATGAAAGACATCGGTATTATGGATGGTGATCTACTGGCTGTTCATAAAACACAAGATGTGCGCGATGGTCAGGTTGTTGTGGCTCGTGTTGATGATGATGTAACGGTAAAACGCCTAGAACGTAAGGGTTCTACCGTTCTGTTACATGCTGAAAATGAAGCGTTTTCTCCAATCCAAGTTGATCTAGAATCTCAGCATTTGGCTATTGAAGGACTTGCTGTTGGTATTATTCGTAACACCGACTGGATGTAATCATTACAAGCAGATTATTGATATCCATTCTCAATAATCAGGCATTGCTATTGATAATCATCTTCTTTGTCGAGAGACAAGGAAGATGATTATGCCACCTCTAACTAAGCCTTAAATGAAGGCGTTTGTTCGTAAACATTGCTCTTCTTAGCCAAGCTCTGCACATCAAAAGTTTCAAGTGCCGACGAATCTTGCGCCACAATAAGGTCCACGGGCTTGCCTATTACTATCCAGGGGCGCTTACCGATTTGTTACGTCTGAATCACCAAAAAATCGAGCAAATAAGTTGATATCTCGATAGTTACGGCCATCAGCGGACGTAAGTGGCGGATTTTGTGTGCTTGGGTCTTTATCTGATCCTTGCAGGTTACAGTGCTGTCCCCAAATAGAAGTACCTTGTTGCCAAAGGTTCATATATTGATCACAATCTACTTCATTCATCCCATCATCCCAAGTGATAGCTTGAACATAATAAGGTATGTTATTGGGTGTCATATCGTTGAAGCCATCATGTGAATAACCAAAGGTATGAGTTAATTCATGCAGTAACAAAGAAGCACTATGGTGTAGCGTTGATATGTCAGACATACCTGTCAGGCTAAGATACACATTAGGCTGGCCAACTGCACCATAAGCGTTCCCACCCGTAACCGAACCATAAGCCGAGAATGTGTAAGTATTATTATTCACTTCCCATTTCGCCGTCATATCATTCACTACATCTTTAAATGCTTGATAATTGACGGGCTTAATTTTAGCGTCACCAATACCGCTCGCAAACGCACTTTGCTCCATCTTTTCTAAGCCTGCATTATTGAAGCGATTCTCAAACTCTTGCGTATTAATGACAAAAGCAATCTGACCTAACATGCGTTGCACATTTAGTTTAGCCTGAGGCGTCCATGGTGAAGGGTTGGCGAGAACTCTCCCCATCGCAGGAGGAACTGGAGTCACCTTGAAGTTAAATTTCACATTGGTAAACATAGGTTCGGCAAGGCTCGCAACGTATTTTGCCTGCTGTTTGTGGTGTTGAGTCACGTAGACTGCATCATCATGAAGCAGATGAAATTTATTCTCTAAGATAGAAACATCGCTAGTTTGAACATTGCTGGGATTGGGATTGGGATTGGGATTGGTATTGGATTGATTCGGATCCGGCTGGGTATTGTTCGGGTTTACATTGGGTTTATTCGGATTCGGCTGATTTGGATTCGGCTGAACATTGTTTGGATTGGCATTAGGTTTGTCGTGTTGACATCCACTAAGCAATAGCACAGACAGGGCCATTAACGGTAAACCGGTTTGTTTTAGTTTCATATCTAGACTTTACTCTCAGAAAGTCTATGTATTATGGCCCTCAGCCATATGAAACGCAACACGCTGTCCGCTAAGTCGCGGGATACACATATCGTCAGGTGAATGAAAACCTAAGCACTCTCGCTTCACTTCCATTATCGGTCGTGATGATAGTGCTGTGTTCGTGACTCGGCTGCGAAATAGACTTCTCGCCATAAGTAAACTTTTGCAACATAGAGAAAGACCACCCACTAGGTTAAACTATCGCCTCCAATCTAAGAGGTGATCGTGAAGCTATTTAATACCCAAACTATTTTTAAAACGCTATCCAATCAGGCGATGCACAAAAAAGTGCTGTTGCTCGCGATCCCGATGGTTCTCTCTAATATTACTGTTCCACTGCTGGGCTTAGTCGATGCTGCGGTTATCGGTCACTTAGAGCACTCTTGGTATTTAGGGGGGGTGGCACTCGGTGGCACCATGATCAGTGTGACTTTTTGGTTGCTTGGTTTCCTGCGTATGTCGACAACCGGGCTAGCCGCACAATCTTATGGCGCGAATGATGGCAAGCAGCTTGGCTTAGTTTTTGTGCAAGGCGTGACCATGGCTTTAGGGTTTGCTGGTGTCTTTTTGCTTTTACACAGTTTAGTCGCCGATTTCGTTTTCTCATTGAGTAGCGCCAGTGATCAAGTTAAGCACTATGGTCAGCAATATTTCTCAATCCGCGCTTGGAGTGCACCTGCCGCGCTGACTAATTTTGTCATTTTAGGTTGGTTACTCGGGACTCAAAATGCCAAAGCGCCAATGTGGATGGTGATCATCACCAATATCACCAATATCGTTCTGGACATCGTTTTTGTTATTGGCTTGGGGTGGCAAGTGGAAGGTGCAGCAGTGGCATCTGTGATGGCTGATTATGCCGGTCTAACATTTGGCTTGATTTGTGTTTACCGAATCTGGGCGAAGAAACAGTTACCATCGCCATGGGATCTACTTAAGAAAACTCGCCAAGGTTTGAGTCGCTTCGTAAAACTGAATCGCGATATCTTTCTTCGTTCATTGTGCCTACAAGCGACGTTCACTTTCATGACCTTCCAAGGTGCAAGCTTTGGCGATGATGTTGTTGCGGCCAATGCAGTGTTAATGAGTTTCTTGATGATCATCTCTTATGGGATGGATGGTTTTGCCTATGCCATGGAAGCGATGGTCGGTAAGGCAATTGGTGCGAAAGATAAAGAAGAACTGAACCAGTCATTGATTGGTACTTTTTTCTGGAGCTTCAATATTTGTTTGGTTCTGACCATAGCGTTCGCCATTGCTGGCTCTAGTTTAATTAATATGATCACCACAATTCCAGATGTTAAGAGTCAGGCTGAGGTGTATCTGCCATGGTTGATTGCGATGCCATTGGTGTCTATGTGGTGCTTCTTGTTGGATGGTATTTTTGTTGGGGCCACCAAGGGCAAGGATATGCGCAATAGTATGTTTGTTGCGACCTGCAGTTTCTTCGCGATTTTCTATTTAGCATCCGGTTTAGAGAACCATGCACTATGGCTAGCGATGTTGAGCTTTATGGCAATGCGTGGCATTGGTCTTGGCGTTTTGTTTGTTTCTCAGTGGAAGAGGGGGAAGTTTCTCGCTTAGCTCTGGGGGCTCTGTTTTCGGAAGAATAAATGAGGTTGTACAGGTAAAAGGTTATTTAGAACATCATGATCTAATTACTATCAATGTTCTACTATTCAATATCTTAAATAAAAACAGCAAGCGCATGGCTTGCTGTTTATGCATTTGGCCTATGGGTGGTCAAATACTCCTATTGACTCTTCATCTAGAATAAACGGTTAAGTCCGTTGAGGGCTGCAACACGATAAGCTTCCGCCATCGTTGGGTAGTTAAAGGTCGTATTCACAAAGTACTCGATGGTATTTGCTTCGCCTTTCTGTTCCATAATCGCTTGTCCGATATGGATGATCTCAGCAGCACGCTCACCAAACACGTGGATACCTAAAATCTCTTTGGTTTCACGATGGAACAGAATCTTCAAGCTACCAATGTCTTTACCCGCAATTTGAGCGCGAGCTAGGTGCTTGAATGAAGAACGCCCTACTTCATACGGCACTTTAGCTGCCGTCAGCTCTTGTTCTGTTTTACCCACGGAGCTGATTTCAGGAATGGTGTAGATGCCGGTTGGAATGTCTTCGATAAGGGGGCGTTCAGCTTCACTTTTCACTATCGCCTGAGCCACAAAACGACCTTGGTCATAAGCAGCACTTGCTAGGCTAGGGTAGCCAATCACATCACCGACAGCGTAAACATGGTCAACATTGGTTTGGTAGTTGGTGTTGATTGATACTTGTCCACGAGAGTCCGCTTCTAAGCCAACCGCACCTAGGTTCAGTTTATCGGTGTTACCCGTTCGGCCATTAGCATACAGAAGGCAATCGGCACGCATTTTTTTGCCTGACTCTAGATGAATGATCACACCATCGTCTGTTCCTTCAATTTTCTCAAAGGTTTCATCGTTGCGAATCACGACACCGCTGTTCCAGAAGTGATAAGAAAGTGCATCTGAGGTTTCATTGTCTAGGAATGACAACAGGCGGTCACGAGTATTGATCAGATCGGTTTTTACGCCCAAACCGCGGAAAATCGACGCGTATTCACAACCAATAACGCCAGCACCATAGATGATGATGTGTTGAGGGTCGTGTTTAAGAGAAAGAATCGAGTCACTGTCGTAGATACGTTCATGCAGGAAGTCGACGTTATCCGGTTGGTAAGGGCGAGAGCCTGTCGCGATAACAAATTTGTCTGCACTATACTGTTCTTCAGTGCCATCGCTTTGCATTACCGAGACAGTGTTGGTATCGATAAAACGTGCAGTACCAAATATCAGCGTGCACTGATTACGGTCGTAGAAGCCTTGGCGCAGTCGCGTTTGTTTATCGATAACCGATTTCGCGTGGCCCAAAATGTTGGAAAACGTTGAGTGAATGCTTTTGTTGTTCTGACAAAACAGTGGGTTGCTGTTGAATTCGATTATACGACTGACGGCATGACGCAGTGCTTTTGAAGGAATCGTTCCCCAGTGAGTACAACCACCACCCACGCTGCTCTCTTTTTCAATGATGGCAACGTTCACCCCGGCTTTGGTTAATCCCATCGCTGCCCCTTCTCCTCCGGGGCCACTACCAATTACGATCACATCAAAGTGGTTGGAGTGCGGCATAGATATCTTCCTTGTTATGTTTGATTAACATTGCTGTAGCGAGATTTTAACTGATTCTGTTCTTGGGTACATGAAAAGGGCATCAGAGAGTCGGTGGGATCACGCCATAGTATAGAAAAAAGGTCATTTGATATGATGTTTGACTCTCAGTCTCAGTGTAGAAACAGGGCGGTTTTCTTCGAACCTATTTACGTAGCAATGTGAACGAAGATGCGTACTGGGTGTCTTATATGACCAGAGTACCTTATATAAATAAGCGATTCGCGTTATATTGAATAGAGTATTAGGTATGCCTGTTTAGGCTGTAAAAGAAGAGTTTGATAAAGTATGAAACCAATGGGCATTCGCGCACAGCAAAAAGAAAAAACTCGTCGCAGCTTAATCGATGCAGCATTTAGTCAGCTCAGTGCCGATCGTAGTTTTTCCAATCTCAGCTTGAGAGAAGTTGCTCGTGAGGCTGGAATAGCACCGACTTCCTTTTATCGTCACTTCAAAGATATGGATGAGCTGGGCTTAACCATGGTCGATGAAGGTGGCTTACTATTGCGCCAGTTAATGCGTCAAGCTAGGCAGCGGATAGTCACAGAAGGCAGTGTCATTCGAACATCGGTTGAAACCTTTATGGAATTTATAGAAAGCAGCCCAAACGTATTTAGACTGTTATTACGAGAGCGTTCGGGAACTTCATTTGAGTTTCGTACTGCGGTGGCTCGTGAGATACAGCACTTCTCAGCAGAGCTAACTGAATATTTGATCACGACGGGTATGACACGAGACGAAGCTTTTACTCAAGCTGAAGCCTCCGTTATTTTGGTCTTCAACTCTGGGGCTGAAGCATTAGATTTAGAACGACGTCAGCGAGATGAATTGGCTGAACGTTTGATCATGCAATTAAGAATGATGGCCAAAGGGGCTTTTTGGTATCGTAAAGAACGTGAACGTAACCGGTTAAAAGGAGGAATTGAATAATGTCGAATGAAAGCCATACAGTGAACCGCAGTTCTGAAAGAAAAACACTCGTGCTTGCTGTTGTTGCCGGAGTGTGTGGGGATGCACTGTTATCTTGGGTAACAATGAGCGAAGTGGGCTTCTCTATTTTCCCGCTGATTGCTTTAGTTTTAGCTGTACAAGCGCTGTATCAAGAATACCTAACTAACCCTGTCTCTGAAGATATTCCGTTAGTAGGCTTAGCTTGTTTCTTTGTGGGGGCATTTGGTCACGCGGCTTTTGTGAAAGCACAATACCCAGAGGCAGGGTCGAATTTCTTTGCGATTATTATCGCGATGCTGCTTCTCGCTTGGGTCGGTAAGAAGCTAGGCTTTATCGCTAAAACGGTTTAAACCAATTTATAAATTGCAAAAAACGAGCCTATTGGCTCGTTTTTTTGTATCCGCTGTTTAGCTTAGACCTAAATAGCGAGATCTCAGTTTGATGGTACAGCTGCCAGTTAGTTGTTTTGTCAATAGGCTTCGGCGACTAGTGGTTGTAGCCGGTCAGATCGTAGCTTCTTGTTTCACTGATTTAAATAACAAAGCCTCTGTGAAGCTAAAAGAAACCGCAGCATTCAGTGTTGATCGCTGCGGTTTTTTTAGCTTGAACCATTGAGTTTATGGCAGGCTGTATGCCATGAGGCCTGAAATATTGATATATTGGTTACTCGACTCCAAACGGATATAGCGCACCAGCGAGCTTGGCAAACCATGTTGTGCATCAAATAGCCACTCCTCCTGGACGCCTAATGCTCCTGAGGACCATAGTACGTTTCGAGAGCCATCGAGCAATTCAAGTGTGATATTTTCAGTGCGCTCCTGGCAACAGTCAGCGCGGTTGCTCAGAATTATGGTGTCAAGTGGGACGTCTTTTTCTAGGTCAACTTCTAACCACTCAGACCGTCCTCGACGTGAGTGGACGAAAGTGGATAACTTACCATCAACCGCATTGCTGGCAGGGTAGCTATTTTTATTGTAATAGCTTGACATTGTTACGGGTTTACCAAAAGCAATGTCTTCCCCAAATTCTTCGCCGAGATCAATTCCAGACCATCTCATCGTCCCGTTGATTGCTAATACTGGTTTATCTAGGCCATAGCAGTAATCACGACCGTTAGCTTTGTAGTATTGCAGTATGACTTTGGAAAAACCATGTTGCTCCAACTGCATTCGTGCTTTCTCGGAAATTGAGATACCCCACATATGCAAATAATCACCATAGTCGAGTCGGGTAACAAAAGAGATGCTAACCGCGAGCCAATCGTTGTTACTAATGGATTTTATTTCATCATAAGAATAGTGGCTAAACCCTAAGTTATCTCTGTGAAGTAACCATTCGGATTCATTTTTTTTACTTCGGTCAAATTCACGATCCAATAGGTGTAGCCGTGCGAGTAAGTGCCAACCGTCTTTAAGCGCACTTTGTGCTTGAGCAGCCATCATCATTTGAATATAAATAGCGACACCATTATCCCAGTTTGTTAAGTTGGCTTGCTGCATATAAGCGAAAGGATCGGGTTGATTATGCGCTGTCTGCAATGTTTCATACATGGAGCTAAAGGGAAGGTTCTGACACTGTGGTTCTTGTCCGGTATTCTTAAAGAATTGGGACTTTGAATAGTACGAATAAGGATTGGTAGTAGCATGACCATCCCAGCCACTAAAAAGGAATCGACTTTTATCCAAGCCATGACCAAGTTCGTGAATATCACCATGTCCGACAGGATTAAAGGCCCAGTATGCATCATAAGGGTTGCCTGAGCAGCCTGAACCACAAGTCGCTTGATCCGCATTCATATGCTTTACGATAGTGTGTTCGTTGATTGTCCACCCTAATTGGGCTGCAAAGTCATAGATTTCTGGAATATGGGTGATGCCCTCACCTTGAAATCCAGCAAGTACGTGTGGGTAATCATGTATGTAAGTGTTTATAGCTGTTGCCAAGTCTTCTGGTGTTGACCAATCGGCATTTGACAGCAGGGTCGTCTTCATTTTTGGCAGAGTGGAATGGACTTCAAAGTAAGGTGTGGCTACTTCTGCCCAGTCAAAATCTTCTTGTTTCATCGCAAGAGCAAAGCTTGCGTTATCTTCGCTACTTCGCCAGTAAGGGTGCCGACCAATGTGCTCAAAGACAAGCGTGGTAGGAATTCCCGACTCACCAGAAAAGCCTATCTGTACTGGCCCACCATATGGTGAGGTTAGCTGGATAGTCTCACCTGGTTCAAGATTAATTCTCACCGATTGTAGGTACTTAGGTCGTATATAACCTTGAGGGGAGAACGGTTTCGAAGCTGATGAGCGCAATGAGTTAATAAAGATATCAGTCGTGACTGCAGGGTTATCATTTAGGCGCGATACTTTAAATGTCTGACCCGGTAGAGCATAAACACCAGCTGACTGGAAATGCCCCTTACTCGTAAGTGTTACTGTTCGACTGCTTGGCGTGATATGACTAAAATCTCCACGGCTAAAATTGCCAAGGTCGGGCTGTGCTGGGTTGAAAGTACGGTAATTGTATTGAATATGGTCGGCAAAATAGGCTTCCAAAAATTTAGTGGTATCACTAGATGCCATGTTCATTGGAAATGAAACGGATTGACGGAAATAGTCGGCGAGCAAGACTAGCAGTTTCTGGTATTTATATCCTTCCACTGAGAATAGATCGATCTTGTTGCTGTCAAAATGGTTAGTCATTTTTCTGACGATGGTTGCAGCGTTTTGAAACTCATTTTGAAAGCTTTCGATGTTTGAGCAATTGGAATTACATTGGCTCAAATCGCTGCTAAAACTCATGTCTCGGAAGTGTGTGGTCATGCTTTTAATTTGATCGACATCGTTAGGCAATATTCCTTGTCTAGATGTGATATCAAAATGGGTTAAACGTAGCTTATGCCACACATTATCTAACTCGTATGTCACATCAAAATTCTCGAATAAGTGCTTCCCAAGTTCGGTCTGATTGCCGTTATGGTGAAGGTACATTACTGGAACACCTTGTGTTTGTGCTGTTCGCACTTGCTCAGTAATGAACTCTGCGTCTTCTTCATTACGTAGATATTGTGAGATGATTAGTAAATCTGTTTGTGGAGTAATGCAACCAGAAAGCGCTGTGCCATTGCAACTTCTTGCGGGATTGTAACGAATACTGTTGGGGAAACGGTGATCTAACCAGTTCCGTGTTGCGCTTTCATCTGGGAAATAACGTCTATTATCCATCTGAGCAATAACGATATTCAGACCATTAGAAAGTATATCACTGTCAGTTTTTTGGGTTAGCCACTGAATACTATTGTCAACAAAAGCCTCTGTTTGTTCATCGGTGTCAAAACCCCGCTGCCAAGTTCGCATTGGGTTCGATCCAAGCACTAAATAGCGACTGTTGCTGGTCTCACCAATAATACCGACAGCTTTTTCTTTTACCGTGTAACTCGGATTGGTGACATCATTCGTATACAAGATAGCTTCGTTAACCCCATAAGTAGGAATAAAAGTGCTAGCATCATGGGTTGGGTCCCAAGATAACTGGGTTAAGCTACTACCATCCTCTTTGGCGAGCCCTTCAGGAGTGAGATTGAAAATGGTATTTTTTGCACCTTGAAACAACATGCCATTAGTATCAATAACCGTAAGAATGGCCTGTAGAATCGATTCTCGATTAGGAATCAGGAGGGCATTTCCAGATTCAACAGCCGCATCAATAGGGTCAGGGCAATCAGATGTTTCAGCATAGAAGCAGTCTCGGGAGTCTGCTATTAATGGTTCTAGATCTTGATCTATAGGGGATGAAAAAGCAGAGGAGCAATTTAATGCCCATATACTTATAATGATTTGCCTGAAATGTCGTTTCATAGATAGCTCCTTTATCCAAACTTGAGGTGATATTCCACGGAAACCATGTCAAAATTTATTAACAATTGATGATAAAGCGTGAGTATCATTTTAAAGCTAGTATATTTAGAGCTTGTTTTTATTATATATTCGTGAGATTGCTTCAGCTTTGTTGCATAACTCAGTAGGTTTATATTTAGAGCCTCCGATCTGAACAGTTACATACAGGCCCTATCTCATAGCCTTATGCCTAAACCTCTTACAAAACAACTAACAACAAGCAATATAACCAACCTTTGAACCATGGTGGTCCACTGATATTTAAACAAGGCTAGAGCTTCTACTTTGTTTTCCTTTGAATAAATTAGATTGGATATTCCCTAGAGTGATATAAGTATGAAATTGTTTTGGATGGATAATGCTATAAGCGGGTAGGGAGACAGCTTAATTAATCGGAGAGCCGCCCTAGTGGAATAGATTGATGGGAATTGAAATTGTTATCACTGGTTTGTGGTATTAACTGGCTTATTTCCCTTTAATATTGATTGGCTTGATAGGTAAGCTTTAATTCGTTTAAGGTGTTTTACCTAGCTTTTACTCAGGGGGGAGAGGAGTTGTATTATTCAATTCCTCTCCCCCTGAGTCGTCCCTTTTATGTTTTACTCTCTACTCTTAAAGTCGAGAATCCCCTTACGCTTTACGCTCCAAGAACACACCCGCTTCCATGTGGTGGGTGTAAGGGAATTGGTCAAATAGCGCAAAACGAGTGATGTCGTGCGTTTCGCTTAGAATGTCTAGGTTCTCTTTCAAGGTTTCAGGGTTGCAAGAGATGTACATGATGCGTTCATAGCTCTGCACCATTTTACAAGTATCAACATCCATGCCTGAACGAGGTGGATCAACGAAGATAGTGTTGCAGTTGTAGCTCTTTAGATCGATGTTTGCTTGTTGCAGGCGGCGAAATTCACGTTTGCCTTCCATTGCTACGGTAAAATCTTCTGCAGACATGCGAATAATCTGAACATTATCAATCTTGTTTGCCGCAATGTTGTACTGTGCAGACTCTACTGACGGTTTCGCCAGTTCTGTTGCCAGTACACGCTCGAAGTTTTGTGCTAGCGCTAGTGAGAAGTTACCGTTACCACAATAAAGCTCAAGTAAGTCACCTTTACTGTCTTGAGTACAATCAACCGCCCACTCAAGCATTTTTTCTGCGACTTTACCGTTTGGTTGAGTGAAGCTGTTCTCTACTTGTTGGTAGATGTAACTCTCACCGCTCACGTCTAGTTTTTCGATTACGTAGTCGCGGTCCAGCACGATTTTCATTTTACGTGCACGGCCAATCAGGTTTAGGTTAAAGCCTTCATTGTTTAATTTTTGTTTGAGTGCTTTAGCATCTTGAATCCACTGCTCACCCAGTTGACGATGGTAAAGCAGTGATACCAAAATCTCGCCACTCAATGTCGAAAGAAAATCAACTTGGAACAGTTTGTGACGTAGAGAGTGGTTATCTTTCATTGCCTCTGTTAATAGAGGCATTAAGTCGTTAATAAGGCGGCTCGCTGCCGGGAATTGATCGACTCGGTATTTTTCTTTAGTCTCTTGGTTGAACATGACGTAATACATATCGTCACCTTCATGCCACACACGGAACTCAGCACGCATGCGGTAGTGTTGTTCTGGAGATTCATACACTTCCAGCTCAGGCACATTATATTCTGAGAACATGTCAGTAAGACGCTCAGTCTTTTCTGCCAGTTGTTCTTGGTAGCGTTGCGGGTTTACATCTAAATTCGCCATTGTTATGCCTTTTGCTGTCGTGCTTTTAAATCAAGAGCGCAGATTTTATTCAATCACAGGCGCTTGTCCAGTGTTGAGAGCCATTCAATGCCAATCGACCATGAAAACTATAGCTTATAACTATCTTAGACTGGACAAATGATTCCGAGGTCAATACTATCTTCGGCAAGCTGGTGCCATTTAGATGTATAGATGGCTGAAGAGGGAATCTGGTGTAAATCCAGAACTACGGTTGGGATTTTTGTTAGATGTCGCAAGTTAATAATTAAAATGAATAAAAATTTAGACATGGAGAGGGGGAAGAGTTTAGTGTAACACCATAATTGTTTGATTATTCGGTGTTACTATGATTGAGCAGAGTGAGGCATTTCCAGAGGATTATGGTGTTGATTACTGTCTTATGTGGATCAATACGGATAAATATCCTTCATTTACCAGTAGGGTAGCTCCTGATAGTGGTGAGATAATCCACGAAGTAAATGACAATTCAAAACCACTTATTTATAAACTTCCGACTTTAGTTGACCCAGGTGGCATTAATGTAGTGCCAGTCAATTTATACCTGCACTCTCTATTGTCAAATCCAGATATATCTTCCGTTGATACAATTGAATCTCATGCAAATGCGTTATTAAGCTTCTATCGTTGGATGAGTATGGAAATCCCAGAACATACTGACAAAAGAACAGGTGTCTTGATTGAAGAGAAGCTTCCATTAACAATATTTGACTGCACAGAGAAGGTAGAAGAAAGCCCTATCGTTAGATATCGTGATTATTTATTAGAGAATCTTTATACCGAAGATGAAAATGGAAAAATCGGTGGCTCTCCAAATACTGCGTCGAGTTACGTACTAAAAGTTGTCGCTTTCTATACCTTCCTTCATCGACAACGGATCGTTCCACTCAGCAAAACTTTTCGGCCATTTGAATTTTCAATAAAGAAAGTTCGTATAAGTCACCGAAATAGAAGAGCACAACATGACATGCTCTCACATCTCAATGGCTACCATGGTGAGGATATTATTGTATACACAACAGGTCTCACAAAACCGTTTAAAAATATACAAAAGCCTCAAAATGCCGACATCCGAGAACTTCGGCCACTCCTAGAAGATGAAAAACAAGAATTTTATAGATATCTTGATGTTGAAAATACATCTGATACTAAAGCCTTGATGCTGTACTTAGCAACAGAGGTGGGGTTGAGATTGGAAGAACTGATAACCTTTCCAGCCTCCGTCGTGGAGAAACCAAAAGCTAAAGTCGTTAAAGTTCCTATTGGTGAGCGAATAAACGGTTGTCTTACCAAATACAGAAAAGAGCGGACTATTGAAATTCCAGACTACGTTATGGAACTTTTGTATGAGTACAAGCTAAGCAAGGCAAGGAAGGAAGCCATTGAAAGTGGGTTATTACGACATAACCATCTATTCGTTCAATCTAATGGCTGCATCTACGCACCCAATACAATTCAAAAGTATGTGGAAGCTGTACGTAATGATTTGATTCTTAGTGGGCTGGATATTTATTTTGTTACACATGATTTGCGAGCTACTTTTGCGACTGATTGGTTGTACAAGAGACATATTGAAACAGGTAAGCCCTTTGAGGCTTTGATGCCCGAATTGGCAGTCCTGATGGGGCATGAAAGTACAGCTACCACCCAAAAATATGTAAATTATATGAATGATGATAAAACCTGGTTGGAGTTCGCACAGCGTAAAAATCAATTTGCACAACAATCGTTGAGGTGAGAATGTGGCAAAAAGTAGATTAGCAGCATCTAGAAATAAAAATAAACGCATTACTCAACCAAAGGTGAAGGATAATGTTACAGCGCTAGGCTTGAACTTTGAATTACATCAAAGAGGAGTAGCATTCAGTAACAAATATAACCTTCGTGATTGGTGCCATGAATCGTGCGACCCACAAAGGCCATTAGCAAAGCCATCTCGATTAAAGAAGATGCAAAAGCTAAAGAAATGGGTTGATCAAGAGAAAACAAATCAAACTAGTGAAAGCTCTATAAGAGCTAGATTAAGTGCCTTAAAGCAATATATTATTTTTTGTGATGTTAAACAGCTCGACCCTTTTAGTCAGGTTGGATACTTGGCTTATGCAGGGAATGCGGGGGAATTGTGGCGTTTAGTCAGAGCAGCTAATGAACCTAAATCATATTCCTTTCAGTATCATGATGGAGAAGAGGCTGGTTTACTTGAATCGTCTGCATCTTTAAAAAAGATATATATTGATTTAATGCTATCAGTGCTTGATTTCGATGTATCAGAATGGCAAGCCACGATGAAGACGTTTTCATCGAAAAATGTTGATTCATCAATAATACCTTACGAGGTAAGTGAGTGGTACGCATTAGTTAAACGAACTCAACTTTTCTTTTTTTCTTTGGCAACTCAACTGATCGCGTCTAAAGAGGACAGCCCAGAAGCTCCGCTACCTCAATACCTAGAAGACATTTTGGTTGACCAGGTTGATGGTCGTGACATAAGAATTAAGGTTGGTGGTGGGGGCATAAAAGATGGTGCTGGTAGTCCTTTTAATCAGTGCATGGCGGCAGCGTATACCCTGTTTGCTTACTACACTGCATTTAATGACACAGTGATCCAAGAGGTTCGACACCCCATCAAGGTAGTTACATCTAAAGCTGAAGGTCGTACATCGAAAATCTCTCAAGTCCGTGCTTACAAAGGTCGTGCATCCAAAGATGTAAAAGCGCTGTTTGCATCTCTAGAAGAAAATCGTCATTCCGAAGCAAGTGATCAAGAGGCTGGGTTTATTGTTGCTGATATTAATAAGCGTGACACTGTTGGCGTTATTGATGGTATCACCTTTCTCCAAACTTTAGAAATGCTTTCAAAAAGCTACAGTAATGACCCTCATGACACCTTAATCTATTTTCTAGATAACCAAGGTGATAAAACCAAGGTTCACGTGAGTGTTGCTTTACAACACTTATCACAGAACTTAAATTTGCTTTCAAATTTCAGAGGTGACTTAACTGATCATTTAGTAAAAACCTACACTGACATTGTTGAACATCAAAAGATGACAGCTTTCAACTGGACTCGACGAGAAGATAGTGTTTGGGTAATGAATAAACAGGTTATCGAAATTAATAGAATGGCGAGAACAAAAAGAGCAAACCGCATTGCTTATGCCGCTCTCTCATGTATGACCGATGTTTCACTGCGAAATGCACTAATTCCATTGAGCTACTCAGAAAAGAATTACGATGGCGATATTACTGTTTCTTTTAAATATTTAGATGGCTCAAAAGGCGAATTTACTGTTGCAGCCAAATATCGCCCCTTTCTTCAATTAGTTGAGCGTTATGCCGCAACGAGAAACCCGCTCCCCAAGGAACATAGCTATGGTTTTTGTAGAGCAAAAAAACCTCCTTTTCTAGTGCCTTTTGGAAGTAAGTCATTGACTTATCAGTGGCTGGAAGGAGAGGTGCCAATTAAACAATATATGTTAAGTGAGCTTGGTATTGGTTATGGTAATTACTTTTTAAATATTACCTCTGGCCGAATTCGTGTTACTCACTCGGATTTAGAATACAAACCAGAAGAAAAAGGGTTGACGGCTCAAAAGATCTTGCAGCACAGTCTTAATGTGGCACAAAAACGATACCGTAATGGGCATCCTGTATCAAATAAAAAGCAAATATCACAAGGGATGCTGGCATTAAGTTATATTGCTGAAGGCAAAACACGCAACGAAGCCGTAGCGTTGGTCAAGAAAGAGTTAGAAATTCCGGTCTTGGAGTATGAGGTTTGGAAAAAACGCAATCAACCAACGAACCCGAATGGCATCGATTGCAACGGTAAAGTTGATTTGGTATACGAGAAAGATTGGCATTATGCAGCTCGTAAATTTGCAGAAAAAAGAGGGATAATAAAAGAAGGGCAGGACATCACCTGCTATCAGTACGATCTCTGTATTTTTTGTAAAAGCGCCAAACTTGTTGATGACCCTTATGCTATTTATAAATTACTGAGCTTTCTCGAAGCGTTAGAGGAAGGTATTGACCAATATCCAGAGCGTGCAGCTATCATCCAGTTGAAAATAGAACAGTTTCAACTTCACCTAAAAGACCTACCACTTGAAACTATTGAGAAAGCAGAGGATTTACTTGAAGAAAAAGGGCGTTATCCGCTTTTTGATTCGTTGTCTTCTGTCACTCAATATTTATAAGGAGTATTCCTATGTTGGATTTTGAAAATTCGCAAGATTTGGATTTAGCCTTAGAGACAATGCGCTCAATTGATGGTCGCAAAGACTATTTGCAGGAGGTACTTTTCCCTGCACTACTGCGAGGTGATTGGGATGAGTTAGAAAAAAGCGTGATCTATCAAGATAAAAAAAAGACTATTTTGTTTTCTGAAGATGTATGGCCATTTAAAGAGTCCGATTTCAAAGGAAAAGCCACAACGAACCTTATCTTTAGTATTAATCTTGAGCAAGATGATAACGTTATTATTCTTCATCAAAATGAACGCAACCTAGTTAATCAAATGAAGTGCATGGCATTAGCTGAGATGTGGTTTTCAGGTAAGAACATTCAGTTGGATTCTATAAAAAACAAAATAGTAATCCTGCGAAATAATATCGCTCAACTGATTAGGCGTGGCATTACTTCTTTTGAGGAGTTAAACCAAGAACGCCTAGAAATTTTGGTTGATGAAGGGTGTTTTGATATGTCTAAATCCGATGTATTTAAAGGATTAAACTCCTTTCTCTCTTTAAAAGTGTTACTACCCTTCAAGGTTAATTTTTCACACTTGAGTCATAAGTTGTTTAACGAAAAGACTGAAGATCCCGAGGGGAGATTGGTGATCCCCCCTCGAATTTATTTTCAGGCGTTAACAAGATACAGCGAAGATATCGTAAAAGCTTACGGATTAAGAGATGAAATTGAACAAGCCGTTGAGCAGATGATTTCCTTTTATGGTAGAGAAATAAACTTGCGACTTCAAAGGATAAGAATGGGAGGTAGATACACACCTGGTAAATCATATAAAAAATCATGGGAGCGATTTACTCATGCGCTTGATGAGGCCGGAATTCCCTTGGCCGATAAAGGGGAAGATCACCGATGGATGGAAATATTCAACTTATTTGAAACTCATATTTTGATAAAAGATGCACGACTTCAGAAATTCAAAGTCTGTATTGGTGACTCGAGTTATGGTTGGGCTGATTTTAGACGATATTTGGTAAGCATGAGTGCAAAAGCCTCATGGTTATGTTTGGCCCTATCAGGGATGCGGGTAGATGAGTTATACAGAATTAGCCCGGTTTATGGTGCTCAGAAAATATCGTTTGATAAAAATGGTTGTGAGTCCGATACGGGCAAGGAAATCATTTACTTTTTAACTACACGCCAATCTAAAATTACGCTAAACAGCCAAACTAAAGACGATGTTTTTGTTACTACTAAAGTAGGCTTAAAAGCCTTTCATGTGGTCAATGCCATTCATACGCCGTTTCGAAGCAGGTTTGCAGAAGATGACAGCCACCGAATGTTTGCAAATTTATTAGATTTATTTTATTTCACTCAGTTGGAAAAGTCGTCGCTGGCTGCATCTATCCAAATTAATTTTAACAAAGACAATTTTGATTTTATTCTGACGGCCGAGGATATGGGGTATTTACAAACCTCCGACCCAACCCAGACATCTTTTAAACAAAGCGATAAATTTCACTTCACGCCACACCAAACACGACGTTCACTTGCGTACTATCTAATTGGTTATGAGTTATGTTCTTTCCCTGCATTGAAGCAACAGTTATCGCATTTATCGATGGCAATGACTCGATGGTATGCCCGCAATGCCTATTCATTTGAAAAGCTTTATAGCGAAATACGAAAAGAGCGGGTTACGCAACAGGCTGAGATTTTTGCTCGCATATATCAAAAAATGGCGAATGGTGAGCGTATAGCAGGTGGTAAAGGGCAGGCAATGATTGCTGAAATTAGTCGAGAAGGTGAAAGTTATTTTGAATATGGGGTAAACAAACGTAAGTTATCAAAGGATTACTGGATTGATCAGTTAACCAATGGTAAAGCTCACCTACATGCTGTTGCGCCTGGTCTGTATTGCACCAACACACTATGCTCTATGCGCATCAATATTGATTTAAGTGAGTGTGTGGATTGCGAATATGACTATATTGAAAACGTTGTTTATGCCGAAGGTTCGCGTATGGATGCGATGAGAAATATTGAATTGCTTAAAGAAAACAATGAATTAAATTCAAGTTCTGCAACTAAATACTATATGCAAGTAAAAGCGGCTGAAGAAATAATGGATGACTTAGAATTCGAGCATGATAAGTATGAGTTTGCAGAAGATGTGTTGAGTTTGGTTATACCAACAAAAACGGTGGCGTAAGATATGACAGATGAAACTGGATTAAGCCCGACCGAGAGGCAGTTAAGAGACGCATTAGCACGCCTTGTTGCCAAAAGGCCAATCCACAGGGAGCTAAAACAGAAGCTTAAAGCCAATAAGTTGAAAATTACTGTTTCAAGTGTCGAGAAGGAAGCTGGATTATCGAATGGTGTAGTTAAACCTGAACGTTATCCAAAACTAAAGGAAGACATTCTGAGCGCTGAAGCTGCTCGTAAATATGGTCCTGTAAAAGATGTGTCTGATGAAGACATCCATAGGCATCCTTTATACATTAAAGCTAAAAATGATCTAGATAAAGCTAAGGCTGAAATAAAAATGATCAAGGCAGAATTAACGTCGAAAAACTCAAAGTTAGAGAGCTATAAAGAGCGTATAAAAGAGCAAGCAGTAAGAATGCATCAAATGAATGTTGCCATGTGGGGGCAGATTCCTGATGAAAAAAAATATGTTGAGTTGATGATTGATGTTCAAGATATGGGAATGAACAGTAACGTTTTAGACTTTAAAACGCGTGAAAAACTAGATTAGTTGTCAGAAGACAATATAGTTTGAACGAGTCCAATAAAGTCTGATCATTTACAATAAAGTTTGTCACTTTTCCTCTGTCAGTTCACTTGGCAGAGGTGTTGCGAACCGACTATAGCAAACACGCCTTTGCCCCAAAACCACTTAGATTCAATACTCTACACAATTCAGAGAGCGTACATTTCCCCTATCAAATCTAATCCGAACCTAGGAGAAAGAGCATCATCATCCCCCTTCTGTGGTGAATGGCGTTTTTCAATGCCTAAACCCGCATATCCTCATGTTAATATGTGATTTTCATTCAATAAATCATTTTAAGCTCAATATGTTATCTATGGCATAGTGGTTAAAATGAAATCGTGAAATATTTAATCAGGTCAAGGTGATATGAGCTATCGAGTTGTACGGGTCACAGAGTTAATGGCTTATGAGTTTGGACAAGTTGAAGGTGGCTTTAATGAACTCAATGAAAACGAGTTGAAGACGGCAATTCCATCAGGCATGGAGTTTAAAGCTTTCATGGAGCAGCTAAAGCAAGGACACCTTGTTTTACTGACTGACTCACCCTCAACACCGATGCTACTCTCTGAGTCAGGAACGATGGGAGGAGGTAAAACGTGGTCTTTTAACGCTCAAGCTACCGATAACGTTGAGCCTGCTGCACAAAGTGCATTACTAGCTAGAACTCGAATGAGTGGGAGCAGCGCTGGTTACAGTCAAAATCATAGCCTACATCCCCCACTACCGATGCCAACATATGTTCCAGAGCCTCCGAGACCTGATTACTCAGATGAACCACCTAAGCTAAAGTATGAATACAGCTTTGAAATTGCGTGCTCTCAAGATTCGGTACGTAAGGCTGGAAGTTGCCACTTTATTTTGACCAAAACAAAGAATGAAGTGGAGCTAGGGCGTTGGGCTGAAACAAAGATAGAACATGGCACCCGCTACACTATACAGACTGCATTTGATGAGCCTAAACGACTTGTCGCTCAAGTTGCTTCTCGTCCTATGGGAATTTCTCCTACACATCCCGTCAAAGTCAGGAATCTCGGCGCACAAGTTGCTAGTGAAGGTTTTATTCCTGTGACACCTACTGTGCAATTGGGCGAACGATTAGGGTTCCCTACTGAAGGCTTCTATTATCACTTCCACGACAACCAGTTGGTACAAGAGTACCGTTTACAGGGTGATAAACGTTGGAGTTTTTATGCCACCCTAAGTAGGCATCAGCGTCTTGATCCAGAAAGAGGTTACAACACGGATCAAACAGCGATTCTGACCTTTTGGAAGCTTGGGGGTAAAGTTGTCGAAAATCAGTATCTCGTTTACCTAGAAAGACAAATTACTCGCGATGAGTTAGATAGTTTGACCGACGATTGGTTGAACGAGCATGGGGTAAAGTTAGATATCCCTCAGCTACTTGAGGCGACCAAACACCCCATAATTAAACGAACTGAAACAGCGAAACCAGCCGAACAAAAGCAACCAGAGCCAGTTAATCATATTGTTCAAACCGATCCCGAAACAGGAACACGAGAAACGTGGGCGAAGATTGCCAACCAGTATGGACTAGCCCCGAAAGCTTTGTTGGATCTTAATCCGCAATATGACGCAGACCCGATGTCTTTATCTGTAGGCGCATCGCTGAATGTGCAGAAGAAAAAACCATCGACCGTCCAACAAAAAACAGTGTACGCGATACCACCTGAAGTACCGAAAAAATTCAATCACCCTTTAAACACTTTCTATGACTACACGGGACGTTGCTTGGTTGATACTTCCATTGTTTCTATCAATCACGAATGGTTGGTCGAAAAAGACATCCCTGTGGTAAATATCAAAACAGTCTCTGACGTTGCAACAGAATTTGAACTGGGCTTTACCCAAGTAGAACAAACACAGCCTCTTGAAAACTATTGGCAAAGCCTTTTCTCTTCAGAAACAAATGAAGACATCAAAACGCTTTTGAAGAAATATAACACGCACTTGAATAACCCAGTACGGCAGGGAGAAATAGTAGTAATACCAACTAAAGAACCAACCACTGAAACACATAGAAGTAAGCTTGATACTCTTATAGAGGAAGCAAAAGCAGCCAGTGCCGAGTTAGCGAAACTAACTGAAGAACAAGTTGCTACCGTTAATCGACACTTTGAGCTATTAGACTATTATGCTAGCGAAGCAATCAAAAAAATTGAGGAGGACGGTCTTCCAACAGACCTATATGCAGATGCATCAATAGGAGTTGGTGCTGTAGCAGCATTTGTTGAACAACATTTAAAAAACATCAACAGTGTGCTTCTTGAAATAAACCACCTTTACGTATCACAGGTGGCGATGGCGAGTCGCGTTGGTGGTGTTAACTATGGTTCTTTTGTCGCAGAGCGAGCATCGCTATTTAATAAGTTAGATGGTAGCTTTGCCGCATTATCCAAGCGAAGCGTTCAAATCCCTGTCTATACACAGATTAGACGCAACCTTAAGCTTTCAACTCGCTCAATCATTCATAATGCTGATGAGATTATTGCAAAAGGTATCGTACCGAATTTAGGTAAGCGTATGGCAAATGTGGCGATTGGTATCATTACATCTCGTGGGGTCGGCTACGTAGGGCTAGTGCTTGGGGCGGCAAGTGGTGCGAAGAATATTTATGATGCCTGCTCTGTTGACGGCTCAGGAGAATGCGGCAAAAAAACAACTCGTGAAATTGGTGGCTTTCTTGGAGGTTGGCTTGTTGGAGCACAAACGGGGCAATGGGCAGCTTCAGGGACATTGTTAGTCCTTGGTGTTGTCGGGATTACATCTGCCCCTGTCCTTGCTATAGCTTCAATTGGTGCATTCGTCGTTGGAGGCGCTGCTGGCGGTGTTATAGGGGCAACTATTGGTAAGAGTACAGGAGATATTGTGTATGAAAAAGCCATCGAGTTGACAGAAGCAACTGAAGCGCTAGTTGAGGACTTATTTTGAGTGATTTTCTTAACGTTATAAGTGGATTTTTTGCAATTTACGCCATCATATGGGGAGTCCCTGGCGTGCTCATGAGTGCTGTGGTTGGTTTAGGTAACGTACAACGCATTGTTTTTATTGATAAGCAATTAGCTAAAGACTTAGACAAACTTTACGATGAAAAAGGTTATCTAAGATGGCAATTCCAAACCTCTTACTCAATAGTCAGTCGTCTAACAAGGTACTGGATAGCCTACCCTTTTATAAGATATCGAGTTAAGAGTGAATCAAAAAAATTTAGATTGTTCATGTGGATTAATAGTATTGGAATATGGAGTTGGCTTCTAGTTCCTTGCCTGTCTTTTGTAGAAAAACTCATGTAACTATTGTTTAGAAAGTAGTAACGATTTAAGTTGTGTCATATTTCTACGATAATCCATATCAAACTGAGATAGTTGCTTCATTGTTTGGAAATTAGTGACCATGTCTTCTTTGATTTCCACGACTTCATGAAGTGATCTTTGTTCGTTTGGATGCTTAACAAAGTAAGCATTCATGAACCCGTTGCAATTATAGTCGAGCCAGGCATTATGAACCTGTAGTGGTTGACTGAATGTGGTCATTTGATTGGAGGTTCGCAATACCTGAAATTATCCTTGAGATGCTAATTTAGCAGATTCACTGACGCATTTATGTTCCCTCAGTAATGACAAACTTTGTTGTCACACTTTCTTTGGATAGCCACGTTGCCTGAGTCTAAGTTTCGATTTTTATTGTTATTATTGGCTTCTGGTTGTCTCGTTTGAGACGCACTTCGGAAGAAGAAAAGTTTCAAACGTTAATGTCCACCGACAATTAGTGGCAAGCTGTTTTTACTACACTAGAGTAATCTGGGTCATAAAACCACCATGTGAGTAGAATAAGGGTAAGCGCGTCATAAACCCCGCATTCTAATCACCTAGCACGAATAATAAGATCAAGTCTCCAACCATAAGGAGACTTGAAATGGGAAAACGACGCACCAATCAAGAATGGCAAATGCTTATCGAACAATCTGAATCGAGTTCACTGTCGACACTCGCGTTTTGTAAGCTCAATGAACTCAATCCTTCAACGTTCTATGCCAAGCGCCAGCAACTCAATAAAACGGACGTATCTCTTGGCTTTGTCCGAGCTGAAGTCGTCGAAAAGACGACGACGTATCAAGCTCAGATTGCAGCAGCTAATATGACTCTTCTCATCAATGATGTTGAGCTGAGCATTCCGCAAGGCACGCCAGCGACCTATCTTGCAGAACTTATCGGTGCGCTGTCATGAAACGCATGCTCAGCGCCCCAGAAATTTACTTATATCGTGAAAGCGTCGATTTTAGAAAGTCCATCAACGGCCTTGCTGCGATTATCGAAAGTGACACCGACTTACCTTTAGGAAGTGGCGCACTGTTCCTGTTTACCAACAAACAGCGCGACAAAATTAAAGTGTTGTACTGGGATAAAACAGGCTTCGCCCTCTGGTATAAACGCCTCGAAAAAGCCAAGTTCAAGTGGCCTACAAAAGAGAAAAATGACATGTTTACCCTGACTCATTTCGAGCTTGATAGGCTGCTTTCTGGCTTCACGATTATCGGCCATAAACCCGTTCAAATAAACGATTTTACAATGACTTAATCGAGAATAAAGCTTTATCCACCAAGCGTTAACGGCATGATTTTAGTATAATAAATGCCATGAAAAAGACGCCAAATATCAACCCAGAAAGCCAAGATGTTGCCGAGCTACAAGCGATGGTGAAAGCGCTGATGGCGTCAGAAAACCAACTGAAACAAGAGCGCCAGTCGCTACTTGAGCAGCTCAAGCTTGCCTTCGACCGTCAGTTCGCTAGACGCTCGGAGGCGTTAAAGCCTTACGATGAATCGCAAGGTGACCTCTTCAACGAAGTGGAATGTGAAGCTGCTAAGGAAGAAGAGGTTGAGGTCACGACAACCACCACAACGAAGAAGCGCGGTAAGCGCAAGCCTCTTCCAAAGAGCTTGCCTCGTGAGGTTATCGAACTCGATTTAGACGACAATGAAAAGCAGTGCACTTGCTGCAAGCATGGTCTGCATAAAATCGGTGAAGACCGCTGTGAAAAACTAGAGTTCTCACCAGCGGTACTCAAAGTGCTGGAATATGTGCGTCCTAAATATGCTTGCCGCCAGTGCGAGCAAACTAAAGACGAAAGCCGCATCGTTCAAAAACCAGCACCGCAAAGCATTATCCCTAAGAGCTTCGCCACAGAAAGCTTGCTTGCCAACATCATCCTTGGTAAATACCAATACGCGATGCCACTGTATCGACAAGAGTCGCTGTTTACCCAGTCGGGTATTGAACTATCACGCACCACCATGGCAAGGTGGGTTATCCAGGTCAGTGAGAAGTTCAAACCACTCTATGCCGCCCTAAAAGAGCACTTACTTCAACAAGTGGTGGTTCAGGCAGATGAAACGCCGCTCAATGTCCTCAAAGAAGATAAACAATGTTATATGTGGCTCTACTGCTCGGGCGCAGACTCGCCAGATGCCGCACTCCCCAATGTGAAAAATATCGCCTTGTACGACTATCAAAACAGTCGCGCGAGGGCATGCCCTGTTGCCTTCTTGGGGGATTACAGTGGTTATCTGCAAACCGATGGCTATGGTGCCTATGATGGTCTTCATCAAGTGACCAATGTTGGCTGCTTGGCGCATGCACGACGTAAGTTCATGGACGCAAAAAAGCTGCAAGGTAAAGGTAAGTCAGGCAAAGCAGATAAAGCGCTGGCCAAAATCCAGAAGCTCTATGGAATAGAATCTCGCTTAAAAGGTGAATCTGCTGAAAAAAGAAAAGCAGAACGTAAACAACATGCTAAGCCGATACTGGATGAGTTGTACGAGTGGATGACGACTCAACAAGTGATGGAGTCTAGCCCGCTGGGTAAGGCGATAAAATACACGCTCGGCCAATGGCCGAAACTTATCCGCTATATCGATGATGGTCATTTATCGATAGATAATAATCGTGCTGAACGCGCAATAAAACCGCTGGTCATTGGCAGAAAAAATTGGCTCTTCTCAACTAACCCTAATGGGGCTGAAGCGAGCGCGATGCTTTACAGCATCGTCGAGACCGCGAAAGCCAATGGACTCATCCTCTACGACTACATGGTCAAGTGCATGCAGGAATTAGCGAAAGCTGAACCTGATATCGATGCGCTCCTGCCTTGGAACTTTATACATTAGCAAGATCGCCCCGTGGGTTCATGGGGCGTTTACGAATAAGGACTGAGCAACAATGAAAGTTAAAATTGAGAAGACCTGCGATGGTGAGGCTTTCTTCAACATTCCAGAAATACTGCAAAAAGAATTGCAATGGGAAGAAGGCGATCAAATCGAATGGCTCGACAATAACGATGGTTCATGGACTTTGCGCAAAGTTGAACTTGAGGATGATACCCAGTCGAAGTCTATAGAGTACATTCTTTCACAACATACTACTTTAAAAGAGCAAATGGAGGATATGTTTGAGGACTCTGGTTTGAGAGCAGAATGGTTAACTTCCGCAATTCCAGCGCTATCTGGTCTAACTCCGCTAGAAGTTGTGCTTAAAGGTGATTTAAAACGCGTTTTAGATGTATTAAATCGTATCAAGTATGGTGATTTTTCTTGAGATGCTTTTATCTCAAAATATCAGGTTGATATGTTGATGGCCATCTCTTTCCGGATGAAGCCTACTTTGCAAGGCAGAGACACGCTACATGGGCAGGAACTAACACGTTTGTACCCAATCATAGTGTATCTAAGGACCTATATCGCAGAACCAAACAGATCAACTTTCCC
Organism: Vibrio artabrorum; assembly: GCF_024347295.1. Lineage (NCBI taxonomy): Bacteria > Pseudomonadati > Pseudomonadota > Gammaproteobacteria > Vibrionales > Vibrionaceae > Vibrio > Vibrio artabrorum. Next base: position 2,920,304 of record NZ_AP025458.1, on the reverse strand, counting down.
TGCTATGTCAGAAAAGTTGCTTTGTGACAATCGGCAAGTTTCCATTTAAGCCGTATATCCGTACTTCAACTTATTGATCTCTTCTGTCACCAGAATGATACCGGTTATTGTGTCACAGAATGAAAGTGGTGTTTCGTTTTCAAAAACCAAACTGGGTTTATTTAACCAGCGTAATGTCGCATCACGATCACCAAAATACTCATTTGCTTCTTTGACCATATCTGCAAGCATAAGAGCATGTTCACTGGCTGTTGGGCTTAGCGTTGCGTTCGGTTCTTTCATTTTTCGCTGGAGAGTACGCAGATTAACGCCAATAATTTTCGCGTAATCTGTCTTAGTCAGACCAAGAATTAGCATTCCTCTATCCAGCGTTTCAACAGGAAGCCCTTGACGAATAATTTTTAGACTATCGATTACGCTCTGAGCTTTGCGCTTTTCACCTCCAAGCATTTCATAAGCAGCACTGAACATTAAAGTACCTCCGAATCTAACTACACTTACACAATAGGCGTAATTAGATTATGTTAACACGGAAATGTGTCGAGGCTTGCTAGTTGCCTACATACCCTTTCCAATTAGTGGCAAGCTGATTTTGCTACACTAGAACTAATCCAAGTATCGTATTGCTGTATATGTTATAAACGAAAATGGTTCATGAAAAACAGTTACAACTGATGAATTGATAGGGTTGTTAGCTAGTACGAACTAGCGCGTCGGCACAACACATGATAGGACTAGGATGTTGTTTTTAAGTATAATATTCGCATTGAGTTTAGCTATTGGTGCTTTTACTCTCTATTCGGAAAACGTTCATATTTGGCTCTCGAAACATATGGATGAATATGAAAAAGAGCTAGAGAAAAACAATCCAGAAGAGCTAAAAAAGCTGAAGAAAAAATACCAGCGTTAACAACCAATCACCTGATTCAACCGTAAATGAAGTTAAATTTACGGTTATTACTCCTACCTACTAACTCAAGCTCTGGGAAAATACAAAGACAGGCAATACTAGTGGTTGGATGTCATTTTTTACCATATGTGGACGCCCCGTTTGTTTCGATTGCAGATAGCGTCCAGAGGTGTGCCAAAAAAGTTCACAGCAAACTCACCTTTGCCCCAAAAGCTTCTTAGAGATCGAACAGTCTTTAGTCTCTCGTTCTGGACGTCACGAGTCGAAGTGAAGTTAGAAAAAGATAAGTGATACATGGGATCATAATAAGTGCCACCCTAGTGCGTTCAGTTTGAGAGCGGTGATCTCACATTCGAACGTTTCCGAGCGAAAAGTTGGGATGCGCCACCAGAGTCAGTCTGGTGGTAGCATTAGTTAGTTGAGTGTCACAATACCCAACTCGTCGCTGACCAAGTCATTTAGCGCTGCATCGCATCGGTGATCTAAGACAAGGACTTCTTGCTCAAGCCAGCGCTGCACATCACGAAGTCCCGGTAGGCTTAAGGATGGGGCGTCAAGCCAGCTACGCTTACTTGTGCCAATCATCTCACGACTGCGCTGCGCCGCCTGATCCTGCCAGTAACCGGGAAGCCAAATGCGTGCAGGACGTCCCAGCTTGTTCGCCATTGTTTGGACAATCGATAGGCCATTCGGGTCATAATCAGGAAAGGCCACCCAAGGTACGGTGGCGGGTAGGGATGCCAATAGCTCTGTGTGGGTAAGATTAAGGCCAGGTACATACAACAGAACAAGCCCCTCAACCAAAGGCAGATCGACAAAAGCGCCAAGATTTTCAACTGTCATGATGAGTTTGATGTCCGCAAAAGAGAGCCTGTGCTTTTCACGCCACAAGCGCTCAGGGATAGTGCACTCTGAGCGTGCCTCTGTTTCGTCATCGACCGATTGTTGCCAGCTTGGGTAGGTGACGGTCAATCCAGTCTTGCTGCTTCGCACTCTGATCACTTCATCGCTTGTCACGGCTTGCGTTGGAAGAAGCGGCTCGCTTCGGCCAGACTTGCTGTCTCCTCGCCAGGCCGCAGCACATTTGTGATGAACGAGTTCAGTATTACGTACGATAGCACCGCGCGCCTTAGTTACATGCCCCTCCTCTAGGCCGATTTGTTGGCGCAGTTGGTCAAGTCTCTCTGGGTTGTCTAGGTGCCATAGTCGTCCTGCGCAATGGGCGATGCGCAACGACTTGAGATGGGCGAGAAGTGGTCCATCTTTTTGCCGTTCAATGATTTTTTTATTGGTGGCAAGTCGGGTCAGCACTTCGGCTACGTGCGTGCGCGGCAGACCCAACTTTTGCAATAAATCGCTACTCATACTAAGGCTTACCCAGGATGCCGTTTAGCACGTGTTCACTGTCGACGGTGAGTTCGGTGCTGTCTTGCAGTCCGGTGATCTGTACCCAAGAGCGGGCTTCATTGTCTTGACTTGGATCATCAAGATTGACGCCATCAGGCCAAACGCGCACCAACTGATACCCCAATCCGGTGATTTTACCCAGCGTTTCAGGCGCGGCCATCAAAAGTTGAACCCCGCAGCGGCGGCAGAGCTCGGCAACCGTGGCTTGGCTTTGCGCATCGAGTCGGCTCACCTCATCCATGACTAAAGGGATTGCAAATGGCTTCTTCCCATGACCTGCGCTTCCCCAGTGCTTGATGATGCTGATCAAAACAACAAGGCCTGATCCAAGACGTTCGCCAGTCGATAATTGAGAGCCCTCAAGATCTTCATATTCATTGCGCCCACGTCGGCGGATCTGCGTCTTAACCCTTAAGTAATTACGGTGATCGAGCAGCTTCTCGCCCTTGATTTCACCGGCCGTGGTTCGGTGGAAAAGGTCGGACAACGCTTCTTCGACTGTGCTGGCGTCGGCAAATAGGTCGTCCATGATTTGCGAGCCTTGTCGAAGCGCTTCGAGCACCTTATCGAATTTCGGCACATAGTCGGTGACAAGGCGTACTTCCGCAACTTGGCCAAAACCGATGCCATTCAATTGAGCGCTGAGCTTGCGAACCGCGCGCTGCTCATCGGTTATGCGTTTCGCAATGGCATCCCCCAGTTCGCTGCGCTTGGTTTGGAACATCTCCTCAGCGTTATCAAGAGATTTTTGGGCCATTCGGCACGCTTTGTCCAGATCCATAAGCATTTCCTGAGGATCGCCGCTCTGGATAAGGTCTTGACGTATGCGCCGCTTAAGTAGGCTAACGGCTTCGCAGTAAAGATGCGATAGCGCGGCAAGATCAGTGCCGGTGAGTGTTTGTCCAAATGCCAGCATGGGATCGGTAACAGGTATTCCGTAGTCTTGCGCACAGCCGTTGACTTTGCTGATGAAGCTGCGTGCTTTCTGAAATGCGGTGTCGCTTTGGTTGATGGCGTCAAGTTCGAGCATGGAAGTCATTGCGTCTTTTAGGACGGCGGTGGTTCCATCATCTGAGATCACGCCCATTACCGACTGACGCACGGTTACGGCTTTTTCGTGATGGGCTCTCGCTTGCGCTTCTTTTTGTAGGTTTAGGTCAGCGTCACTGCGTTTTTGTTGATGGTGCTCCTTGGCTTTGGAGAGCGATTCACTGTGCGTATCGGCGTTGCGTTGCGCCGATTTATACTCATCCTCAATCCAGGACTTCTTTTCTTGCAAGCGCGTTTCGAGACCTGGTGAGTAGTCAATGCCAATGTCCTTCAGAGCGACCTCAACGCGCCCCAACTCAGACTCAAGGTGATTAAGTTTGGTGCTCACTTCGATACTGCGCTTCTGCGCGCTATCGCGTGCAGTTTCCGCCGCGCCTTTGTCGCACTCAAGCTGCTTGGCTTGGCTTTCGATCTGCTTGGCTTGCTCTTTCAAGGCGTCCTGTTTATGGCTAGTGTCTCCCAGTAAGGCTTTCGCTTGGGAGTACGTTTTACCAAGGTGAAATCGCACCTTATGGAGTGTCTCCATGCTCCTGAATTGGTCGCTGGCGGTTTCATAGCGCGCTTGTTCATCGAGTACTTGTTTCTCAAGTGATACAGGATCGTTAGGATAGGGCTGTTGTAGGAGTTTCCATTCGGTATCAATGTTTTTAAACAAGGGTGAAAACTGGTTGATCTCTAGTTGCGCTTCCGTGCAACGTGCGATAGCCGCTTCACACACGGTAATGTCTGCTGCGATGTCGCGATACAGGCTGTGGGCAAACGGCTCACACTGCGTCAATATCGATAGGTTATGTTTGACCGCATCCTCTGTATTGCAAAGTGACTGATGTTCCATTTTTGCTTGTGAAAGGGCGCGCTCGATGTCTTTGATCTTCGTTTTTGCTGCGTCTAGATCGGGTTCGTCAGCAAAAGCAACAGTGGCTTTCGGCTGAGCCATTCGTAACGCTTCAATGTGTTGCGTCAGGGTGGCGTGCGCATCGGTAGCATCACTGCGATCGGATTCGTGGCGTTCGATCTGAGACTCTAAGCGGGTGATGAGCGCTTCTCGCGCTTTATCTCCCAGCACTGGAGCATCACGAAGTTGACTGATGCGAAGACCCTCGCCTGACGTTAATACGCACCAAGGCGCTTCGGTGCTCTCATCAGCGCCAATAAACGTCGCGGTGATATCTTCAAACAGTTCTTTGTCTTCAAAGGATTCATTCCATTGAGAAATCGGGCGTCCGCTTGGGATAAGAACCAAGTCTTCCAACGGCCAATCATCACCATAGGTCGCTAGTAAGGTACGCGAGGCTGCGTGAGGATCTTCCACCAAAATGCCGTTCATCAGGCTCCCAAGGGCGGCTTCCATGTAGCGCGCATCTTCAGGGTCGATGTCGTTAAACAGATCGCAAATAGGGAGTCCATCAACGTCTGCGGCGAAGGTTCGAAGCAGTTCAAGGTGACTCGAGTCGCGGTCTCTTAAGATCTGAAGATCAGCACCCAATTTCAAAATAGCGGCGCTGTGCTCGGTGATCGTTTCGGTTAGGGCATCGTTTTCTATTCGAAGAATTTTTTGTAGTTCGAGACAATCGTTGCCTGTCCAGCTTGCTTGATCAGGGTAAGCTTGGGTTAAAAGACGAACTTGAGGCTGCAGTTGTGACCAGGTTTCGTGCTTGGCTTCGGTCTGCACCAGCTCAATGTTCAGTCGTTGTTGCTGCTTTAGCAGCTCGTCGCATTGGGTTTTGGCTGCGACTACGTTCTGACCGGCGTCGTCGACTTTCTGGCGATACAGCGTGACGGCCTGCATGAAGGTTGGGACGCTATCGGGTTGGTTTTCCAGTTCAGTAGATGTGAGTAAAGTCCGATATTTTTGTTGGGTTTCAAGCTCGATATTTAAGGCTTGAAGTTTCTCTTTCTCATATGGCTCGTTGGCTGCGATCAGTTGGCTCTCTTGGAGGTGGCGTTTTTTCGCCTGCACCCAGTCTTGAAGGTTATTGGGATCAACCGTTTCTCCAATAATTGAAAGCTGCTTACTGAACTGATGATAGGTCTCACGGATCTCGTTCATCTGTTGCAGTTGACGCTCAAGCACGTTGAGGTTTTGTCCGCATTGGGTTTTAGTTGCGGCCAAGGTCTGCATAGGGTCTTGTAAGTTGTCTGGGTCTACATGGCCATGAAAGGCTTCAACAGCTTTGAGTTGGCGGCACGCAAACTCATATTTTCCAGCGCGCTCTGATGTGATCTCAAACGCTTTGACCGCATCGGCTAATTGCTGTTGCGTTTCTGCAAGATCTTGCTGGGCTTGGCTGAGTGCCTCGGACGCACGTTGGTAGTCTTGCTGCGCATTTTGATGCGCGTTTTTTGCCAGCTCAGCTTCCGGTGTAAGGGTGTTGAGATCTTGTTTGAATCGTTCGCGACGCGCGAACTCATCAGCCGCAACCATAGCTAATCGCAATCGCTCTTCGGTTTTGTTGCGCTTTTGTTCGAGTGTATTGCGGGTTTGTCGCAGTTGCTCTAGCTCAGTCCCTAATTTTTTTACTGTCGCTTGCGCCTTGTCGAGTGCCTCATTGGCTGCAATGCGCGCTCCTTGTGCAGATTCGAGCTGCTCATCGGCCAAAATCAGTTGTTTTTCCGCCACTGCCCAGCCGAAGGATGAGGCCTTTGTAGCATGCTCTAAAAGCTGCTTAAAAAAGGTGTAATCCTTTGAATTTTTCGAGAGCTCAATGCGCGTTTGACGCACCACTCGCATGGAGTCTTGCAGAACATCCACAACCCCTTTTATGTTACCTCTGCTATGCGACATCAAGTAGCTGCTCAAATTGCGCTCGATATTGGAATCAAGCCGGCCGCTCATTGCGCTGTGGAACACCTGCGCATAATTGGCCTTGTCCTTGTCCTTTTGCAATGGCTTGGGCAAGATCCCGTCATTAAAGAGATCGAGCAAGTACCCCTCGACGCTCTCGTAAGTAGTTAACTCACAGCCAAGAGATGCAGCGGTATCCCGAACCATGTGAGGCGTTAGAGGTCGCCAGCTATGGCCTTCTTGCAGGGCAAGACAAGACATGGGCTCAACGCCTTTGGGTAGAACCAAGCGCATACGGGTCATCTCAATGTTGATGCCACTGGATTTTTTTGCGTGGATCAAATAAAGGTGCCTTTGCTGACTGCGGGTTTGCACTTCCAGTGCCACCATCGAAGGGTTCCCCAGACGATGAAACATCTCACTATCAGTCAGTTTCTGAGTCTTTTGAAATGTATCTGATGTACCAAGAGAGACAAAGCGAATGTCCCCCATCAGGGCCAATTGGTAGGCACCTAGTATGGTGGTCTTGCCCGCGCCATTTTCGCCAAGCAGGCTGACTGTGTTGCCAAAGCTTGAATAAGCGCTTGGAGACAACAACTCTTGCAACTCTACGAGATCGAGCGTTCTCACTGTAATGCCATTCAGGTTCACAAGGCTTAAAGAACGCAATATTGGAAATGCCTTACTCATCGGTATCGTCCTCGTTGTTGTCTAAATCAAAAAGGTCTAGGTTATCGGGCGAATCGTCTTCCACGCGGCTAGTCCAGTGCGGACGCTCAATCGTAAGATCATCCTCGGTGTCGGCTTGTGCTGTGCTCGACACCAAATACCCAGCTCTGCTCAGTTCAATCAGTTTGTTGGGGATCTCGTCGGCGGTGACAATGCCTCTTAGCGGGTCGATAAAGCGATAGATGGCGGCAGTGGGCATGTACTGATTTGTGGCGGTGTCCATACGGATGAAGCTTTTACGATTGAGGTCTCGAATGCATTTCATCACCTCATCCCGAATTTTGACTTGGTCAAATTGGGTGCTGACGGTGCTAGACCGACGGCTACCAAAGAGATCTTTAATTCGCTCTTCTGGCAGCTTTTCTATTAGCCGGTCAATCAAATGATCGACAGCGACCCAGTCTGAGCTTTCAAGCGATTGACGTAAATCCAACTGCATCGACACCATGGTAAGGCCAACGACCATGGACAGCTCACTCATGGTGCGGTGAGGCACGCCAGTTCGGCGCTGCATGTGACTGTAATAGACCTGTTCAGGTGAGCAGCGCAGTGTGATGTAGACGCTTGACAAATACGCTTTCAATGGCTCGTAAGCCGCGTTAACAAAGCTGTGGAGTGTGTCGTCTTCTGGGACGATATTAATGCCTGCACGCAGCATGGTGTCTACCTGTGAAAATAAGGGGTCTGCCATGACATCGAGGATCGATTCGTACGTTTTGGTTTCTTCATTCATGTGTCGCTCTCCGATGGGGATCGGCCTTGAACCCATAGATTTTCAATAAAAATGTGGTTGCCTTCATCGATAGGCACCCAACCTGGGTGGATCAGTTCGCTTGGCATCGGTGCAATTGTGGTGATGGCTTTAAGAGTCAGCACGGCCAATCGATGGCGATCCGTTTCGTCAAAGCCATTGTCTTGGGGTTTTAAGATCCGGCTGAGAAGGTCGGCGAGATCTACTCGGTGATGTTTATTCAGAGCTTGATCGGCAATTTGGTTGGCCAAATCAACCAACAAGTGTGTTGGGTTTTGTCTCACTACCCGCTCTTTTTCCATTTCCAGTACTGGCAGACTTTCATCGACCGGCGGTGGGGGTGGTGACCACTCACGCATGAGAAGGCATGGCTCTTGATACGGCAGTGCCAAGGCCCAAGAGTGGCCTTTGGTAGACTCAATGGCAGAATCAATAAGGTGCGCGAGGTTCGCATTCGGATCGATGGTGAGGCGCAGCCGGATACCTTGCATTACCCTATCGAGAAATGCGATAAGGTCAATCAGTGACATGTTGGCAAATTCGGATGTGCGCTCTAAAAATACCTCGATCTCTTCGAGGCTATTTCTTAATCGAATGGGCGCAGAGCGAAGCACTGCGGTTTGCTGTAGCGTGGCGAGGTTCATTATTACCTGATCCACACCCGTAAAGATTATGGTTTTCAAATCATTGATTTGGTGCATCAGTTCATCGGCGACATTCAAGAGTGCAGACATGTCATCAACAATGGAGGTATTGATCTGCTGTTTGATGATTTGCTGCTCGTTAGAGAACTGAGCGATGAGTAATTCTTGGTTCTTAGAAATCCCGCCAAGCAAATCCTGGAGGGTGGGCAGGTACGAGTGCACCGCCTCATACCAAGCTTCGGGCTCTTCGGTGTCTATGGTATTGACTTCACTGAGTAGCACCTCAATGCGTTTATATCGTTGACTGAGGCTCTCTTGTTGATCGAAGTTATCATTTTTAAAGTACGGTTTTAGCAGATCTTGCGCCAACTGGGTGAGGCGATATTGCGGGTTGTCATCGCGTATTGATGTCCCTGCAAACGTCATGATACGTTGTTCGACGCCCCATTTTAAAAAGTTGCTGACCCTAGACTCAGTGTGGCCTTCGTTGCGTCCAGCATAGGCATCGACATAGCGCACGACCGCTTGCACAGTCTCTTCATCAAAGCTTTGTTGTACGAGGTTGAGGCTATCATCGATGTCCCTTTCCCAAGCGTGCATGGCGGCCAAGTACAGATACTGATCCGGATCAATATCAAGCCGAGCACCAGAAACCAATAAGTTATTTAGTAATTGGTTAAGAGAAGATGGCGCATTATCGGCTTCCCTAGCGTTTGTCTCCGAGAATGCGTCACCGATGGTTTGCGCACCCTCGTAGAGTGTCTGGCTTTGTGTCATGGTCTATTTCTACTCTGAAGTAATTTGCACGGTGTGAGCTAAAGCGCATTCTAAGGTGATGTATTCGAGACATTTTATGCGCACTTATTTGCATTAAGTGTAGATCTGCATATGGAATTGGTCAAGTCATTATATCAAAATGATATATTAAAAATGTAATTTTAGTATTTTATTCGTTTTAAAGCGACTCATGGTGTATAGTTCTGGTAGTCTAAGCAATGAATAAGTGGTTAGAGATGAGTTATGACGTTACATGCTGTAGGTAAGGATGGGGATGTGAGCTCGCAGATAACCCCACGCCTTGAGTATATTGATTTCAAGTTGTTCTTTACCGGTCGAGTAAGTCGAGCCGACTTAAACGCGGTGTTTGGGATCGCTGAGGCGGCGGCATCACGAGTGTTGACGCAGTACGCGACAATAAGGCCCAACAACAAAACACAAAAAACCAACACCATTCTTAGAGAGACATTTGTGCCTCTGTGCGCCTTTGACCCTGATGAGGCTCTAGGAATGTTAGCGAATGGGTTTAACCGATACTCTCGTCCTGTCGAGTCCGATGTGACGTCTGAGCTGATCGGGAGAATTCCTAATCAACTTAATCTGGAGAATGTGGCCAAGATCACCCGAGCCATATCGGGGCACTATGCCATTTCGTGCAACTACCTTTCCGAAAATAGTGATAACCATGACACGCGAATCTTAGTCCCTTTGGCGATTATGCACGATGGGACTAGCTGGTTGTTTCGCGCCTTTGATCGATCAGAAAGTTCAAAGCCGGCATTTAAGAACTTTCATTTTGCGCGAGTGCGAGCCGTCAAGGAAGAATTAGAGTCCAATGAAGCCAAACAAAAAAGCGGGGAGGTTCTATCTCAAGATACGCTGTGGAACCTTAGGCTCCCTCTCGTACTGACCCTGCATGAGAGTTTATCTCAAACTCAGCGCATGCGGGTAATCACGGATTTTGGGATTGACGAAGGCAAAGAGGAACTTTACGTTACTGAGCGCGCGGCGTTTCGGTGGATCCTTGAGAAAAAGTGGTACATCGATGCTCGATCGCAGGCTCAGATAGATGAGGATAACCAAAAAGGCATACGGCGGTTTTATAAGTTTAAGCTGGCGAACTTAGCGACCATCGAGCAAATGGAAAACGCTTAGCGTTCATCGTGTCATACGGATCATTTGTTGGAGAAAACGGAGGGAGTCGCTTTACCAAATTCGGCACTGAATGTCTGAACTGCGACTGCCTGTGAGAAAATTTGATTGTGGAATTGTAAAGCCTGGTCGTGCGCACCGTATAGTAAAAAACGCGAGTTACTTTAGCTAGCGGATCCAGAACGTTTCACCAACGCACCAAATATGCCAACCTCTTACAAATTACAGTGCTAAACAGCAGGGGGTTGGCTGTATTCTTTGCCAGATAGGTCGCGCACTGAGGAGCAGGTTGTGTATGCGGCTGGCTCACACTAAACAAGAATGGAATATTTTGGTCAGTATAACGTCATGTTTTAGTACAGAAGTTTTTGCTATAAAGCAAGATGATATGCGCCTGCAAAACTGGATACTGCATTAAGCGACTTTCCCATACATGAAGTTATCCGCATTTACCTAATTTAAGTGATTACTCTAACATGCTTTTGTCCAAAACCTTGCTAGAGGATAGATCAGACTTTATTGTCATTTCCATCGTGTTTCGGGTAGCAATGTACCTTAAAAATGATCAAACTTTAGTTTTTTATAGCCTACGAATCGCTTGAAAAAGCACGTTTCCGATCAAATTTTATTGTCCTCTGACAGTAGTTTTGCAAAACCTTATCTCTCGATTTCTCCAATAATATTTTACTTCCATAGGTGTTTATAAATTTTATAGTTAGGGTTTCCCTTATGGCAGCAAATCACGCACATCGCAACCAAGTATACTTGCCAACTGGTACGCTTTTTCTAGAGTGATGTTGACCTCTCCTCTTTCGATTCGACCGACATAGCTTCGGTCGATGTCTGCTGAAATAGCCAATTTATCCTGAGATATACCTTTAAGCTTACGCTCTCTACGTAAGTTATCCCCAAACCGTTTCGCTAAGTCTTTCATTTTTAATGGTACTCAAAATGAAAGAATATCCTTCATTGCGGATTTTATAGCCACGGACTATAATCCGCATTTTGGTTCGTAGTTGAGCTCTTATGACGAAGAAAACAGCGATTAATGAATATATTTTTACCTTATTCATCGAGAAAGGACTTGATGGATTAACGGTTCCTGCCTTAAGGGACGAACTACTAACGATTACGGGAGAATTTGAGGATATAACGGAAGCGCGTAAATTTCTTTATCGTCAGTTATTGCCTTTAGAAAAGAAAGGGCTACTTTGGACTAATGGCCAAGGGCGGACAAGGACATACCACAAATCAGAGCAGTTTAAAGAAACTGTATTCAAACCGAAAAAGCGTAAGCAACAAAAGCTAAAAACAGTCGTAAAAAATTCGGATGAAGCACTTACCCTTGATGAGCTGACTTTGGAACGACGAAAGTATGAAGCTGAACTTGCGATAGCTTTAGCTGAGATCGAAGAATTTCAACTATTATCTGAAAGGTTACCTTTACAGAAATCATCATTGTTAAAACTATCCGAAGAAACTAGAGAACGCTCTGTTAGATATCTAGCCAAAATAAATGTTCTTAATCACGCCCTAAAGCTTAGTAATTGTGGGGAAGTAAAATGTTAAGACTATGGCAAGAGGAGTGTGTTGGATCGGCTTTAGAAAAGTATCTAGCTGGACATTCACATTTTCAGGTTCAGGCGACTCCAGGGGCTGGAAAAACGGTGGCCGCTGCCGAAATTGCCAAAAGGCTGTATGACTTAGACAAAATTGACCTGGTCCTCTGTTTTTCGCCATCATTAACGATTGCTGATGGTATCAAAAATACCTTTTCATGGCGATTGGGATGCTCTTTTTCCGGTGGACTTGGTTCAATAGGTGCATCGTTTACATATCAGAGTATGAAATACCTTAGAGATAGCTTTTGGGAAACAATTAAAAAGCACCGCGTATTGGTTGTATTTGATGAGATTCACCATTGTTCAGGTGATGAAATTGAAAATGCCAATGTATGGGGTGAGCAAATTTTGAGACAAATTCAAGGGATTGCTGCGTTTACATTATCCCTATCTGGCACTCCTTGGCGCTCAGATTTATTGCCAATTACGTTAGCACAGTATTCTGACGCAGAAGGTCGTATCCACTGTGATTATCAATACGGTTTAAAGCAAGCAATTATCGATAAGGTCTGTCGCTCACCTAAAATTGTACTAATTGATAATGATCGCTTATCTATTTCAGAAAGTGGACAATCAAAGTCATTTTCGTCAATTCCTGACCTTTTAAAGCAATCAGCAACTCCGTATCAAAGCATTTTGCAAAATATTGATGCAATGACTTATGTACTTGGCCTTGGTTGCAAAAAGCTAGCAGATATACGTATGGATAACCCTAATGCCGGTGGTTTGGTTGTTGCTTCATCAGTAGGACATGCAATCGAAATTCAGAAAGTTTTGACTGAGACATATGAGCAAAGTACAGAGATAGTCACTTACTATCATGAAAATCCACTAGAAAAAATCAATGGGTATCGAAACGGAACGACTCAGTGGATTATCAGCGTCGGAATGATTAGTGAGGGAACCGATATCCCACGTCTACAAGTCTGTTGCCATTTAAGTTTTGTGAAGACAGAACTTTATTTCAGGCAAGTTTTAGGACGAATTTTGCGAACGCATGAATCCTCGAATCAGCAAGCTTGGTTGTACACTTTTGCTGAAGAAAGCCTAGTGAGTTTTGCTGAGCAGATCGAGCAAGATATTCCGGACTCATGCTTATTTATCAAACCAGATAATTGGCAAGATAGACCTCAAGCTTCTGTTTCGTTAGATCGAGCCTATTTCTCTGATCAACAAAAGAAAAAAACTGATATTGGGAAGACACAGCTTAGTTGGGATAAAGAACGTTTGGAAAAACCGTCAATCATAACTGCATACTCAGCTTCTTCTGGTCAATTGAACTTAGGAAATTTCAGAGAGCGTGTAATTGCTGCATTTCAGTAATAAATATTTTTAATATTAGACAATATGTTAGCGAGGTATTGATATGTTCTACATCGGTGTTAGCCATTATTACGCAACAGGTGAAGGCCTCACAATGTATGTTGCTAGCGGTAGCGAAGAATCAATACGGGCAGCCATTCCAGAATATTTTCATCTTGGGCTCACTATTTTAACACCTTCAGAGTGGCTAAAAGCTGCTGCAGGGGACTGTGAGGATGAATATCATCAATCGGAAGCGGAAGATCTGAAAGCCTATTTACCACTCTTATGGAAGCAAATTGAGGAAAGAGCGTTAGAAAGAGGATGTCATCTGGACTTTTTCATGAAGCACCATTTTAACTATGCCTAATACGAACTAGGTGGTTTCAGTGAAGGTTTTATATTTTGATACGCTTAGTTTGCTTTATTCGAATGAGTATTTTCAACGTAATGCAAGTGTGCACACTAAGTATAAAGAATGGTTCCATACTCGCACAAAGACACTGTTAGAAATGGTGGAACCGGATTTTCAAGCTATCGCAAAGCTAAAAAATGCAGCGTCAGAATCGGGGCTACTACTTTACCCGTTAGGGATTTTTTATGATCGTTCATACCTTATTGAACATGGTGTGTTTTCCGCTGATGAATTAGCGCCTGATACAGAATTACCCTTCAGGATGCAAATGGACGACAACGACCCTGTGCGTCGGATGATAGCCCACGCACATGGATTGAATGCCCAATGGTACGCCTGCGGCGAAATTGGATCTGAAGAACTATTACAACCCTATCCGGAACGTCACTTACGTTCAGAATTTGGAAAAGGAGTAACGAGTGAATTACTCGCCCAGATTCTAAGGTTAAAAGCGACCAATATGCCAAATTTGACTGATAACATTTTACGGGACAAATGAGGGTGTTTTTAAGAAAGAGCGGAACCGTAGAGCAGATTCTCGCTTCTATCAGGGGCAGAAATTACGTTGATGAATTTCCTTCTCCAGAAAGACTAAAGCTGTACGAACAGTGGAAACCAGGAATTGCTCAAAAGGTACGTGATGGCGTCTTATTGTCTCAAGAAAAGAGCATGCAGAGAGAGCAGGACGAACTTTATGAGGTAATTTATCAAACCTATAAGAGGGTGCCTATAGTCTTTGCGATAAAACTGTCTGCAATTTTTATAGTCATGATAGTTGCAATTCAGTTCATTTAAAAATGAAAGTTGTGGGGTTGGTCTGACTTCATTCATTCGGTATCAAGCTTCTCAAAACGCCATTCGCCAAAAAGTTTACTTATTGATAAATATAGGAAATCTAATGTTAGGTAACTCATCAAAAAATAGTGCTATGAAAAAAAACGTCATGATTTCAGCTCTCACTTTAGCGATATCTGGATGCGCAAGCACTCCCAATGAGTCCATTGAATCTCAGGGTAAATATGCGGATGACTATGCGCTCAATGTGGAAGAATTTTCCGAAGCTACACGGTTCTACTATCCACTAAGATGGATAGAACCTGGACGTAATGCCAACAACTTAGACAAGTTTTATTACGATACAAATTCACACAAAGAACTGGCTAATACTTCTTCTGTGGCTACAGTTGTCGCCGCTGGATTAGGAAGTATCACCTCATTTGATGCGGTGATGGGATTACTAGCTCAACAAGGTTCGCGATCTGGCTATGATTCCCTTTTAGGCGAACAATATCTCTACACAATTATTCAAGTGGATAACAATAAAGACTTGGATACTCAGGCACAATACGTTAACCGAATTGCTGTAGATACCATAAAAATGGCAATGGGAAGTGAAGCGAAGGAAGAATATCAAAAAGTGGGCTCAGAAGGTTTTTATTTCTTGGACAGAATTAAAGTGACCAGTACTTCAGATGAGAGTTGTACTGCTGTCTATTCGCCTTGCTACTCACTCACAGCCAGAATTCCTATGCTTATCCGCGACAATAATGGTTATATCCCGCTAGTGCCGCAAGGTGGCGATTATATGGCTGCTAAGACTTACTTGCCGATTGGTTTTCCAATAGAGCAGATAAAATTTGCTAACGTTGCTGGGGTTGAGCAATTCCTTTATGTACCAGCTGTAAAAATGAATGGGCACAAAGACCTCTGGAGAAAGGAAAATCTTTCTTATTTTACAGGCTGGTATAATCAGCAGCGCATATCGATTAACCCGTATATCAAGCGATTAAGCGACGATACGGTGTTTTACTTCAACCCTAAAATTACTGCAAAACAAAGAGATCGCTACTCGTTGTACAGAGTCTTTAATCTTAGTGATTAAGAGGGTGATTAACGGCAGAGTCTTATTTTATCGCAAGGTAAAATCTAATAAAAAACAGATGGATACAAAGATAGGTTGTTTATTAGGTTTAAAATAAAAAGGTGAATGTAATTTATGAAAAAGCAGGGGTTGTTTGTAATTGGGCTGTCTATATTGGCTCTCAGTGGATGCTCAACAACGAGCGAGAAAAAAGTAGCAATGTGTTTGGGGGAACCTTGTGTTCAAGCCAATGACAACACGTCGCCAAAGCCGACATTTTACGTGAATGATAAAGAAGAAAAGTTTACTCACTTTGATGATGGTTCGATAAGTTCTCATACACTGGAAAACGGGTTGTACCGGCTCAGAGAGTATTTCAACCGCGATGGTTCACTTCAAACGCGAAATGCAAGATTCGTTGATCCTGAACGTGGTTCATTGAATCAAAAGCCAACTGGTCGCCAGTTAAAATTCAACGGTGATGGATTCGTAGCAAGTGCGAAGTATGGATACAACTTAGAGTTCAACCGGCCGACACAACTGGATAGTTTTTGGATGAAAGAGTCACATTCATTTTATCCGGCATTCAGTGCTAATGACGATTTGATCGCTATTTTATATGCGAACCGAGAAAATCAATACACTGACTATGGTGTTCGATTTGGGGTTGTCAATTTAGAGAAACCAACATGTGAATTAGGCAAACTTAGAAGTCAGGCTTATGGTAAAGTTGGTGATAAACATATAACCTTTAGCCGTAAGTGTATGAAGATAGGTAATAAAGTAGCTTTGGTATATAAACCCGCTTCAAAATCTGATGCTCAAAAGATGATAGACGCGATTGTGATGCCAATTGCTCGTTCGAAAGCTGTTGTTGGTGCAAAGCTAGGTTATTTGCATATAGATATACAAGGTAAACAAGTTCCATTTGATACTCGTGGCTGGGACGATTATTACCTTAAAAACAGTGAGCTGAACGTATCTCCGTACCGATTATTTTGAATCTTAACTGTGTGATTCATAGATATGCTTTCAATTTTCGTCGTTGCAGATCAAGATTGCGATTCTGTTCTTGAAACCTCTATTCCTATATCAGGTAGCGCTGTAATACATGTCATGTGGTGTTAACCCAACATATTCAAACGTTTGATATTGGCAATCCCAAACTCCATTTTCTGCCTTGCAGATGAATTAGCGCTGTGAACTCGTATAACCGGTGGTTGAAAACCTTGAGTTGCAACCGCCTCTTCAATCCATAAAACAACATCATAGCCAGTGCCGTGTTCATCGTTGCCAAGATCATGATCGAGGCTTATTTCAGTAACATGTCCTTGCTTCAAAATGGCAATGGCCTCTTCAGGCCAGTAAACCCTATGCCATCCTTCCGGAGTTGGTCGTTCATCATCAAGGTAAACTTTCATTTTCTAGGTCTTATTTTATGGGGGTCGTTCTGCAGCGCAAACCTGATTTTGGAGCAATCTGTTAGTTTTATTGAATCATGGCTTATAAATTAACAGATTGCATCCTACTTAACTTAAGAACACATTCTTCGAGATATATCTTCAAGTTCTTCTAGATCTAATCGACCTTTTGACCAACCAGAAGCAAACGGAATGGTACTAGATTTAGGTAACTGATCTTCTTTCAAATCTTTAACTTTAACTCTACAGGGTAAAGCGGCCCCTTCCCCAACAAAAATGGCTTCCTGCTGAGACAAGATAGGTAAGGCTCCAACCATCCCGGATAGACCATCAGGTAAGAAGCGAGCGACATGCTGCTGGTCAGCAGAGTTTGTAAGCCTTAATACTACCCATGTACCACATTGAGATATTACAGTGCTGTCAACATCGGCAGGTCGTTGACTTACCAACATCAATCCTATGCCATATTTTCGACCTTCTCGCGCAATCCGTCGTATCGCTCCCTGCGCAGCTGCGTATTGAGCCTCCCCATGATCTGGAACGTATCGGTGGGCTTCCTCGCATACCAATAGAATGGGATCTTTTTCTTTTTCATCTTGAGTTTGGAACACTTTGTATTGAAAAAGTAATCTAGCTATTAATGCTGCTAGAGGTCCTGCGACTTCGTTAGGCAGGCCAGAAATATCAATAATTCTGATATCTTTACCTGCTTGTTGAGGTGCCCCAACAAATTGATTTAGAACTTGATGCAATTTTATATCACCATTGTTTGCCCAGTTTTTCATCATAAATGCCAAACGAGTATCTCTACGAAGAACTTTCAATTTCTCAAGTACAGAGGGAACTGGAGATTTGGCTAAATCTGAATTAGTTAAACTCTCATGCTTACCTTTGTTTATTCTGCCTCCTTGTATGTATCGGACATAGTTTTCAAATTCGTCCAAAGAAAAAGGTCTCGGTTTGTCACGGTCAAACTCTAAGATATCAGACGTATCTTTATCGTCACATAAATCCGGGTCATCCATATTAATTAGATGAACCAGCGCATCAGTACCAAACTCATTAGGGCAAGGCTTCACAATACCACATGCCACCATCCGGGCATGTGCGAGAGCCTTTTGAACCACGTTATTTTGGCTAGTAGCACTATGTTCTGTTTTTCCAATTACCAAATTAGTAAATTCATCACTAGACATTAACCAGTAAGGGAGTTTTATTTCCTCTTGTTCATCTTGCCCAGCCGCAATATTGTATGCACGATATTGAATAGCTCTTTCTTTAAATGCTGTACCATATTCTCCATGTGGGTCGATGATTACTATTTGTGGTGATAGCTCTACTTGGTTGTGCTTATGGGAAAGAACACTGTGAATAATGGCTGCTACCGTACCTGATTTACCAGAGCCTGTTGATCCCAGAACGGCACAATGCATACCAAACATCTTATTAATATTAGCTCTGCAAGCAGTTGACTCCGATGCACTGTATGTTGCGAAAGGAACTAATGGATCGACCTCTTCATCTCTTGTTCCTTCAGCTGAGCGATACACACAGGCTATTTCTTCACTTGTTAGAAGAAATACGCCTTGTTGTGGTAGAGGATAGGTTTTAATACCACGGCGAAAGCTTAGTTTTTCCTTAACAGCATTCCAGCTACCTTCAGCTAATAATTGAACTTCCATTACTCGCTGATCGGCATCTGCATTAACTGGTTTACCAGCTTCAATTAATTCCTCTGAACGCATTCTAAGCATGGTTACTAAGCCAAAAATCACTTTTCGGCCATAGTGAATCTTAACCATGCTTCCTATTTGTCCTATCGAATAAACTCGTCCATCAAAAGTTCGATTCAACTCGGAAATTTTATCAGATATCTCAACTTTAATATTGGTGCCTGATACTTCAACAACTTGTCCTATTCTCAACTCGTCAACTGGTGTGAACATGTTATACCTCGCATCCATTTTCTAATATTGATGTGACACCTTTGAAAGTCCACCAATAGTCATCGCCATCCTTTCTTGTAAATGGTCCTTCATTGCCCACATACAAACCATGTAAGGATGCGATGATAACCCTTCGACCAAAACTTGAATTGCGCCATTTCTCAATGCAATTAGGGAGGGTTTGATCTCTACATTCCAAGAATGCGATGAGTACTGTTTTATTTTCTTCTTTAGACAAAGCAAATTCGATTTCGTTATTAATGTGTTCATCACCAAAGCTATAGCCGCATACAGCGAGAACATTACTGCTATTGGAATTTAGAGTCTTCCTAAACAGATCAAATTGTGCCGAAAAAGGGTCTTGCTGAGTTGCAACATATTTTGTCGCTTGGGGATAGATTAAAACTCTACGGTTTACTTCTGGGTAGCGGTCATTATCTCTAACTCGCCATACATAACCTTTTTCACATAGAAACCAGTCTATAGAACCATGCATTTTTATTACGTTGGCGCGTTGACCGTTCAAAGGAATAGGCTCGCCGTATCGTTGAGTTCTATGTGCTACAGCGCCTCCTGCAAATCCGTCCCAGTACGGAACTTTATTCAGAGCTAAAGCGTCTTCCAATAAAGTGTCATAATTGGTAGTAAAAATATTGACCGTTTTTCTTCTTTCATAAACTCCAGCGGATGCATGGTTGAAAAGCATATTAATGAAATTTAGGTGAGCCTCGATATCAACAATTGGTTCAGATAATGTACCTTCTTCAACTGTGTTACCGTCTTTATCTTCGACATAACCACATCTAATAACGTTAGAAATAGATTCCAAAATGGCGTAATGGATGTCTTCAAGATGAGATAACTCTATTTCTTTGCCATTAATCGTTGTCTTCTTTTCCTTGTTTCTTTCCGCTAAAGCAGCATAATCGCCTAGGTGACTGAGTACGTGTTCTATATGGCATTCCAGCGGTAATTCATTGAACAAAGGAACAACAATATCGTTGAACAACTCTTCATGCTTGTTTTCCAAGTCTTTTTTAACTTTGTTGGTTAAGGGAGACATCAAAGGTAATTTAGCATCGAAGCTAATTCCTGCACCCAACAGCCAACTTTGTTCACTGCACTTTAAGTGTTCTTCTATCTGAGAAAACAATTCTTCCTTTGCTAAGTCTTCCATTTATAACCTTCTAAACAATGATTGTTGTGCCAGTTGCTACACGATCTTATGGCAGGTTTTTTGCTGACTATTTTTTGGTAGTAACGAATAGTCGTCTCCATAATTATCACCAATATAACACCACACACATAAGAAAGAGTTGATTAACCTCTCGTGTAAAGGTTTGAACAATATCTACAGAGACTTAAGTCATTAGCTAGTCATGAGGGGGGAGTGAACGTATCAATGAGCGGTTTATCTGATACGACTCATGGGATTGCATAACTGACTTGATGTATAATTGGTAGCATTTTTAAAAGGAAATCAATTCCTTTGATAAGAATTGATTGCCGTTAGACAAGATTGCTACTGAATTGCAGATTAGCAGCTTTCATAAAGGAAAAGGCATGGCCGTCAATCAGGCAAAGATTTTTGAACAACTTGAATCTCTTGTTGAATCAGTAGATACCAATGAATTTATATATGGATTCCTAACAGCCTTTAATTTCCCCAAGGCAACGATTACTCAGGTTCGTCAGGGCGGTGCTCGCAATGTGGCTAAGATTCCAGGCCATGTTGGGCTGAAGAATAAACTTTATTATTTTCCAGTAGAAGAAGGTCAGGATATTGATGCCGTATTGGATGAACGTATTGACGATCCATCGATAGCTAAGAACAAAATCCGCTTTATTCTGACTACCGATTTCGAACGTTTTCTTGCGTGGGATACGGCAACCAGTGAACGGTTGGATATTGACTTTGAAGTGCTGCATCGCAACTACAGTTTCTTCCTGCCACTAGTTGGCTTAGAAAAGGCTATTTTGAACAGCGAAAAGCCTGCAGATGTAAAGGCTGCAGTCAAAATGGGTAAGCTGTTCGACTTAATCCGTGTGAACAATCACTTAAGTAAACCAGAAGATATTCATGCGCTAAACGTGTTTCTTACACGGTTATTGTTTTGCTTATTTGCTGAAGATACCGGTATTTTCAAGCAAAAAGGTCAATTTACTTCTGCTATCAAAAGTTGTACGGAAGAAGATGGAAGTAATTTAGACCAGTTTCTTTATCATCTATTTTCAGTAATGAATAGTCCTGATGGTAGCGATCTCCGTCAGCACCTACCTAAACATCTTACTGATTTCCCATATGTTAACGGTGGCTTGTTCTCTAGTGACGAACCGATACCAACGTTAGGTAAAAAAGGACGCCGTATTCTTATTGAATGTGGGATGGAAGATTGGAGTGCTATTAACCCTGATATTTTCGGCAGCATGTTTCAGGCTGTGATTGATGTCGATCAGCGAGCTCGCCTAGGTCAGCACTACACATCCTACAGTAATATTATGAAAGTGATTCAGCCTCTGTTTCTTGATTCACTTCGCTCCGAACTGGAAAAACAACGCTCCAGTATAAATGGTCTTAAACGTCTACTTGTTCGATTAAGCCAAATCAAGGTCTTTGACCCCGCATGTGGTTCTGGCAACTTCCTGATCATTGCTTATAAAGAACTCAGACTCCTTGAAATTGACGTTATTAAAGCGTTGATGAAAATCGACCAAAGTTTTTTCATGAGCAATATTCATCTGGATCAGTTTTATGGTATCGAGCTTGATGATTTTGCCTGTGAGATTGCACGCCTTTCACTTTGGCTTGCAGAGCACCAAATCAATAAGCAGTGGGAAGAACATATTGGTCCTGCAGAACCCGCTTTACCATTAAAAGCAACAGGTAAGATTGTTAGTGGAAACAGTTTAAAACTTAACTGGAAAGAGGTTTGTCCTAAAACATCGGAAGACGAAGTTTATGTAATCGGTAACCCACCATTTCACGGTACTGTTGGTCGTTCAAGTGAACAGCGTGAAGATATGAAACGAGTGTTTGCTGATTTTAAATCACTCGGCACACTTGATTACGTAGCATGTTGGTTCTGGAAAGGTGCAAAATTTATTGAAGCATCTAAAGCTGAATTGGCTCTAGTATCAACCAATTCAATATGTCAGGGTGAACAAGTTGGAACATTGTGGCCTCAAATTTTTAAATTGGGATTACATATTCAAATTGCCTATCCGACATTCACATGGGCAAATAATGCACGTGATAAGGCTGCTGTTCATGTTGTTATCGTTGGTTTATCTGGAAGAGCTAAAAGTCGCTCTCTTTACCAAATGATTGATGGTGAATGGCATTGTAAGTCTGTTAAGAATATTAGTCCTTATTTGACAGAAGGTAATAATACTTGGGTATCGGCTCACAGAAAAATATTGTCCGATAATGTTCCACCATTATTGTTTGGTAACAAACCTAATGATGGCGGTCACTTACTCTTAGAGCGTTCAGAATATGAGCTCCTTCTAGAAAAAGAACCTAAAGCTGCTCAATGGATAAAAAAAGTAATGGGAGCTACCGAGTTCTTAAATGGAAAAGAAAGATGGTGTCTTTGGCTAGCTGATATCCAAGAACCTGAATTAAAGTCCATGCCTTATGTAGTTGAACGGGTAAAAAAGGTTGAGGAAGTGAGGACTGCTAGCCCTGACAAAGGAGCTCAAAAGCTTGCTCAAAGACCACATCAGTTTAGGGATTTAAATAATCCGGACAGTTTTATTTTGATTCCAAGTGTATCTTCTGAAAGACGAAAATACATACCAATCGGTTTTTTTAACTCTGATGTAATATCTACAAATCTAAACTACATTGTTCCTGACGGGGGGCTTTTTGAATTTGGTATATTGACTTCGATAATCCATAACGATTGGATGCGTCTCGTCGCAGGGCGTTTGAAAAGTGATTATCGATATACAGCTTCAGTTGTATATAACTCTTTCCCGTGGCCGGAAGTTACTGAAGAACAGCGTTCTCAAATTGAAAGGCTTGCTGAAAATGTGCTCTTTTCAAGAGAGGACTATCCTGGAAAAACCTTAGCTGAGTTGTATGACCCAGAAAAAATGCCGCCAGAATTACAAATTGCTCATCAAGAATTAGATGAAGCGGTTGATAAACTTTATCAGGATAGACCATTTAGAAATACTGCTGACCGTTTAAGCTGCCTATTGGCTCGCTATGAAGAGTTGGTCGCTATAAAAGAAAAATAAGTTCAATTTAGTTGGCAAAAGGTTTGAAGGAATGAATAACAATATTTTGGAAGTCAGTTATAAACAAACTGGGCAAAGTACGCATCATAACGACATGGGGATGCGTGAAATGCAGGCGCGGGCATTCGCCCAACGTGATAATCAGTATCTTTTGATTAAAGCACCTCCGGCCTCTGGGAAATCTCGTGCTTTGATGTTTTTAGGGTTGGATAAACTGATTCATCAGGGGCTGAGAAAAGTGATTGTCGCCGTTCCTGAAATGTCTATTGGCGGTTCATTTAAAGATACCAATTTGACCGAATATGGATTCTTCTCTGATTGGACGATTAAGCCAGAATACAATCTATGTATCAGCGGTAGTGAATCAGGCAAAACGAACGCATTTAAGCGTTTCATGGAGAGCGAAGAACAAACATTGGTTTGTACGCACTCAACATTGCGCAGTGTATTCGACAAGTTGTCTCCGACAGATTTCGATAATTGTCTTGTCGCTATAGATGAATTTCATCATGTGTCTGCAGATGAGAATAGTCGATTAGGGAATCTTATCGATGTCTTGATGAATGGCTCTTCTGCTCACATTCTAGCGATGACTGGTTCGTATTTCCGTGGAGATACAATACCTATTTTATTGCCAGAAGATGAAGCAAAGTTTACTAAGGTAACATACACCTACTATGAACAGTTAAATGGCTATAACTATTTAAAAACATTGGGTATTGGCTATCACTTTTATCAAGGCCCTTATGTAGAGGCTTTGCCATCAATTCTTGACCCTTCTAAAAAAACCATCATTCATATCCCTAACGTGAATTCTGGCGAATCGACCAAAGATAAGCACATGGAAGTCGACCAAATTCTTGAAGTGCTTGGCGAAGTTATTCTGCAAGATCCCAACACCGGTATATACCAAGTAAAATGCAAGCAAACAGGGCGAACTCTGTTGGTTGCCAATTTAGTTGACGATAACGTTCACCTGCGCCCTAAAGTTCAAGCACATTTAAGAGATATCGAGTCTGCTGAACAGATGGACATCATTATCGCTTTGGGGATGGCAAAAGAAGGGTTTGACTGGCCGTTCTGTGAACATGTTCTAACCATCGGCTATCGTAGTTCAATGACCGAAATTGTTCAGATCATTGGTCGAGCAACTCGTGATGGTAAAGGTAAAACACACGCCCAGTTTACGAACCTAATCGCTCAACCGGATGCGCAAGACGACGATGTTAAGGTATCGGTTAACAATATGCTTAAAGCGATTACTACATCGTTACTTATGGAGCAGATTTTGGCTCCAAGTATTCAGTTTAAACCTCGTTCTCAATGGCAAGGGGAGTTACCAGCCAACACTCTTATCATCGATGACACAGCTACACCAGTATCCCAGAAAGTTCTAGATATTTTAAATGGTGATAAAGGCGAAATATTGTCGGCATTAATGGCAAAAGAACCTGTTGTAAAAGGTGTCATTACCGAAACAACACCGCCAGAAGTTATCAATGAAATAGAGCTACCTTCTGTGATTCAAACTTTATATCCAGACTTGGAAGAGCATGAGATTGAGCAGGTTCGCTCAGGGGTTCTTCAGAGCCTGTATATTGGTCAACATGGTGGTGTTATCGATGAAAAAGATTTGCCAGATGATGCTGATATCGATGATGGCTCAACATCAGGACATGGTAAAAATAATCAGCCTGGGAATAATGATTCTGGTGCGAGTCGGCAATTTATTAAGATGGGTGATAAGTTCGTCAACATTGAAAATTTAGATATTGACTTGATAGATGCTGTAAACCCGTTTCATGGTGCTTATGAAATATTATCTAAGTCTGTAAATGCCGCAATGTTGAAGACGATTCAAGAGACGGTAAGAGCCAGTCAAGCCAAAGTCTCAGAAGAAGAAGCTGTGATGCTATGGCCTAGAATTAAAGCTTTCAGTAAAGAACATCAACGAGAACCATCATTAACTGCATCTGATCCTATTGAAGTCCGTTATGCGGAGGTGCTTGCTTATATTCGCAAGATGAAGCAACAGAGAATGGCAAAACAAGAGGGATAAGGTGTGATTTGTTTACGTTCTTCTAAGAAAACGCCAAAGCGAGACTTAGATGATATTTTTTCTGAAGATGATGACTTGGGGCTACTTGATGTAGCTCCTTTAAAGGCAAAAGCACCTGCTGGTAACCTAATCGCGAGCCAATTTGAGGAAATTACAACATTCTTTGAAAAGAATGGACGGATACCAGCTAGTGATGCGGATTCATTCGATGAAAAGCGTTTGGCCAGGCGTTTAAAAGCCTTTAAATCAAACGGTGAACAGAGAGAATCTTTAAAAGAGTTTGATTCTTATGGCCTGTTAGCTGATGAGTCATCATATATACCATCAATTGAATCTGTCGGCTCTTCAACCTACGAAGTTCAAGAATCAACACCCTCATCTGAAATAGATAAGTCTGAATTAGTTACGTCTTTGGATGATATCTTTGACGATCATGATGATCTGCTAGAGTTTGATGCCCCTGACATTTTCACTATTCGCCATGTTCCTGCAGAAAAAAAATCGCAACCGGAAGAAATTGCCAAACGTCAGCCATGTGCGGATTTTTCTCGATATGCTCCTATTTTTGAAATAGTCCAAAAAGAACTCAAAGCAGGCGCTGCGTCACTTGATCGTTTTCGCCATGAGCTAAAAATACAGGTTGGTGATTTTTTTATTCTTAATGGCTTGACGGGGTATGTTCATTCTGCTGGAGAAAGACTGGAAGGTTACAGTAGCTACAATGCGAGGCTGCATTTGGTCTTCGAAAATGGCACAGAGCTACATATGCTGTTTCAGTCTTTGACACACGGATTAGTTCGTGACGATCATGGATGTAAAGTTAATCGTGAGGGAGCATTGCTTGAGCCTGACAGTAACCCAGTTCCTACCGGGTTGGTATATGTGCTTGCTACTAAGAGTTCAGATAGTGTTCTAGCAACCTATAAGGCGAACCTTTACAAAATTGGGTTCACCGAAGGTAGTGTAGAAGACCGTATTAAACATGCAGAGAAAGATCGTACGTTTTTGGAAGCGCCTGTTCGCGTAGTAATGACAACCGAATGCTACAACATAGATGCTCATAAGCTAGAGACTTTAGTTCATGGTTTCTTAGGATACCAGCGACTGAATATCACCCTCAAAGGACATGATGGACAGAGCTACAAGCCTAGAGAGTGGTTTAATGTACCACTGGCGACAGTAGTTGAAGTAATAAAACACATCTTGGACGGAACGATCTCACAGTACCGGATGGATAATACTTCAGGGAAAGTTATGAAAAAGTAGGCAATTCTTAATCTTTGTTTTTATGTGTAAAGTGCAAAAAATGTAAGCGGGTCTCATTTACTCTCTCGTGTGGCTTTTATATAGTAAGACGATTGCATATTTATAATTATCTTCAAGGACTTTACATGGCAATCACTATTCATCGAGCTGTTGTGCATGAATTGATAAAAGAAAAAAATGAAGAACCTCAACCATTGCATTACCGACAATCCCTTCTACCTGTAGATAATGAGAGTGTACAGAATGTAATTGCTGGCGTTGTTAATATTTATGGAAGAAAGAATAACAGTGCCAGATATGGTGTTTTTCGGGACGATGAGGCCTCTGGAAGTGTACCCGATTCATTTTATGAATACTCAGAACTAGAAGATGTTAGTGATGAAGACTTCATGGTTCTATCAAAGTCAGTCATGCAGGAGTTATTTCGAGAAGCTACTGGGGTTGCATTCGCTACTGGTGGACATATCTTATTTTCGGATTATGAGAGTGATGGAGTTAGATTCTATTTAGCTGCGATGATCAAGCAAAAGTCAGGATTCGCATTCTCCGATACACTCGGTGTGGAAGATCTTGAATACATTGATTTAAGTAAGCTTCATCAAGCAATTAAAATTAATTTTTCTAAATACAGCGCCTATCAAAACGCTGATGATATTGAACGTCAGGACTCTACGTATTTAAGTTTTGTTAGTCCACAAACAAGTCAGTCAGCAGCTGGATATTTCATTCAGGCGATGGGATGTAAAGCTGGTGCACCTTCAGCAAAAGCAACTCAAGCGGCTGTTGATGAAAGTGTTGGTTTTTTCGAGTCTAAAGAAGATTTGAAAGCGCATGCTCCAAACTTAAAAAGAGCGTTGACTGTTTATCTGGAACAAAAAGCTGAATCTAATGAACCAGCAACTTTACCTGATATCGAAGGAATCGCCCGACGTTTTTTTCCTACCGATGATGAAGAGCAGGCTGATAGATATGCTGATGAGTTTGTTACATATTTAAACCGCGAAGAAAGTGGTGTTCCACCTGAGTTCCCTGTTAATAAGACAAAACTCAAAACAATGACTCATTTAGTCTACAAAGGTGACGATTTACACCTAGAATTTGATAAGGAAGATATAGGTGGTAATCCCAGTGCAAGGGTTTACTTCGATGGAGCTAAAGTTATAATCAAGGATCTTCCACAAGATCTGATTGATAAACTAAATCAGCAAATTAATGGGTAGCAACCAGTGTCTTTTTATCCTTTAGTTCAGTTACGCAGAGCAGCATCTCAGCATAGCTTTAATCGGCCTGTGTTTAGTTGCTCTGTTCATGTTACTGAGGGTATAGCTGAAATTCTTGAGCAATGTGAATACCTGCGTGAGATAAATGGTAGTGATATTGATGGAAATTCAGTCAATTTTAATGATTATATAGACCAAGAAATTGAGTTAACTTTTCGAACGCCTAGAACTAATGAATCTCAATTTTACCAAAACTTAAATGCTTTTCTTGATAACTTTACATTTTCTTATTCTGAAGATGTTGAATTGCCTGAATTTTATTTATTCGATGAAGATTTATATTATTCAGCTAACTCAATAGAATCTGATGACGATGATATTTTTAGCCGGCTGAAATTACTAATTAGAAGTGTAGCTAAACTTGAAAACTTAGCTCATTATCATGATGAAAAAATGGGTGATTCTCGGACTTTAGTTTATCTCTCAGGTGAACATCGAACACCTATAGTTTTAAGTGTAAGTATTTCTGAAAATTTACTATCGAAAGACATTAATTTCTCTCTTTTGAATGAGTTGACTTCAGCCGAATCCGAATTGAATATGCACTACAGTGATAAACTGAGTGTTTTTTATGCTTCATTGCATGAATTTTTAGGTGGAGGTTATGCCCCAGATGAAGCCTTTAACAAATTGATTGATTCTTGGGGAGCATTCGTTGCTTTATATCAGAATAATCTGTCTACTTACTTAAGTGGTTTTTCGTTTCATAAGGCTAAAAAAGAAGTTGCTGAAGCTGAAATTGAGCTATCTGAAAAATTAACTAATCTGACTAGTGACATTGTTTTTAAGCTTTTTTCCGTCCCAGCCTCTGTTATGGCATTAGCCGCAATTATGCAAAAGGGTCAGTTAGACGCACTAGTTTTTGTCCTGCTAGTAATCGGAGTTATTGTTACGATTCTGCTTATGTACGGATTGCTTAAAAGTCAAAAGAATAAGTATGAATCATTGGAGAAAGCTAAAGATCTTGTATTTAGCTCTATTGATGGAAAAGAAGCTGAGTACCCAGATGAGTTAAATACTGAAATTACAGCAATGAAGAGTCGCTTAAACAAACATTTTAAGTCGACAGGTAAATGGCTTGGTTACTATAAGGTCGCCATATTTTCTCCATTGATAGCACTTATATTATTTATAATCATCGCTTAAGAGTTATGAGTGGTATTAATTCCCGATTTCTAATTTTATCTCCAATTGCCCCCTGAATAGTTACTATTAATAAATTTCATAAACAACTTTATTTAATTTCAATAGATTAAACTGGTAATCAAGTTGGTTTTGATTAAAATCGATTTTTTTGGCAGGTTTAGGTTTTCTGTCCGTCTATGTTGCAGGGAAAGTAAGAACGCGAATCTCATGATTCTCAATGGTCTAATTGAATAAAAAGTTAGACAGACCATAAGAGAATGTGAAAAATTTAGACAGTGATACGGATTGGGCAGATATTTTCAGTTTTAGACGCACTAGCTCCCATTCTTAAAGGCTTTATCCTTATCCAATCTATTTTTTAAACGTATTCTTTCCCAACTGTACATCTCTGACGCGCAGCGGTAAAAGAGAACGAGTATTCATCAGACACTGCAAATAGCTTTTTGTGGGAAGTCGAATATTAGGTAACCATTAGGTTGTGCTCTTGAGTCCGAATACCTGCCAGCGGCCAAACCATAAGATGTGGTTTGGTAGGACTTTACGCGATTTAGGATCACAACATGAACAAATCCCTTTTAGCGGTTGCTGTTGCATCGCTGCTTTCACCTATCTCCAATTTACACGCCCAAGAAGCATCAGCTGATGAAACTATGGTGGTTACGGCTAACCGTTTTGAGCAAGTTGATGGTGCTGTATTGGCACAAACGGTTGTTGTAACTAGAGAAGATATTTCAAAACTTCAAGCTAACAGCCTCATTGATGTTTTTCGAACTCTGCCAAGTGTTGAAGTGGCCCAGTATGGCGGTCGTGGGCAAACCGCCTCGTTCTATGTGCGAGGAGGCAGTTCCTCTCAAGTCTTAGTTCTGGTCGATGGTACCCGTTTACCAAGGGCCATGATGGGGGGCGTGGATTTTAACTCTCTACCAGTCAACTCAATTGAAAGAATTGAATTCATTCGTGGTGCTCGTGCCTCTGTATATGGGTCAGAAGCGATTTCAGGTGTAATCAATATTATTACTCGAGCTGATGTGAATGAAAATGCCGTTAAAGTACACGGTGGTTTTGGTACTAATAACCACTATGTTACCTCTTTAGCCGCGCTGCATAAGATTGATGATAGCCAACATATTAAAGCCGTTGTGGGTTATGAAAAAGATGATGGATTTAACGTTAAGCCGCTTGACGGTATCAATGAGGGTGATGAGCATGGTTTTGAGTCATACAATGTCAACATTGGCTACCAAAACCAACTGACTAAGCGTGTGAATGCTTTTGTCAATGTGGTGGCTTATGATAACGAAGGCGAATATGACAATAGTTATGCCGCTTCCTCTTGGGGGCCGGCAAGTCACGAAGAAAAAGTCGGTCGAACTGAATTTCGTTCTATCAACACAAATTTGGCTTACAGCGAAGGTGACCTCACTTCAACTCTTGATCTGACTTACGCAGAACAAGATAACTACGATTATGTTGTCGGTAAGAGTAAGAAAAGTGGTGGTATCACTTCGATTAACCAAATCAATGCTGCGTGGTTAAACTCTTACCGAGTCAATGAGCAGTTAGCTTTAGGGGCGGGAGTTGATTATCGCCGAGAAGAGTTGGATGAAGGTTATACAGGCTCTCATTACTATAAGCCGGAAGAGAATCCTCGTGAAAATTACGGTGTCAGTGTCATTAGTCAATACACGTTAGACAGTTGGACATTGGAAGCGAGTGCTCGAAACGATGAAAACAGCCAGTATGGAAACAATACGACGTGGCAAGCGGCTGCGGGTTGGGCGTTTCTTGATAACTATGAGATTAAAGCAAGCTATGGTACTGCCTTCAGAGCGCCGACCTTCTTAGACTTATATTACCCAGGTTATGAAGCTCCTAATTTAAAAGCAGAAGACTCTCAGAATACTGAACTTACCCTTGAAGGTTCACACTCTTATTTAGATTGGTCGATTACTGGCTTTATCAACAAGATTGATAACATGTTGATGTGGCAAGGTTCAGGTATGACTAATATTGGTGAAGCTGAAATAAAAGGGGTGGAATTAGGCCTTGGATTCGACACCTCAATTGTTACCCATCAGTTCTACCTTGATTGGAAAGATCCCGTCGATAAATCTAATGGTAAGGAACAGCAATTGGCATATCGATCCAAACAAGGTGCCAAGTGGAATGCTTTTGCTGAATTTGGGGATTGGGTATTAGGCTCTCAGTACCTATACCAAGGCGAGCGCTTCAATGGTGCGACACGATTGGCAAGTTACAGTCTTTGGAACTTTACTGCGGAGTACGCCGTTTCGCCAGAGTTTAAGGTGAAAGGAAAGCTGAGTAACGCATTCAATAAAGATTATGAGATGTATAGTGGTTACGCGACACCGGGTCGTGAATACTTTGTATCAGCGACTTACCAATTCTAATTTCCTAAACCGCCTTCGGGCGGTTTTTTCTTGTAGAGTGTATTAATGAAAAAGAAAGTCATCATAAGCTGGTCATCAGGAAAAGACTCCACTTTAACGCTGGAGCGTCTACTTGAAAGCTCTGAATATGAAGTTGTTGCGCTTTATACGACATATGTTGGAGATGAAGTTCCTTTCCAAGTGACTCCGCTCGGTGTGGTTGTCATGCAGGCTCAATTAATCGGTTTACCATTAATCAAGATTGAGCTTCCAGAAGTGTTTCCGAGTAACGAGATCTATCAACGTACCATTGTTAAGGCGCTTAAAGGCTCGGGCTTATCCATCGATGCAGTCGCGTTTGGTGATATGTTTTGTAATGGCATTGCTGAGTACCGAAGAAGTTATATAGAACCTGCCGGTTGGGAGTGTGTGTTTCCTCTTATGGGAGAGAGTAGCCAAGCGCTGGCTCAAGAAATCATAGATAGAGGAATCGACACCTTTCTCGTCACGGTCGATAGTGAGGCATTAGAAGCTAGTTATTGTGGACAACAATACACGTCTGAGCTAGTAGAGAGTTTGCCAAGTCACGTCGATCCATGTGGAGAAGATGGTGAGTTTCATACTTTAGTCACGTCAGCCCCTTGCTTTAAAGGAAAGCTTAAGATAGCGCTGGAAAATGTAGAGCAGGCTGAGCGATTTGTTCATCAACGCTATCGAGCTTGTATTATGTAGAGAGAGGATTGGCGAACACTAAGCGAAGGAGTATTATGACGGCGGAACTTATTACAGGTAATCATTGTGTCGGATAGTCTACAAAAAAACATATTAGTCTTTGATTCTGGGGTAGGGGGGCTATCTGTGTATAAAGAGATAAGTCAGTTACTGCCGAATCATAACTATATTTATGTATTCGATAATGAGGCTTATCCATACGGTGAACTTGATCAACAAGTCCTTATCCACAGAGTTCAAAGCATCGTGGCGAGTTTTGTATCGAGCCACGCTATTGATATCGTCGTGATAGCCTGTAATACAGCCAGTACGATTGTGCTACCTACACTTCGAGCTGGTAATCTAATTCCAATTGTCGGTGTTGTTCCTGCAATTAAACCGGCATCTCTACTTGCTAATAAAGCAGTGGGGCTTATTGCAACGCCCGCTACGATTACTCGTGAATACACTCACGATCTCATCAAAAACTTCTCAATTAATAAAAGAGTCGAGCTTTTAGGCTCGACACGGCTGGTGGATATGGCTGAAAATAAACTAAGAGGTGAGGCGATTGATCTTGAAGAGTTGCAACAGATCCTTCAACCGATGATCAACACGATTGATGTAGCCGTCTTAGGATGTACACACTTTCCATTGATTAAGACTGAGATTCAGCAAGTCTTAGGTAAGGACGTCTTATTAGTTGATTCAGGTAAAGCGATTGCCAAGCGAGTTCAAGGATTGTTGGATTTGGAAAGTAGTGGCCAAAAAGGGGGAGTGCGTGAGGTTTTTTGTAGTGCACTTCCTAAAAAAGAAAGTGCACTAAATAGTATGTTGAAACAGTTAGGGTTTAGCTCAGTTCAGCTTCGTCCGTCTCTGGGTGTTTAGGATCATTTGCAACTCGTACTTTTAAAGTTCGTTGCATGTAATCCTTATCGTTAAGCTCTGAAATGGCATGATTCACATCATTACTAGCCATTACCACAAATCCAAAGCCTCTTCTTTTACCAGTACGTTTGTCTTTCATTAAGCGTACTGCAAATACTTCACCATACTCCGAGAATAACTCACGTACGTGTGATTCATTCGCTTTGTATGGAAGGTTCCCTACATAAAGTGTTTTTGTTGATGCCTTAGGCTCTGAATCTGATTTTGAGTCGGTGCTTGAAAAGTTAACAACAAAAGCGGAAGCCAAGACACCAAGGATAAAGGTAATTGCAGGCGATATATCTACCTGAGAGAAAACAATGCCACCTAAAACAGCTAGTGCAGCAATTAACAACATCGATTTTTTTGAGTTCATATCGGAATACTACATATTAATAAACGAAATAGACGCGTCTACTCTTAACAAAATAGACACATGAATCTTACGTTCATGGTTTCCATTTTGCCAATATATTGCTGTGATAAGCCTCAAATGTTTAGTTTTTATTCGAAAAATGCGGAACTGGTGGCTTTTTTAGGCGATCAGAGGATTTCTTTAAAAAAGATCTTGTGCTCCATGTCGAACTCTCTATAATCCGCCTCACCGACACAGAGTGAGACGAAAGTCACACAGCAAATCGGTTGAGAAAAAAAGGTTTGAAAATAACCCTTGACTCTCTAAGTTGTGCAGGTATAGTACGCACCCCTAGCGAATGAGATGTGAATCACAAAACGCTAGTGCTCTTTAACAATTTAAACCTATCAATCTGTGTGGGCACTCGTTGATGAATATCAAAACGTTTTATCGTTAGATAAAACAGATTCTTCGGAATCAAAATTGATTTCAATGAACTGAGTGACCAATCGAGATTAAGTTTACTTAGTCTTGGCACAGTCAATTCATTATCATTCTGTTGGAATGGTAATAGCTTTAGAATTACATGTTCTTTGTTTATTTTCGAATAGGCGAATGAATATTAGTTTTGAAGTCAGTATTCGTTGAGTCGACAAAATCTTAAATTGAAGAGTTTGATCATGGCTCAGATTGAACGCTGGCGGCAGGCCTAACACATGCAAGTCGAGCGGAAACGACACTAACAATCCTTCGGGTGCGTTAATGGGCGTCGAGCGGCGGACGGGTGAGTAATGCCTAGGAAATTGCCTTGATGTGGGGGATAACCATTGGAAACGATGGCTAATACCGCATAATGCCTACGGGCCAAAGAGGGGGACCTTCGGGCCTCTCGCGTCAAGATATGCCTAGGTGGGATTAGCTAGTTGGTGAGGTAATGGCTCACCAAGGCGACGATCCCTAGCTGGTCTGAGAGGATGATCAGCCACACTGGAACTGAGACACGGTCCAGACTCCTACGGGAGGCAGCAGTGGGGAATATTGCACAATGGGCGCAAGCCTGATGCAGCCATGCCGCGTGTATGAAGAAGGCCTTCGGGTTGTAAAGTACTTTCAGTTGTGAGGAAGGGGGTAGTGTTAATAGCGCTATCTCTTGACGTTAGCAACAGAAGAAGCACCGGCTAACTCCGTGCCAGCAGCCGCGGTAATACGGAGGGTGCGAGCGTTAATCGGAATTACTGGGCGTAAAGCGCATGCAGGTGGTTCATTAAGTCAGATGTGAAAGCCCGGGGCTCAACCTCGGAACTGCATTTGAAACTGGTGAACTAGAGTACTGTAGAGGGGGGTAGAATTTCAGGTGTAGCGGTGAAATGCGTAGAGATCTGAAGGAATACCAGTGGCGAAGGCGGCCCCCTGGACAGATACTGACACTCAGATGCGAAAGCGTGGGGAGCAAACAGGATTAGATACCCTGGTAGTCCACGCCGTAAACGATGTCTACTTGGAGGTTGTGGCCTTGAGCCGTGGCTTTCGGAGCTAACGCGTTAAGTAGACCGCCTGGGGAGTACGGTCGCAAGATTAAAACTCAAATGAATTGACGGGGGCCCGCACAAGCGGTGGAGCATGTGGTTTAATTCGATGCAACGCGAAGAACCTTACCTACTCTTGACATCCAGAGAAGCCAGTGGAGACACAGGTGTGCCTTCGGGAGCTCTGAGACAGGTGCTGCATGGCTGTCGTCAGCTCGTGTTGTGAAATGTTGGGTTAAGTCCCGCAACGAGCGCAACCCTTATCCTTGTTTGCCAGCGAGTAATGTCGGGAACTCCAGGGAGACTGCCGGTGATAAACCGGAGGAAGGTGGGGACGACGTCAAGTCATCATGGCCCTTACGAGTAGGGCTACACACGTGCTACAATGGCGCATACAGAGGGCAGCAAGCTAGCGATAGTGAGCGAATCCCAAAAAGTGCGTCGTAGTCCGGATTGGAGTCTGCAACTCGACTCCATGAAGTCGGAATCGCTAGTAATCGTGAATCAGAATGTCACGGTGAATACGTTCCCGGGCCTTGTACACACCGCCCGTCACACCATGGGAGTGGGCTGCAAAAGAAGTGGGTAGTTTAACCTTTCGGGGAGGACGCTCACCACTTTGTGGTTCATGACTGGGGTGAAGTCGTAACAAGGTAGCCCTAGGGGAACCTGGGGCTGGATCACCTCCTTATACGAAGATACTTACGATGAGTGTCCACACAGATTGATGGTTTAGATTTAGTTAAAGCCAGAGCTTTAATTAATAACGTAAGTTATTGATTAAAGCTTTTTGCTTTATGCTCTTTAACAATTTGGAAAGCTGACTGATTGATTACTTACGAGTAATTCAATCAAATTTAAAAGTTCTCAATGTTTATCTTTCATTAGATAGACACAACAAACACATTCAAGTGTCTTGTATTCGATTCAAACTTGTTTGAATCACAATTGAGTCCGGCAAACAGTCATTAAGAATTAACCCTTCTTAATGACAACCAAAAACCTTGGTTGCTTTTTGTCTTCACTTTTTAAAAGTGAAAGCAAATTTGTATCATACACAAGACCCTTTCGGGTTGTATGGTTAAGTGACTAAGCGTACACGGTGGATGCCTTGGCAGTCAGAGGCGATGAAAGGCGTAATAACTTGCGATAAGCCCAGATTAGGTAGTAATAACCTTTTGAGTCTGGGATTCCTGAATGGGGAAACCCACTTACATAAGTAAGTATCCTGTTGTGAATACATAGCAACAGGAGGCAAACCGGGGGAACTGAAACATCTAAGTACCCCGAGGAAGAGAAATCAACCGAGATTCCGAAAGTAGCGGCGAGCGAAATTGGATTAGCCCTTAAGCTTTTAATGATGCAGGTGAAGAGTCTGGAAAGTCTCGCAGTAAAGGGTGATAGCCCCGTAACCGACACATCATAATCAGTGAAAACGAGTAGGGCGGGACACGTGATATCCTGTCTGAATATGGGGGGACCATCCTCCAAGGCTAAATACTACTGACTGACCGATAGTGAACCAGTACCGTGAGGGAAAGGCGAAAAGAACCCCTGTGAGGGGAGTGAAATAGAACCTGAAACCGTGTACGTACAAGCAGTAGGAGCACCTTCGTGGTGTGACTGCGTACCTTTTGTATAATGGGTCAGCGACTTAATTTTAGTAGCAAGGTTAACCGTTTAGGGGAGCCGTAGGGAAACCGAGTCTTAACTGGGCGTACAGTTGCTAGGATTAGACCCGAAACCAGGTGATCTAGCCATGGGCAGGTTGAAGGTTGAGTAACATCAACTGGAGGACCGAACCGACTAATGTTGAAAAATTAGCGGATGACTTGTGGCTAGGGGTGAAAGGCCAATCAAACCTGGAGATAGCTGGTTCTCCCCGAAAGCTATTTAGGTAGCGCCTCGGACGAATACTACTGGGGGTAGAGCACTGTTAAGGCTAGGGGGTCATCCCGACTTACCAACCCTTTGCAAACTCCGAATACCAGTAAGTACTATCCGGGAGACACACGGCGGGTGCTAACGTCCGTCGTGGAGAGGGAAACAACCCAGACCGCCAGCTAAGGTCCCAAAGTATAGCTAAGTGGGAAACGATGTGGGAAGGCTCAGACAGCCAGGATGTTGGCTTAGAAGCAGCCATCATTTAAAGAAAGCGTAATAGCTCACTGGTCGAGTCGGCCTGCGCGGAAGATGTAACGGGGCTAAGCTATACACCGAAGCTGCGGCTACGTACCTTAGGGTGCGTGGGGTAGGGGAGCGTTCTGTAAGCCGTTGAAGGTGGTCTGTAAGGGCTGCTGGAGGTATCAGAAGTGCGAATGCTGACATGAGTAACGATAAAGGGAGTGAAAAACTCCCTCGCCGGAAGACCAAGGGTTCCTGTCCAACGTTAATCGGGGCAGGGTAAGTCGACTCCTAAGGCGAGGCCGAAAGGCGTAGTCGATGGGAAACGGGTTAATATTCCCGTACTTCTTACAATTGCGATGGGGGGACGGAGAAGGCTAGGTGGGCCTGGCGACGGTTGTCCAGGTTCAAGTACGTAGGCGGGTGGTTTAGGTAAATCCGGACCGCTACTAACGCTGAGATACGATGTCGAGCTACTACGGTAGTGAAGTCATTGATGCCATGCTTCCAGGAAAAGCCTCTAAGCTTCAGATTGTAAGGAATCGTACCCCAAACCGACACAGGTGGTCGGGTAGAGAATACCAAGGCGCTTGAGAGAACTCGGGTGAAGGAACTAGGCAAAATGGTACCGTAACTTCGGGAGAAGGTACGCTCTTATCAGTGAAGTCCCTTGCGGATGGAGCAGACGAGAGTCGCAGATACCAGGTGGCTGCAACTGTTTATTAAAAACACAGCACTGTGCAAAATCGTAAGATGACGTATACGGTGTGACGCCTGCCCGGTGCCGGAAGGTTAATTGATGGGGTTAGACTTCGGTCGAAGCTCTTGATCGAAGCCCCGGTAAACGGCGGCCGTAACTATAACGGTCCTAAGGTAGCGAAATTCCTTGTCGGGTAAGTTCCGACCTGCACGAATGGCGTAATGATGGCCACGCTGTCTCCACCCGAGACTCAGTGAAATTGAAATCGCTGTGAAGATGCAGTGTACCCGCGGCTAGACGGAAAGACCCCGTGAACCTTTACTACAGCTTGGCACTGAACATTGAACCTACATGTGTAGGATAGGTGGGAGACTTTGAAACCGCGTCGCTAGATGTGGTGGAGTCGTCCTTGAAATACCACCCTTGTAGTTTTGATGTTCTAACGTTGGTCCCTGAATCGGGATTACGGACAGTGCCTGGTGGGTAGTTTGACTGGGGCGGTCTCCTCCCAAAGAGTAACGGAGGAGCACGAAGGTGGGCTAAACACGGTTGGACATCGTGTGGTTAGTGCAATGGCATAAGCCCGCTTGACTGCGAGAATGACAATTCGAGCAGGTGCGAAAGCAGGTCATAGTGATCCGGTGGTTCTGAATGGAAGGGCCATCGCTCAACGGATAAAAGGTACTCCGGGGATAACAGGCTGATACCGCCCAAGAGTTCATATCGACGGCGGTGTTTGGCACCTCGATGTCGGCTCATCACATCCTGGGGCTGAAGTCGGTCCCAAGGGTATGGCTGTTCGCCATTTAAAGTGGTACGCGAGCTGGGTTTAGAACGTCGTGAGACAGTTCGGTCCCTATCTGCCGTGGGCGTTGGAAAATTGAAAGGGGCTGCTCCTAGTACGAGAGGACCGGAGTGGACGAACCTCTGGTGTTCGGGTTGTCATGCCAATGGCATTGCCCGGTAGCTAAGTTCGGAATCGATAACCGCTGAAAGCATCTAAGCGGGAAGCGAGCCTTGAGATGAGTTTTCCCTGGCGCTATAAGCGTCCTAAAGGGTTGTCGTAGACTACGACGTTGATAGGCAGGGTGTGTAAGTGCTGCGAGGCATTGAGCTAACCTGTACTAATTGCCCGTGAGGCTTAACCATACAACACCCAAGGGGTTTTGTGGACTCAATAGAAAGACAGACCTTGAATGCGTTTGAAGAGAAACTTTTAGATTAGCTTTCCGAATTTTAAAATTTGCTTGGCGACCATAGCATTGTGGACCCACCTGATTCCATGCCGAACTCAGAAGTGAAACACAATAGCGCCGATGGTAGTGTGGGGCTTCCCCATGTGAGAGTAGGACATCGCCAGGCTTTAATTTCGACTTATCTCGAAAGAGATGAGTCAACATAGTTTTCTGAGTAAAAACTTAGAATATTATGTTGACTTTCAAAGTGGAAAGCGTATTATACGCGTCCTGCTTAAGTGCTAAGGCACTGAAAGCGTTCTCTTTTTAGAGAACAAGCTCTTTAACAATTTAAACCTATCAATCTGTGTGGGCACTCGTTGATGAATATCAAAACGTTTTATCATTAGATAAAACAGATTCTTCGGAATCAAAATTGATTTCAATGAACTGAGTGACCAATACGTTTAACTACTTGTAGTTATTCGGCACAGTCAATTCATTACCATTCTGTTGGAATGGTAATAGCTTTAAAATTACATAGTAGTTTTGAAGTCAGTATTCGTTGAGTCGACAAAATCTTAAATTGAAGAGTTTGATCATGGCTCAGATTGAACGCTGGCGGCAGGCCTAACACATGCAAGTCGAGCGGAAACGACACTAACAATCCTTCGGGTGCGTTAATGGGCGTCGAGCGGCGGACGGGTGAGTAATGCCTAGGAAATTGCCTTGATGTGGGGGATAACCATTGGAAACGATGGCTAATACCGCATAATGCCTACGGGCCAAAGAGGGGGACCTTCGGGCCTCTCGCGTCAAGATATGCCTAGGTGGGATTAGCTAGTTGGTGAGGTAATGGCTCACCAAGGCGACGATCCCTAGCTGGTCTGAGAGGATGATCAGCCACACTGGAACTGAGACACGGTCCAGACTCCTACGGGAGGCAGCAGTGGGGAATATTGCACAATGGGCGCAAGCCTGATGCAGCCATGCCGCGTGTATGAAGAAGGCCTTCGGGTTGTAAAGTACTTTCAGTTGTGAGGAAGGGGGTAGTGTTAATAGCGCTATCTCTTGACGTTAGCAACAGAAGAAGCACCGGCTAACTCCGTGCCAGCAGCCGCGGTAATACGGAGGGTGCGAGCGTTAATCGGAATTACTGGGCGTAAAGCGCATGCAGGTGGTTCATTAAGTCAGATGTGAAAGCCCGGGGCTCAACCTCGGAACTGCATTTGAAACTGGTGAACTAGAGTACTGTAGAGGGGGGTAGAATTTCAGGTGTAGCGGTGAAATGCGTAGAGATCTGAAGGAATACCAGTGGCGAAGGCGGCCCCCTGGACAGATACTGACACTCAGATGCGAAAGCGTGGGGAGCAAACAGGATTAGATACCCTGGTAGTCCACGCCGTAAACGATGTCTACTTGGAGGTTGTGGCCTTGAGCCGTGGCTTTCGGAGCTAACGCGTTAAGTAGACCGCCTGG
The DNA here is from genome assembly GCF_024347295.1 of Vibrio artabrorum. Lineage (NCBI taxonomy): Bacteria > Pseudomonadati > Pseudomonadota > Gammaproteobacteria > Vibrionales > Vibrionaceae > Vibrio > Vibrio artabrorum. The sequence continues at coordinate 2,880,149 of NZ_AP025458.1, read as the reverse complement.
GGAGTACGGTCGCAAGATTAAAACTCAAATGAATTGACGGGGGCCCGCACAAGCGGTGGAGCATGTGGTTTAATTCGATGCAACGCGAAGAACCTTACCTACTCTTGACATCCAGAGAAGCCAGCGGAGACGCAGGCGTGCCTTCGGGAGCTCTGAGACAGGTGCTGCATGGCTGTCGTCAGCTCGTGTTGTGAAATGTTGGGTTAAGTCCCGCAACGAGCGCAACCCTTATCCTTGTTTGCCAGCGAGTAATGTCGGGAACTCCAGGGAGACTGCCGGTGATAAACCGGAGGAAGGTGGGGACGACGTCAAGTCATCATGGCCCTTACGAGTAGGGCTACACACGTGCTACAATGGCGCATACAGAGGGCAGCAAGCTAGCGATAGTGAGCGAATCCCAAAAAGTGCGTCGTAGTCCGGATTGGAGTCTGCAACTCGACTCCATGAAGTCGGAATCGCTAGTAATCGTGAATCAGAATGTCACGGTGAATACGTTCCCGGGCCTTGTACACACCGCCCGTCACACCATGGGAGTGGGCTGCAAAAGAAGTGGGTAGTTTAACCTTTCGGGGAGGACGCTCACCACTTTGTGGTTCATGACTGGGGTGAAGTCGTAACAAGGTAGCCCTAGGGGAACCTGGGGCTGGATCACCTCCTTATACGAAGATACTTACGATGAGTGTCCACACAGATTGATTAGGTTTAGAAAAGCAAAGAGATGAAGAACTCCCAAGTTCTTCGAAGTTTGTTTCTGCTTTTAAAGTGGAGATAAATTAGCAGTGTCCCGTTCGTCTAGAGGCCTAGGACACCGCCCTTTCACGGCGGTAACAGGGGTTCGACTCCCCTACGGGATACCATTGGGTCGTTAGCTCAGTTGGTAGAGCAGTTGACTTTTAATCAATTGGTCGCAGGTTCGAATCCTGCACGACCCACCATTTCCTCCCAAGGAAATAAAATTTGGGGCGATTAGCTCAGTTGGGAGAGCACCTGCCTTACAAGCAGGGGGTCACTGGTTCGAGCCCGGTATCGCCCACCATTCTCTAAATATTCTTGGTTATCATCATATCCAAACCACTTCTTTTGTTGTTGGTTGGAGTCTTTGACGGTGAGAATCTTTAGAAAATGTGAATTTTAGAACACTGGTTCTTAAAATCTCATGCTCTTTAACAATTTGGAAAGCTGACTGATTACTTAATTGGTTTTCACTTTAAAAAGTGAAATCAAACAGCTCAAGCTGTGATTAAGTTAATCAAATTTAAAAGTTCTCAATGTTTATCTTTCATTAGATAGACACAACAAACACATTCAAGTGTCTTGTATTCGATTCAAACTTGTTTGAATCACAATTGAGTCCGGCAAACAGTCATTAAGAATTAACCCTTCTTAATGACAACCAAAAACCTTGGTTGCTTTTTGTCTTCACTTTTTGAAAGTGAAAGCAAATTTGTATCATACACAAGACCCTTTCGGGTTGTATGGTTAAGTGACTAAGCGTACACGGTGGATGCCTTGGCAGTCAGAGGCGATGAAAGGCGTAATAACTTGCGATAAGCCCAGATTAGGTAGTAATAACCTTTTGAGTCTGGGATTCCTGAATGGGGAAACCCACTTACATAAGTAAGTATCCTGTTGTGAATACATAGCAACAGGAGGCAAACCGGGGGAACTGAAACATCTAAGTACCCCGAGGAAGAGAAATCAACCGAGATTCCGAAAGTAGCGGCGAGCGAAATTGGATTAGCCCTTAAGCTTTTAATGATGCAGGTGAAGAGTCTGGAAAGTCTCGCAGTAAAGGGTGATAGCCCCGTAACCGACACATCATAATCAGTGAAAACGAGTAGGGCGGGACACGTGATATCCTGTCTGAATATGGGGGGACCATCCTCCAAGGCTAAATACTACTGACTGACCGATAGTGAACCAGTACCGTGAGGGAAAGGCGAAAAGAACCCCTGTGAGGGGAGTGAAATAGAACCTGAAACCGTGTACGTACAAGCAGTAGGAGCACCTTCGTGGTGTGACTGCGTACCTTTTGTATAATGGGTCAGCGACTTAATTTTAGTAGCAAGGTTAACCGTTTAGGGGAGCCGTAGGGAAACCGAGTCTTAACTGGGCGTACAGTTGCTAGGATTAGACCCGAAACCAGGTGATCTAGCCATGGGCAGGTTGAAGGTTGAGTAACATCAACTGGAGGACCGAACCGACTAATGTTGAAAAATTAGCGGATGACTTGTGGCTAGGGGTGAAAGGCCAATCAAACCTGGAGATAGCTGGTTCTCCCCGAAAGCTATTTAGGTAGCGCCTCGGACGAATACTACTGGGGGTAGAGCACTGTTAAGGCTAGGGGGTCATCCCGACTTACCAACCCTTTGCAAACTCCGAATACCAGTAAGTACTATCCGGGAGACACACGGCGGGTGCTAACGTCCGTCGTGGAGAGGGAAACAACCCAGACCGCCAGCTAAGGTCCCAAAGTATAGCTAAGTGGGAAACGATGTGGGAAGGCTCAGACAGCCAGGATGTTGGCTTAGAAGCAGCCATCATTTAAAGAAAGCGTAATAGCTCACTGGTCGAGTCGGCCTGCGCGGAAGATGTAACGGGGCTAAGCTATACACCGAAGCTGCGGCTACGTACCTTAGGGTGCGTGGGGTAGGGGAGCGTTCTGTAAGCCGTTGAAGGTGGTCTGTAAGGGCTGCTGGAGGTATCAGAAGTGCGAATGCTGACATGAGTAACGATAAAGGGAGTGAAAAACTCCCTCGCCGGAAGACCAAGGGTTCCTGTCCAACGTTAATCGGGGCAGGGTAAGTCGACTCCTAAGGCGAGGCCGAAAGGCGTAGTCGATGGGAAACGGGTTAATATTCCCGTACTTCTTACAATTGCGATGGGGGGACGGAGAAGGCTAGGTGGGCCTGGCGACGGTTGTCCAGGTTCAAGTACGTAGGCGGGTGGTTTAGGTAAATCCGGACCGCTACTAACGCTGAGATACGATGTCGAGCTACTACGGTAGTGAAGTCATTGATGCCATGCTTCCAGGAAAAGCCTCTAAGCTTCAGATTGTAAGGAATCGTACCCCAAACCGACACAGGTGGTCGGGTAGAGAATACCAAGGCGCTTGAGAGAACTCGGGTGAAGGAACTAGGCAAAATGGTACCGTAACTTCGGGAGAAGGTACGCTCTTATCAGTGAAGTCCCTTGCGGATGGAGCAGACGAGAGTCGCAGATACCAGGTGGCTGCAACTGTTTATTAAAAACACAGCACTGTGCAAAATCGTAAGATGACGTATACGGTGTGACGCCTGCCCGGTGCCGGAAGGTTAATTGATGGGGTTAGACTTCGGTCGAAGCTCTTGATCGAAGCCCCGGTAAACGGCGGCCGTAACTATAACGGTCCTAAGGTAGCGAAATTCCTTGTCGGGTAAGTTCCGACCTGCACGAATGGCGTAATGATGGCCACGCTGTCTCCACCCGAGACTCAGTGAAATTGAAATCGCTGTGAAGATGCAGTGTACCCGCGGCTAGACGGAAAGACCCCGTGAACCTTTACTACAGCTTGGCACTGAACATTGAACCTACATGTGTAGGATAGGTGGGAGACTTTGAAACCGCGTCGCTAGATGTGGTGGAGTCGTCCTTGAAATACCACCCTTGTAGTTTTGATGTTCTAACGTTGGTCCCTGAATCGGGATTACGGACAGTGCCTGGTGGGTAGTTTGACTGGGGCGGTCTCCTCCCAAAGAGTAACGGAGGAGCACGAAGGTGGGCTAAACACGGTTGGACATCGTGTGGTTAGTGCAATGGCATAAGCCCGCTTGACTGCGAGAATGACAATTCGAGCAGGTGCGAAAGCAGGTCATAGTGATCCGGTGGTTCTGAATGGAAGGGCCATCGCTCAACGGATAAAAGGTACTCCGGGGATAACAGGCTGATACCGCCCAAGAGTTCATATCGACGGCGGTGTTTGGCACCTCGATGTCGGCTCATCACATCCTGGGGCTGAAGTCGGTCCCAAGGGTATGGCTGTTCGCCATTTAAAGTGGTACGCGAGCTGGGTTTAGAACGTCGTGAGACAGTTCGGTCCCTATCTGCCGTGGGCGTTGGAAAATTGAAAGGGGCTGCTCCTAGTACGAGAGGACCGGAGTGGACGAACCTCTGGTGTTCGGGTTGTCATGCCAATGGCATTGCCCGGTAGCTAAGTTCGGAATCGATAACCGCTGAAAGCATCTAAGCGGGAAGCGAGCCTTGAGATGAGTTTTCCCTGGCGCTATAAGTGTCCTAAAGGGTTGTCGTAGACTACGACGTTGATAGGCAGGGTGTGTAAGTGCTGCGAGGCATTGAGCTAACCTGTACTAATTGCCCGTGAGGCTTAACCATACAACACCCAAGGGGTTTTGTGGACTCAAAGAAAGACCAGACCTTGAATGCGTTTGAAGAGATAGACTTTTAAATCAGTTTTCCAGATTATTTTGCCTTCAGTTTTTAAAAAACTGAAAGTAAAAGCAAAATTTGCTTGGCGACCATAGCATTGTGGACCCACCTGATTCCATGCCGAACTCAGAAGTGAAACACAATAGCGCCGATGGTAGTGTGGGGCTTCCCCATGTGAGAGTAGGACATCGCCAGGCTTTAATTTCGACTTATCTCGAAAGAGATGAGTCAACATAGTTTTCTGAGTAAAAACTTAGAATATTATGTTGACTTTCAAAGTGGAAAGCGTATTATACGCGTCCTGCTTAAGTGCTAAGGCACTGAAAGCGTTCTCTTTTTAGAGAACAAGCTCTTTAACAATTTAAACCTATCAATCTGTGTGGGCACTCGTTGATGAATATCAAAACGTTTTATCATTAGATAAAACAGATTCTTCGGAATCAAAATTGATTTCAATGAACTGAGTGACCAATCGAGATTAAGTTTACTTAGTCTTGGCACAGTCAATTCATTATCATTCTGTTGGAATGATAATAGCTTTAGAATTACTTTTTGTAGTTTTGAAGTCAGTATTCGTTGAGTCGACAAAATCTTAAATTGAAGAGTTTGATCATGGCTCAGATTGAACGCTGGCGGCAGGCCTAACACATGCAAGTCGAGCGGAAACGACACTAACAATCCTTCGGGTGCGTTAATGGGCGTCGAGCGGCGGACGGGTGAGTAATGCCTAGGAAATTGCCTTGATGTGGGGGATAACCATTGGAAACGATGGCTAATACCGCATAATGCCTACGGGCCAAAGAGGGGGACCTTCGGGCCTCTCGCGTCAAGATATGCCTAGGTGGGATTAGCTAGTTGGTGAGGTAATGGCTCACCAAGGCGACGATCCCTAGCTGGTCTGAGAGGATGATCAGCCACACTGGAACTGAGACACGGTCCAGACTCCTACGGGAGGCAGCAGTGGGGAATATTGCACAATGGGCGCAAGCCTGATGCAGCCATGCCGCGTGTATGAAGAAGGCCTTCGGGTTGTAAAGTACTTTCAGTTGTGAGGAAGGGGGTAGTGTTAATAGCGCTATCTCTTGACGTTAGCAACAGAAGAAGCACCGGCTAACTCCGTGCCAGCAGCCGCGGTAATACGGAGGGTGCGAGCGTTAATCGGAATTACTGGGCGTAAAGCGCATGCAGGTGGTTCATTAAGTCAGATGTGAAAGCCCGGGGCTCAACCTCGGAACTGCATTTGAAACTGGTGAACTAGAGTACTGTAGAGGGGGGTAGAATTTCAGGTGTAGCGGTGAAATGCGTAGAGATCTGAAGGAATACCAGTGGCGAAGGCGGCCCCCTGGACAGATACTGACACTCAGATGCGAAAGCGTGGGGAGCAAACAGGATTAGATACCCTGGTAGTCCACGCCGTAAACGATGTCTACTTGGAGGTTGTGGCCTTGAGCCGTGGCTTTCGGAGCTAACGCGTTAAGTAGACCGCCTGGGGAGTACGGTCGCAAGATTAAAACTCAAATGAATTGACGGGGGCCCGCACAAGCGGTGGAGCATGTGGTTTAATTCGATGCAACGCGAAGAACCTTACCTACTCTTGACATCCAGAGAAGCCAGCGGAGACGCAGGTGTGCCTTCGGGAGCTCTGAGACAGGTGCTGCATGGCTGTCGTCAGCTCGTGTTGTGAAATGTTGGGTTAAGTCCCGCAACGAGCGCAACCCTTATCCTTGTTTGCCAGCGAGTAATGTCGGGAACTCCAGGGAGACTGCCGGTGATAAACCGGAGGAAGGTGGGGACGACGTCAAGTCATCATGGCCCTTACGAGTAGGGCTACACACGTGCTACAATGGCGCATACAGAGGGCAGCAAGCTAGCGATAGTGAGCGAATCCCAAAAAGTGCGTCGTAGTCCGGATTGGAGTCTGCAACTCGACTCCATGAAGTCGGAATCGCTAGTAATCGTGAATCAGAATGTCACGGTGAATACGTTCCCGGGCCTTGTACACACCGCCCGTCACACCATGGGAGTGGGCTGCAAAAGAAGTGGGTAGTTTAACCTTTCGGGGAGGACGCTCACCACTTTGTGGTTCATGACTGGGGTGAAGTCGTAACAAGGTAGCCCTAGGGGAACCTGGGGCTGGATCACCTCCTTATACGAAGATACTTACGATGAGTGTCCACACAGATTGATTAGGTTTAGAAAAGTTAAGAGACGATATTGGGTCTGTAGCTCAGCTGGTTAGAGCGCTCGCCTGATAAGCGGGAGGTCGGTGGTTCAAGTCCACTCAGACCCACCAATATCGACCTAGATGGGGCTATAGCTCAGCTGGGAGAGCGCCTGCCTTGCACGCAGGAGGTCTGCGGTTCGATCCCGCATAGCTCCACCATCTTTAAGCGTTCTTGTTAGATAAAAAGTCTTACGAGAGTCTTTAAAAATGGTTCAATTTATTGAATCAAGCTCTTTAACAATTTGGAAAGCTGACTGATTGATTTACTTACGAGTAATTCAATCAAATTTAAAAGTTCTCAATGTTTATCTTTCATTAGATAAACACAACAAACACATTCAAGTGTCTTGTATTCGATTCAAACTTGTTTGAATCACAATTGAGTCCGGCAAACAGTTATTAAGAATTAACCCTTCTTAATGACAACCAAAAACCTTGGTTGCTTTTTGTCTTCACTTTTTAAAAGTGAAAGCAAATTTGTATCATACACAAGACCCTTTCGGGTTGTATGGTTAAGTGACTAAGCGTACACGGTGGATGCCTTGGCAGTCAGAGGCGATGAAAGGCGTAATAACTTGCGATAAGCCCAGATTAGGTAGTAATAACCTTTTGAGTCTGGGATTCCTGAATGGGGAAACCCACGTGCATAAGTACGTATCCTGTTGTGAATACATAGCAGCAGGAGGCAAACCGGGGGAACTGAAACATCTAAGTACCCCGAGGAAGAGAAATCAACCGAGATTCCGAAAGTAGCGGCGAGCGAAATTGGATTAGCCCTTAAGCTTTTAATGATGCAGGTGAAGAGTCTGGAAAGTCTCGCAGTAAAGGGTGATAGCCCCGTAACCGACACATCATAATCAGTGAAAACGAGTAGGGCGGGACACGTGATATCCTGTCTGAATATGGGGGGACCATCCTCCAAGGCTAAATACTACTGACTGACCGATAGTGAACCAGTACCGTGAGGGAAAGGCGAAAAGAACCCCTGTGAGGGGAGTGAAATAGAACCTGAAACCGTGTACGTACAAGCAGTAGGAGCACCTTCGTGGTGTGACTGCGTACCTTTTGTATAATGGGTCAGCGACTTAATTTTAGTAGCAAGGTTAACCGTTTAGGGGAGCCGTAGGGAAACCGAGTCTTAACTGGGCGTACAGTTGCTAGGATTAGACCCGAAACCAGGTGATCTAGCCATGGGCAGGTTGAAGGTTGAGTAACATCAACTGGAGGACCGAACCGACTAATGTTGAAAAATTAGCGGATGACTTGTGGCTAGGGGTGAAAGGCCAATCAAACCTGGAGATAGCTGGTTCTCCCCGAAAGCTATTTAGGTAGCGCCTCGGACGAATACTACTGGGGGTAGAGCACTGTTAAGGCTAGGGGGTCATCCCGACTTACCAACCCTTTGCAAACTCCGAATACCAGTAAGTACTATCCGGGAGACACACGGCGGGTGCTAACGTCCGTCGTGGAGAGGGAAACAACCCAGACCGCCAGCTAAGGTCCCAAAGTATAGCTAAGTGGGAAACGATGTGGGAAGGCTCAGACAGCCAGGATGTTGGCTTAGAAGCAGCCATCATTTAAAGAAAGCGTAATAGCTCACTGGTCGAGTCGGCCTGCGCGGAAGATGTAACGGGGCTAAGCTATACACCGAAGCTGCGGCTATGTACCTTAGGGTATGTGGGGTAGGGGAGCGTTCTGTAAGCCGTTGAAGGTGGTCTGTAAGGGCTGCTGGAGGTATCAGAAGTGCGAATGCTGACATGAGTAACGATAAAGGGAGTGAAAAACTCCCTCGCCGGAAGACCAAGGGTTCCTGTCCAACGTTAATCGGGGCAGGGTAAGTCGACTCCTAAGGCGAGGCCGAAAGGCGTAGTCGATGGGAAACGGGTTAATATTCCCGTACTTCTTACAATTGCGATGGGGGGACGGAGAAGGCTAGGTGGGCCTGGCGACGGTTGTCCAGGTTCAAGTACGTAGGCGGGTGGTTTAGGTAAATCCGGACCGCTACTAACGCTGAGATACGATGTCGAGCTACTACGGTAGTGAAGTCATTGATGCCATGCTTCCAGGAAAAGCCTCTAAGCTTCAGATTGTAAGGAATCGTACCCCAAACCGACACAGGTGGTCGGGTAGAGAATACCAAGGCGCTTGAGAGAACTCGGGTGAAGGAACTAGGCAAAATGGTACCGTAACTTCGGGAGAAGGTACGCTCTTATCAGTGAAGTCCCTTGCGGATGGAGCAGACGAGAGTCGCAGATACCAGGTGGCTGCAACTGTTTATTAAAAACACAGCACTGTGCAAAATCGTAAGATGACGTATACGGTGTGACGCCTGCCCGGTGCCGGAAGGTTAATTGATGGGGTTAGACTTCGGTCGAAGCTCTTGATCGAAGCCCCGGTAAACGGCGGCCGTAACTATAACGGTCCTAAGGTAGCGAAATTCCTTGTCGGGTAAGTTCCGACCTGCACGAATGGCGTAATGATGGCCACGCTGTCTCCACCCGAGACTCAGTGAAATTGAAATCGCTGTGAAGATGCAGTGTACCCGCGGCTAGACGGAAAGACCCCGTGAACCTTTACTACAGCTTGGCACTGAACATTGAACCTACATGTGTAGGATAGGTGGGAGACTATGAAACCGCGTCGCTAGATGTGGTGGAGTCGTCCTTGAAATACCACCCTTGTAGTTTTGATGTTCTAACGTTGGCCCCTGAATCGGGGTTACGGACAGTGCCTGGTGGGTAGTTTGACTGGGGCGGTCTCCTCCCAAAGAGTAACGGAGGAGCACGAAGGTGGGCTAAACACGGTTGGACATCGTGTGGTTAGTGCAATGGCATAAGCCCGCTTGACTGCGAGAATGACAATTCGAGCAGGTGCGAAAGCAGGTCATAGTGATCCGGTGGTTCTGAATGGAAGGGCCATCGCTCAACGGATAAAAGGTACTCCGGGGATAACAGGCTGATACCGCCCAAGAGTTCATATCGACGGCGGTGTTTGGCACCTCGATGTCGGCTCATCACATCCTGGGGCTGAAGTCGGTCCCAAGGGTATGGCTGTTCGCCATTTAAAGTGGTACGCGAGCTGGGTTTAGAACGTCGTGAGACAGTTCGGTCCCTATCTGCCGTGGGCGTTGGAAAATTGAAAGGGGCTGCTCCTAGTACGAGAGGACCGGAGTGGACGAACCTCTGGTGTTCGGGTTGTCATGCCAATGGCATTGCCCGGTAGCTAAGTTCGGAATCGATAACCGCTGAAAGCATCTAAGCGGGAAGCGAGCCTTGAGATGAGTTTTCCCTGGCGCTATAAGCGTCCTAAAGGGTTGTCGTAGACTACGACGTTGATAGGCAGGGTGTGTAAGTGCTGCGAGGCATTGAGCTAACCTGTACTAATTGCCCGTGAGGCTTAACCATACAACACCCAAGGGGTTTTGTGGACTCAATAGAAAGACAGACCTTGAATGCGTTTGAAGAGATAGACTTTTAAATCAGTTTTCCAGATTATTTTGCCTTCAGTTTTTAAAAAACTGAAAGTAAAAGCAAAATTTGCTTGGCGACCATAGCATTGTGGACCCACCTGATTCCATGCCGAACTCAGAAGTGAAACACAATAGCGCCGATGGTAGTGTGGGGCTTCCCCATGTGAGAGTAGGACATCGCCAGGCTTTAAATTAAATCTTTAGGTTGACCGACCTGGAGATATGGACGCTCACTTAGTGAGTTGACCACTGCGGAGTGGTAGTTCAGTTGGTTAGAATACCGGCCTGTCACGCCGGGGGTCGCGGGTTCGAGTCCCGTCCACTCCGCCACTTATTAAGAAGCCTCGCTAGCAATAGCGAGGCTTTTTTACGTTTGATACATAGAGTTTTCGCTATTGAACAAGCGAAGAGCCCTCCTCCGCAGTATGCTTATACACATTGACCCTAGTTATTTCTCTATTTATTTGGCTCTGTATGTCTATCGAAAAGGATTGGTCTCGTTTGAGAGAAATATATGGTCGTTTTGTATGTTTGATAGATACAAAAACGCCTAGCGTTTGCTAGGCGTTGATAAATAGTATCTTCTAATACATCGATTACAGTATTTGTTTGAGTATTCTGTCGGCTTTTACCCGAGTGATCTTGCGAATCAACTTCTGAACTTCCATCGGGTAGCTCTCTACCTTGTCTAACTGCTTATAAGTACAGATAAGCTGAGTGTGTTGAAGGATGTTATCCACTTCAGCCTGAAACTTGTCTGTTAGGTGGTGGTAGTTGTCTTGGATAAAAATGCCATTCTCTAGATCTAATTTCCATGCGCGAGGGTTTAGGTTATTACCCGTTAGCAGCATATAGCGTTTATCGACCCAAATCCCCTTTAGGTGGAAGCTATTTGAATCGTGTTGCCATAGTCGAATTGATAGATTGCGGCTAGCAATATGAGCTTCATTGGCTTTAGCGAAATGACGTAAGTTCAATTCGTAAAGGTATGGCAAACCACCAATTGTTTTAAATTCTTCTTCTGGCGAGATAAAGAAATCATTAGCTGTTTTATCGCCAACAACAATGCTGACCTTTACGCCACGCTTAAGCGCTTTCTTCACTTCTTTAGCGAGGCTCGGTGGGAAGTTGAAGTATGGCGTGCAGATAAAGATTTCATCTTTAGCTTGCGCTACGAGTTGATTGATTCCCTGATTCAGACGGTTACGTCTCTTACCGATACCAACCAATGGTGTTATAGCAACTTGGTCTGTTGAAACCTCTTGACCATCGAATTGATACTGAGATCGTGCTAGCAAAGCTCGGAACTGGCGAATCGCTGGTTTTAACTCTTTAGTCATTGGTTTATTTTTGTCAGCCAAGTCATAAACAGCGCTGTCCGCAACCATCTGTTCGTGCACGTACGTAAACATTGAGTCAGCAAGCGCTGCGTTGTTTAAAACGTGGTAACGATCAAAGCGATAGCGGTCATGGTAATTCAGGTAGATATTGTTAAGGCTTGCACCGCTGTATATCACGGTGTCATCGACGATAAAGCCTTTTAAGTGCAACACGCCAAAGACTTCTTTGCCGCGAACTGGAATGCCATAGACAGGTACAGAATGCTGATATTTTTCTGCGAACTCTTTATACATGGCTGCATTGCCTTCAGAAGACTCTGCGCCAATCAATCCGCGCTGTGCTCGGTGCCAATCAACACAAACGCTCACGTCTAATGCTGGATTATTTTGCTTTGCTTCATATAAGGCAGTTAGGATCTCACGGCCAGCCTCATCATCTTCAAGATACAAAGCGACTAAACTAATACGAGTCGTTGCGCGAGATATCTCATCAAGTAGGCGAGTTCGAAACTCTTGCGCTGATAGTAGTACTTCAAACTTGTCAGGATTCTGCGCTATGGTTGGCAACTGTATGAATGGATTCCTACTGGCAATCATATTGACTGTTTTACCTTAAAAATATGCAAAATTGCTAACCTTTAATTTTACCAAAGGGTTAGCCTTAAATACTAGATAATCAGGGCATTCTGTGACAATTTTTCTGATAATGCATAGGAATGAGATCTTTTCCGCTATTCGAATAGCGCTCGTATAAAACTCTTAAACCGTTTGGCAGATCTTTAGGGTCTACTTGTACGAATTGGTGTCGAGTGTAAAAATTGGTGAGATGAGTGTACGCAAAGCAGTAGTCGTCTTCCGTAAGCGTATGTTGCGCACAATAATCCATAAGCTGGGAGCCTAATTGCTTACCACGATGTTGTTTTGATATCGCCATTCCAGTCAGCAAGCGATTATTTTCTATTGTACGAAAACGCACGACACCGCACAGCTCGTCATCTAGCAATAATGAAAAGATCAATTCACTTTTATTGGCTTTCCCTGTTGGGTAATGCTCTTTATAGAAACGTTTAACTAAAGGAACCTTGATAGGCTCTAGTTGAGTAATGATGACATTGTTCATTCTGTCACTGCGCCATTGGTTTATCTGCTGTAGAATGGCTGCAGTGTAAATTAATTGAATATCGTCATGCAATTCCATCTCAATGCTAGTTTAAAAAATGTTCATACTTTTTCTATCGATCAGACGTGTGATGCGTTGCTTGAAGTCACCACTATCGAAGAACTGATTTCGCTTTACAAAGACCCTAAATGGTCAGCTTTACCCAAGTTAATACTGGGTAAGGGTAGCAATATGCTTTTTACTGAGCACTTCGCTGGCCTGGTCATTGTGAATAAATTAGCCGGGATTGAGCTGACTGAGACGGACAGTCATCACCTACTGCATGTAAGTGGTGGCGAGGATTGGCCAAGTTTGGTTGAATGGAGTGTGGATAAAGGGCTGGGTGGTCTAGAAAACCTAGCAATGATACCCGGCTGTTCAGGCTCTGCTCCGATTCAAAATATTGGTGCGTATGGTGTTGAGCTACAAGACGTATGCGAGTATGTCGATATCCTATGTCTGGATACTTATACAGTTAAGCGATTAAGCAGGAAAGAGTGTCTCTTTGGTTACCGAGATTCTATTTTCAAACACGCTCTCTACGGTAAAGCGATTGTGGTGGCGATTGGTTTAACGTTGCCGAAAGAGTGGGAGCCATGTAATCACTACGGCCCGTTAAAAAGCCTAGCAGCCGATACGCTCTCTCCTCGCACTATATTTGATGAAGTGTGTGCTATCCGTTCAAGTAAGCTGCCAGACCCTAGAGTACAAGGGAATGCGGGCAGTTTCTTCAAAAACCCTGTGATCACCAAAGATCATTTTGATCGCTTGTTAGCTCTATATCCAAATATTGTCGGCTATGAGAGTAATGACATGATCAAAGTTGCTGCTGGCTGGCTGATTGATCAATGCCAGTTCAAGGGTGTGACAGAAGGTGGCGCTCAGGTTCACCCTAACCAAGCATTGGTTATTATCAATTATGATGAGGCTTCTGCTGTGGATATCCTTAAGCTTGCAGAGCGAGTGCGCCAGTCCGTCTTGAATAAATTCAATATTCGATTGGAACATGAAGTGCGCTTTATGGGACGAGACTGCGAGACAAACCTAGACAAGGCTTTGGGGTCATTGGCATGAGAGAACACAGTACCAAGCTTGCACTATTGAGATGCCTTGCTGACGGTGAGTTTCATTCAGGTGAAGACCTAGGTGAAATGATTGGTGTGTCACGAGCGGCGATAAGTAAGCATATTAAGGGTATTCAAGAGTGGGGTTTAGATATCTATCGAGTACAAGGCAAGGGTTACAAGCTAGCCAGCCGTTTAGATATGCTTGACCAAGAAAAATTGTCTGCAGTTAGTCGCGATGCTTCTCTTGAACTGATTCCCATTATAGGTTCTACAAACCAACACCTATTAGAGCGTACTAACACCCTCGAATCGGGTTCTGTCTGTATTGCGGAATATCAAACAGCGGGCCGTGGGCGTCGTGGACGAGAGTGGGTGTCGCCATTCGGTGCAAACCTCTATCTTTCAATGTATTGGAGACTCGACGCAGGGATGGCTGCCGCAATGGGCTTAAGCCTTGTGGTTGGTGTCGCTGTTGTTGAAGCTTTGGAAGAAATGGGCGTAGAAGGTGTAAAGCTCAAATGGCCGAACGACCTTTACCACAATGACAAGAAGCTCGCAGGCATTTTAGTCGAGTTGTCAGGTCAATCTGGTGGTGCTGCTCATATTGTGATTGGTTTAGGGCTTAACCTATCCATGGAGCCCACAATATCCGGTATTGGACAGCCATGGACTTCATTAAAAGAAGTGTGTGATGGACAAGTGCCCGATCGAAATGACCTCGCCCAAGTTCTGATTAACGCATGGAATAAAACACTTGTTGATTACGAACTCAAAGGGATGTCTAACTTTGTAAGTCGATGGAATCGTTTAGATAATTTCTTAGGTCGCAATGTAAGACTTATCATTGGACCTAGGGAAATTGAAGGTATCGTACAAGGGATCGATGCACAAGGTGCTATATTACTCAAAACGGCTAACGGCATCGAAAGTTATATCGGTGGCGAGATATCACTAAGAAAAGGGGATTAAAGCGTTATTATTTTCTGAGTAACACTTCTTCAACCATATGATCAGCACCTTTATGCAAGATCAAGTGAGCTCTTTCTCTTGTTGGAAGGATATTCTGCTCTAGGTTCAAACCATTGATTGAGCTCCAGATTTCTTCTGCCTTATCCAATGCCGCTTGATTTGAGAGTCGTGTATAATGATGAAAGTAGGAGTCAGGCTTGGTGAATGCCCCATCTCGAAATTTCATGAAACGGTTGATATACCACTCTTTTATTTGCTTGCTATCCGCATCGACATAGAGTGAGAAATCGAGAAAATCGGATATGAAAACACGATGTGGTTCATGCGGATAATTCATACCACTTTGCAAGACGTTTAGCCCTTCAATAATAAGTACATCGGGTAGGTCGACACACTTAACATCATCAGTAATGTTGTAAGTTAGGTGCGAGTATACCGGTGCGGTGACATTTCGTTTGCACGCCTTCACATCAGAGACAAAGTTCACTAGACGCTTGATGTCGTAAGACTCGGGGAAGCCTTTCTTACTCATCAACCCTTTCTCTTCCAGCACTTCATTTGGGTATAAGAAACCGTCTGTCGTCACTAGCTCGACTTTCGGATGGTTCTCCCAGCGCGAGAGTAGGGCTTTAAGCAATCGTGCAGTCGTGCTCTTACCAACGGCAACACTACCCGCAATACCGATGATAAAAGGCGGCGCTTTTTCTTTCTTATCTAGAAATTGGTGGAGCACCGAGTTTCTATTCTGTCTGGCTGCCACATAGAGGTTCAATAGACGAGATAGCGGTAAGTAGATCTCTACTGCCTCTTCCATAGTGAGCTTTTCATTGATGCCTTGCAGCTCTTTTAAGTCGCTTTCAGAAAGTGTCATCGGAACTAAATTCCTTAGCTCGGACCAACGTTCGCGGTCGAATGACATATATGGACTCATACAAAACTCTATAGTGAATGACAAAACAAGTGCATGGAAAATACATCAAGCGTTAGATAAATTAAATATCTTCCTGTACTAGATGTAGGTTAAAGGCGTAAACCTTGAGCTAAATTGCTGTATATGGGAATTTGATAAGAGAATTTTCCATTTTTTTTCAATTTACTATTGCAAGGTGGAAAATCATTCAATAAAATGCGCCCCACTTGTGCCGACTTAGCTCAGTAGGTAGAGCAACTGACTTGTAATCAGTAGGTCACCAGTTCGATTCCGGTAGTCGGCACCACTTTCTCCCTTATCGATAAGGTCAGCGAGAGAAAGCTCAAAATTTGGAGGGGTTCCCGAGTGGCCAAAGGGAGCAGACTGTAAATCTGCCGGCACTGCCTTCGATGGTTCGAATCCGTCCCCCTCCACCATATTCTAAAGGTTAAATAGCTCAAACAGAGTTACGTGTTGCGTGCATCGTATAATGGCTATTACCTCAGCCTTCCAAGCTGATGATGCGGGTTCGATTCCCGCTGCACGCTCCAACTCATTTTGTGTGCTGATATAGCTCAGTCGGTAGAGCGCACCCTTGGTAAGGGTGAGGTCCCCAGTTCGACTCTGGGTATTAGCACCAGTCTAAAGCTTCTTCTCCTTTAATAAAGACAACTATTTTTTTGGTTGCGTGGTCTTATTTTAAACCACCTAATCCGTACCTAGAGGGACACCCCATGTCTAAAGAAAAATTTGAACGTACGAAACCGCACGTAAACGTTGGTACTATCGGCCACGTTGACCACGGTAAAACAACTCTAACTGCTGCTATCTGTACTACTCTTGCAAAAGTATACGGCGGTGTTGCTAAAGATTTCGCATCTATCGATAACGCTCCAGAAGAGCGTGAGCGCGGCATCACAATCGCAACTTCTCACGTTGAGTACGACACTCCAGCACGTCACTACGCACACGTAGACTGTCCAGGACACGCGGATTATGTTAAAAACATGATCACTGGTGCTGCACAAATGGACGGCGGTATCCTAGTTGTTGCTGCGACTGACGGCCCTATGCCTCAAACTCGTGAGCACATCCTACTTGGTCGTCAAGTTGGTATCCCTTACATCATCGTATTCATGAACAAATGTGACATGGTTGATGACGAAGAGCTTCTAGAGCTAGTTGAGATGGAAGTTCGTGAACTTCTTTCTGAATACGACTTCCCTGGTGATGACCTACCAGTTATCCAAGGTTCTGCACTTGGCGCACTAAACGGCGAGAAGCAGTGGGAAGACAAGATCATTGAGCTTGCAGAAGCACTAGATTCTTACATCCCTGAGCCAGAGCGTGCAGTAGACCAACCGTTCCTACTACCAATTGAAGATGTATTCTCAATTCAAGGTCGTGGTACAGTTGTAACTGGTCGTATCGAGCGTGGTATCCTACGCGTAGGTGACGAAGTAGAAATCGTTGGTATCAAAGAGACGACTGTTACTACTTGTACTGGTGTTGAAATGTTCCGTAAACTGCTTGACGAAGGTCGTGCAGGTGAGAACGTTGGTGCACTTCTACGTGGTACTAAGCGTGATGACGTTGAACGTGGTCAAGTACTTTCTGCGAAAGGTTCTATCAACCCACACACTAAGTTTGAGTCTGAAGTATACGTACTTTCTAAAGACGAAGGCGGCCGTCACACACCTTTCTTCAAAGGTTACCGTCCACAGTTCTACTTCCGTACGACTGACGTAACAGGCGACATCACTCTACCAGAAGGCGTAGAAATGGTAATGCCAGGTGACAACGTTCAAATGACGGTTGAGCTAATCGCTCCAATCGCAATGGACGAAGGTCTACGTTTCGCAATCCGCGAAGGTGGCCGTACAGTTGGTGCTGGTGTTGTAGCTAAAATCTTTGCATAAGATTTGACGAACCACTAGTAAAAAGGGCATCATTTGATGCCCTTTTTCTGCGCTGAAAAAAGAGTTGGATGTTTTGGCATCGATTTTAGCTCTTAGTAAAGAATTAAACGGTCTTTTTGACTAAAATGACTGTTAAATGTGTTGTTTTGCAACGCAAAGGAATGTGCCCTGCAACAGCGGGGTTATTGTCGTCTATATTTAAGACTTATCACAGGTTGGTTTTATGAAAGCAAACGCTGAAACTCCTGATAGCTCAGGTGCAGCAGATACAATGAAGTGGGTCGCCGCTTTTGTTCTGTTAGCTGCTGCTGTTGTGGGTAATTACCTGTATGGTGAATTGTCTGTTGTAATTCGCGCTGCAGGTGTAGTTGTGCTGATTGCTGCCGCATTAGGCGTTGCAGCAACAACAACTAAAGGTAAAGCTGCGATCGATTTTGCAAAAGAATCCCGTATGGAGATTCGTAAAGTAGTTTGGCCTACTCGCCAAGAAACTATGCAAACTACATTGATCGTTTTAGCTGTATGTATTGTTATGTCTCTAGTGCTATGGGGAATTGACGGCATTATGGTCCGTCTGGTTTCTCTAGCGACTGGGGTGTAGAGGGTTCTGATTCATGAGTGAAGCTCCAAAAAAACGTTGGTATGTAGTTCAAGCCTTTTCTGGCTATGAAGGTCGTGTATCTCAATCGCTACGCGAACATATTAAAATGCACGACATGGAAGAATTCTTTGGTGACGTTTTAGTACCTACTGAAGAAGTAGTGGAAATGCGTGCAGGTCAACGCCGTAAAAGCGAACGTAAGTTCTTCCCAGGTTACGTATTAGTGCAAATGATCATGAATGATGAATCATGGCACTTAGTACGTAGCATTCCTCGTGTTATGGGCTTCATTGGTGGTACCTCTGATCGTCCAGCACCAATCACTGATAAAGAAGCTGATGCTATCTTGAACCGTCTAGAGAAAGCGAGCGAGTCTCCACGTCCTAAGACAATGTTCGAAGCGGGTGAAGTGGTTCGTGTGAACGATGGTCCATTTGCTGACTTCAACGGTACTGTTGAAGAAGTCGATTACGAGAAAAGCCGCATTAAGGTATCTGTATCGATCTTTGGTCGTGCAACACCGGTTGAGCTTGAATTCGGTCAAGTTGAAAAACTGGACTAATACTCGAATCTTTGAGCAAGCTGTGGATAATTACTTCATAAGTTGTTCAAAATAAAAGAGTATAAAAAATCACCTTGTTAGGGTTGTTAAAGGCGCGAATTATGATTATAATTTCGCGCCTTTTTGCTTCTATGGAAGTAAAGAAGAGTTCATTGAATTTATGGGGAGCTCGCCTTGCGGCTAGCGCATGTACCCAAAATATTAGGAAATATCATGGCTAAGAAAGTTGAAGCTTATATCAAACTGCAAGTTGCAGCTGGTATGGCAAACCCAAGTCCACCGGTTGGTCCTGCACTAGGTCAACACGGCGTGAACATCATGGAATTCTGTAAAGCGTTCAACGCAAAAACAGAATCTGTTGAGAAAGGTCTACCTACTCCAGTAGTTATTACTGTTTACAACGACCGTTCTTTCACGTTCGTAACTAAGACTCCACCTGCTGCTGTTCTTCTTAAGAAAGCTGCTGGCGTTAAGTCTGGTTCAGGTCGTCCAAACACTGAAAAAGTGGGCACAGTAACTGACGCTCAAGTACAGGAAATCGCAGAAACTAAAGCTGCTGATATGACTGGTGCTGACATCGAAGCAATGAAGCGTTCTATTGCTGGTACTGCTCGTTCAATGGGCCTAGTGGTAGAGGGATAAGATCATGGCTAAACTTACTAAGCGCATGCGCGTAATCCGCGACAAAGTTGACGCGACTAAAGAATACGAAATCAACGAAGCTGTTGCTCTTCTTAAAGAACTAGCGACTGCTAAATTCGTTGAGTCTGTAGATGTTGCTGTTAATCTAGGCATCGATGCTCGTAAATCTGACCAAAACGTACGTGGCGCAACTGTGCTACCTCACGGTACTGGCCGTGATATCCGCGTTGCTGTGTTCACTCAAGGTGCAAACGCAGAAGCAGCTAAAGCAGCTGGCGCAGATATCGTTGGTATGGAAGATCTTGCAGAGCTAGTGAAAAAAGGCGAAATGAACTTCGACGTTGTTGTTGCTTCTCCAGATGCAATGCGCGTTGTTGGTCAACTAGGTACAATCCTAGGTCCACGCGGTCTAATGCCAAACCCTAAAGTTGGTACTGTAACTCCTAACGTTGCTGAAGCGGTTAAGAACGCTAAAGCAGGTCAGGTTCGTTACCGTAACGACAAGAACGGCATCATCCACACTACTATCGGTAAAGCATCTTTCGAAGCTAACCAGCTTCAAGAGAACCTAGAAGCTCTTCTAGTTGCTCTTAAGAAAGCTAAGCCTTCTTCAGCGAAAGGTACTTTCCTGAAGAAAGTAAGCATCTCTACTACGATGGGTGCTGGTGTTGCTGTAGATCAGGCTAGCCTGAACACTCAAGCAAACTAATTTGCTTAGGTGCAGATTTAGTGTATACTTCTGCGCCTAATATTTGTGGTTGGGTGGTTTTAAAGCAATTTGAAATCATCTATCCCAAGACCGTAGGCGCCGTCGATTTTCATTAGATTGTTGATGGCTTAATAAAACCTACGTAGGCGATATTGTGGTTTGAAGTGAATTTATTCATTTTTAAATAATATCGTAAACGCTCAATACATTTTGTATTGGGTGCTGTAATCACAACCAGAGGTTAATCCAAATGGCTTTAAATCTTCAAGACAAAAAAGCAATTGTTGCTGAAGTCAACGAAGCTGCCAGTGGTGCACTTTCTGCAGTTGTAGCTGATTCTCGTGGCGTTGAAGTTGGCGCAATGACTTCTCTACGTAAACAAGCTCGCGAAGCGGGTGTTTACATGAAAGTTGTTCGTAACACACTAGCACGCCGTGCGGTTCAGGGTACAGACTACGAGTGTCTAGTAGACACTTTCACTGGTCCAACTCTGATCGCATTCTCTAATGAGCACCCAGGTGCTGCAGCGCGTCTTTTCAAAGACTTCGCTAAAGAGAATAAAGATTTCGAGATCAAAGCTGCTGCATTTGAAGGCGCAGTTACTGATGCTGAAGTACTAGCGACACTACCAACTTACGACGAAGCTATCGCACGCCTAATGATGTGCATGAAAGAAGCTTCTGCTGGCAAGCTGGTTCGTACTATCGCTGCTGTTCGCGACCAAAAAGAAGAAGCTGCGGCATAAGCCTTGCTTTTCACTGGTTGCTATTTAAACTTATTGTTGACTTAAAAGAGAATTGTTATGTCTATTACTAACGAGCAAATCCTAGACGCAGTTGCAGAAATGTCTGTAATGCAAGTTGTTGAGCTTATCGAAGCTATGGAAGAAAAATTCGGCGTTACTGCAGCTGCTGCTGTTGTAGCTGGCGGCGCAGCTGGCGGCGACGCTGCTGCTGAGCAAACTGAATTCGACGTTATCCTAACTGCTGCTGGCGCTAACAAAGTACAAGTTATCAAAGCTGTACGTGGCGCAACTGGCCTAGGTCTTAAAGAAGCTAAAGGTCTTGTAGACTCAGCTCCTGCAGCGCTTAAAGAAGGCGTTGACAAAGCTGAAGCTGAAGCTCTTAAAGCACAGCTAGAAGAAGCTGGCGCTTCTGTTGAAATCAAGTAATTATTACTTAATTTCTTAGCCGCAAGGCTAATGGCTGGTGGTTTATTAACCACCGGCCTTTTTGCGCTGTAGGGCTATGACGAATTTTCCGCTGTTTAACCGTCATAATCCAAGCAAAAAAACAGTCATTTTTTCGAAATGATTGTTCACTACAGTAAACAGCTGTTTGTCACCACCCCCTCTGAAGAGTGTTTTGGGTGGTTTGGGTCACTTATCAGCGAGCTGAGGAACCCCATGGTTTACTCTTATACCGAGAAAAAGCGCATCCGTAAGGATTTTGGTACTCGTCCACAAGTTTTGGACATTCCATACCTGTTATCGATCCAGCTTGATTCTTTCGATAAATTCATCGAACAGGATCCTGAAGGTCAATACGGTCTTGAAGCTGCTTTCCGTTCTGTATTTCCAATTCAGAGCTACAACGGCAATTCTGAGCTGCAATACGTTAGCTACCGTCTTGGTGAGCCAGTTTTTGACGTTAAAGAATGTCAAATCCGCGGTGTTACTTACTCAAAGCCACTACGCGTAAAACTACGTCTAGTTATCTTTGATCGAGATGCACCAGCAGGTACTGTAAAAGACATTAAAGAACAAGAAGTCTACATGGGCGAAATTCCGCTTATGACAGACAATGGTACTTTCGTAATTAATGGTACCGAGAGGGTTATCGTATCCCAGCTGCACCGAAGCCCAGGCGTGTTCTTCGACAGTGATAAGGGTAAGACTCACTCATCAGGTAAAGTTCTTTATAACGCACGTGTAATTCCTTACCGTGGCTCATGGTTAGACTTTGAGTTCGATCCTAAGGATAACTTATTCGTACGTATCGACCGTCGTCGTAAGCTACCAGCATCGATTATCCTTCGTGCACTTGGTAAATCGACAGAAGAGATCTTAGATCTGTTCTTCGACAAAGTGAACTTCGAAGTGAAAGACCAAACTCTACTTATGGAGTTAGTGCCTGAACGTCTACGTGGTGAAACTGCGTCATTCGACATCGAAGCTAACGGTAAAACTTACGTTGAGACTGGCCGTCGCGTTACTGCTCGCCACATCCGTCAACTTGAAAAAGATGGCGTTGAGCACATCGAAGTACCAGTAGAGTACATCGTTGAAAAGATTGCTGCGAAAGATTACATCAACGAAGCAACGGGCGAGATCATTGTTGGTGCGAACCAAGAAATTAGTCTAGAAGCGCTGGCTAACCTGTCTCAAGCGGGTCACAAGACTCTAGAAGTGCTGTTCACGAATGACCTAGACCATGGTCCATTCATGTCAGACACTCTACGTGCAGATAGCACAGTGGATCGCATTTCTGCATTGGTAGAAATCTACCGCATGATGCGACCTGGCGAGCCACCAACAAAAGAAGCTGCAGAATCATTATTCGAAAGCCTATTCTTCTCTGAAGATCGTTACGACCTATCAACTGTAGGCCGTATGAAATTCAACAGCTCTATCGAGCGTGAAGAAGAAGAAGAGCGCGGTACTCTGGATGAATCAGACATCATTGAAGTGATGAAGAAACTGATCGGCATCCGTAACGGTAAAGGCGAAGTGGACGATATCGACCACCTTGGTAACCGTCGTATCCGTTCTGTAGGTGAAATGGCAGAAAACCAATTCCGTGTTGGTTTAGTTCGTGTAGAACGTGCCGTTAAAGAACGTCTAAGCCTGGGTGACCTTGATGCAATCATGCCTCAAGATCTTATCAATGCTAAGCCGATCTCTGCTGCAGTTAAAGAATTCTTTGGCTCTTCACAGCTTTCACAGTTTATGGACCAAAACAACCCATTGTCAGAAGTGACGCACAAACGTCGTATTTCTGCTTTAGGTCCTGGTGGTCTTACTCGTGAACGCGCAGGCTTCGAAGTACGTGACGTTCACGTAACGCACTACGGTCGTCTATGTCCGATCGAAACGCCTGAAGGTCCAAACATCGGTCTGATTAACTCGCTATCTGCGTTTGCACGTTGTAACGATTACGGTTTCCTAGAAACTCCGTACCGTCGTGTTGTAGATGGTGTAGTAACAGAAGAAGTTGATTACCTGTCTGCAATTCAGGAAGGTCAATTCGTTATCGCACAGGCAAACACAGTTCTTACTGAAGAATCGACGTTTGCAGATGAGCTAATCACGGCTCGTCAAAAAGGTGAATCTGGTCTTCACCCACGCGATCACGTTGACTACATGGACGTTGCAACAAACCAAGTAGTATCTATTGCTGCTTCGCTTATCCCGTTCCTAGAACACGATGATGCGAACCGTGCATTGATGGGTGCCAACATGCAACGTCAAGCAGTACCAACACTGAGAGCAGATAAGCCTTTAGTCGGTACTGGTATTGAACGTAACATCGCTGTTGACTCTGGTGTTACAGCGGTTGCTAAACGTGGTGGTCAAGTTCAGTCTGTTGACGCTTCTCGTATCGTAGTTAAGGTTAACGAAGATGAATTGGTACCTGGCGAAGCTGGTATCGATATCTACAACCTAACTAAGTACACGCGTTCGAACCAAAACACATGTATTAACCAACGTCCAACTGTACTTCCTGGTGAACCAGTTGCACGCGGCGATGTTCTTGCTGATGGTCCTTCAACTGACCTTGGTGAACTCGCGCTTGGCCAAAACATGCGTATCGCATTTATGCCTTGGAACGGTTACAACTTCGAAGACTCGATCTTAGTATCTGAGCGCGTAGTTCAAGAAGACCGTTTCACGACAATCCACATTCAAGAACTGTCTTGTGTGGCTCGTGATACTAAGCTGGGCTCTGAAGAGATCACAGCTGATATTCCAAACGTAGGTGAGTCTGCTCTGTCTAAACTAGACGAGTCAGGTATCGTTTACATCGGTGCTGAAGTTAAGGGTGGCGACATCCTGGTTGGTAAAGTAACCCCTAAAGGTGAAACGCAACTGACTCCTGAAGAGAAGCTACTACGTGCAATCTTCGGTGAAAAAGCATCTGATGTTAAAGATACATCACTACGTGTACCAAACTCTGTTTCAGGTACTATCATCGATGTACAAGTCTTCACTCGCGATGGCGTAGAGAAAGACAAACGTGCACTTGAAATCGAACAGATGCAGCTTAAAGAAGCGAAGAAAGATCTAACTGAAGAGTTCCAAATTCTTGAGGGTGGCCTTCTTAACCGTGTTAAAGCTGTACTTCTGTCTGGTGGTTACTCTGAAGCTAAGCTTGATACGATCGGTCGTAAGCAATGGCTAGAGCAAGTTCTAGAAGACGATGCGCTACAAACACAGCTTGAGCAACTTGCTGAGCAGTGGGACGAGCTAAAAGCAGACTTCGATAAGAAGTTTGAAACTAAGCGTCGTAAAATCACTCAAGGTGATGATCTAGCACCTGGCGTTCTTAAGATTGTTAAAGTTTACCTAGCGGTTAAACGTCGTATCCAGCCTGGTGATAAAATGGCCGGTCGTCATGGTAACAAAGGTGTAATCTCTAAGATTAACCCTGTTGAAGACATGCCATACGATGAGAAAGGTCAGCCTGTAGACATCGTACTTAACCCACTGGGTGTACCATCGCGTATGAACATCGGTCAGATCCTAGAAGTACACTTAGGTTTGGCTGCAAAAGGTATCGGTGACAAGATCAACCAAATGGTTAAGGAGCAACAAGAACTGCATAAGTTCCGTGAGTTCCTACAGAAGGTTTATGATCTTGGTGATACTCGTCAGAAAGTTGATATTGCTGAACTGTCTGATGATCAAGTTCGTACACTGATTAAGAACCTACGTGGCGGTCTACCGATCGCGACTCCAGTGTTCGACGGTGCTTCTGAGTCTCTAATCAAAGAACTACTTAAACTGGGTGATCTGCCAGAGTCTGGTCAGCTTAAACTGTTTGATGGTCGTACTGGTGATTCGTTTGAGCGTCCTGTAACGGTTGGTTACATGTACATGCTGAAACTGAACCACTTGGTTGATGACAAGATGCATGCTCGTTCAACGGGTTCTTACAGCCTAGTAACTCAGCAACCACTTGGTGGTAAAGCTCAGTTCGGTGGTCAGCGTTTCGGTGAGATGGAAGTATGGGCACTAGAAGCATACGGTGCTGCATATACTCTACAAGAAATGCTAACAGTTAAGTCGGATGACGTTAACGGCCGTACTAAGATGTATAAGAACATCGTAGATGGCAACCATAGCATGGAACCTGGCATGCCAGAGTCGTTCAACGTACTGTTGAAAGAGATTCGCTCGCTAGGTATCAACATCGAGCTAGAAGACGAAGAGTAATCCCTCTTTTTTATAAAAAAGATTGGATTACTTGGTAAAGGGGGCTCACTTTAGTCGGTGAGCTCCTTTAACTCCTTACAGGAGCTGAACGTGAAAGACTTATTAAACTTTCTAAAAGCACAGCATAAGACCGAAGAATTTGATGCAATCAAAATCGGTCTATCTTCACCAGACACGATCCGTTCGTGGTCTTTTGGTGAAGTTAAAAAGCCAGAAACAATTAACTATCGTACGTTCAAACCTGAACGCGATGGTCTGTTCTGTGCACGTATTTTTGGTCCAGTTAAAGACTACGAATGTCTTTGTGGCAAATACAAGCGCCTGAAGCACCGTGGTGTTATCTGTGAGAAGTGTGGCGTTGAAGTTACACAAACTAAAGTTCGTCGTGACCGTATGGGCCACATCGAGCTTGCTTCACCAGTTGCTCACATCTGGTTCTTAAAATCACTACCGTCTCGTATCGGTCTACTAATGGATATCCCGCTACGTGATATCGAACGTGTTCTTTACTTCGAAATGTACGTAGTAACTGAACCAGGTATGACTGATCTAGAAAAATCTCAGATGCTTACTGAAGAAGAGTATCTGGATCGTCTAGAAGAGTGGGGTGATGAATTCACGGCTAAGATGGGTGCTGAAGCGATCAAAGATCTGCTTTCAACAATGGACCTTCATCAAGAAGTGGAAGAAATGCGCGAAGAGTTGGAAACGACTAACTCTGAAACTAAGCGTAAGAAAGTTACTAAGCGCTTGAAGCTAGTTGAAGCGTTCATCTCATCAGGCAACAAGCCTGAGTGGATGATTCTAACTGTACTTCCAGTGCTACCGCCAGATCTACGTCCTCTAGTACCACTAGATGGCGGTCGCTTTGCGACTTCTGATCTGAACGACCTTTACCGTCGTGTGATCAACCGTAACAACCGTTTGAAGCGCCTTCTAGAGCTAGCGGCTCCAGACATCATCGTACGTAACGAAAAGCGTATGTTGCAAGAGTCTGTTGATGCCCTTCTAGATAACGGTCGTCGCGGTCGTGCGATCACGGGTTCTAACAAGCGTCCTCTGAAATCTCTTGCTGATATG
This sequence comes from Vibrio artabrorum, assembly GCF_024347295.1. NCBI lineage: Bacteria > Pseudomonadati > Pseudomonadota > Gammaproteobacteria > Vibrionales > Vibrionaceae > Vibrio > Vibrio artabrorum. Next base: position 2,853,639 of record NZ_AP025458.1, on the reverse strand, counting down.
ATCAAGGGTAAGCAAGGTCGTTTCCGTCAGAACCTTCTAGGTAAACGTGTAGACTACTCTGGCCGTTCTGTAATTACAGTGGGTCCATACCTTCGTCTGCATCAGTGTGGTCTTCCTAAGAAGATGGCACTTGAGCTATTTAAGCCGTTCATCTACAGCAAGCTAGAAACTCGTGGCATGGCGACGACAATCAAAGCTGCTAAGAAAATGGTAGAGCGTGAAGAAGCGGTTGTTTGGGATATCCTAGACGAAGTTATCCGTGAACACCCAGTACTGCTTAACCGTGCACCTACACTTCACCGTCTAGGTATCCAAGCGTTTGAACCAGTACTAATCGAAGGTAAAGCGATTCAGCTTCACCCACTTGTGTGTGCGGCATACAACGCCGACTTCGATGGTGACCAAATGGCGGTACACGTGCCTCTAACTCTAGAAGCACAGCTTGAAGCTCGTACCCTAATGATGTCGACGAATAACATTCTGTCGCCAGCATCAGGTGATCCGATCATCGTACCTTCTCAGGACGTTGTATTGGGTCTTTACTACATGACACGTGACAAGATCAACGTGAAAGGTGAAGGTATGTACCTTGCTGGCCCTGAAGAGGCTGAAAAGGCATACCGTACTAAGACGGCTGAGCTGCACGCTCGCGTTAAGGTACGTATCACTGAAACTGTAGTAGACGAAGACGGTAATAGCACAACGAATACTGGCCTAGTTGATACGACTGTCGGTCGTGCAATGTTGTGGCAGATTGTTCCAGCTGGCCTACCGTACAGCATCGTTAACCAAAAGTTAGGTAAGAAGCAAATTTCTAACCTTCTTAACGAGTGTTACCGTAAGCTTGGTCTAAAAGATACAGTAGTATTTGCTGACCAAATCATGTACGCAGGTTTTGCATACGCGGCACTTTCTGGTGTTTCTGTAGGTATCGACGATATGGTTGTACCTCAAGCGAAATACGATGAAATTGAGTCGGCTGAAGAAGAAGTTCGCGAAATCCAAGAACAATTCCAATCTGGTCTTGTTACTGCGGGTGAGCGTTACAACAAAGTTATCGATATCTGGGCGTCTACTAACGACCGCGTTGCGAAAGCAATGATGGATAACCTATCTTCTGAAACCGTTATTAACCGTGACGGCGAAGAAGAACAGCAAGAATCGTTCAACAGCATCTACATGATGGCCGACTCGGGCGCTCGTGGTTCTGCAGCTCAGATTCGTCAGCTAGCAGGTATGCGTGGTCTGATGGCGCGTCCAGATGGTTCAATCATCGAAACGCCGATCACAGCGAACTTTAAAGAAGGTCTAAACGTTCTTCAGTACTTTATCTCAACGCACGGTGCTCGTAAGGGTCTTGCGGATACAGCACTGAAAACAGCAAACTCGGGTTACCTAACTCGTCGTCTAGTAGACGTTGCTCAAGACGTTGTAGTACACGAACATGACTGTGGAACGCATGAAGGTATCGACATGATGCCTCACATCGAAGGTGGTGACGTTAAAGTTGCACTTTCTGAGCTTGCCCTAGGTCGTGTAGTCGCTGAAGACGTTCTTAAGCCAGGTACTGAAGAAGTACTGATTCCACGTAATACTCTGATTGATGAGAAGTGGTGTCAGATCATGGAAGACAACTCTGTAGATAGCATGAAAGTGCGTTCTGTTGTTACCTGTGATGCAGACTTCGGTTGTTGTGCACAGTGTTACGGTCGTGATCTAGCACGTGGTCACCTAGTGAACCAAGGTGAAGCCGTGGGTGTTATCGCTGCTCAATCTATCGGTGAGCCGGGTACACAGCTAACGATGCGTACGTTCCACATCGGTGGTGCGGCATCTACTGCTGCGGCAGAGAACAGCATCCAAGCTAAGACAACGGGTACTGTGAAACTTCACAATGCTAAGTTCGTCGTGAACAAAGATAAGAAACTGGTTATCACTTCTCGTGCATCTGAGATGACGATTATTGATGAATTCGGCCGTACTAAAGAGAAGCACAAACTTCCTTACGGTTCGATGCTAACCAAAGGCGACAACGCAGCCGTTACGGCTGGTGAAGTTGTAGCTAACTGGGAAGCGCATACCATGCCAATCATCACTGAAGTGGCCGGTCGTATCCAATTCGTAGATATGATCGATGGTATTACCGTTTCTCGTCAAACTGACGATCTAACGGGTCTTTCTTCAAGTGAAGTTACAGACGCAGCAGCTCGCCCAGCAGCCGGTAAAGATATGCGTCCAGCTATCAAACTGGTTGATGAGCAAGGTAACGACGTAATGATTCCTGGTACTGATATGCCAGCTCACTACTTCCTACCAGGTAAAGCGATTGTAAACATCGAAGATGGCGCTGAAGTTGGCATCGGTGACACACTATCTCGTATCCCTCAGAAATCTGGCGGTAACAAAGATATCACCGGTGGTCTACCACGCGTAGCCGACCTATTCGAAGCTCGTAAGCCTAAAGAGCCTGCGATCCTTGCTGAACACACAGGTACTGTGTCTTTCGGTAAAGAAACGAAAGGTAAGCGTCGTTTAGTTATCACTCGTGAAGGTGGTGACACTTACGAAGAGATGATTCCTAAACATCGTCAATTGAACGTGTTCGAAGGTGAGAAGATTGAGCGTGGTGATGTTATCGCCGACGGTCCAGAAACTCCACACGATATCCTGCGTCTACGTGGTATCCACGCAGTAACTCAGTACATCGCGAACGAAGTTCAAGAAGTTTACCGCTTACAAGGCGTTAAGATTAACGATAAGCACATTGAGACTATCGTTCGTCAAATGCTACGTAAGTGTACAATAACTCATTCTGGTGACTCTCAGTTCCTACCTGGCGAACAAGTTGAGTACCACAATGTTAAGATTGCTAACCGTAAGCTAGAAGCTGAAGGTAAAGAACTAGTACGTTTCGAACGTGACCTACTGGGTATTACTAAAGCCTCTCTTGCAACTGAGTCATTCATCTCAGCTGCATCGTTCCAAGAAACGACTCGCGTACTAACAGAAGCTGCGGTTTCTGGTAAACGTGATGACCTTCGCGGCCTGAAAGAGAACGTAATTGTTGGTCGTCTGATCCCAGCTGGTACTGGTTTCGCATACCACCAAGAGCGTCAAAAGCAACGTGAAGAAGAGCAAGAAGGTCCTTCAGCTGAACAAGCGACTGACAATCTAGCAGCACTTCTAAACGCTGGTTTCTCTTCAGAAGAGTAAGCTCTACGAGTCATCTCTAAGAGATAAGAAAAGGCACCTTCGGGTGCCTTTTTTGTATCTGGTGTATAAAGAGGCTTATAGGTTTGAATCTAATCGATATGTTTGATTACTTGGCGGATAGCGGATAAGGGATAGGCGGAGTGGTGAGCGTTTTATCTCGGGCGGCTTTGGACCTGACAAGAAGGTTCGTGGTGAAGAGCGAGTTTTGGTTAACGGACAGGCAAAACAAAAAGCTTGCACAGAGGCAAGCTTAGAAGGTGCTAAGCCATTAAGCCCCTGGTGGAACCGCTAGGCTGTCGGCAATTTGTTGTATCAACTGGTCTTCAACCGCAAACCTCGCCTCAAGAATCTCACCAACGAGTGATAGCTCGCTATCAAAGCTTTCTAATGTATCGGTCGCTTCAATGGCTGCGTATTTATCGGTGAAGTTGAGCAGTGGATCCGTGGTCAGAACGATGTGACCATATGATTGGTTGATTTCGTCTGTTGCTTTGAAGCCAGTAGACTGCCATCTATCCATCACCATGTCATAGATCTTAAAGTGGCCTTCAGAGATGTAATCCACAAGATGTTGGCTGAATTTTTGGAGCGCTTCTGGAGTGGGAAGTTCAGTGATAGAGGGTGTTTTTGATGATGAAGGCTTTAGAGCAGCAAGCTTACAATACTCAACGATTAGAGACTGTCGAGTTTCGAGCCAATGATCGATGACCTCATTGGAGCCACCCCATTGTTGTTGTACTTGTTTGAATTTATTTAGCATGACCATGTCCTCATGATCTGATCACAACCTTGTGATCAAGTAATTGCCTAAGCAGGGTCCGTTTTATTGGTAGCGACTAAAAGCAATAGTTTGAATTATTCTCTGCTATCACTCTAGTATGAAATTAGATTGCCAGTAAAATGAACGAACTGCAAGCAATGAGGTATAAGGATGTTAAATAAAAGTGATAATAAAATGATAGATCAAGCTTATTGGTGCGTCGTTTCTGGTAGTGATATTTGGGTCAATGATGACCAATTTCCTTTTGGCTCAGCTGAAGAGTTAGGGTTGAGTGTCGAGCATGCCATTTGCATTGGTCAGTATCAGGGTCGTAAGGTGTATTGGCTCAACGATGGTGATGTGGAGAATGAGCTGAGTATGGTCAGTCTAAGAGAGTTGCTGCACTGGCCTGAATCGAAATTTCTGATGGCAAGTAAAGCGATCCAGTATGGCCACATGACGCAGAGCATACGTTTTTGTCCTCAGTGTGGTGGTCGTAATCATCTCAATCACAATCAGGTGGCGATGCAGTGCGGAGATTGTCGAACGCTCCATTATCCTCGCATTTTCCCATGCATTATTGTCGCGGTACGAAACGATAACAAGATATTGCTTGCTCAGCACCCAAGGCATAAAACAGGGATGTACACCGTGATTGCAGGCTTCCTCGAGGTTGGAGAGACCTTAGATCAGTGTGTGGCAAGAGAAGTCAAAGAAGAGACGGGGGTCGATGTGGACAATATTCGTTACTTTGGCAGCCAGCCGTGGGCGTTTCCGTCGAGTATGATGATGGGCTTTCTCGCCGATTATGCTGGTGGTACGCTCAAGCCCGATTACAGTGAATTGTCAGATGCTCAATGGTTTGATGTCACCAATTTACCTGATGTTGCCCCTGCCGGAACCATTGCAAGGCAATTGATCGAAAAAACGGTTGATGATGTGATGCTGAAAGTTTAGCTGGTAAGAAGATTGACTATTAACTTGAGCCCAGGGAGATCCCAAGTGTACTTGGCTGATGGGAGCCAAAAGTTAAAAAAAACCCTCCACGAGTGGAGGGGGTAAGTAAGATGTCGTTATGAGATGCTGAGTAGTGACTACTCAGATGTTATAATTGTAATTTTCGCTAGCAAACAAATTTTTAACATGCTCTCTTAAGTGGGTGCAAATTAAGCATTGATTTAAAAGTTAATAACTTGATCTAGGTTGCAAAGCACACAGCTTTTACCTATTAATCAGTGTTAGAATACTTGCCATTAAAACTAGACAAGATTGAATTGGAATTTAACGGAATGACCGAATTAAAAAACGATCGCTATTTACGCGCACTTTTGAAACAGCCTGTTGATTACACACCGGTATGGATGATGCGCCAAGCTGGCCGCTACCTTCCAGAGTACAAAGCAACGCGCGCTGAAGCCGGCGATTTCATGTCTTTATGCAAAAATGCGGAGCTGGCATCAGAAGTCACGCTTCAACCTTTGCGTCGTTTCCCGCTTGATGCGGCAATCTTGTTTTCTGACATCCTAACCATCCCTGATGCGATGGGCTTAGGCTTGTACTTTGAAACGGGCGAAGGTCCTAAATTTGAGCGTCCTATCACGTGTAAAGCGGACGTAGAGAAGATTGGCCTACCGGATCCAGAAGGCGAGCTTCAATACGTAATGAATGCGGTTCGTCAGATCCGTAAAGATTTGAAAGGCGAAGTGCCACTGATCGGTTTCTCGGGCAGTCCATGGACACTGGCGACATACATGGTTGAAGGTGGAAGCTCTAAAGCGTTCACTAAGATCAAGAAGATGATGTACGCAGAGCCACAAACCCTACACCTGTTGCTAGATAAGTTGGCTGACAGTGTTATTGAATACCTGAACGCGCAAATTAAAGCGGGTGCTCAATCGGTCATGGTCTTTGATACTTGGGGTGGGGTACTGACGCCTCGTGACTATAATCTATTTTCACTGCAATACATGCACAAAATCGTTGATGGTCTAATCCGTGAGAATGAAGGTCGTCGTGTGCCAGTGACTCTGTTTACTAAGAATGGCGGGATGTGGCTTGAGTCTATCGCAGCAACGGGCTGTGATGCGGTTGGCCTAGACTGGACAATCAACATCGCAGACGCAAAAGCTCGCATCGGCGACAAAGTGGCACTGCAAGGTAACATGGACCCTTCGATGCTTTACGCTCAACCTGAACGTATTCGTGAAGAAGTGGGCAGCATTCTTGAAGGCTTTGGCGACGGCGGTACAGGTCATGTATTTAACCTTGGCCACGGTATCCACTTAGATGTGCCGCCAGAGAACGCAGGCGTATTCGTTGACGCTGTTCACGAATTGTCTAAGCCTTACCACAAGTAATTCTGAGTCAGTTTATTGAAAGCGCTGTTGGGGAACCAACGGCGCTTTTTTATTGACGAACCTCTTTCAGTAACGAAGAGCGCATCAGTAACCTTTTTCAAAATCGATGACATGATTCAGTGTAAAGCCATCTCGCCACTGTTTGTAATTCTCGGCGAAGATCTCGACCACTTGTTTTGGTTCACTGAGTGCAGCGATGTGTGGAGTGATGGTGACCTGTGGCAATGTCCAGAATGGGTGATCCTGCGAGAGGGGCTCATTTTCAAACACATCTAAAAATGCATGCTCTACCCATCTGTTTTTTATGGCAAGCAACAAGGCCTTGTTGTCTAGGCTTTCTCCGCGACCGACATTAAACAGCAACACATTAGAGCAGTAGCCTAACGTGGTTTGACTCAACAGCTGATAGGTTTCGGTTGTTGATGGTAAGGTGTTGACCACAATATCGGCTTGCTTAAAAGCTGCTTCTATCTCATTAACGTGGAACGTCTCTTTAAAGGTTTCTTGTTTGGATGGGATGCCGGTACGATTGACACCGATGGTATGAAGACCAAAAGCCGCCGCGGTTTTCGCCAAATGACTGCCAATTGACCCGGTTCCTAAAATCACCATGGTTTTGTCAGTTAGGCCAGTATAAAGCTGTGGCTGCCAGTGGCGTTGTTGTTGATGCTGGTGGTAATGAGGGAAGTGTCTACAATGACTGATTGTGTAACCTAGCACGTATTCTGCGATAGCTGGGCCAAAGATGCCTTTGACGTTGGTTAACGTATAGTCCTGACGCAGGTCCGGCTGAGTGAGTTTATTGATGCCAGCATAGGTACTCTGTACCCAGTCTAGCTCTTTAAACTCGTTGAGGCGCTGTGCGATTAGGGGCGGTGACGCTAATACAATCTGTGCTGATTCGGGGTTTTGAGTGATTTCTAGATCGGGTAACTCCTGGTCTAGAATCAGTTGCGTATAGGTATCGTCATGCTCAGTAAGAATATAGAGCTTATTCGTAAAATTGTTCATCGGCTTATCTTTTCCCCTCAGGGTTTATCAAGTACACTTTCGCTGTCTTTTTCTGCAATTATTGAGTGACTATGCTTCAGAATCCATTGCAGGTTCGTCTTGAAAAGTTAGAACCTTGGCAACAAATTACCTTTATGGCGTGTCTATGTGAGCGTATGTACCCTAACTATGCCATGTTTTGTGAGAATACCGAATTTGCGGAAGCTCGAATTTATCGTGATGTTTTGGATAGTGTTTGGGAAATTTTAACGGTTAAAACGGCAAAGGTGAACTTTGAGCGTCAACTTGAAAAAGTAGAAGAGCTCTTCCCTAGCGGTGATGATTTTGATTTTTATGGGGTTTATCCAGCAATGGACGCCTGCCAAGGTTTGGCGACGCTCATTCATGGTCTGCTTGACCGTGAACATATGCTTGAAGCGGTTATTAAAGTCAGTCAACAATCGGTGAAGACGGTTGCTGAGCTTGAGTTTGCTCAAGGCGCAGATGAAGTGACGAACGAAAACCAGAAAGAAAACGAAGCGGTGTGCGAAGAGTGGGACGTTCAGTGGGCGATTTTCCGACCTCTACGTGAAACGACGGAGCGTGACTTAGAGCTGATCAAAGATCTACGCCACGAACTGCGCGAAGATCCAGTCAGTAACATTGGTGTTGCGTTATAATTCGCAATAGCACCAAAACATGAATAAAAACAAAGGCTCCCTAGGGAGCCTTTGTTGCATTTGACGGTATCACATTGAGATTAAGCGTCTTTTTTGTCTTCGTTCTGCACTTTGTCTTTTGATGCCTTATCTTTGGATTCGTTGTTGTCATCCGCTGATCTTGTGTCTGAAGAGTGGTTGTCAGTTGGAGTGTCTTGCTCTTGCTCATCCTCGTCGTCATCGCGGTTTTCGATAACACCGTGTGTTTCTTTCCATTTTTCCCAGCGTTGGAACGCCAGTTCTTGCATGTCAGTCGTCTTATCCGCCTCGTCGACAATCTCTTCGCCCACTAGGTGCTCAAAGATATCTTCTAGGGTGATGATGCCCTGAATGGTGCCGTACTCGTCCACAACCAAAGACAGTTGCAGGCGGTTTGCCATCATCTGGTCAAAGGCTTTCGCTAAGCCCATGTTGTTCAGGAGTACATGGATAGGGCGCATGACTTCACCTAACGCTTTCTCACCACAACCTGCTTGCTGCAATCTAAACAGCTCTAAGCGGTGAACAAAACCGATAATGTTGTCGCTCTGCTCGCTGTAAACCAGTGGGCGTGAGAATGGCGTGTCTTTATGTTGCTCTAGGAAGGTATTTACACTCATTTCTGCATCAACACGGAATACCACGGGGCGCGGCGTCATGACTTGAGTCACAGGGACGTCTTGAATACCCAGTAGGTTACTCAGAATTTTTGATTCGCCTTCTGCAAACTCACCACTCTCTTTTGCCAAAATCGCCATCGCCGATAGCTCTTCTCGCATTTTTGGTGCTTGGTGACCGCGAGCTAGGCGCTTCGTGATTTGCTCAGAGAACCATACAAACGGTGTCAGGAAGAACACCATCCAACGAAGCACACTTGCTGACGTTGGAGCCAGTTGACGCCAGTAGGTTGCACCAATGGTTTTGGGAACAATTTCAGATAAGACTAAAATACCCAGTGTTAGCACGGCAGAGAAGACGCCTAACCATTGGCTACCAAAAACGACCGCCGCTTGTGCACCTGCTGTCGCCGCGCCGATAGTATGTGCAATGGTGTTGAGCGTTAAAATTGACGCAAGTGGGCGGTCAATATCTGTTTTCAGTTTGTCTAAAGACTTTGCTGCAGGGTGCCCATTTTGTTTTAGCTGAGCAATGTAGCTCGGACTAATACTCAAAAGTACAGCTTCCAAAACAGAACAAATGAAAGAAACTCCAATAGCAATGGAGACGTAAATAGTTAGCAGCAGCATGTTTGCCCTTAAATTAAATTGTACGCTTTAGCAGCGATTCAGCGTGGATTATAGAGAATAAATACTCGTTAGGTCATCATTAATTTCACTCTCAAGCCCTTTTAAACAAGGGGTCGCTGTAGAAAATCAGTAACAAATTGTGAGTTATTACTCATATTGTGGCTAAAACTACGGCATTAGAGCTAAAGATCGACGACAAACCTTTGCCAGATAGGGCATTTATGTTTTAGAGTGAATTGAATTCAAAATTACAAAGAAGGGAAACCTAAATGAACAAGACTCAATTAATCGACTTTATTGCTGAAAAAGCGGACCTTTCAAAGGCGCAAGCGAAAGCGGCTCTAGAGGCGACTCTTGGCGGTGTTACAGATGCGCTTAAAGATGGCGATCAAGTTCAGCTAATTGGTTTTGGTACTTTTAAAGTAAACCACCGTGCAGCTCGTACGGGTCGCAACCCAAAAACGGGTGATGAGATCCAAATCGCTGCGGCAAATGTTCCTGCATTTGTAGCAGGTAAAGCACTGAAAGATTCGGTGAAATAATCTAAACTGTACCGAGGTAGTCGTATTTCACCTCGGTACAGGTTTTTATGAAAAAAGCATTCATTCTCGTTTCACTGTTATCTACATTTCTTATTGGCTGTTCTTCAACAAGCCCTCACACAAGTTTAGAGCAATTCGAAACCTACACCGGCGGCCAAGTTATGGGCGACGCGACAAGTTTCTATTGGGTTACTAACCAATCAACACAACCTCACACCTCCGCTGACTACGTCATTATGGGCGATTACGGTTGGTACAAAACCGATTATGTCTGGTCGAACGGTATACTTCGCGAATTTGTTCGTGAAGGCGAACAGCGAAATGCATCGATTGAGCGGGTTCCTTACCATGTCCACGTACGCTTTAATAAGTCAGGCGAAGCTGTGTATCAACAGTACCGTCTCGGTAGTAAGGTATTACCCATTCAAACAAAGCAGCTTGAAAACTATCAGGCAGAAGCTCGGTCAGTTCTAGAAACCGTCAGGGAGCAAAATGATGAGGGGCTAAGAATGATTCAGGGTTACTGGAATGGTCACTCTTTTGATGTGTGCTCAGAGGGTAAGCTTGTTCGCTTTGAGTTCAATCAACCCTTACCAAGTTTCGCGACCGATAGCTTAGCACCTGTGAAAAGCTATGCCGCATTTCTTGGCAGCAATTCACGGAGTAACGTGACGGTTAAAGAGTTATTGATGTTAGGTGATGGCAGCCATGATTGTGTGACAAGACCATCATTGCTCAAAAAGTAGAGTTAAAAAGACTAAGCAATAAAAAGGCGCCGATTAAGGCGCCTTTTCTTGTTATTTAGTACTGCTTATACGGAACTATACGAGTGATGCAGTGGATTACTGCTCTTGCTCGCGCGCAATCGCACGGTAACCTATGTCATTACGGTGGAACATACCTTTCCAGCTAACCTGCTTAGTTAACGCGTAGGCGCGCTCCTGAGCCTCAGAAACCGTGTTACCCAGTGCGGTAGCACACAGTACACGACCGCCGTTTGTCACCACATCGCCAGCTTCGTTATTTGTCGTACCTGCATGGAAAATCTTTTGGCCTTCAACTTCGCTTGTTGGGAGTGAAATAACGTCACCTTTTGCGTAGTCAGCCGGGTAACCGCCAGCCGCAAGAACAACACCGATAGACGCGCGCGGATCCCACTTCGATTCGGCTTGGTCGAGTTTCTCGTCGATAGCCATTAGGCAAAGTTCAACAAGGTCTGACTCCATACGCATCATGATAGGTTGCGTTTCAGGGTCGCCGAAGCGGCAGTTGTATTCGATAACCTTAGGGGTGCCGTCAGCATCGATCATTAGGCCTGCGTAAAGGAAACCCGTGTAAGGTGCGCCTTCTGCGTCCATACCACGTACCGTTGGGTAGATAACTTCCTCAAGGATACGGTTGTGGATTTCAGGCGTCACAACTGGAGCTGGAGAGTAAGCACCCATGCCGCCAGTATTAGGCCCCGTGTCTTTGTCGCCAACACGTTTGTGATCTTGGCTGGTGGCCATAGGAAGAACGCTAGAACCGTCAACCATTACGATGAAGCTTGCTTCTTCGCCTTCAAGGAACTCTTCGATAACCACGCGGCTGCCCGCTTCGCCAAAGGCGTTGCCCGCTAGCATGTCTTTGATTGCGTCTTCAGCTTCTTCAAGGGTCATCGCAACGATAACGCCTTTACCCGCCGCAAGACCGTCAGCTTTTACTACGATTGGAGCGCCTTGCTCACGTACGTAAGCAAGAGCTGGCTCAATCTCAGTGAAGTTGGCGTAGTAACCCGTTGGGATGTCATGACGAGCTAGGAAATCTTTGGTGAAGGCTTTCGAACCTTCAAGCTGTGCTGCCGCTTGAGTTGGACCAAAAATAGGCAGACCCACTTCTCGGAATGCGTCAACCACGCCAATGACTAATGGTGCTTCTGGGCCCACGATAGTCAGTTCGATTTTTTTCTCTTGAGCAAACGCGACTAAACCAGCGATGTCTTCAACGCCGATGTTTACGTTCTCAAGTTTCGGCTCAAGGGCAGTGCCTGCGTTACCTGGCGCGATGAAGACTGTTTCAACGTTTGGGTTTTGTGCTGCTTTCCAACCTAGTGCGTGCTCACGACCGCCGGCACCAATAATTAGTACATTCATGTTTTAAAATCCTTATAGCTGCTTCAGAGCCTTTATTTCTGTGTCAAACATGCTCACTTATGGTCATAAGCTCCGCGTGTTTTCCTTGAACTAAAGTCTCTGACTTGCTCTACGTATTTCAAATATTGGAATATTTAAAAAAAACAAAATTATAAGTCTTGCTCAAAGTAGTCGGTGCTTACGTCATTCAACTATTTGAGGTCTCTTTAAATCAGTGGGAGCGCTAACAAGGCGACAAGCGAGCTTATCCCTATGAGCATAGCCCGCTATGTGATTAGGGTAAGCGAGCGTAGTCAACGCAGTTACCGCCCCAATGATGACAAGAGAATTAGTGGCGGAAGTGACGCATGCCCGTAAAGATCATCGCCATGCCGTGTTCATCTGCAGCAGCGATAACTTCGTCATCACGCATAGAGCCGCCCGGTTGGATAACACACTTGATGCCCGCTTCTGCTGCCGCATCGATACCGTCTCGGAATGGGAAGAACGCGTCAGATGCCATCACACAACCTTCAACCTGTAGACCTTCGTCTGCCGCTTTGATGCCTGCAATTTTCGCAGAGTAAACGCGGCTCATTTGGCCAGCACCCACCCCAATCGTCATATCGCCTTTCGAGTAAACAATCGCGTTAGATTTCACGTATTTCGCGACTTTCCAGCAGAATAGGGCATCTTTCAATTCTTCAGCGGTTGGTTGACGTTTAGACACCACTTTCAGGTCATCTTCAGACACCATGCCTTGGTCGCGGTCTTGAACGAGTAAGCCACCGTTAACGCGTTTCACGTCAAAGCCAGTCGTCTTCGTTGTCCACTCGCCACATTCAAGTAGGCGCAGGTTTTTCTTAGCCGCTACGATTGCTACTGCTTCAGCAGAAACTGATGGTGCAATGATAACTTCAACGAATTGACGCTCAGTGATAGCGGTTGCTGTTGCCGCGTCTAGCTCACGGTTGAAAGCAATGATGCCGCCAAATGCAGACGTTGGGTCTGTTTTGAATGCGCGGTCGTAAGCTTCTAGGATGTCTTCACCGAGTGCAACACCACATGGGTTAGCGTGCTTAACGATGACACATGCTGGCTGGTCGAACTCTTTCACACACTCCAGTGCAGCGTCCGTGTCAGCGATGTTGTTGTAAGAAAGGGCTTTACCTTGAATTTGGCGAGCAGTAGAAACAGATGCTTCTTCAGGGTTTGCTTCAACGTAGAATGCGGCTGCCTGGTGGCTGTTCTCACCGTAGCGCATGTCTTGTTTTTTCTCGAACTGCTGGTTGAACGTGCGAGGGAATTTAGACTCTTCGTCTCCTTCCTTGTTCTCACCGTAGCTAGGAACCATAGTGCCGAAGTAGTTAGCGATCATGCCGTCGTAAGCAGCGGTGTGCTCGAATGCTGCGATAGCGAGATCAAAGCGAGTCTCTAGCGTTAGAGATTGCTCGTTCGCGTCCATTTCAGCCACAACACGCTCGTAGTCGTGTGCGTTAACAACGATAGTCACGTCTTTGTGGTTTTTCGCTGCAGAGCGAACCATTGTTGGGCCACCGATGTCGATGTTCTCAACCGCGTCAGCAAGGGTACAACCTTCTTTAGCCACGGTTTCTGCGAATGGGTATAGGTTTACAACTACCATATCGATAGGGTTGATACCGTGAGTTTCCATCACGTCATCATCTTGACCACGACGGCCTAGAACACCACCATGAACTTTTGGGTGCAGAGTCTTAACACGGCCATCCATCATTTCTGGGAAACCAGTGTAGTCAGATACTTCTGTAACAGAGATGCCTTTTTCAGCAAGCAGGCGAGCAGTGCCACCGGTAGATAGGATATCTACACCACGGTGAGCAAGAGCTTGTGCAAATTCAACGATACCAGTTTTGTCTGATACGCTGATGAGAGCGCGGCGAATTGGACGAGCGTTATTCATGCTTCCATTTCCTCAAATTCATGGGGTTAAAATAAAGATATTTGCCAAAAAAGAACTTGTTTCTATCTTCTCAGCGTGGAGTATCTTAGATACCAGTAAGAGATAAAATATTGGTCAGTTTTGGTAAAGACCTTTTGGGTTCGTCTTATGATTTAGCGATAAGATAACCAACACCAAATTTGATGGCGCAGATTCTAACTAATTTATTACAAAAAAGCTCGCGCAATCGTTTGGCATCTCAAAATTAATTATGAAAAGTGTCATTTCAGCCTGAAAAGTAACAACAAGGTTAATCGTGGAATGGACGAAAGAATAGGACAGAACATGTTTCAGATTGGTGAATTAGCGAAAAGATGTGGCGTGACAGCCGATACCTTACGATTTTATGAGAAGAATAACCTGATCGCGCCAGCTGGTCGCAGTGAATCGGGTTATCGTCTATATGATGAAAATAACCAGAAACAGGTGACGTTTATTCTCAAATCTAAAGCGTTGGGGCTAAGTTTGGATGAGATTAAAGAATTGCTTGAGATTCGCTTAGAAGCAACACAGCACAGTTGCGCCGAAGTGAAGTCGATTACCTCAGCAAAACTAGAGATGATCGATGAGAAGATTTCCGAGTTAACTAAGATTCGTACCGCACTTAAAAAGATTAATGATGCGTGTTGTGGCCATGTAGACGATGATGCAAGCCATTGTTCGATTCTGGCAGCCTTAGACTCAGCCAACGTCGACAAAGGGCGCTGTTGCCGCTAACCGGTGTTGTATCAAGAGGAGGGGCATCTCCCGTACAGTCCGCTCTCTGCGATACTATCGACCGGGCAAAAAAAAGCCAAGCTCAAAAAGTGAGCTCGGCTTTCAATTCAAAAAATTACGAAAGAACGATTAGTTCATGCCGTATTTTTTAAGTTTCTTGCGAAGAGTACCGCGGTTAATACCCATCATGGTTGCTGCGCGAGTTTGGTTGCCGCGAGTGTACTGCATGATAGTGTCTAGTAGTGGCTGTTCAACTTCAGCTAATACTAATTCGTATAACTCGCTGACTTCTTGACCGTTTAATTGAGCAAGGTAATTTTTCAATGATGCTTTAACTGAGTCACGTAGTGGCTTCTGCGTGATTTGGTCTTGTGATGTAACTGTAGTTACTGTCAATGCTTCTGAAGTCAGATTTTGTTCGAACATATTCGGTCTAGCTCTTCTCGTAATTATGGTGCAACGTTATCAAAAAAACCTTCGAGCGCTTCAAGCTGCAGATCACCTGCTTCGAATGCGTTGAAGGTACGGCGAAACTCACTCGCTTGTTCATGTTCTTTTAGGTACCAACCCACATGCTTGCGGGCAATTCGGGGGCCTAAAAACTCACCATAAAACTCATGGAGAGCGTTCACATGACCAAGCATGATGTCTTTCACTTCCGAAATCGGGAGCGGATCCATCGTGGTGCCGTTTTCCAAATAGTGTTGGATTTCATTAAAAATCCAAGGACGTCCTTGGGCAGGTCGACCTATCATTAAAGCGTCAGCGCCAGTGTACTCCAGCACAAACTTCGCTTTTTCCGGGCTATCGATATCACCGTTAGCGATAACCGGAATAGATACGGCTTGTTTTGCCGCTTTAATGTGTTTGTATTCTGCCTTACCTTTGTACATACAAGCGCGAGTTCTCCCGTGAAGGGCAAGAGCTTGTATGCCACAGTGTTCGGCTATTTTAGCAATTTGGACACAGTTTCGATTGTCTGTATCCCAGCCCGTGCGCGTTTTCAACGTTACTGGAACATCGACAGCATTTACCACCGCTTTCAGAATATCTTCGATGAGTTCTGGATGCTGCAGTAGGGCTGAGCCCGCAAGCTTCTTATTCACTTTTTTGGCTGGACAACCCATATTGATATCGATGATTTGCGCACCGTTAGCAACATTGAATTGAGCAGCTTCGGCCATAAGCTGTGGATCCGCACCAGCGATTTGTACTGAACGAATGCCCGATTCGCCTTCATGTACCATACGCTGCTGAGACTTTGACGTTTTCCAAACTTGCGGGTTGGAGGACATCATTTCACTGACGGCCATCCCCGCACCATAGCGAAGACACAACTCACGGAATGGTCTATCCGTTACGCCAGCCATTGGAGCGACGATTAGATTGTTCTTAAGTTGATAATTTCCGATTTTCAAAACGTCATCACAGTTCTGTACCAGCAAGGGCGCGCATTTTACGCATTTTTTCGCTGCGTGAAAAGACTAATATTTGAGCATTTACAATTTGTTTTTGTAATTGGCATAAAATTCAATCAATTAGCGCTGAAAGTCTTGTCTAGCCTTGTTTGCGACCAGAGATTCGACACCACTCTTGTTGCTCGATAATTGGATCAATGTGAAGCTCATCACGATAATATGTCGCGACATCTTCCGCTTGGGTATCTAAAACGCCCGACATGGCGAGCACACCATTTGGCTTAACTAGGCCCTTGATGATGCTTGATAGGTCGCGTAATGGACCGGCAAGAATATTGGCAACGACGACGTCCGCTAACAAACCTTCCGGTTGATCTTGTGGTAAGAACACGTCTAATTGATCAGCCACGCCGTTGCGCTGTGCATTATCTTTTGAGGCCAGCAGAGCTTGAGGATCAATGTCGATCCCGATAACTCTTGCGGCGCCCAGTTTGATCGCAGCAATTGCTAGGATGCCAGAACCACAACCGAAGTCGATAACCGTTTTGCCTGTTAGATCGAGACCTTCAAGCCACTCAAGACACAATGCGGTGGTTGGGTGAGTACCGGTACCAAATGCAAGACCGGGATCCAGCATTACATTTACAGCGTCCGGTTCTGGGATATCGCGCCAGCTAGGGCAGATCCAAAGACGCTCACCAAACTTCATTGGGTGGAAGTTGTCCATCCATTCACGCTCCCAATCCTTGTCTTCAATTTGCTCTACTTTATGAGCAAAGTCCGCAGGGAACATGTTGCTGGCTTTAATCTGTGCTAGGACGACGCCTGTATCAGTCTCAGCGTCGTAAAGCGCGAGAATGTCAGTGTTACCCCAAAGGCGAGTTTCACCCGGCAGAGGCTCAAATACAGGGGTATCTTGTGCATCAAGGAAAGTTACGGAAAGAGCACCTGTCTCTTCCATTAACATGTCGCCGATTTGTTCGGCATTTTCATTGGTCGCATTAAGCTTGATTTGAATCCAAGGCATGGCTGCATCTTCTATATGAGAAAAATTGGATGGGGAGTCTAGCAGAAAATATGAGCAAATTCATCAAAACACCGTGGATAATAAGAGGGATTATAGGGGGGATTTTCACGAGTGTTTAAAAACAAAAATGCCCACCTAAGTGAGCATTTATTACCGTCCTACAGAGAACGTATTACCGATGGCTAGCTGCTATTGCAGACCAAGCTTCTTCTCAAGGTAGTGGATGTTTGCACCACCGTGTTGGAAGTTTTCGTCGTTCATTATCGCGAGTTGTAGTGCAGTGTTGACATTGATACCTTCAACAATCATCTCACCCAATGCGTTCTTCATACGAGCGATAGCCACATCACGGTTCTCACCGTAAGTGATCAGCTTACCAATCATTGAATCGTAGTGTGGTGGCACTGTGTAACCCGTGTAGATGTGAGATTCCCAACGTACGCCCATGCCGCCTGGTGCGTGGAAACGTTCAATCTTACCTGGTGAAGGTAGGAAACGAACAGGATCTTCAGCATTGATACGACATTCGATTGAGTGGCCGCGTAGCTTAATATCATCCTGAGTGAATGATAGAGGCTGACCGGCAGCAATACGCAGCTGCTCTTTTACTAGGTCGATACCCGTTACCATTTCAGTAATCGTGTGCTCAACCTGGATACGAGTGTTCATTTCGATGAAGTAGAACTCACCGTTCTCGTATAGGAATTCAAATGTACCAGCACCGCGATATCCAATCTCAATACACGCACGAGTACAACGTTCGCCGATGTACTTGCGCATCTCTTCAGTGATACCTGGAGCGGGTGCTTCTTCGACAACTTTCTGGTGACGACGCTGCATAGAACAGTCACGCTCACCTAGGTGGATAGCATTACCTTGACCATCTGCAAGCACTTGTACTTCAATGTGACGAGGGTTTTCTAGGAATTTCTCCATGTAAACCATGTCGTTGTTGAAACAGGCTTTTGCTTCAGCACGAGTCATTGCGATAGCTTCTGTTAGTTCTGCTTCAGAACGGACAACACGCATACCACGACCGCCACCACCACCAGATGCCTTGATGATGACAGGGAAACCAATGCGCTTAGCGTGCGCTTTGTTTTTTGCGTCATCATCATCAAGTGGGCCGTCAGAACCAGGTACACAAGGTACGCCCGCTTTCTTCATTGACGTGATAGCTGACACTTTGTCACCCATCATGCGAATGGTTTCTGCTTTAGGGCCAACGAAGATAAAACCGCTGCGCTCTACTTGTTCTGCAAAGTCGGCATTTTCAGATAGAAAGCCGTAGCCAGGGTGAATCGCGACAGCACCAGTCACTTCAGCGGCGCTGATGATGCGAGGGATGTTCAGGTAGCTATCAATACCACGCGCTGGACCGATACAAATGGTTTCATCCGCAAGCAGTACGTGCTTAAGGTCGCGGTCTGCGGTTGAGTGAACCGCTACCGTTTTAATGCCCAGTTCTTTACATGCACGCAAAATACGCAGTGCAATTTCACCGCGGTTCGCGATGACTAATTTATCTAACATAATGAGTGCTCTCTATTATTCGATAATTACTAGAGCTTGATCGAATTCTACTGGTTGACCATCTTCAAGTAGAATTGCCGTGACAACACCAGACTTGTCAGCTTCGATTTGGTTCATCATTTTCATTGCTTCAACGATACATAGTGTTTCGCCGGCAGTCACCGATTGACCAACCTTAACGAATGGTTTGGCATCAGGGCTTGGCGCGCCGTAGAAAGTACCAACCATTGGAGAAAGAACTTGGTGGCCTGTTGGTGCCGCAGGTGTTTCCGCTACAGCAGGTGCTGCTACAGGAGCTGGAGCGGCGGCTGGAGCTGGAGCTGGAGCTGGAGCCGCTGCATATTGAACCGGTGCGACAGGTGCTGTGCTGTTACGACTGATTCGTACTGACTCTTCACCTTCAGAGATTTCTAGCTCAGAAATACCAGACTCTTCAACCAATTCGATTAGCTTTTTGATTTTGCGAATATCCATTGTTTCTTTCTCTTTATCTGTTAATTGAACTTACTCTATGACGGAGTAGGTTAGTAATAGTTCGTTGTTTATGTTTATGTTTATTTTGCGTTGAGCTTGCTGAGTGCAGCGGTCAAAGCAAATTGATAACCTTGGGCACCTAAGCCACAAATCACACCTTCTGCTTTATCAGATAGGTAAGAGTGGTGACGGAATGGTTCACGTGCGTGAACATTCGATAGATGAACCTCAATAAATGGGATTGCAACGCCAAGTAATGCATCACGCAGTGCCACACTGGTATGTGTAAAGGCCGCTGGGTTGATAATAATAAAATCAACATTTTGATAAGCACTATGGATAGCTTCAATCAGTTCATACTCACGATTTGACTGTAAGTGAGACAGCTCAACATCGTGTGCTTTCGCTTGCTCGGTCAATGAGCTAATAATCTGTTCAAGTGTTTGAGAGCCATAGTGTGCGGGCTCTCTAAGGCCTAACAAGTTAAGGTTTGGGCCATTTAAAACTAGAATGCGAAACTTTGTAGACATTATGGGGCTATCTTCCTTTATCGTGTTTACGAACGTGAATGTTGCCATTTTATTGAAAATTTGGGATTGATTTCCAGTGAGAAAAACCCAAATTTAAAAATTAGAACCAGATTATAGCTAATTCAGCGCAAATCGCAGCAATTTACTGGTCTAATCTCCTATGAGCGTTGAATTCAATTGTTATCAACTTAACAAAAAAAAGCAATGACCTTAATTTTATCGAAGAGATTTGAGATCAAGAGCAACCATAAAAAACCGCCACAAAGGTGACGGTTTAAGGCGGGATAGTTTAAACAGTAAGTCGCCGATGCGCTTTATTACTTAGGCGAGTTCTGCCTTTTCGGCAATCAGTTTATCAACCACGCTTGGGTCTGCGAGGGTTGATGTATCACCGAGGTTACTGGTATCGCCGGTGGCAATTTTACGTAGAATACGACGCATGATCTTACCCGAACGTGTTTTTGGCAGAGAATCTGTCCAATGCAGCACATCGGGCGTTGCGATTGGGCCTATCTCTTTGCGTACCCAGTCTTTTACTTCTTTATGCAGTTCAGCCGTTGGGAACTCACCATCATTGAGTGTGATGTATGCATAAATAGCTTGGCCCTTTATATCATGAGGGATACCGACAATCGCGGCTTCTGCAATTTTATCGAATGCGACGAGAGCCGATTCTATCTCTGCCGTCCCCATACGGTGACCCGATACGTTCAGCACGTCATCGACTCGGCCCGTAATCCAGTAGTAACCGTCTTCATCACGACGAGCACCATCACTGGTAAAGTACATGCCTTTAAAGGTTGAGAAGTAAGTCTGTTCAAAGCGGTCATGATCGCCATGTACGGTACGCATTTGGCCTGGCCAAGAGTCAAGAATCACAAGGTTGCCGTCTGTTGCACCCTCAATGATGTTACCCATGTTATCAACCAGCGCGGGCTGTACGCCGAAGAATGGGCGAGTCGCTGACCCCGGTTTTAGGTCTGTTGCCCCCGGCAGTGGTGAGATTAATATACCGCCCGTTTCTGTTTGCCACCATGTATCGACAATCGGAGACTGCTCATTACCAATTGTTTTGTAATACCACTCCCACGCTTCAGGATTGATAGGCTCACCCACTGAGCCCATAATTCTCAGGCTGTCACGCGAAGTACCTTCAACCGCTTCATTGCCTTTCGCCATCAAAGCGCGAATCGCGGTTGGTGCAGTATAAAGAATATTAACTTGATGCTTATCGACCACTTCACTCATGCGGCTAGTGTTCGGGTAATTAGGCACGCCTTCGAATAGGATTGTTTTTGCACCATTAGCTAGTGGCCCGTAAACAAGGTATGTGTGACCTGTAATCCAACCCACATCGGCTGTACACCAGAAAGTCTCGCCTTCTTGGTAATCGAATACGTATTTGAAGGTCATCGCTGCATAGACAAGGTAGCCACCTGTGGTGTGCATAACGCCTTTCGGTTTACCTGTTGAGCCTGACGTATAAAGGATGAATAGTGGATCTTCGGCGTTCATCTCTTCTGGTGGGCAATCTGCAGATACATTAGCAATTGCATCGTGCCACCACACATCACGGTGTTCGTGCCAAGCCACATCACCGCCAGTGCGTTTGAATACCACAACCTTCTCGATGTTTTTCACTTCAGGGTTGGTCAGTGCTTCATCGACATTCTTCTTCAGTGGAACCGCACGGCCGCCACGCACGCCTTCATCAGCCGTGATAACGACTTTAGAATTGGAGTCGATAATACGACCAGACAGTGCCTCTGGTGAGAAACCACCAAATACTACTGTGTGAACCGCCCCGATACGGGTACACGCCAGCATGGCTACTGCCGCTTCTGGCACCATTGGCATGTATAAACAAACCACATCCCCTTTGCGTACGCCTTGCTCTTTTAAAGCATTCGAAAATAGGCACACTTCTTTGTGCAGTTCATTAAACGTTAGCGTTTTGTCATCAGCCGGGTCATCGCCTTCCCAGATGATAGCGATTTCATTACCGCGCTCTGCAAGGTGGCGGTCGATACAGTTAGCCGAAACGTTAAGCGTGCCGTCTTCAAACCAACGAATATCAATGTGGCCAGGATCGAAAGAGGTGTTTTTTACCTGTGTGAAAGGCTTGATCCAATCCACGATTTTTCCGTGTTCACCCCAAAAGCCTTCAGGGTCAGAAACCGATTGCTGGTACATGGCTAGGTAAGTGTCATTATCCGCGTGTGTGGTTGATTGAATATTGTCTTTTACCGGATAAACGTGGGCTTCACTCATTGCATCTCTCCTTGTGCCTACATTCCTAATGAACTGGCAACTTCCTTTGTGTTCAGTTTTTAAGTCAATTTCAGGACTGTCTTTGTGCTATCACTCTCGGCTAGGATGGCGATTTTCACAATTAGACTTTAGGATGAGACGCTGTTTTTCACTTACAAAATAGCGAGTTAAGTTCATTTTTGAGAGGTTGCTCTCTATGTGAAGAGGCTGTGGTTGAATTAAGAATATGAAGAGTTGAAACGGGGCAGGTCACCATGTTTCAGGCGAACGAAAATCAGTGCAGCAGAGATAGCGTCTTGTAATGCATCATGTTTATTGACCGGGATAGGCAAATCGAGTTGGCGACAGATGGCGTCGATACTGAGATCGAAATAGGCGTTGGGCAGCTGTCTTTCCAGTTTATCTTGATAAAGCTGACTCACTTCGATCAATCGGTTAGGCAGTGGAAATCCGAGCTGTTTTAAGCAGGCTCGGTCGAGAATTTTTTTATCATAGCGGATGTGGTAGCCGACTAAAGGGCGGTTACCGATAAACTCGAGCAGTTCGATTAAAGCTTGTTTTTCTTCGATGCCGTGCTTTAGATCTTGATGGCGAATGCGGTGGATTTTGATTGAATTGCAATCGAGCGATTGAGGTGCTTGCAGCCGAACCTCAAAGGGCTGGCTGGTTATGATACGGTTACCGATGATCTTTGTTGCGGCGATGGTGACTAACTCCGCCTGATTGGGGTCTAGGCTGGTGGTTTCACAATCGAGCGATACATATTCATGATCAATAGGCGCAGTAAACAGAGGCTGGTAAAGAGAGCCTTTGAGCTTGTGGTGCCAGTAATAGCGAACTAACCTATTCATCGTTCAATCGCCTAATCCCGTATCTGATAGTGGTAGCCGAGCCATTGCTTGAATTTCTTCACCACATGCAGGCTATGACGAAGCAGATCTCTGTCTGCCCGCTCCATCAGTTTGATGTTAATCTTGTTGCTGCTGTGCTGCTGAGAAAGCCTTTGGGCTAAGCGCCACTTAAAGAATTGCTTGAGCGCTTCACTGAGATTATCCGCGGTACTTTGCTCGAGTACTTTTTGGCTGACCAACTGTTCAAGACGTTTGAAGGTATTGTTTACGGTGACACCATGCTCCAGACAAAGCGCTCTCACACCATGCACGATAGGGAAAATACCACCTTGTTTGATATCGAGCCCTGACTTGGATTGTTTGACGTTGCCAAATAGGGTGAGGGGAACCGAGAAGTTCAGCGCCGGGCGGCAGAATTCCGCCAAAATCAATTCCTGTCCGAGCATTAAATCACTGAGGTGCTGTTTGACTGGTTTTAATAACTCTCTATTACCCGCCACTGCGTGTGCATCTGCCATGATCGCAATATCCATTACGGTGTCTGGCGTGGCTTTTTTTACCCAACGGGTGAGGGTCTGTTTCCACTCTTGTTCTGAGTGTACCCACTTCGGATTGTTGACCATCACATTGCCCGGGCACAGTGGGTAACCCAATTGTTGAAGGGTATGAGTGAGATCGTTCATCGCACTTTGGCATTGATGCCACTGCAAACCATCTTGAATGATTAGTGCGTTGTCTTGATCGGTTTTGAGAATTTGTTCGCCGCGACCTTCGGAACCTAACACGATGAGGCAGCAGTGATTATGCAGTGCTGGCGGGATAATCAACTCAAAAGCCTTCTCTATGATCTGCTCATTAACCGCAGAAATCAGCGCCATGATAAAGCGTGTTCGAATCCCATTACGGAGTAAGCTTTCGACCAGTTGACGCTGTTTGTTAGAGGCCATTGCCAATTCTTCAACGCTGGTGGCGCGTGCAATACGTAAAGTGAGAACGTGGGAGTGGGTGGAGAATGCACTGAGGATCTGTGTCATATCCACCATGCCGACCGCATTTTTACCATCACAAACCATCAACCTTTTTACTCGATTTCTGGTCATGGTAATCATGGCGTTAAACAGGAAATCGCCTTGGTTCACGTGCATCACCGGAAACGTTGCGATCTCACCAACGGGCGCATCCAGTGGGAAATTATCGAGCATCACAGCATGCAATAAATTGGTTCGAGTGACGATTCCATATGGTAAGGAACATGATGATCCAAAAGCTTTTGGATCATCATGTTCTAAATGAATGAGAGCCGAGTCCAACCCTTGTTCTTTAAGGGTTTGAGTGACTTGGTTGATAGGTTGGTTTGGTTCAAGTATCAGTGGTGGGTGATAGATAGAGTCATCCACTTTGGTCAAGATAAACTCGGCTAGATTTTGCTGTTGCTGGGCTGCTTCAATTAGTGCTTTACGTGTCGATAGGTTGCTATCAAAGTAGGCGGCGAATTGGCCGTTAGCGTGGTAAAGCTCGAGAAAAATATCGGTGGGCAGCAGATAACTTAATGTATCTTCGAGCGCGATATATTGGTGTTTAGTGTGAGGTTCAAACTGACTGCGGACATCAAAAATATCTTCATTGGCATAGTGAGCGTAAATCTCACCGTCACTGCTCGCGCGCTCTTCAACAGCCCCTTTGATTAAAATGTGCAGGTGTCGGCTTGGCCTATCAGCTTCCAGTATCACTTCCTGAGAGCGGTAATACACTACGTCTAATGAAGCACGAAGCTTCAACTGTTCCACGTCGGATAGGCTATTGAAGGGTGGGTGCTGCATATTAAATTTGTCAGGCATAAGCATCACAACAAGAAATGGGCGTCTTTAATCAGTCTGACAAAATACCAGAGAAGCTCCAGACGACTTTAGTCTAAATGCGAGTGTGGGTATCGGTGAGTGTGAAATGATTCATTGAAATGCGATATCCAAATCCATTGAATACGGAAATACTATCTCAGTAATAATTCCCTTTTTCATCGCATGTGAGATAGGCATAATTGGTGCTGCTTTTTTCGCACACTTTATAGGTTATGCATGTTTAGTCCTTCTCCCTATGGCTGGATCTCTCAGTATTTTCTTGGTTTCTTTTTTGCCTATGGCGTTTATTTGCCATTTTGGGCGCTGTGGTTTGAAAACCAAGGCGTGTCTGCGGGTGATATTGGCGTATTGATTGGTATCGGCTTTGCAACTCGTTGTGTGGCTAACTTAGTGATTACGCCACGTATTCATAAAGTGGAACATTTAATGCCTGCCTTACGTTGTCTCAGTTTTGCTGCGTTACTGTTTGTTGGGTTCTACTTCTTTACCGGCGGCAGCTTTTTATTGATGTTACTTGCCACGGTACTGTTTAACCTATGCTGTGGACCGATCGTTCCACTTTCGGATGCGATGGCGAACCATTACAGTCGTCTGAAGATGCTTGATTACGGTCGAACTCGCCTTTGGGGGTCGATTGCCTTTATCGCCGGTTCAACGGTTGTCGGCTATTTGGTGGCACAATTTGGCACTGATATGATTTTGTATACGGCGCTTGCCGGGGTGTTGTTGTCATTGGTTCTGGCGATGCGAAATCCTAACGTGATGCCAGTCACACAATCTGAGCAACAAGCGGCGCGACCAAAACTAGGTGAACTGCTGCGTGAGTCGTCAGTGGTGAAATTTTTAGCCTTGGTGGCATTGTTGCAAGGGAGTCACGCGGCTTATTACAGCTTCAGTGCGATTTATTGGAAAGAAGCTGGGCACTCTGAAGCGATTATTGGTTATTTGTGGAGTTTAGGCGTGGTCGCGGAAGTGGCGGTGTTTGCGCTAAGTAAGCGACTTTTTTCCGGCCTCACATTGCGTACT
This sequence comes from Vibrio artabrorum, assembly GCF_024347295.1. Taxonomy (NCBI): domain Bacteria; kingdom Pseudomonadati; phylum Pseudomonadota; class Gammaproteobacteria; order Vibrionales; family Vibrionaceae; genus Vibrio; species Vibrio artabrorum. The sequence continues at coordinate 2,828,034 of NZ_AP025458.1, read as the reverse complement.
CTGTTTGTCATTGCTGCACTCGGTGTGATAACTCGCTGGGGGATCACGGCTTCGACGACCGCCATTGTTGCTTTGGTTCTCGTTCAGCTTTTGCATGGCGTGACGTTTGCTATGGCACATATTGCCGCGATTCAATACATTCAATCTCAAGAACAGAACAAGATGGTGGCACTACAAGCTCTGTATAACGCGATCCCTCTCGGGGCCTTTATCGCACTCATGACCACCTTAAGTGGCTGGGGGTATGAGCGATGGGGAGCGAACATTTTCTGGGGTATGGCTGCAATGGGTGCACTTGCTCTGTTTATCAAGTTGGATGAGAGAAGTTCAGTGGTTGAGATGAATCAATCCGATTTAGAATCGTCAGAATCACATAGCCAATGCTGATAATTAGAGTCTAAAGCACAGAATTTAAGCGATGCGATTGAGTTAATCACCCATCCTTAGTTAAATGAAACCTCTCCCTTATGGAGAGGTTTTTTTATGGATGAAAAAAGGATTTTCAATGCAAGGATGGATAGTCATTCCCGTCTCTTTAGCCTACTTGGGCGTGTTATTTCTGATCGCTTGGTATGGAGACAGACAGGTTCGTTGGCTATCACGTTGGCGACCGTGGATCTATAGTCTTTCGATTGCGGTGTATTGTACCTCTTGGACCTTCTATGGCACGGTCGGGCAAGCGAGCAATAACCCTTGGTCCTTTTTACCTATTTATCTCGCCCCGATTCTGGTCTTTACACTGGGGTGGCGGATCTTGGCTCGGCTGATTCTGATCGCTAAGCGTGAACACATCACTTCAATTGCCGACTTTATCGCGGCTCGTTACGGAAAGTCTCAGGGCTTAGCGGTCGCGGTGACGGTTATCGCGGTGGTCGGTATTCTTCCTTATATCGCTCTGCAACTGCGTGGTATTACCATGGGGTTAGATATCGTCGCGCCTAACCTGGCGGCGGATTTCGGTTATCAGGATGTTCATGTCTCTTGGTTTGTGGTCGGCGCCTTGGCTATTTTTACGATGCTGTTTGGTACAAGACACATTGACAACACGGAGCACCATCGTGGCATGATGATGGCGGTGGCATTTGAATCCATCGTTAAGCTCGTAGCATTCTTGATTGTCGGTTTGTTTATCCTTTATCTGGCGATGAGCAGCGATAAAATAGACCTGCTTGATGTGGCGACCTCCACTTATCAATCGCCCAATATCCCCACCTTAATCATCCATACGATGTTAACCATGTTGGCGATTGTTTGTTTACCACGTCAGTTTCATACCATGGTGGTTGAGAACGAACGCCCACAAGATTTACACACGGCACGTTGGGTGTTTCCCGTTTACCTAATCTTGATGGGATTGTTTGTGTTACCCATCGCTTGGGCTGGTCAGGGATTGATCTCTCACCTGCCAGCAGACAGTTATGTTATCAGTGTGCCAATGGCTGAAGGGGCGAATCATATTGCTTTGTTGGCCTTCCTTGGCGGTACATCCGCGGCGAGTGGTATGGTGATTGTTTCAACGATTGCATTAGCCATCATGGTGTCGAACGACTTAGTGATGCCACTGCTGTTGCGTCGCGTACGTCTGACTCAAAGAACACATAAGCATTTTTCAGGTTTGTTATTGGTGATTCGCCGTGGGTTAATCTTGCTGCTTTTGCTTGGTGCCTGGGGTTTTTATCAGGTATTGGATACGATTCATTCCTTATCTGCTATCGGCTTCCTTTCTTTCGCGGCGATTGCACAATTTGCCCCTGCATTACTCGGAGGTTTGTATTGGCGCCCGGGCAATCGAAAAGGCGTGTATGTCGGCTTAATGGTTGGCTCGTTGATTTGGTTGATTACCTTGATGAGCCAAACCAGTATGTTGGCGGGTGATAGTGAAACTAACCTATTGTTGTGGATTATTACGCCGCCAGAGTTATTCAGTCGTTGGGATATCAGCCGCTCAAATTGGGGCATGGTATTGAGTATTGTGCTCAATACTTTGTGTTATGCCGTGGTTTCGATGACAACCAGACCAAGCTTAAGTGAGCGCTTACAATCAGCAGCATTCGTTGGTACACCATGGCCTGAGAATGAAAACATGAGCCTCTATCAGAGCCGTGTCACTGTTGCTGAATTGGAGATGCTGGCATCACGTTTTGTGGGGCGCAAGCGAGCCAAAAGTGCCTTAAACAGTTATTGGCAACAGCATGGTCAGCCGCTACTCCCTAATCAACAAGCCCCTGCGAGTTTGATTCGACATGCCGAACGTGTACTTGCAGGGGTGTTTGGTGCTTCGTCTGCTAAGTTAGTACTTACTTCTGCTTTGCAGGGCAGAAATATGCAACTTGAAGAAGTGGCGACCATCGTTGATGAAGCTTCAGAACTGTATGACTTCAGCCGTGGCTTACTGCAAGGTGCGATCGAACACATTAGTCAAGGTATTGCGGTGGTCGATAAACGGATGCGTTTGGTTGCATGGAACCAACGTTATTTAGAATTGTTTGAATTCCCGGTCGGTTTGATTCAAGTTGGCCGCCCCATCTCAGATGTTATCCGTCACAATGCGGAGCAAGGTTTGTGTGGCCCGGGTGACCCGGAAGATCACGTTCGCCGCCGCATTTCTCACCTTGAACAAGGCACTCGACATACCTCTTCCCGCATTCGCCCAGATGGCCGAGTCATAGAAGTGCAAGGTAATCCAATGCCCAGTGGTGGCTTCGTGATGAGCTTTACCGACATCACGGTATTCCGGCAAGCAGAGCAAGCACTAAAAGAGGCCAACGAGAGCTTAGAATCAAGAGTGCACGAGCGAACTCAGGAGTTGGAAAAGTTGAATCACCGTTTGGTGAAGGCGACACAAATATCGGATCAAGAATCACAATCGAAGAGTCGCTTTCTTGCCGCGGTGAGTCACGATTTGATGCAACCTCTGAATGCTGCTCGTCTGTTTGCTTCGTCGCTTTCGGAGGTGGCTAAAGAACAAGAGGTGAAACAACTTTCGTCTCATATTGAAAGCGCGCTAGGTGCCGCTGAAGATCTGATTGGTGACTTGTTGGATATTTCTCGATTGGAATCCGGCAAATTAGAAACCAATGTTCACGCGATTGCAGTACACGATGTTCTCACTCATTTGAATGCGGAATTCAGCGCTCTTGCTACACAACAAAAGATTCAATTTAAGATGATCCCATCATCACTGTTTATTCATTCAGATCCTAAGTTGTTAAGACGTGTGATTCAGAACTTTTTGACCAATGCTTTCCGCTATAACCCTGAAGGAAAAGTGGTACTTGGTGCGAGACGCGTCGACGGACAGGTACGAATTGATGTGTGGGATAACGGAACCGGCATCGATGAAGATAAACAGCAAGAGATCTTTGAAGAGTTTACGCGAGGCAGTCAAGTACGTGCTGATCAAGGTCTAGGTTTAGGGTTAGCCATCTCTAAAGGTATTGCCCATGTACTGGGTCATCAAATATCGATGCGTTCATGGCCAGGTCAAGGCAGTGTCTTTTCCATTACCTTAGCTCGAGCGGAAAAAGTGGCTCCGGTTGTGCAAGCTTCGATGCCAATGGCGACCAGTGACATCGAACACCTGAAGATATTGTGCGTCGACAATGAGCGAGAGATTTTAGTCGGCATGGAAAACTTGATTGGTCGTTGGGGCTGTGAGGTTAAGACGGCGGTTGATCTGGTTGAAAGTTTGAAGTGTTTAGATGAGGGGTGGCAGCCAGATGTCATTTTCTCGGATTATCGTTTGGATAATGGTAGAACCGGACTGGAAGTTTTACAACAGTGTCGTTTACGTCTTGGCGGTGCTTTCGAAGGCGTTATTATTAGCGCGGATAGAACCGATGAGATGTTGGCCGTGATAAAGGCCAATGGCTTTAGCTTTATCGCTAAGCCTGTGAAGCCACTCAAACTAAGGGCAGTCTTAAATCGAGTGATGTAGATAAAGATCATATGGGATCGATAAGATCTCAGCTAGCCTTTAAATAAGGCGTGTTCGACGGTTGCGGGGGCATGAAAAGATCCTCATAAAAAAGCCGACACATGAATCATGCATCGGCTTTCTGGAGTCAGTACCTAATCCCTACATGTCAGTACTGATTCATTATTTGCTAAATATCTCTACTTAGTGGTCGTGAGCTTCACCTGCACCTTTCGGGTAACGGATATTCTCAACCATATCTTGTACATCTTGTGGTACTTCAGCGGTTACTTTGTTTACCACAATCGATACGACGAAGTTTAGACACATACCTAGCGTACCGATGCCTTCTGGACTGATACCAAACCACCAGTTTTCAGGTGTGCTTGCGGCTGGGTTTATGAACTTGAAGTAGATGATGTAGCTTGCTGTGAAGGCTATACCTGACAGCATACCTGCAATTGCGCCTTCCTTGTTCATCTTCTTGTAGAAGATACCTAGGATAATCGCAGGGAAGAAGGATGCGGCGGCTAAGCCGAAGGCAAACGCGACAACCTGTGCTACAAAGCCTGGTGGATTAATACCTAAGTAACCAGCACCGACAATCGCGATGATGGCTGCTAGACGAGCGGCTAACAGCTCCTGCTTGTCGGTCATGTTGGGTCTGAAGCCTTTCTTCAACAAGTCATGAGAGATAGATGTTGAGATGACCAATAGTAGACCTGCGGCTGTTGATAGTGCAGCTGCTAGGCCACCTGCAGCCAGTAGTGCGACCACCCAGTTTGGTAGTTTCGCTAGCTCTGGAGATGCCAGTACGATGATGTCACGGTTAATCTTCATCTCATTGCGTTCATCGCCCGAGTAGAACATTTTGCCATCGCCGTTCTTATCTTCCCAACCGACTAGGCCAGTGCTTTCCCAGTTTTTATACCAGCTTGGTGCATCTGCTGCTGTGACACCTTGCATGTCAGGGCCGTTGATTGTTTCGATCATGTTGACACGAGCGAATGCTGCAACGCCGGGTGCGGTGGTGTATAGCAATGAGATGAACAGTAGAGCCCAACCCGCAGAGATACGAGCATCACGTACTTTTGGTACCGTGAAGAAACGAATGATTACGTGTGGAAGACCCGCAGTACCGACCATGAGAGCGGCACAGATGAAGAAGACATCTACCATACTCTTGTTACCTTCGGTATAGGCGGTAAATCCGAGTTCTTCGGTGAGTCCATCCAGTTTATCAAGTAAGTAAACATCCGTGCCTGACAGCGTTGAACCCATACCAACTTGTGGAAGCGGGTTACCTGTCATCATGATTGAGGTAAAGATTGCAGGAACCAGAAAGGCGAAAATGAGGACACAGAATTGCGCTACCTGCGTGTAAGTGATGCCTTTCATACCACCCAGTACAGCGTAGAAGAACACAATACCCATACCAATGATGATGCCCAGATTAATATCGACTTCTAGGAAGCGGGAGAATACAACACCCACACCACGCATCTGGCCGGCCACGTATGTGAACGATATAAAGATCGCACAGAAGACCGCGACCATGCGTGCTGTTTTCGAGTAGTAACGCTCGCCGATAAAATCAGGAACCGTAAACTGACCGAACTTACGTAAGTAAGGGGCCAAACATAGCGCAAGCAGTACATAACCACCGGTCCAACCCATTAGGTAAACCGCACCGTCGTAACCTACGAATGAGATGATACCTGCCATTGAAATGAATGATGCTGCTGACATCCAGTCAGCGGCGGTCGCCATGCCGTTTGCTACTGGGTGTACGCCGCCGCCAGCAACGTAGAACTCACTGGTTGACCCTGCACGAGCCCAGATTGCGATGCCGATATATACCGCGAAAGTAATACCGACGAGAATAAACGTCCAAGTTTGAATATCCATATTCTAGCCTCTAGTCTTCCTGTACGTTGTATTTTTTGTCGAGCGCATTCATGCGAACAACGTATATAAATATCAGCGCCACGAAGGTGTATATCGAACCTTGTTGAGCGAACCAAAAGCCGAGCTTGAACCCGCCAAATTGAACGGCATTGAGGGCATCCACAAATAAGATGCCAGCGCCGTAAGACACTGCAAACCAAACCGCGAGCAGTGTTCCCATAATTCCCAAGTTTTCCTTCCAGTAGGCTTGAGCATGTTCTGTCGATTCGAACGCCATTGCCTTCTCCTTTATTCCGTTTTCGTAGAAATCGTTTCTGTCGAATATTACCGTGTTAACGTAATGTTACGATTTAGAATGTAGCAAGAATAAGTCAAGGGATCTGTGCAACTTTAGTAGGGAGTGCATTAGCACTCATTGACTGAAATATGGGACATAGGAGACAGAACTGCACAAAAGTGTGATGTTGCAATCTTGTTAAATTAGCCAAAAGTCTAAGTTTCGGATGGATTTGCAGTGAGGCGAATAGAAAAGAGTCTAAATTGGTACTATTGACGGCTTGATGCACTGGAGCAATTGGAAGCTCTAAAGGCGCATGACCGTCTTGGGCGCTTCCAATTGCTAGGATGAAGGACTAAAGATAAAAGTTTTTAATGCCCATTAGGAGGTTATTGACCGCGACGGCAGCAAGGATCAGCCCCATCACTCGACTTATGATCGCAGCGCCTACATTACCAATCACTTTCTGGATCTTAGTGGCACCAAATAAAAGCAATAGGGTAATGACTAAAACAGCGACCATGACACCGGCCGTGATGCTCTGGTCGATCAGAGAGTAGCGGTTGTTGTCGGTAAGCATCACAATGGCCATCATCGCCCCTGGAGATGCAATCGATGGTATCGCTAAAGGGTAGACGGCTAAATCCGCCAACTCAGAATGACAGATTTCTTCTGATATTTTTTGTTCTTGCTCTGGTTTGCTTTCACCAAAAATCATCGTCAATGCGAACAATAACAGGACTAATCCTCCCGCCGCCTGAAAGGCTGGAAGTGGGATTTGCATTGCTTCTAGTAACAGTTGACCAGCAATCAAGAAAAACAAGAGAACCCCTGTTGCGATAGCGACAGCTTTGAGTGCAACAATGCGTCTTTGTTTTGGAGTGAGGCGTTGAGTTTGAGATAAGTAGACGGGAACAGAACCGATTGGGTCGATAACGGCCCATAAAACAACAAATTGAGTAACAATAAGGCTAGTAAGCAAGGAAAATCTCCCAGAGTTAGTGACAGAGGGACAAAAGGTGTCTAGATAGCCACCGAATCCATTATAGTGTTTATTATTCTCTTTAAGTCATTTTTGTGTGAGAGGTTCATGCTAATTTAACGTTAATGGCGCCATTTTATTGGTAGTTCGCTACTTTTCATGAATTTTAATTGCTTTTATCTTGAGTGGCTAACCTTGGGTTTCCATCTGTTGCAGCAAGATAACCGCTTGAGTTCGGTTTTTGACATTCAGTTTACGGAAGATGGCCGTCATATGCGCTTTGATCGTTGCCTCTGAAACATTCAATTCATACGCGATTTGCTTATTCAGCAAACCGTCAGAAAGCATCCCTAATACCTTGTACTGCTGAGGCGTCAATGTGGAAATCTTTTCCGCAAGGTCGCTACACGCTGCATTATTGGTGATCAGCCCTTCAGGGAAGAACGGGTCGCCATTCAGCACTTGATTGAGTGCGTTCACTAACTCACACATATCGCTTGATTTAGGAATGAAGCCAAAAGCACCATGACTTTTAACTTGGCTGACAACGCTGGAATCTTCGCTGGCAGAAATCACCACAATCGGTAACTCTGGGTATTCAGCACGCAGTTGAATCAAGCCTGACATCCCATTTGCGCCCGGCATTTTTAGATCAAGAAGCAGTAGGTCTGGTTCATCTTCTTTTTTTAATAGCGCCAATAGGCCATCAAGAGAATCAGCCTCAAGCAGGTTCGCGCCACTGATCGCCATATGAACTGACTGAAACAGGGCGTTGCGAAAGAGTGGGTGGTCATCAGCAATAATGATGGTATAGGTCGAGTCCATGACATTCATACTTTTAACAATTTAGTTAATATTTATTATCATCTTGATTGAGTGGGTGGACAATATTTATCCATTAAAAGTCTGAACCATATCGAGTTTTATCCTCAGAATAAGACGCGGTTACTCTTAATCGCAAAAAAGCCACACAGCTATCTCGTTACTGAGCAGCGGTGTGGCTTTCGTCAATGCTTATATTCGGACGAATTACGACGTTATAGCTGGTGGTGTTGCAGGTGTTTTAAGAACTCATCAGCAGGCATAAACCCCGTCACTCGAGCGCTGGGAATAGGGGTGCCTTCGCTATCCCAAAACTCTATCGTTGGCAAACCGAGTACCTGTAGCTGCTTCAGTAGCTTAATGTCTTGAGGTGTATTCTTGGTGACATCGGCCTGAAGTAGTACAAAGTCAGAAAGCTTGTTCTCAACATCCGCTTGATGGAAGGTGTACTTCTCAAACTCTTTACACGCCACACACCAATCCGCGTAGAAATCGAGCATCACCGGTTTCCCCAGTTTTCTTGCTTCGCTTAGTTGCATCTCTAATTCTTCAACGGTGTGAATACGAGAAAACTGTACCTGTTGCTCTGCCACGCTGTTCTTTTCTGCGAACCAGTAATTCAACGCAGGTTGAGCTGATGCGAATAGGCCGAGCATCGCGAGGATACCAACGAAACTCTGTTTCCAGCCACCGAAAGGCAGTGCATTTTTAGTGTGGTAAAGCCAACCAAATGCGATGAAGCCAAGGCCAGACCAAAGCACCGTCGCCCATAATTCAGGAATGATGCGTTCTAGTAAGAAGATCGGTGCCGCAAGCAAGACAAAACCAAATACGACCTTCACTTTCTCCATCCAGCTTCCCGCTTTCGGCAGTAGCTTGTTCCCAAAGACGGCAACCAAGATCAGCGGGATACCCATACCTATCGCTAAGGCATACAGAGCAATCGCTCCAGTCAATAGGTCGCCACTTTGAGCCACATACAGCAGCGCGCCTGACAATGGTGCCGTGGTGCAAGGCGAGCAGACTAAGCCAGAGATCGCGCCCATTGCGAATACGCCCAAGGTATTACCACCTTGCTGCTTGTTGCTTTGATTGTTAAGCCAAGTTTGGATGCTGCTCGGCAGTTGCAGGTTATAAACGCCAAACATCGACATGGCTAACGCCACGAACAGAACACTCAGTGTGATTAACACATATGGGTGCTGCATGGCGGCTTGGAACTGCATGCCTGCTGAAGCAACGACTAAACCTAATAAGGTGTAGGTTAACGCCATGCCTTGCACATAAATAAAGGACAGCATCAGCGCACGACCTTGGCTGAGCTTGCCACCACCTAAAACGATACCCGTCAGAATCGGATACATAGGCAGTACACACGGCGTAAAGGCTAAACCAACACCGAGCGCTAAGAATAAGAGGGGGGTCCACCAACTGTCACCGAGCTTATCGGCTAAGCTTACTTCCTTTGAAACAGGGGCGCTTGGCGGTTGAGTCGTGTTACTTACAACGTCTGCTTTTGGAGACGTTGGTTGCGTAGAAACATCGGTCTCGTGGCTAGCAGAAAATGAAGCTTGTGAGTCACTACCTTGCGAATTAGGAGAACCCGTTGCTGTAAATGGCTGAATATTAATGATGCGGGTTTCTGGTGGATAACAGAAACCCGCATCTGCACAACCTTGATATTGAACGATCAGCTGAGAGCCATCTTGGTAATTCTGTAATGGAACTTGTACGAATAATGGTTGAGTGTAGATGTTCACCTCACCAAAGAATTCATCTTGGTGTGGTTGGCCATCTTCCATTTCAACAGGGCCGATCGCGAGGTTTTTGCCACTAAAAGAGAGGCTGTGTTGGTAGAGGTAGTAGCCCTCCTTTACTTGCCAGTCGAGAAGGACCTTGCCATCTTTTTGGTAGTAATTGAAAGGAAAAGCTTGGTCGACAGGGACAAAGCCATTGTTATTGGCGCCAAAGCTTGGCTGGGCGTTATTGTTCCCAAAAGCAGCCAAGACTGGTTGAGTGAATAGGGAAACACAAACAAAAAGTAATGTGGCAAGTCGTCGCATACTATCAGTCATAAAAGTGGGGTTAGAGATATCTTAACTCATCAGACCGTAATAGTTTGCGATTAGTTTCATCGACGAACAACCCTTTAAGGTGACGGGGTTATTTTCTTGGGGATTCGAGACAGGACTTGGAGTCCGACATGCGCCTTTAGTCCTTGTCAATACAACGTTTAGGCAACGCCCAAGCGTGCCCTTACGACTTGTTCGCAAGCTTCAATATTACTCGTGTCTTTCGGAATAATTAATACCGTATCGTTACCACCAACCGTTCCGATTATTTCGGTATGTGGATCGATATCAACTAACCTTGCCACCAGTTGCGCGCAACCTGGATTTGTCTTGACGATCACCATGGCTTGATTGTGAGTAATCAGTTCGATTTGCGATGAGATTGACGCATCAACACGGACCGGTGCGCTTTCCACGGTGATACAGTACACCTTTTTCCCACAGGCGTTTTGAATTTTTACGACACCTAACTGTGACAAAATGCGCGAGACGGTTGATTGGCTTATACCATTATAGCCAATGTCGACGAGCTTCTCTCGAAGTTGATTTTGGGTCGAGAAGCTTTGTTGTTGCAGTAAGCGCTTACACGCAGCCGTCAGTGTTTTATCTTCCGCTGAATACAAACAACCGTGCTCAGTGATTTGGTTCATGAACAACCCCTTAAAGTTACGGTGTGGATATTGCTCATCCATAGTGTTAAACACACTCTTAAAGCCATAGAGTGCGATTCTAAAGATGAATTCCCAAGTAAATGGCAGAAGGTATGTATGATGTGTTATCTCCTGCATATGCAGTCTACCACTAAAGGATAGTTATCTTTTTGAGGGCGATCACCAAATAAAATTCTATTTGATTCGGTTTAAGTTGGATTTTTACTCTTCGGTGGAATGGATATTTATTCCGAGGAACTTGGCATAAATATCCATTGATATTAGGGGACTGTGGTGTGCGTGATAATAGTGCTAAGGGTTAGCGAATTTCACTCATGATCTCGCGAGAGAATACTTTTTCACAGTAATGGCATTTTAGCTGCACATTTTCCTGTTTTAGCTGCACTTTAAAGTGACTTTCGACAGGCTCACCGTGTGAAATACAGTTGCTATTTGGGCAAGCGAACACACTGTTGATTTGATCTGGCAGCACCAGGGTTAGCTTATTGACGACTTTGTACTCTTCAATTTGATTCACGGTCGCTTGCGGAGCATACAGAGCCAATTGATTGGCTTGTTCCTTAGTCAGAAAGATGTTCTCAATCTTGATCAGATCTTTATGGCCCAGTGCGGATGAAGGCAAATTTAGCCCTATCGTGATGCGTTGCTCGGTTTTGTGTAATTTAAACAGTTTGAGGATCTTGATCCCAAGGTGAGCAGGGATGTGGTCAATGACACTGCCGTTACGAATGGCTTCTACTTGTAGCTGAGTTTGTTTAACCATGACTGTTTCTCCTGCTTATAAAGTGTCGTTAAGAACTAGGGCTAGTAAAGCTTCACGTGCATACACACCGTTTTCAGCTTGTTCGAAATAGTAAGCGTGTGGTGTTTTATCGACGTCGGTTGTGATTTCATCGACACGTGGTAGTGGATGCAGCACCTTCATGTTTTGGCGAGCGTCTTTCAGCGTATCAGCCGTTAGAATGTAAGCGGATTTCATATGAGCGTATTCTGACGCATCAAAGCGCTCTTTCTGTACGCGTGTCATGTACAGAACATCCAGCTCTGGCACCACATCTTCAATGCTGCTGTGCATGCTGTATTGAATGCCCATCTCTTCCAGTTCTTCACAGATGTAATCCGGCATGGCTAACACTTCTGGTGCGATAAAGAAAAAACGTACGTTGTTGAATTTTGACAGTGCTTGTGTCAACGAGTGCACGGTGCGGCCATATTTTAGGTCACCAACGAATGCCACATTGAGGTTGTCGAGTGTGCCTTGCGTTTCGTAAATCGAGAACAGATCCAACAAGGTTTGAGTCGGGTGCTGGTTTGCACCATCGCCGCCATTGACAACCGGAACACCGTTAGAAAATTCAGAGGCTAAGCGTGCAGCGCCTTCTTGTGGGTGACGCATCACAAAGGCATCGACGTAAGAAGAGATAACCTGCACCGAATCGGCCAGGGTTTCGCCTTTTTTCGCCAATGACGTGTTACCGCCATTATCAAAACCGATGACGGTACCGCCTAGGCGTTGAACAGCGGTTTCAAATGAAAGGCGAGTTCGAGTTGAAGGCTCAAAGAAGCAGCTTGCCACCACCTTATTTTTCAACAGCTCTGGATTTGGCTCGGCTTTGAGTCTTGCTGCAGTATCGACGATAAGCTCCAGTTCATCGCGAGAGAGCTCTGGAATGGAGATGATGTGCTTGTTAAATAACGAATGCGCCATAACGGGTCTTCCTTTTTTATGCATACAGTCAAATTGCGGACAAAAAAAAGCCCCCTAAAAATAGGAGGCTTCGAAACGATCAATAGAGCAAAATAAAAATGATACCAACGCCATTCTTTGACGTGTCGTTTGACAATTATGTGCGACAGAATTGCGGTTCATTTTTTGCTCTCTTAAGACAAATTGCGGAGGATTATACTGAGATAAAAATACCATGCAATACTTTCTGTAAAGTATTCATTTAATAGATTTTTATGCGAGATAGTGTCTATTTGTTGAGGCTGTTTAAGTCTTTGTTAGGACTAAAAATCTCTAGGTTTATCGGGTCGTAACATCTTCGGGTGTGTGAAAAAAAATGCGGGTTTTATCCAAGGTCAAAATCCCAAGAACGCCACCCGCATTTCCCTGCTAAGGCACTTCACTTGTCAATGTCTTGTGAACAAGTGCGTGCTTCATTTCTTAACTACCTAATGTCGCTACCATGACTGCTTTGATAGTGTGCATGCGGTTTTCTGCTTCATCGAAGACGATTGAGTATTCAGATTCAACCACTTCATCGGTCACTTCAACGCCATCTTTTAGTTGCGGATATTCAGCAGCAAGCTGTTTACCAACCGTAGTATCTTCGCCGTGGAACGCCGGTAGGCAGTGCATGAATTTCACATGCGGGTTGCCTGTTGCCTTGATCATATCCATGTTGACTTGGTAAGGCATCATTAGGTTGATACGCTCAGCCCATGCTTCTTTTGCTTCGCCCATCGATACCCAAACATCGGTGTATAGGAAGTCACAACCCTGCACGCCTTCTTGAACATCTTCTGTTAGCGTGATTTTGCCGCCCGTGTGTTCTGCGATTTCACGACATTGAGCCAATAGCTCTTCTTGTGGCCAGAATTGTTTTGGAGCAACAAGGCGAATGTCCATGCCCATTTTCGCCGCGCCTACCATCAGAGAGTTACCCATGTTGTTGCGAGCATCACCTAGGTAAGCAAAGCTGATTTCATGCAGTTGTTTACCACGACCGTATTCCGTCATAGTGAGGAAGTCAGCCAGGATTTGTGTTGGGTGGAATTCATCAGTCAGGCCATTCCATACTGGCACACCAGCGTAAGCGCCTAGCTCTTCAACGATTTCTTGACCGAAGCCACGGTATTCAATGCCATCGTACATACGGCCAAGAACGCGAGCAGTGTCTTTCATTGATTCTTTGTGGCCAATTTGAGAGCCTGATGGGCCTAAGTAAGAAACGCGAGCGCCTTGGTCGAATGCCGCTACTTCAAATGCGCAGCGAGTACGAGTTGATGTTTTCTCAAAGATAAGCGCAATGTTCTTGCCAGTCAGTGTTGGCTGTTCGTAACCGTTGTACTTCGCTTTTTTGAGTTCCATTGAAAGATCCAACAAGTGTTGAATTTCGCGTGGAGTGAAATCTAGTAATTTTAGGAAGTTACGATTGCGTAGGTTAAAAGCCATGATGTATTCCTTCTTAGATTTAGGCGCTTTCTTGTTACAGGGAAAGAAAAGTCAAGAAAGCGCGATTCAATTTTTAAGTTAAATTTATTTTGTTCGATTGGTTCTATTTTTTTACAAGGTTATAGAAACTTGTTAGCACATTAATCTTTAGTGATATTGGTACCCGCTAGGCCTTGCAGGATTTGCAAACCATCTTCGAGTGCGCCGATACCGACCACCTTGCCGCCTTGCTGAATGAATTCGCACGATGCTTCAATTTTTGGCCCCATGGAGCCGGCATCAAATTCGAATTGCGCCAGTTCACTTGGTGTGGTGCTACGCAGTGCGTGTTGAGTTGGTTTGCCCCAATCAAGGTAAACCGCGTCCGCATCAGTCAAGATAAGCAGCGCATCCGCATCCAGTTGTTTTGCCAAGAAAGCCGCAGACATGTCTTTATCGATAACCGCTTCGACACCGACTAATTTGCCGTTTTCTTTCTTCACTGGGATGCCACCACCGCCAGTACAAATCACAAGATGGCCCGCATCGATAAGTTGGGTGATCGCTTCGTGCTCAACAATGCCAGTAGGACGTGGGCTTGGTACCACGCGACGGAAGTGTTGGCCGTCGGGTTTTACGATCCAGTGGAATTTCTCAGCTAATTCACGCGCTTCCGCTTCTTCGTAGATCGGGCCAATCGGCTTGGTTGGATCAGCGAATGCAGGATCGTTTGGATCAACGGTCATTTGCGTCAACATGCACGAGATGTTGCGGTCAGGCAGGTAATTCTTGAACTCTTGCATCAGCATATAGCCGATCATGCCTTGTGTTTCACTGCCCAAGACATCCAGCGGATACGGGTTTACTTTTTTGTATTCCAAACCTTGCAGAGCAAGTAGGCCAACCTGCGGGCCATTACCGTGTACTAGAACCACGTTGTACACTTTCGCGATTTCAGAGATGGTTTTAACAGCGGTTTCAATATTACGGCGTTGAACATCGGCTTCTAACGGTTCACCGCGACGAAGTAGGGCATTACCGCCGAGTGCAACAACAACTGTTTGCTTAGTCATAATTGTGTTCTCTCATTTTGGCCAAGTTGAAACGATTTAAGATCGTTCAACTTGACCGTTTCGTCTTAGTGATTAGATACCATCACGCTCAATTGGGCAGCTCATGCAGCGTGCGCCACCGCGACCGCGGCCCAGTTCATCTCCTGGAATAGGAAGAACGGTGATGCCTGCTTTGTCGTATTTCTCGTTGGTGTAAGTGTTGCCTTCGTAGCCGATAACTACGCCTGGTTTCACTGTAAGAACATTGTTCGCGTCATTCCACTGCTCACGTTCTGCGTGGAAGTTGTCACCACCGGTTGTGATAAGGTTTAGCTTGTCTACGCCAAGTGCTTTCTCGATAGCCGTTACGAAGTAGCCTTCTTCTTTGACGTTAACTGCGCCCGACTCATCGCCAGTTAGGCTCCAGCACTTCACATCTTTACGTACCACTTCTGGGTAGACAGAGAAGGTGTCTTCGTTCATGTGCGTCATTACGGTATCTAGGTGCATGCAAGAACGGTGTTTCGGAAGCTCCATCGCAATGATCTGCTTCGCCTGGCCATGTTTGAATAGGCCTGATGCTAAGTGCTCAACACCTTGTGCGGTGGTACGTTCAGACATACCGATAAGTACTGTGCCGCGACCGATAACCAATACGTCACCGCCTTCGATGGTTGAGTTGTCGTAGTGGATGTTTTCGTCATCGCCAAAGTATTTGATGAAGTCTTGGCCGGCGAATGTTGGGTGCCAGCGGTAAATTGCGCGAACATGGTTTGTTTCACGTTGACGAGCAGGTTTCGCCATCGGGTTGATAGAGACACCACCGTATACCCAGCAAGAGGTGTCGCGTGTAAATAGGTGATTTGGTAGAGGTTCGATAATGAAGTCTGTTGGTGCGTGCATGCCTTGCATCATCGAAGAAGACGTCATTGGCATTTCAGCGTAAGACAGGCCACCGGTTAGAATTTTGGCTAATTCCAAATTTGGCAGATCGCCTAGGTAGCAGCGCACATCATTGGCGAAGGTTTTACCCAAACGGTAATCAGATACCTGGCAGTTTAATAGCCAATCTTTCGCTTCTGGCACTGCTAGTGTATCAGCGAGCAGGTCAGTAAGAAGAAGAACTTCGACACCTTGATCACGTAACGTTTGAGTAAATACGTCATGCTCTTGACCTGCACGCTCAACAGCCAGTACGTCATCAAATAGCAAATCGTGACAGTTAGAGGGTGTTAGGTGAGTCAGTGCACGTCTCGGGCGGTGAACTAGAACGCGGCGTAATTGACCTATTTCAGAACCAACATAGAACTTACTCATGATCGTCTCTCTCTTATATATTTGAATTACTTTTATCGCTAAGAGTAATTATTTATTTTCAGTTGAGAATAATGAATTATTTATTCATATCTCTTGTCTGGAATTAATATTACGCCTGTTGGTCAGGTATTCTTAGAGATCTATCACAAATCGTTTTTTATCCCGCAGCCCTTTAAGAATAAGGGTTTTAACAAACTTTATTCACTTTGGTTTATTGTGTGCTGACTCTAAATAGTTAAATGAGGGGGAATATTATGCATGTATTGTTCGCTAAACTCGCTAGAATGTAATTTGTTAGGGATTATATGCAAGATGACCTTATTGATAAGGTCTGGATTAGAGTGGAAGTATGCAATGTTAGTATTTATATATTTAATTTTCAAAGCTGAATTAATTATTCGTTAACAATTTAAATGTTAATTAAGTTATTGTGATCACACTTTATAAATGAGTGTTTTAAGCTGTTTAACTATAAAAGTTCCTGTCTATTACCTATGTTTTTTTTGTGCTAAATATAATTAGAGATAATAAGTGAATAAATATCCCCCTAAATATAATGGCAAAGAATAGTCGGTATTTTGGGGACATCAATGTTGATGATTAAGTGCTGATTTATTCTCTGCTGCAGGTGTTAGAACCGTTTCAATGTATGCGACTGAGGTGGAGAGTAGAGAGGCTTTAAATGAAGTGTGTGACGCCTGTGAGACTGTTTCGGTGATTGGTGTTGGATTTGATAGCAATAAAAAAGCCGCTGAGACAGCGGCTTTGAGTAAGAAGGTAAATTAGATGGGGCTGGCTTAGATTAGCGCACCAATACTGAGGGCAATAATACAGAACACCATTAAAATACCGATTAATGGCATCACCCATTTAACCCATCGTACATAAGGCACGCGAGCAATCGCCAAGCCACCCATGACGACCGCAGAGGTTGGAGTAATCAAATTCACCAAGCCAGATGCCGATTGGTAAGCGGTGATAACAAGTTCACGACCTACACCCGCAAAGTCGGCCAGTGGTGCCATGATTGGCATGGTGAGCACGGCTAAACCAGACGTTGACGGCACTAAGAATGAAAGTAAAATCTCTAATAAGAACATCACGTTAATAAAGATAACGGAAGAAAGTCCGGTGACCATTTGTTCTGCAGAGAAGAGAATGGTGTCAGTGATCATACCGCGGTCCATTACGACCACAATACCACGTGCGATACCAATGATAAGTGCAACACCCAGTAGGTCTCGCGCACCATCAATAAAGCTAGAAGTAAACTCTTCCTCGCTCATTCGAGACACAATACCGACAATAATGGTTGCAGCTAAGAACATCGCTGAGATCTCAGCCATCCACCATCCAGCAACCGATACACCGTAAATCATCACGGCGAAAGAGCCACCGAAGATAGTGAGAATCAACTTACGCGTTGTGGTGAATTCCAGTTTTTCTCCGCCGGTGTTGCCAAGAAAGTGGGCTTTATTCTCTTCGTATTTGTCATACACAATGGATTTAGAAGGGTCTGCTTGGACCATTCTTGCATAACGCATAACATAGGCGACACAGATGCCCCAACCAATAATGAGCATGACAATACGTAAAACAATACCGTCAGTAAATGGAATACCAGAGGCGTTGGCGGCAATAACGGTTGCAAATGGGTTAATGGTTGAGCCTAGCACCCCAATCCCTGCACCAAGTAACACGGTCGCAGCCGCTACTAGAGGGTCAAAACGTGCTGCCATCATTACAGGCACTAGCAATGTATAGAAGGGCAGTGATTCTTCCGCCATGCCGTAGACGGTACCGCCAGCAGCAAACAGTGCCATCAGAATCGGTATCATCAACTCCTCTCGCCCTTCGAGTCGGGCGGTGACGCGTTCAATACCGGCATCAATGGCGCCGGTTTTAGTCACGAGGCCTAAGAAGCCACCAATGATCAAGATGAACAGAGAGACGTCAATAGCTGCGGCTTCATAGCTATTGTGGTCGTAGAAACCGTCAATCGGTGCGAGCAGTACGTCAATCACACCTTGAGGGTTGCCTTCTACCGCTTGATAGGTTCCGGTAACCGGGACTTCTCGGCCTAATTCTTCATTCATGGTTCGGTCGTATTGGCCTGCTGGAACAATCCAGGTAAGTAGGGCTACGAGTGCAATAAGAATGAATAAGATGGTGTAGGCAGAAGGGAATTTAAAGTTGGCAAAGAAGCCGCCCTTTTTTTTCTCGCTTGGTATCGTCTGAGTCGTCATGGCTATCTCCTTACATCATCTAAAATAGGATTGATGTGAATTAGCGAATAATGATTTATAGATCGTAAATATAGTTAAACTTATAAATAACCTAACGTTGTTAGATTTAAATTTAAGCTGTTTTATATTTAGTAACCCGAATGAAGATGTATTAATTTATCTGCAGCTATTTTATTCTTTATGATGTTATTTAAGTTTGGGTCTGTTCACAAAAATAGCGGTCCATAAATGGGTGAGAACATTGAAAAAAAACGGCAAGGTTTTTTGGTTAGTTAGCTTGGATTAATATTCGAGTTGGGATGTTTGAATGCGTGGAGAGATTGGTTTGTTAGGCCTTTTGGAGTGTCTGTTTGAATAATCTTGGAATTTTATTCAAACATTACTTTTGTTAGGTTTTTAAATTTTATAATGTTTATTTGATGCGCATCAAATAAACGCATTGCTCAAAATGAAAAAGGAAGCCGAAGCTTCCTTTTTGAGTTTTAAGTTGTAATGAGTATTAGATAAATAAGCCGCCGAATGCAAAGCCCAATGCAACGGCCGTACTGATTGTCGCCACACCTGGAATGAAGAATGGGTGATTAAATACGTACTTACCAATGCGTGTTGATCCCGTATCATCCATTTCTACTGCAGCAAGCAACGTTGGGTAGGTTGGTAATACGAACAGCGCACTGACCGCAGCAAAAGAAGCGACTGCTGTTAGTGGGGCCACGCCAATCGCTAGCGCGGCTGGCATCAGTGCTACGGTTGTTGCACCTTGAGAGTAAAGCAGCATAGAGGCGAAGAACAGAACGAGAGCGAGCATCCATGGGTAGTCAGCCAGCAGAGCACCAGCAACATCTTTGATTTCAGCCACATGCGCGTTGACAAACGTAGAGCCAAGCCAAGCCACACCCAATACGCATACACACGCCGTCATACCCGAGCGGAAGGTTGGTGCCGAAGAAATCTTCGCGGCATCAATTTTAGTGAATAGAACGATTGCCGCTGCCGCTGCCAGCATCACCGACATGATCGCTTCGTTGCGACCGAGCGCAGGGTTTTCAATCAAGCCAACAGAATTCGAGATGGCCGCCGCGTAGCAGACAACAAAACCGATCGCTGCTAGGAAGATGTAGGTCGCCTTCTTCGCTGTTGGTAGAATTTCACGCTTCTCTTCAGTTGCAAGCTTGATCAAACCTTTCTCTAGACGTTCTTGGTAAATAGGATCGTCTTTGAGTTCACTGCCCATGTAGTTCGCGACAATCGCACCAACCATACAAGCGACGAAAGTCGTCGGGATGCAAATCATTAACAGGGTTAGGTAATCGACACCAAAAGGGGCAAGCATCGTTGCGAAAGCGACAACTGCGGCTGAAATCGGTGAGGCTGTGATAGCGATTTGAGAGGCAACAACTGCGATAGAAAGGGGACGAGAAGGACGAATGCCTTGGCCTTTTGCTACTTCAGCGATGACAGGAAGTGTTGAGAATGCGGTGTGACCCGTGCCTGCCATGAGTGTCATGACAAAGGTCACCATTGGCGCATAAAAGGTGATACGTTCAGGATGTTTTCGTAAAAAATTTTCCGCAATTTGTACTAACCAATCCATACCCCCAGCCACTTGCATGGCCGCAATCGCAGTAATGACCGACATGATGATCAAGATGACATCAACCGGAATGAAAGATTGGCTGGTTGGAACTCCCAAAACAAGAGATAGGGCAATGACGCCAGCACCGCCGGCAAAACCGATACCGATACCGCCAATTCTGGCCCCCAAAAAGATAAAGAGCAGGACGACAAACAGTTCTACTGCAATCATAAGTAATACCTCATTTTAGATTTTATTATGTGAAGATTCGTCGATGGAATATTGACATAATAGTTCGATTGTTCAGATTGAATGGAGCAAAAGGGCGGCTAAGTGAAGCGCATAAGGACAATGGTGTTAATTGTGTCGTTGTCTAAAAAAGGGCTCCGTTTGGAGCCCTGTCGACAGACTTACTCGTAGCGTTTTGCTTTATATTGAGGGTGCATCAAGTTTTCAACAGAGAAAATGTCATCAAGCTCTTCTTCGGTTAATAAACCGCGTTCTAGAACCACATCACGTACACTCTTACCTGTTTCTGCACAGATCTTACCAACAATGTCACCTTCGTGATGACCAATGTATGGATTGAGGTAAGTGACGATTCCGATAGAGTTAAATACGTGTGCTTCACATACTTCTTTGTTCACCGTAATGCCGTCTACACACTTGTCGCGCAAGTTCACACAAGCGTTGGTCAGGATGTCTAGAGACTCAAACATGCTTTGTGCAATAACGGGTTCCATTACGTTCAGTTGCAGTTGACCGCCTTCTGCAGCGAAAGAAACCGTGTTGTCGTTGCCTAGAACTTTGAAGCAAACTTGGTTTACGACTTCTGGCACTACTGGGTTTACTTTAGCAGGCATGATTGAAGAACCCGCTTGCAGTTCCGGTAGGTTTAGCTCGTTCAGGCCGGCGCGTGGGCCAGAAGAAAGCAGGCGTAAGTCGTTACAGATTTTAGACAGTTTAACCGCTAGACGTTTAAGTGCACCGTGCGTCATTACGTATGCGCCACAGTCAGAGGTTGCTTCGATTAAATCTTCAGCTGCAACACACTCTAGGCCGGTTACTTCTGCGAGGTGTTTAACGGCTAGGCCTTGGTAACCCGGAGCTGCGTTCAGACCGGTACCGATAGCTGTTGCGCCTAGGTTTACTTCAAGCAGTAGTTTTGACGTATATTCTAGGTTTTTGATTTCTTCATTGATGGTTACCGCCCAAGCGTGGAACTCTTGGCCTACCGTCATTGGAACTGCGTCTTGAAGTTGAGTACGACCCATCTTCAAAATCGTGTTGAATTCTTGGCTCTTAAGTTCGAATGCTCCTTTTAGATATTCGATAGAGTCAATCAGTTTACGAACACTGTTGTAAACCGAGATACGGAAACCCGTTGGGTAAGCACAGTTTGTAGATTGGCTGCGGTTTACGTGGTCGTTCGGGTTGATGAACTCGTATTGGCCTTTTTCTTTGCCCATAAGTTCAAGTGCCACGTTCGCAACAACTTCGTTCGCGTTCATGTTTACAGAAGTACCTGCACCACCTTGGAATACGTCCGATGGGAACTGATCCATGCACTTACCTGTGTCTAGAATGAGGTCACAAGCTTCGATGATGTATTTAGCCACGTCGCTTGGAATGACACCTAACTCTTTGTTTGCTAAAGCCGCCGCTTTCTTAGTCATCACCATGCCGCGAACGAATTCAGGCACGTCTGAAATCGTTACATTTGAGATATTGAAGTTTTCAACTGCGCGTAGAGTGTGGATGCCGTAATAAGCATCAGCGGGAACATGACGTTGACCTAAAAGATCTTCTTCGAGACGAGTGGCTTGTGGAGCATCAATGTGAGCTTCTGATAGAGTAGCCATAACAGGATCCTTAGAGAATTATTCTGAGTATTTAGTAAGTTATTAGCCTATTCTGTGTGCAAATACTCCGTTCGCTAGAATATTGGGCTGATAAATCCGTCCTGACTTATGTGGCACATAATACTGTACTTAGCGTATAAAAAAAGTAACTTGATCACCTTTTTGGTTTTTGTTTCGTCAATATTTAACAAACTTATTCCGGGTCAATAAATACGTCTATTTACAGGATAAATTTGAGATTATGAGGGCTTTAAGCGTACACTGGATGCAACAAAGGAGGGCGTGTGTTTCCTATCTTATTATTACTCTTTATCTTCGTACCCATCATTGAGATTGGGCTATTTATTCAAGTTGGTGGCTTCTTAGGATTGTGGCCAACGATTGCGTTAGTATTGGTGACGGCTTTTGTGGGTGCGTCGCTTGTGCGTAGCCAAGGTATTCAGACACTAATGTCTGTGCAAGGTCGACTACAACAAGGTGAAATGCCAGCGCAGCAGATTATTGAAGGTGTGATGCTTGCGGTTGCCGGTGTATTGCTGCTGACTCCGGGGTTTATGACGGACGCTATGGGGATGTTGGTATTACTACCAGCACCAAGAGCGATGCTCGCGAAGAAAATGATGGAAAAAATGGTGGTTAAAAATATGTCTGGCGGCTTCCATACCGGAGGTCAAGGTGGATTTGGTCAAAGTCCATTTGGACAAGACCCATTTAATCGCGACCCATCTGACCAATCAAACAATGGCAACACCTTTGAGGGTGAGTTTGAGAAGAAAGACGACGACAATGATCGCAACCGCTTAAATTAATTGCATCTCTCTTTAATATAGAGAAAAACAGAAAAGGCGCTTACCTTTATCCTTCGCCAGATTGTGATAAGGGGAAGCGTCTTTTTTGATTGCGTTTGCTGACCATTTATTGCGTTTGCTGGATATGGCCAGCGGGTGCCGATATGGAAGCGAGTGAGCTTTCGGTTATACCGCGCCTTCAAAGCCCATTTGTCGCCACGCTTCGAACGCGATGATGGCAACGGCGTTAGACAGATTTAGGCTACGCGCATCTGGCATCATTGGAATACGAATGCGTTGTTCCATTGGCATACTTTCGATGAACTCTGCAGGCAAGCCGCGTGTTTCAGGGCCAAACATCAGTACATCGCCGGGCTGGAATGTCGCATCAACGTGGTGGCCTGTCGTTTTCGTGGTGCAAGCAAAGATGCGGAAGTCACCTTCACGCTCATTCTCTAGGTACTCAAGGAAGGCGTCTAGATTCTTGTGGCGTTGCACTCGCGCAAGGTCATGGTAATCCAAACCAGCACGACGTACTTTCTTCTCTTCAAAATCAAAACCAAGTGGCTCAATTAGGTGTAGGTTCGCGCCACAATTAGCCGATAGGCGGATGATGTTACCCGTATTGGGCGCAATTTCTGGTTCGTATAGAGCGATATCAAACATGTTGTTTCACAAGAATAATCAAAGATAGTCTGAGTATACGGTGGCAAGCTGAGTGAGTACAGTTTACCACCTCGCGGTTCAGTGAGAATGAGGTCTTCATTGACCATTGATGACTGGCCTTAACTTGGACAATGACCACACTCTCTATTTTGGGAAGTCATATCGGGTTATTACACGGGTAAGATCGGTAGACAGATCTTTAGCTGTAACCCACCGAGCTGGCTATGGCTTGCCGCGATGGTTCCGCTGTGTTGGCGAATCGCACTTTCTGTAATGGTTAGGCCAAGCCCAGTGCCGCCTGAGTTACGATCACGAGCGGTAGATACACGGTAGAAAGGTCTAAAGATAGAGTCCAGTTCATCCTCTGACACACCATCCCCATTATCATTGACACAAATCGTCAACTGGTCTTGTTGAACACTGAATTGCACATCCACGTGGTCTTTACCGTAGTAGATGGCATTGCGAGTAATATTGTCTAGCGCACTCATTAACAACTTTGGGTTGCCTGAAATAGAGCGATCTGGGATGTCTGAGAAGACTAGCTGCTTACCCATTTGTTCTGCTTCAAACTCTGCGTCTTTTAAGATCTCTTCCCATAAGCTCGACAAGGGTTGCACTTCTCGAGTGATATGACTATCGACTTGCATACGAGATAAAGTTAAAAGCTCACTGATCATCTGCTCTAAACGTTGTGCTTCAGTATCGATACGTTCGAGTTCTTGACTGTCGCCTTGCTTACGTATTGCTAGTGCATTGGCCATGCGTAGTCGAGTTAATGGAGAGCGTAATTCATGGGATATATCAGACAGTAAACGTTGCTGCCCTGACATCATCTGATTCACGGCTTCGACCATTTGGTTAAAACTCTCACCGGCTTGTCTGAACTCTGAAGTGCCTTTTTCCAGTAGAGGATCGACTTCAAACTGACCTTTCGCAACGCGTTGTGCTGCGAGTTCTAACCGTCGTGCGGGTTGGCTTAGTGCCCAAGCTAACCAAAGTAATAGTGGGGTGCTCGCCAGCATCACGGCAAGTAATAGTTGTAACGGTTTATCAAACAGCCTCAGTAAAAACGGTGGGGGCTGATTCCACTTTATTCCAGCATACATTAGTAGCTCTTCACCGGCGAGTGTGATTGGAACAGGCCCCGCGATCATGTAGTGTCCGTACAGCTTTTGTTTTGGTTCCTCTGGATTATCTATCAAGGTAACAAAGTTACGAATCGCTTTTTGCTTGTAGTCAGACTGTCTTTTCGAGGTCAGAACATTACCTTCTCGGTCCGTTAAGTAGATACGTGGGCGAGAGTCTTTGTGGTTCTGATGCATTTCGAGCTGGAAGATAATCTTGCCCAAGTTTGGCTCCCTTGCGTAGCGATTTTCTGCACCCTTAGCGATGCGTTCTAATTTATTGAGATGATCGGTAGGGACACTGCGAGC
Organism: Vibrio artabrorum; assembly: GCF_024347295.1. NCBI lineage: Bacteria > Pseudomonadati > Pseudomonadota > Gammaproteobacteria > Vibrionales > Vibrionaceae > Vibrio > Vibrio artabrorum. Next base: position 2,803,286 of record NZ_AP025458.1, on the reverse strand, counting down.
GACTCTTGGGTCTAAATGTGGCAATGACAGTACCGATATAAGCACCAGTAACATGGTGAACCAAAAGATGGCAAAGATACGTCCATATAAGCTGGTGATTTTGGGGATACGCATTAATCCTCCTCCACCAATAAATAGCCGCGGCCACGTAAGGTTTTGATACGAGATTTACCGTCACTTCGTGCTGGAATTTTTTTTCTCAGATTAGAGATATGCATATCAATCGCGCGGTCAAATGCCGCCAGTCGTTTACCTAACACATCTAAGCTTAATACCTCTTTCGTGATCACTTGCCCCGGGTTTTGGATTAGGTGGCTCAGCAAGGCAAATTCAGTCGTGGTGAGATCAATGATTTGACCGTTACAGTAAGCCTCTTGTTTCCCCGGAAAGACCTCGATGTCTTGGTATTGGATGGTGTCGTTGTTCGATTTAGGTGTCGCGTTGTTCTGCGTTCTGCGCAAGATAGCTCGAATGCGCGCGAGCAGTTCACGGTCGCTGAACGGTTTTGGTAAGTAATCATCTGCACCTAACTCAAGCCCTATGACACGGTCGATCTCTTCGCCTTTTGCGGTCAGCATCAGCACTGGCGTTTCCCAGTTTTCTCTCAGTTTCTTTAGTGTCTCCATGCCATTGAGGCGCGGCATCATCACATCCAACAGAATCAGATCAATCTTATTATTAATGGCTTCGAGTCCGGCATAGCCGTCATTAGCTTCAAAAACAGTGAAGCCCTCAAAGCTCAGAATATCGTTAAGTAAGCTGGTTAATTCTGTGTCGTCATCAATCAGAAGAATGTTTGCCATAGGGAAGCCTTAATCGGTTATTTACGTGTTAATAATACTGCTAATTATTCGTCAGCTTGTACTCTTTACGATTCTTTACGCTTTCTAAACGTCACTTTACGAGAGAAAGACTAATCTATATCTACGCGCTGAGAAAAACGCAACACATGAATGATTATACTGAATTGAGGCAAAGATTATGAAAATGACGAAGAAACTTGTACTAGTCGCTGCGGCACTTCCACTGATGTTAGGCACAGCAAGTGCGTATGCATACGGCGGTGGCGATAAAGGTGACCATAAAGGTATGCATGGTATGCACAGTAAGTGTGGTGATTTCGATAAGAAAATGATGCGCCAACTAGACTTGACTGATGCTCAAAAAGACCAGTTAAAAGAGATGCGTGAGGCTAATCGTGCCGAGATGAAAGCACAGCGCGGTGAAAACAGAGCTGGAAAAATGGCGCAAATGAAAGCTCACCATGAAAAAGTTCAAGCATTGGTTTTGGCCGACAACTTTGATGAGGCTGCAGCAAACGACCTTGCAAGCCAAATGGTTAAAAAGCAAACTGAGCGTCGCGTCGCCATGCTTAAGAAGCAACATCAAATGATGAGCGTACTAACCGCTGAGCAAAAAACGCAACTGAAAGAAATCCAACAAGAACGCATGACTCAGTGTACTGATAAAATGGAAAAGCGCATGAACAAAAAGAAATAATTCATGCGATACAAAACTGACTGAATGACAGTCTCAAAAATAAGCGGCCGTGTGCTGCTTTTTTTGATCCTGAAAAATGAATGTATTACATCATGGCCGTCATATTCAATTGGGTATTTGCAAGTTATACTTCGTAATATCAGTCACTTTATAGTCAGTTTATGAAACAAGAATACGCACGTTTAGTTACGCTCGCCGCTTGGGCTGCCACCATCATCGCCTCTATATTATTGGTTGTGAAGGTTGCAGCTTGGTGGGTGACCGGTTCCGTCAGCTTACTCGCTTCTGTGGTTGACTCATTGTTGGATATTGCCGCTTCAGTGGTTAATCTTGTGGTCGTTCGTTACTCTCTACAGCCGGCCGATAAAGAACATACCTTTGGCCATGGTAAGGCGGAGTCTCTCGCCGCATTAGCACAAGCCATGTTTATTTCTGGCTCCGCTTGTTTTCTTATTCTTAATGGTATTGAACGCTTCTTTAGACCCCACGAGTTGAATTCTCCTGAAATTGGTATCTACGTCAGCGTCTTCGCAATTGTAATGACTTTTGGTCTGGTTCGGTTTCAAAAGTATGTCGTGAAAAAAACGGGCAGCCAAGCGATCGCAGCCGACTCACTTCATTATCAATCAGACCTTTATATGAATGCGGCGATTATGCTTGCGTTAGCACTGAGCTGGTTTGGCATTGGTCAAGCGGACTCGGTGTTTGCGATTGGTATCGGTATCTACATTCTTTACAGCGCTTACCAAATGGCGATGGAAGCGATCCAATCACTGTTAGATAGAAAACTACCTGATGAAGAGCTTAAACAGATCAAGGAGACGGCGTTGAGGGTGGAAGGCGTGTTGGGTGTCCATCAATTACGGACGCGCCGTTCGGGGCCGATTCGATTCATTCAATTGCATCTAGAGCTTGAGGACCATATCCCTTTGATTGAAGCACACCGTATTTCTGACGAAGTAGAAGCTAAGCTTATTTCAGTTTTTCCGGATGCTGATGTATTAATTCATCAAGATCCGTATTCGGTTGTATTTGGACCAGAGAAACAGCAGAAATTGCATTCATGGTAATGATTTTCAAAAGGTGTTCGTAAATGGCAAGTCGGGTGCTTTTCAACTAGAGTGAGTAACGAAACCCCATTCGTTGGTGAGAAAAACACCATATAACAATTAATGTTGATTCTGATATGAATCAACAAAGTTATTGAGTAAAACTGTAATACTCTTACAGAAGTAGAAATGTTACATAATTTTACGCGATTTGAGTGCTATTCCTGTTGAGGAAATGTAACATAACGCACAAATATAGATTTAAAATCTTGTTGATATACAATCAGCAATAATAAGAATTGAATAATAGATTCCCAAAAATCGAGGGTGAGCATGATTAAGAAGATCGGTGTTTTGACCAGTGGTGGTGACGCTCCAGGCATGAACGCAGCAGTTCGCGGTGTAGTTCGTACAGCACTATCCGTTGGCATTGAAGTTTACGGCATTTACGATGGCTACCAAGGCCTTGTTGAAGATCGTATCGAAAAGCTTGACCGTTCAAGCGTATCTGACGTGATCAACCGTGGCGGTACTTTCTTAGGTTCGGCACGTTTCCCTGAGTTCAAAGATGTTGCCGTTCGTGAGAAAGGCATCGAGAACCTTAAGAAGCACGGTATCGAAGCACTGGTTGTTATCGGTGGTGACGGTTCTTACATGGGGGCTAAGAAGCTGACTGAGATGGGTTACCCATGTATCGGTCTTCCAGGCACAATCGATAACGATATCGCGGGCACTGACTACACAATCGGTTACCTAACAGCGCTTAATACTGTTATTGATTCAATCGACCGTCTACGTGACACGTCTTCTTCTCACCAACGTATTTCGATTGTTGAAATCATGGGTCGTCACTGTGGTGACCTTACGCTTATGTCAGCAATCGCGGGTGGTTGTGAGTACATCATTACTCCAGAGACTGGCCTAGATAAAGAACAGCTTATCAACAATATCCAAGATGGTATTGCGAAAGGTAAGAAGCACGCAATCATTGCTCTAACTGAGCTAATGATGGATGCTAACGAACTGGCTAAAGAGATCGAATCTGCAACGGGTCGTGAAACGCGTGCAACGGTTCTTGGTCACATCCAACGTGGTGGTCGTCCTACTGCATTTGACCGTGTACTGGCTTCTCGCATGGGTAACTACGCTGTTCACCTTCTTCAAGAAGGTCACGGTGGTCGTTGTGTTGGTATCGAGAAAGAAGAACTGGTTCACCACGACATCATCGATTGTATCGAGAACATGCAGAACCCAGACCGTTCTGAGCTGTTCCGCGTTGCAGAAGAGTTGTTCTAAGCCACGCTTAGCATTTGCTTAAAAGTATTTAAAAACCGCTGATTGTTCAGCGGTTTTTTTGTGCCTGTCGTCTGAGGTTTCAGGAATGACAGGTAATAAAAAAGGCCAACCTAAGTTGACCTTTCATCTAATCTAAACGGTGACGTTTACATTAAGCTTTTGCTTCAGCCGCTGCTTTAGCGATAGCTGCGAAGCTTTTCGCGTCTAGAGCTGCGCCGCCAACTAGAGCACCGTCGATGTCTGGTTGTGCGAAGTAAGCTGCTGCGTTTTCTGGCTTAACAGAACCGCCGTATTGGATAACAACTTTCTTAGCAACTTCTTCAGATTTCTCTGCGATGTGTGCACGGATTTGAGCGTGGATGCGTTGTGCATCTTCAGCTGTCGCTGCTTTACCAGTACCGATAGCCCAGATTGGTTCATAAGCGATGATAGCGCCTTCAAGAGCTTCAACACCTTGAGTGTTGATAACTGCGTCAAGTTGACGAGCACATACTGCAACCGTTTCGCCTGCTTCGTTTTGAGCTTCAGATTCACCGATACAAAGAACAGGAGTAAGACCGTTTTCTTTTAGGAAAGCGAATTTCTTAGCGACGAACTCGTCTGATTCGTTGTGGTATTCACGACGCTCAGAGTGACCGATGATGATGTGAGAAGCGCCGAACTCTTTAAGCATAGCTGGAGACATGTCGCCAGTGAAAGCACCGCTGTTGTTTAGGTCAGAGTTTTGAGCACCTAGAATGATCGCGCTGCCCGCTTCAGTCAGTGTGCGTTCCGCAAGATCAACAAAAAGTGCTGGTGGAGCAACTGCTACGTCTACGCCTGTTACGCCTTCAAGTTCAGCGTTAAGACCGTTTAGTAGTTCAACAACCATTTCTTTGCTGCCGTTTAGTTTCCAGTTACCCATAACTACAGGATGACGCATAAGGATATCTCCAAAGTATTTAAATAAATCGAATGTAAAAAAGTAAACTTTATTACGAAATAATATAACAGATTAATACCAACAGATCATGACTGTGGTCATGACTTTCTTGGATCTTACTCATTGGTCAGAGTAGATTTTGAGCATATATCAGTGATCCGACAGACAGAATAATAGCGAACTTCTCGGATTTTTCATCGTTAGTTGCTATTAAGGGACAAACGATTGCATTAATAACAGGAAGTAACCATGCCGAATTTAGTTCTGGAGTACTCCAACTCAGTGGATGAGCGAGTGAATATTCAAGGTTTACTGGAAGACCTCCATCAAGTTGCACTCACTTGTGGCTTGTTTGATATCCCATCGATTAAGTCGCGTTCATTGCGTTGTCATAATTGGTTGGTCGGTGAGGAGGAAGATAGTGTAGACTTTATTCATATCAGCTTTGAGCTACTTTCGGGACGAACGGAAGAGCAAAAGCGAGAATTGTCACGTGCATTGATGATAACCTTACAAGAGCAAGCTAGCCATGTGAGAAGTTTAACGGTGAACATTCGTGATATGGACAAAGCGTGCTTTCAAAAAGTAATCAACTAACCATTGCTGCTGACTTTTAGCGGCGTACAAATTTGAGTATTTAAGATGTCGATGAAAGATTTACTGCTCTCTTTCAGAGGGAGAATTGGTCGTAAGACTTATTGGATTTGGAATATTTTCTATTACATAGCGATCACTGGCTTTGCTTCCGGTATTTCTGTTTTGTTCCCAGCTTATTCTTATATCCTACTACCAACCTTCTTAATCTTGCTTGCGGTCCCAGACCTTGCCGTGACCGCTAAGCGTTGGCATGATCGCAATAAGTCAAACTACTGGTTGCTGTTGAATGTGCCTCTAGTACTGGGTCGTTTAGCTTCGCCAATGGCTGCGACCACAACCGACTCGGTATCGCCAATGAATATGGTAGCGACGGTTGCGGCACTCGTGTGTGGCTTATGGATTTTGATTGAGTGTGGCTTGTTGAAAGGCACAGAGGGCCGCAATAATTACGGTGAGGCTCCCGTTTAAAAGCGGAATGGTAGATAAGTGAAAAGGGAGCATTGTCTCCCTTTTCTTTTAAGGCGTTTTTGTTTTTAACTTATTTCGACTTTTAGTACATTTTGGGTTCGGTATTCGGCTTAAAAGGCACCACATTTTTAGGTTCAGGTTCTTTAAAACCGCAATGACCTTTGAGAGCCGCTTGGAATTTACAGACCTGACAGCGCAACTCTTGCATGAGCACGACATTGGTGTGGTGTGGGTTTTTACAACGGCTAACCACTAAATCGATATGACTTTGTTGAGCGCGAAGCCTGTCTTGCATGGTCTCTGATGCTGAGCAAATCATTTGTTCACACATCTTGTGTTTGAATTGATTGAACGCAGTCGGGTTGCTTTTTGCGAGTTGGACGAGTTCATCAAAAGGAGGCAGTTTTTGATCTGGGTGGGGAGGTCGCATCATTCTTCCCTTCGCTTAAATCTGTGTTGTATTGTTTAAGCTTAAGAGAGAAAGTGGTGTGAATGTTGAACGCTTTGCGTTTTCTTAATTTTGAGACACGTTGAATAATGTACGGTTAGAGGACTGGCGTTAAAGTATAGGTACAGCGTCTCTCTCCAGCAATAATATGTTCAGTGCGACTTACATGACACTCGCCTACGAGCAATTTTTGAAAAACATTGAGTTCTGACTGGCATAAGCTAGGACAACGAGTTGCCGCTTTACAGATAGGGCAGTGGTTTTCAATCAAGATGTAATGATCGTCATGTGCTTGAAGCTCTGCCATGTAACCTTCTTCTTCGCGAAGCTGAGTGAGTTTTTCAAGCTTACTGTACAGATTATTACAGCCAGATAGGGCGGTTTGATACTGCTTGAACGTATGTTGTTCACGCTCAGCGGTCACTTTAGCCAAGCCTTCTTTACCGAATAGGCTTTCTACAGCATCAATCACTTGAATGGTGAGGACGCCATGTCGGTCTGAAAACAGGCTATTACCTTGCTGAGTCAGTGACCAATGGCGAGTTGGGCGACCTACTTTTACTTTGACGTCATGAAACGCAAGAATACCGTCATCTTCCAAACTTTGTAGGTGCTGCCTAGCTCCCATTGTAGTTATGCCAAATTCTTCTGACAGTTGCTTTGCGGTTACCGCGCCTTTACGTTTAATGGTTTGTAAGATTTTGTCGCTTGTTTTCATATTATCCCTACCTTATGAACCTTACTATTATGGGGTAAGGTGTTTATAAAGCAAACTATTTACTATGTTAACTCCGCTTACGGCATCGACAGTGAATGGTGCGATGCTTTTAGGGTCATAAAACAAAAGGCTGATACCAAGTATCAGCCTTTGCGTATTCTGTTGAATCTAGTATAGGTTTACAGGATGTGGCCTACAACTTCAGGATCTTTACGCTCTAGGTAGTGGATAGACTTGATGCGACGAATGGTACGACAGCGACCACGGATAAGTAGCGTTTCAGTCGTTGCAATATTGCCTTGACGAGTAATGCCTTCTAGCAAGTCACCTTTGGTGATGCCTGTTGCCGAGAATACAACGTTATCGCTACGAGCCATGTCTTCCATCTTCAACACAATACCCGCCGTTACGCCCATTTCAGCACAACGCTCGAGTTCAAGCTCACCGTGTTTACGGTTATCTTCTGTATCGCCTTTTACTTCATGGCGAGGAAGAAGGCGGGCGTGCATGTCGCCGTCGAGTGCGCGAATCACAGCCGCAGAAACTACCCCTTCAGGTGCGCCGCCGATGCAGTACATGACATCCACTTCGCTGTCTGGCATGCAGGTTAGGATTGAAGCGGCAACATCACCGTCTGGCACTGCGAATACACGTACGCCCATCGCTTGCATGTCAGCAATCACTTGAGCATGACGTGGCTTAGCAAGTGTTGTTACAACCAGTGTATCAAGTGTTTTCCCCAAAGCTTTGGCGATGTTTTCTAGGTTTTTTGTGAGTGGCAGTTCTAGGTCAATCGCCCCTTTTGCGCCAGGGCCAACCACCAGTTTTTCCATGTACATGTCAGGCGCTTTAAGGAAGCTACCTTTTTCACCAGCCGCTAATACAGCCAATGCATTCGATTGGCCCATTGCTGTCATGCGTGTTCCTTCAATTGGGTCAACGGCGATATCGACTGCATCACCACCAATACCGACATTCTCGCCGATGTACAGCATAGGGGCGTCATCGATTTCACCTTCGCCAATAACAATCTCACCGCTGATTTCGGTTTTGTTAAGTAGGCTACGCATGACTTCTACAGCAGCGCCATCGGCAGCGTTTTTATCACCACGGCCAAGCCACTTATAACCAGCTAATGCGGCACCTTCTGTGACACGAGAGAATGACATTGCTAAATCGCGTTTCATGCGGGCTCCAAAATTAAAAAAAAGAGGGGGGGATAGAAATCTCGCGGCGAATTTTACCATATCCAAAAGTAAACGTTTGCCTTTTTGTTTTTTGAGGATTGCTCTTGATCAATTTGTATTGGAAAACCGTGAATTAGCTTCAAAATACTCAGCCTGTCGTTGTGTCGGTGATAGCCCACGTCAATATTCGGTAAAATACGCTGTTTTTTTCATCGAATAGTGCAAAATATCGAATATATTAAGTGTTTATCCTTGCGCTGCTGAGTAGAATGGGGAATAAGTGGAGTGAACTTCCACCATCAAACGGATAACTTAAAGGTAGGCCAGAATGTCTTTTGAAGTACTAGAGCAGCTAGAAGCAAAAATTCAAACAGCAGTAGATACTATTGCACTTCTTCAAATGGAAGTCGAAGAGCTTAAAGAAGAGAAACAAGCACTAGCAACAGAAGCCGGTGAGCTTAAAGCAAGCCGTTACGAGCTAGAGCAAAAAACTCAGCAAATGCAGGAAGAGCACTCGGCATGGCAAGATCGTATCCGTAACCTTCTTGGTAAAATGGATGACGTAGAGTAATTGGCTCTTCGGATTTAACAAAAACGCCCGCTACTGAGTAGCGGGCGTTTTTGTTTGTGTTCTTGTCCTTGGTGATTGATTGATTGAGTGAGTTACTCGATCTCTTCTTCAACATCCAGATCAAGTTCTACATCTAAAGGCTCTGCCGAAAGAATGATGCCGGTGTTGTCGGCGTAGAGGTAATCTTCAGGTAAGAAGGTTACGCTGCCAAAGTTGACTGGTACGTCAACCTCGCCAATATTTTCTTGTCCAGCACCGACAGGGATAGAAGCCAAGGCTTGGATACCTAGGTTCATGTCTTCAAGCTCATCGACTTCACGAACGCAGCCGTAAACCACAATACCTTCCCACTCATTGTCTTCGGCAAGTAGGGCAATCTCAGCATCGATCAGCGCTTTACGTAATGAGCCGCCGCCATCAATTAACAGCACTCGTCCCAAGCCATCTTGTTCTAATACGGAGCGAATCAAAGCGTTATCTTCAAAACACTTTAATGTCGTTATCTGCCCGGCGAAAGATGCTCGTCCACCGAAGTTGCTGAACATTGGCTCCACGACATCGACTTGATCTAAATAGATGTCGCACAGTGCTGAAGTGTTGTATTCCATTAGCGTACCTTTTGAACAATGAGCTTACTTTGAGTATATCGGCGTTGGATCCCTTTGCAATGATTAGTCGCCACTAACTCAATAGAGTTTGAGCTACAACAACCCCTGCAAACAATAGGTTAGTGGCCAGTGAGCATTTGACAATAGCAGGCATCATTGGCGCGATCTGTGCGGGTTCCTCTGTTTTCCAAACAGCCTTACCATGCTTGTAGACAATAACCGCACTGAGTAAAAACGGTAGGCTAATCCAGATCGGTTTTTCTTGAATCAGTAGGTAAAGAGCAAAAGACACAAGGGCAAAACCAAGCAGTGCGAAATGGTAGTGTTTGGCTTTGCGCTGGCCTAATCGAACTGCCATCGTACGCTTACCACACTCGCTGTCGTTTTCGATGTCACGCATGTTGTTGATATTGAGCACTGCAACGGCCATCAATCCACAACCGAGCGCGGGTAAAAACAGACTGGGTTCAACATGGCCTGTATATAAAAAATACGTGCCGGAAACCCCTAATAAGCCAAAGAAAATAAAGACAGATAGATCGCCAAGTCCAATATACCCATAAGGCCTATTGCCGACGGTGTAAGCGATAGCGGCAACGATCGCTAATACGCCTAATGCGATGAAAGATAAGATACTTTCAATGGAGTTTAACGCATAGAAAATCAGGATTAGGCCTACAATTATGGTCAAGGCGATGTTGATCACGATTGCTTGCTTCATGGTTTTTGCGGTCACCACGCCAGATTGCATCGCACGTGTCGGCCCAAGGCGCTTGTCGTTGTCTGTCCCCTTAACCGCATCACCATAATCATTGGCTAGGTTCGATAATATCTGTAATAGCGTCGCGGTTAACAAGGCCAGTAGTGCTATTGATAAAGAAAACTGATCGCTGGCGAACGCTAAACTACTTCCTGTAAGAATAGAGACAAGTGCGAGAGGCAGTGTTTTCGGTCGTGCGGCATCAAGCCAAATCAGTAGAGATTGTTTCATCTTAGGTCAATTTCTTTGTAAGTATTCATTTCATGCTGTGATTGGAGTATACGCCCATTTTTCGAGTAATAAAAAGCCCACTCGAAAGTGGGCCTTGAATTCACCGATTAGCTGCTCTTTCTTTGAGATAGAGCAATTAAGTTGGTATTTCGTGTGCTACAGAATGAAGCGGCTTAGGTCTTCGTCTTCTACGAATTCGCCAAGTTTCGATGTTACGTAAGCTTCATCAATCACGAGTTTGCTGCCAGCTTTGTCTGTTGCGTTGAATGAAATCTCATCCATCAGACGCTCCATTACTGTGTGTAGACGACGAGCACCAATGTTTTCAGTGGTTTCGTTTACGCGCCATGCTGCGTCAGCAATTTGGTTGATGCCATCTTCAGTGAACTCGATGTTGACATCTTCTGTTTTCATTAGGGCAATGTATTGCTCTGTTAGAGAGGCTTTGGGTTCAGTCAGAATGCGTTTAAAGTCATTCGCTGACAGGGCTTCAAGTTCTACACGAATAGGCAGACGACCTTGTAGTTCAGGGATCAGATCAGAGGGTTTAGCCACTTGAAATGCGCCTGATGTGATGAACAAGATGTGGTCCGTTTTCACCATACCGTGCTTTGTGGATACTGTACTGCCTTCAATAAGAGGCAGTAGGTCACGTTGAACGCCTTCACGAGAGACATCTGGGCCTGAGCTATCGCCACGCTTACAGATTTTGTCGATCTCATCGATGAATACGATGCCGTTATTTTCAGCGTTGAAGATTGCGCTCTCTTTTAACTCTTCTTGATTGACAAGCTTTGAAGCTTCTTCTTCTGTCAGTGCCTTGAATGCGTCTTTGATTTTCATCTTGCGCTTTTTCTTGGTGTCGCCAGCTAGGTTTTGGAACATGCCTTGCAGTTGGTTCGTCATCTCTTCCATGCCAGGAGGTGACATGATTTCAATGCCCATTTGCGGTGCAGCGACATCAACTTCAATCTCTTTATCGTCGAGGTTACCTTCACGCAGTTTCTTACGGAAAATCTGGCGAGTGTTGGAAGAAGTGGTGTCTTCAGTTGATTGCTCGTTCTGACCCCAAGCATCACGTGCTGGCGGTAGAAGGGCATCTAGAATACGTTCTTCAGCTTGTTCTTCCGCGCGGTACTGTACTTTTTCCATCGCTTGTTGGTGCGTCATCTTGATGGCAACGTCCGTTAGATCACGGATGATGGTTTCCACTTCTTTACCAACATAACCCACTTCGGTGAACTTAGTCGCCTCTACCTTGATGAAAGGCGCGTTGGCTAGTTTCGCTAGACGGCGAGCAATTTCAGTTTTACCAACACCCGTTGGACCAATCATTAGGATGTTCTTTGGTGATACTTCAACACGCAAGCTTTCTTCAAGCTGCATACGACGCCAGCGGTTACGCAGAGCGATAGCCACGGAACGCTTAGCGTTGTCTTGGCCGATAATGTGGCGATTGAGTTCGTGAACAATTTCGCGAGGAGTCATCTCAGACATGGTTTTTCCTTAATTCTTTAATCACGGTTGAATACAAGGTTGTTGATGGAAGCGTTCGTTACTCTGGCTTTGGCAGCTCAACGGTGCTTTCTAGTTCTTCAACAGTGTGGTGATGGTTGGTGAACACACAGATATCGCCAGCAATATTCAGCGATTTTTCTGCGATTTCACGCGCATCTAAATCTGTATTTTCTAATAGTGCAGTCGCTGCAGCTTGAGCGAAGTTGCCGCCCGAACCGATCGCAATCAGGTCATTTTCAGGCTGAACAACATCGCCGTTACCTGTAATGATCAGTGACGCAGTTTCATCCGCAACCGCCAGCAAGGCTTCTAATTTACGGAGCGCGCGATCGCTACGCCAATCCTTCGCTAGCTCAACGGCAGCTTTGGTTAGGTGGCCTTGGTGCATTTGCAGTTTGCTTTCAAATTTTTCGAATAGCGTGAAAGCATCAGCCGTACCGCCAGCGAAACCTGCCAGTACTTTGTTGTTGTATAGGCGACGTACTTTACGGGCATTGCCCTTCATTACAGTATTGCCTAGAGATACTTGTCCATCACCCGCGATGACGACTTTATTATTACGACGTACAGATACTATGGTAGTCACGAGTAGGGCCTCTTAATATTCTTATCTTTGGGTATGAAAAGTATATGAGGATGATAGTTGGATAATTCAAGGAACCACGAGTGATGTCGCGCAACTTATCGACGGAAGTCGTCAAGATATTGGGTTTAAAGCGGGGGAACAAAAGAAAACCTCCACAATAGGAGGTTTTTGGTGTTGTATGGCGATGGCAGATGTAACGGCGTTATTGCCGTCGTCGCTAATCGGTATCCTTCCAAATTGCACAAGGTTCGATTTTTGCTCGTTGCAGCTTATGACGAGCTCGCTCTGCGTCGCGCTTAAACTTGTATGGTCCTAGAACCACACGATACCAACTGCTCCCTTCTTTTTTACGGATTTCACTCGAGAGGCCTTGGAAGGCAATATCCAATTTACGAGCTTCGGCTTGTGCTGAGGTTTTGTAAGCCCCACACTGCATGACGTAAGGGATCTTGGAGACCGTTTGTTCTTTGGCTTGTACTTTAATCTCACGGCTTGGCAATGTTTCAACGTAGTCCCACTTCTCTTCAGGAGGGGGCGGGATCACTTTCGTTGGTTTTGGCTTCGGTGTTGGTTTACTTACGACTGGAACCGGTGCTGGCGGCTCAGGATCATTACTCAGTAAGTAAAGCCCATAAACAAAACCACCGACAAGGAGGATCGCTAAAAGGCCACTGCGCCAAGGTTTACGGCGAGGAGCTTGTTTTTTAGTCGTTTTTTTTGTGCCACGACCACGCGTTACATAATCTTTCTTAGCCACAAGACAATTCAATAGTTGATGATTCTGCTCTCATGGTAATCCAGATCGCATGAGGATAATAGTCTAGAAATCGAAGCGACATATTAAAATGTGCTGCAGACTGATATCGGTATTTCGAAAGCTTATAGTCGTGGTGGTGCCGTCGTGCCTCGAACGACCAATTTTGCTTCAAGTAGACGAGAACCCGCTTGTACATCATTGCCTTTCAGTAGATCCAACATCATTAACATCGCTTGGCGTCCAATTTCATAACGAGGTTGAGAAATCGTGGTTAACGGTGGATCGCAGTATTGAGCAAATTGGATGTCATCGAAGCCAACAATGGAGAGGTCTTGAGGAACACGTAAACCTAACCTTTTTGCTTCTTGAATGGCCCCGATCGCCATCGCATCGTTGTGACAGAAAATGGCGGTGGGTTGCTCTGGCAGTGCCAGTAAATGACGAACCGCTTGAGCGCCAGCGTCAAAGGAAAAGTCACCAATGGTGCTGTATGCTGGGTTCATTGATATCCCAGCTCGACGCAGTGCCTGTTGGTAACCTTGTTGACGGAATTTGCATAGCGTTGCCGATACTGGTCCAGAGATTTGAGCAATACGTTTATGACCGAGCTGAGCGAGGTAGTTTACGGCTTCAAATGCAGACGTTAGGTTATCGATGTGCACGGTGGGGAGTTCAAGTTCAGGGGCGAATTCACACGCCATTACCATCGGGGGTAAGTTTTTTTGTTCAGACTTACTGACATCAAATGGGTGATCAGTGCCAAGTAATAACATACCATCGGCTTGCTTGGTAAAGACTAAGTTAACAAATGAGGATTCGCGCTTTTTTTGTTGGCCGCTATCACCAAGCAGAACAAGGTAGTCATTTTCTACTGCGGCATCTTCAATACCACGAATGATCTCGGCGAAATAAGGGTCACAGATATCAGGAACGATAGTGATGATGGTTTTTGATTCGTTGCGACGTAAGTTTCTAGCTAATGTGTTGGGGGAGTATCCAGCTTCAAGCACTGCTGTCTCGACTCGTTTACGAGTAGACACGGAGACCTTCTCAGGATTCATCAATGCACGTGATACCGTGGCTGTTGAGACGCCTGCTAACTGGGCAACATCCTTCATTGTCGCCATAAATTAAACCCTCTTTTAAGTTCCTTTGCTGCCTAATTGTCTAAGGCACGAATAATAAGTGTGATTGAACAAATATCATGAAAGTGTTGCTAACCCTTTTTTCATGACAATATTTTATTTGTTTCATCCGAGTAAAGTTACGGTTAGATTAACAAAAATCACACGACTGGTGTGAGGTGGGTCATGAAAAAGATGAAATATTTTTGAATAAACCCACCATTAATTTTAACCATGATGGGTTTAGCTTAAATCTTGCGGTTCAATATCGAGCGACCAACGCACTTTTTTTGCAGCGGGTAATAGATTAATCGCAGGTTTTGCACTCATTAATAGCTTCTGCATAAGCGAGCGCGTTTGTGTTTGCAATATTAACTGCCAGCGAGATTTACCTGCTCGTTTGGCTAATGGCGCTGGCGTTGGACCGAGCACCATACAATAGTCGTCAAACAAAGGGTGCGATTCCAATGTGTGACGTACCTGACGTAAGAACTCTTCCACCAAGTGCGTGTCATTCGCTTCTGCTCTAAACAGAGTCATAAAGGTATAAGGCGGTAACATCGCCTGTTTGCGTTCCGCCAGTGCTGTTTGAGCAAAGTGGTTATAGTCTTTGTGAAGAAGCGCTTGTAACAAGCCGTGTTCTGGGTGGTGAGTTTGTAAGATTACCTCACCCGGTTTACTAGCACGCCCTGCTCGACCGGCAACTTGAGTGAATAATTGAGCCAATCTTTCTGAAGCGCGAAAATCACTGCTATATAAAGAAGCATCAACATCCAATAATGCCACAAGTGTCACGTCAGGGAAGTGGTGGCCTTTAGCCAGCATCTGTGTACCGATAAGTATTTGGTATTTCCCCTGACGAATAGACTCTAGCGCGCTCTCTAGGCTGCCCTTACGGCGGGTGCTGTCTCGGTCAATACGAACGGTTTTGTATTCAGGAAATAACTGACCTAGTTGAGCTTCCAGTTGCTCGGTACCGACACCGACTGTCACCAAGTTCTGTGAACCACAGCTTTGGCAATGGTGCACGATATGTTGCTGCGAGCCGCAATGGTGGCAGCGCATTTCATTACTGTATTGGTGATAGGTGTAGTAAGCGTCACAGCGTTTACATTCGGCGGTCCAACCGCAATCATGACACATCAATGCCGGAGAAAACCCTCGTCGATTGAGAAACAGCATCACTTGGTTGCCTGCTTTGAGGTGTCTTTGCATTTCTGCAATGAGTGATGCAGATAAACCACTTTCCAGGTATTCCCCCTTCACATCCAACACTTTATTGGTGGTCGGCAAAGCGACCCCTGCGCGTGAGGTGAGGGTTAGGTAACTGTATTTACCGATTTGAGCATTGTGCAGCGTTTCAAAAGCGGGGGTTGCTGAACCAAGAACGACAGGGATTTGCGCCTTATGAGCACGCATGATCGCGACATCACGAGCGTGGTAGCGCAGGCTATCTTGCTGTTTATAAGAAGCGTCATGTTCTTCATCAACAATGATAATGCCTAAATCAGCAAAGGGGGTGAATAGCGCTGAACGGGTACCAATGACGATGCCAGCAATCTGATCTCGTGCTGATAGCCAAGCATTCAATCGCTCGGAGTCGTTTAATCCCGAGTGGATAACCTCTACCGGCACATTAAAGCGTCGCTTAAAGCGGTTAATGGTCTGTGGGGTTAGGCCAATCTCAGGAACCAAAACTAACGCTTGTTTGCCTTGGTCAAGGATCGGTTTGATCATGTTTAAGTAGACCTCAGTCTTACCTGATCCGGTGACACCTTCTAACAAGAAGCAACCAAAGTCGGTTTGGCTATTGACGGTCGCAATCGCGATGGCTTGCTCTGCATTGAGTTTTGGTTTGTCTTGGTCGTTTTCGAGTTCGACAGGCCATGCATGGCGTTTTGGCTTTTTCTCTACCGATTCAATCCAGCCTTTTTCTTCCAGCGTCTTAAGTACCGCGCTGCCCACCTCTTCATCAATGAATTCTTGATGAGAAACCGGGCCGTGCTCAAGCATGTGCATCACTTTGGCTTGCTTGACAGCACGACCAAAGCCTTGCATCAGTTGATCTCGACCTGATGGCGTCAGTTGCCATTCGACAAGCGTCGCAAAGTCGGCCGCTTTGCCTTTTCGTAAGGCGCTTGGCAGAGCATTGGCTAAGGTTTCCCCCAGTGGGTATTGGTAAAACTGACTGCACCATACCAAGAGTGCGTAGACCGATTCAGGCCAAACGGGTTGATTGTCTAACAAAGCTTTAATGGGCTTGAGCTTGTCTAGCTCGAATTCAGATTCGTTAACCAGGGCCGTCACAATCCCAGTTAAGGTTTGCCGTCCAAAAGGCACAGAGACTCGACCACCAATAATCGGAAATAGGTGGTTGGGAATCTTGTAATCAAACTGCTTGTCGAGTGGGACAGGCAGCGCCACACGGGCAATCATTGGACGCATAAAGGGACGGCTTTGCTGAGATGACGAGAGTGAACAGTCTAAAGGATAAGGCGGCTAAATTCGAGAAACAGTTTGCAAGAGAAGGCTAAGTCGCCCCATGAAGACGACTCACCTCCTCAAATATTCATCACCATCATCTTTGCGACAAAAGAAATAAAGACACTATTGGTGAAAAATGTATCAAATCAGTTGATCCTACCTCACAGATTCATTACTATACTGCGCCTTAAAGGTATGGCTTTATCGCGATTGAGTGATGCAGCGGTATCTTTATTTATTTTTTAACTACGTGTGGTGTGCGGCTTAGAATCGTATAGCGACACGGCCTACTTGAGGTTATCCCATGAAAGCTGGAATCCACCCAGAATACAAAGCAGTTACTGCAACTTGTTCTTGCGGCAACACATTTGAGTTCAACTCAACGCTAGCAAAAGAATCAATCCACCTAGACGTATGTGACAAATGTCACCCATTCTACACTGGTAAGCAACGTATCGTAGATACAGGCGGCCGTGTTGATCGCTTCAACAAGCGTTTTGGTGCTCTTTCTAGCAAGAAGTAATTCTCGCTATTTAGACATAAAAAAGGACACTTCGGTGTCCTTTTTTGTTGTTTAGCCTTTGAGAAAGCCATGAATATTAGGCCGCTCGAATTCTGCGCCAATTCATCATCAATGGCGAAGGCTTATTCTTATATGTGCTTCCCATATTATGCACGATAAGTATCCGTTCAAAAGTTCAACAAGTGGCAGTAATTTCAACTGCTCACTGGTCTTATTAGTAGTGAAATCTCGTTTTTTAATGAGACAGAAGCTGTAGCCATCTAGGAACTTTGAAGTACATCCATTAACATGAACAAGATCCCCCAAATAATAATATCCTAGGAACTAACACCCATGTCTGAAGACAGCCGCCAAGCTCAATCCTCTCAAGATTTATCACCTCAAGAACAATTCCGTCAGCAAGCTCTTGATTACCATGAGTTCCCAATGCCAGGTAAAATTGCCGTCGCCCTGACGAAGCCTGCAAACTCTGCAGAAGATCTGGCACTTGCATACAGCCCTGGCGTGGCTGAGCCTGTTCGCGAGATCGCACAGAACGTCGATAACGTTTATAAGTACACAGGTAAAGGCAATATGGTTGCTGTTATCTCTAACGGTACGGCGATTCTTGGTCTCGGTAACCTTGGCCCTATTGCTTCTAAACCTGTTATGGAAGGTAAAGCGCTCCTGTTTAAGCGTTTTGCTGGTTTAGATTCTATCGATATTGAAGTAAAACACCGCACAATCGATGAGTTCGTTGATACGGTTGCGAATATCGCAGATACATTCGGCGGTATTAACCTGGAAGACATCAAAGCCCCAGACTGTTTTGAGATTGAACGTCGCCTGATTGAACGTTGTGATGTACCGGTATTTCATGATGACCAACACGGTACGGCGATTGTAACGGCTGCGGGTATGCTGAATGCGATTGAACTTCAAGGTAAGGAGCTTGAAGAGTGTAAGATCGTCTGTTTGGGTGCTGGCGCAGCGGCTGTAGCATGCATGGAACTACTGATTAAATGTGGCGCTCAGCGTGAAAAAATCTACATGCTTGACCGTAAAGGGGTGATCCATACACGTCGTGATGACCTAAATGAATACAAAGCGCTGTTCGCAAACAACACGGACAAGCGCACGCTTGAAGAGGTTATCGAAGGCGCAGACCTGTTCTTGGGTGTATCGGGGCCTAACCTACTGCCTGCTGAAGCTCTAACGCTGATGGCTGATAATCCCGTTGTGTTTGCATGTTCAAACCCAGACCCAGAGATCAAGCCTGAGCTTGCACACGAAGTCCGTTCTGACCTAATCATGGGGACAGGCCGCAGTGACTACCCTAACCAAGTCAACAACGTACTGTGTTTCCCATTTATTTTCCGTGGTGCATTAGACGTACGTGCGAGCGAAATCAATGACGAAATGAAGCTGGCGGCGGTGAAAGCGATTCGTGAACTGGCAAAAGAAGACGTTCCAGCTGAAGTATTGGCAGCTGCCGGTGAGACTACACTGGAGTTTGGTAAGGGTTACATCATTCCTAAGCCAATGGACCCACGTCTACTTCCTCGCGTAGCACGAGCTGTAGCGGAAGCGGCGGTTGAATCTGGCGTAGCTCGTATCGAGATGCCAGCTAATTATATGGCATAGAGACATATAGTATAGAAACTGGATGACATAGTTGTCTGATATCGTCGTTTCGTTATCGAGACGAAAACGAATAATAAAAAACCGACTCATCGGGAGTCGGTTTTTTTATGTCTCTGATTCACAGCACACTGATAAAACTAGTCAGTGATGCAAAAAATAGAGTTCAGCGATAGCGAATCAATAATGAAGGCAGTGACTGAGTTGTTTTTATTCTTCGTCAAACGCTTCGAATTCGATGCCCATTTCTGTCATCAGTTTTTTCACTTCAGCAGGGATATCGTCAGGACGATCTTTACGAAGGTCTTCATCCGTAGGTAGTGGTTGGCCTGTGTACGCATGTAGAAAGGCTTCGCACAGTAGCTCACTGTTTGTGGCATGGCGTAGGTTATTAATCTGGCGGCGAGTTCGCTCGTCAGTCAGAACCTTTAACACTTTTAGAGGGATAGAAACTGTAATCTTCTTTACTTGTTCGCTTTTCTTTCCATGCTCAGCATATGGGCTTATGTATTCACCATTCCAGTCGGCCATTGCGTACCTTCATCACTTTAGTTGTTAGAATAAATTAATAGTGGTGATTTTAGCGGGATTTACTGCCATAAGCAAAGACATATGGACGTCTAGAAGTGTTGACGTCTCACATTTATGGAAGTAAAGTGAATAACCTATATCTAGCACAGCCGCAAAATGCCGATCAGCCGCTGTGATTCTCAGACGCAAAACTTGTAAGGAAGCACCTATGAGCAGCCGGAAGCCAGCAACAATAGCAGTACGGACGGGCATCGAGTCAGACAAGCAACATCATGCCGTTGTCCCACCTATTTATCTGTCGACTAACTATGGTTTTCCCGCTTTTGGTGAAGTGCCAAAGTACGATTACACTCGTTCTGGTAATCCAAACCGCGGTTTATTAGAAACGGCACTGTTTGAGCTTGAGTCGGGCAAAGGCGCGGTTGTCACTAACTGTGGTACTTCGGCGCTTAACTTATGGGTTTCTGCTTTCCTAGGTGGTGATGATCTTATTATCGCACCACACGATTGCTACGGTGGTACTTACCGTCTGTTTAACACTCGCTCATTAAAAGGTGATTTCAACGTTCTGTTTGTTGATCAATCGGATCAAGTTGCACTGGATGCGGCGATCGCGCTCAAGCCAAAGTTGATCTTAATCGAAACCCCATCGAACCCATTGGTTCGTGTGGTTGATATTGCAGAAACTTGCCGTAAAGCGAAAGAAGTGGGTGCTCTGGTTGCTGTCGACAACACATTTTTGACCCCAGTGTTCCAAAAGCCATTAGAGCTGGGGGCTGATTTTGTTATTCACTCGACAACCAAGTACATCAACGGACACTCAGATGTGATTGGTGGCGTTGTGGTCACTAAGACAGAAGAGCATGCTGAAGAGCTAGCATGGTGGGGCAACTGTATTGGTGCGACCGGCACACCATTTGATAGCTACATGACGCTCCGTGGTATTCGCACGTTGGGGGCGCGTATGCGTGTTCACGAAGAAAGTTCTCGTGACATTCTGACGGCCCTACAACAACAAGAACTGGTGGGGACTATTTATCACCCAAGCCTTGTTGAACATCCGGGGCACGAGATAGCAAAGAAACAACAATCGGGCTTTGGTTGTATGTTGAGTTTTGAATTTGCGGGTTCTTTTGAAGCGCTTAAATACTTTGTTGATAAGTTAGAGCTGTTTTCTTTGGCAGAATCATTGGGCGGTGTTGAAAGTCTGATTTGTCATCCTGCGTCTATGACTCACCGAGCTATGGGGGAAGAAGCATTGGCTGAGGCTGGTGTATCTCAGCAACTGCTGCGTCTTTCGGTTGGCCTTGAAGATGCGGAAGACCTCATTGACGATCTCAAGCAAGCTTTTGAAAAAACACAGCACTTTATCACTGAAGGGGAGGCCTAATAATGACAAACTTTCGCCAGCTACATAAATTTGGTGGTAGCAGTTTAGCCAATCCTGAATGTTACCAACGTGTGGTCAATATTCTCAGAGACTACTCATCCGCAACGGACTTAGTTGTTGTATCAGCCGCAGGTAAAACAACCAACCGTTTGATTGAATTTGTTGAAGCGCTTGATAAAGATGGTCGTATCGCACATGAATGTCTGCAAACACTTCGTCAGTTCCAGCTTGGACTGATTGAAGCACTGCTTGAAGGTGAGGCTGCCATTCAGCTCACGGCAACCATTCAACAGGAATTTACCGCTTTGGGTGAGCTAACCGCCCCTTTGAGCGAAGCGCAAAAAGCCCAGGTGCTTGGACACGGTGAGGTTTGGTCTTCACGTCTACTCGCGGCTTTGTTGTGCCAGCATGACTTACAAGCGGTTGCTCAAGATGCGCGTGCCTTTTTACGAGCTGACGTGGGGGCTCAACCGGAAGTTGACCGTGCCCGTTCTTACCCTCTGATTAAAGAAGTCCTGGCACAGCATGCACATTGCCGTGTGGTGATTACGGGCTTTATGGCTCAGAACAGTGAGGGCGAAACGGTACTGCTTGGTCGTAATGGGTCGGATTACTCAGCGACCGTGATTGGTGCTTTAGCTGAGGTGGAGCGCGTGACCATTTGGAGTGATGTGGCTGGCGTGTACAGCGCCGATCCTCGTTTAGTGTCTGATGCGTGTTTATTGCCTCTGCTTCGCCTTGATGAAGCGAGTGAATTGGCTCGCCTAGCGGCTCCAGTGCTGCATAGCCGAACGCTTCAACCTGTGGCTCAAAGTGCTATGGATCTCAGCTTACGTTGCAGCTATCAGCCAGAAGCCGGCTCTACGCAGATAGAGCGAGTACTGGCATCAGGTCGTGGTGCAAAAATCATAACCTCTTTGGATGAAGTCTTCATTGTTCAGCTAACTTTCGGCCATGGACATGATTTCGGTCGTCTAGAAAATGAAGTTCTTGAAGGACTTCAGCGTGCTCAATTAGAGCCTCTAGCTTATGAGCTTGAACCTGATCAAAACTGCTTGCGCTTAGCCTACACCGAAGAGATAGCAGGCAGTGCATTAGAGTACCTACAAGATCATGCTATTGAAGCCGAAATTAAGCTTAAAGAAGGTTTCTCTTTAATTGCTGCTGTGGGGGCGGGAGTCACTAAAAATCCAAATCATTGTTACGGTTTCTACCAACAGCTTAAGGGTTCTCCGGTTGAGTTTATCTCGGAAGCTCATTCAGGCTTGAGCTTGGTGGCTGTGCTTCGTAAAAGTGAAACATCGGGTTTAGTGAAAGGTATACACTCTCAACTATTTCAAGCGCAAAAGCGTATTGCGATAGCTTTGTGTGGCAAGGGTAACATTGGATCAAGTTGGTTAAGTCTGTTCGCTGAGCAAAAGGCTGAACTTGAAAAGCGCCATGGAATGAATTTTAACTTGGTTGCGGTGGTTGATAGCCAAACGTATTGGTTTGATGAGCAAGGTATTGATGCGAATTCCGTCAGTCAACGTTTTGATGATGAAGCCATTGCCAATAATGGTGACGATTGGCTTGACCGTTTGGGTTCTCTTCAGGGCTATGATGAAGTGGTGGTACTTGATGTCACTGCGAGTCCAGCGCTTGCAGCAAAATACCTGCAAATTGCCCAACACGGCTTCCACCTTATTTCAGCCAACAAGGTGGCAGGCTCGGCATCCAGCGAGTATTACCACCAAGTGAAAAGTGCCTTTGCTAAGATCAGCCGTCACTGGTTGTACAATGCAACGGTAGGAGCCGGCTTACCGATTAACCATACCGTACGTGATTTACGTGAAAGTGGCGATGACATCCTGGCACTGTCTGGTATCTTCTCGGGGACTCTATCTTGGTTGTTCCAACAGTTTGATGGCTCAGTGCCGTTTAGCGAATTGGTTGATTTGGCATGGCAGCAAGGGCTGACAGAGCCAGATCCTCGTGCTGACCTAGATGGCTCTGACGTGATGCGTAAATTGGTGATTTTGGCGCGTGAGTCGGGTTTAGAGATTGAACCTGAGAATGTAAAAGTAGAATCATTGGTTCCTGAAGAGTTGAAAGACCTGTCGGTCGATGAGTTTTTTGATAAAGCTTCAGTGCTAAGCGAAGAACTGGCTGAACGCTTGGAAAAAGCGCACGCTCAACAAAAAGTGCTACGTTATGTCGCGCGTTTAGAAAAGAGTGGTAAAGCCACCGTAGGGGTCGAGGCGTTGTCAAAAGATCACGCATTGGCGAATTTACTGCCTTGTGACAATATTTTTGCTATTGAGAGCAAATGGTATAAAGACAATCCATTGGTTATTCGAGGTCCCGGAGCTGGACGTGAAGTCACCGCAGGCGCCATTCAATCTGACTTAAACAGAATGTCGAGCTTGTTTTAATAAGTAATCAGCTTATTTATGGCGTAAACAACCGACTATTCACTAGTATCGATTAGGCTGAAAGCACAATGTGTTTTCAGCTTTTTTTGCTTGGTGTCCCCACTTAGTATCTTAAGTTTTACTCACGATCTTCTTGAGAAAAATTCATAATCGATCTGTTGACATTAAATCGTATTCAATACATTCTATGGACATATAGACGTCTATACGTCGTTTGGGAATTTGAGATTAGTGGTTGCTTTTGCCACAGGGAGAGTAAGATGGGATACACACACGCCAGTCATATCGACGCTTTGAATCAGAATATCGCTGAACTTTCTGACAACATCAATGTGTCATTTGAGTTTTTTCCACCAAGCAGTGAAAAGATGGAAGAGACTTTGTGGAATTCCGTTCATCGTTTAAAGACTCTTCAACCTAAGTTTGTATCAGTCACTTATGGTGCAAACTCGGGTGAACGTGATCGTACCCACTCAATTATTAAAGAGATCAAGAGCCAAACGGGTCTAGTTGCAGCACCACACTTAACGTGTATTGATGCAAATCGTGAAGAGTTGATTCAAATAGCCGATGATTATTGGGCAAATGGCATTGAAAGTATTGTGGCGTTGCGTGGTGATATTCCGCCTGGCGGTGGTGCTCCCGATATGTACGCCTCTGATCTTGTTGAATTGCTTAAATCTCGTCACGACTTTGATATCTCAGTGGCAGCATTCCCAGAGGTTCACCCTGAAGCCAAAAGTGCTCAATCTGATCTTATTAACCTAAAACGTAAAGTGGATGCCGGTGCTAACCGTGCCATTACGCAGTTTTTTTTCGATGTAGAAAGCTACCTACGCTTTCGTGATCGTTGTGTTGCTGCTGGTATTGAGGTTGAGATTATACCGGGGATCCTACCCGTATCGAATTTTAAGCAGGCGTCCCGTTTTGCCGCCATGAATAACGTAAAAGTTCCAGGTTGGATGGCGAAGCAGTTTGAAGGCTTGGATGATGATCCAACCACTCGTCAGTTAGTTGGTGCGAGCCAAGCGATTGATATGGTTCGTACATTGAGCCGTGAAGGCGTAAAAGATTTCCACTTCTACACGTTAAACCGAGCTGAAATGACGTATGCGCTTTGTCATACGTTAGGTGTTCGCCCACAAGTTGCGACGCTGTAGTTATACCCATCGGAGTAAATGACGGGTCATCCTAGCTTGTTAAAAGCCTCGATAACTTCGTTAGAATTTTTGATTGTAGAATAACGACTGACCGAGGCTGCTTGTCGAAAAGAGCAGCCTTGTTCTCCAGCTTTTTTCTTGCGCTATTTCTGAACACTTACTTACTGTGGTTAGTATTAAAACGGTTGGCAAAACGCCATCGGCGATAGGATCACACATTCTACAGAGACAAAAAAGGCTTGGACTTTAACAGTCCAAGCCTTTTATTTTTCTAGCTGCTAGCTTGCTTAAGCAATAGCGCCCAGTTCTAACAATGCTTCTTCAGCCCATATAATCCATGCTTCACGGATGAGTAGGTTACGACGAAGAGTCAGACGCTCAAGGCGTGCTTGCTTGTCTAGCGTTGATGGTGTTGCGTAGTAAGCCGCTTCAATTTCTTTGTAGTGAGAAACCAATTTACGAGATTCTTCTACTAGTTCAGCAAGTTGTATACGGTACGCGCCAGAAGGTTGTACTGCGCAAGCCATTAGTTTTGCTGAAAACTCATCGCGCACTGTTGGGTGTGCGGTTGGTTGCTCAAACCATTCACCTAAAGCGCCACGACCAGCGTCAGTGATAGAGTAAACTTTACGATCAGGTTTGCCTTCTTGAGGCTCAAGCACGCAAGTGACTTGATGGTTCTGAGCCATTTTATTGAGTTCGCGATAAACTTGTTGATGACTCGCTTTCCAGAAGTAACCAATGCTTGCTGAGAATTCTTTTGTGATATCGTAACCAGTAGCATCGCGTGTACTTAAAACGGTTAGAATTACGTGTGGTAATGACATGTCTGAAATCCAAATGGTAAACAGTGAACAAATACTTAAACAACAAGTGTGCTTCTAATGGCACGTTATATTGATTATGTTTAAGTGCTACCAACATCATTGTTGGTTATGTCACCTTATAAAGCCGTTTATCACCTAGGTTGACCAAGTTGTTGGTCAAGATGCTGCAGATTATTTTTATGGTGTGCTTCTGCAGTGGAGCGGTAGTATATCTAAATAATAAGCATAAAGTAGAATACATGGACAAAATAACCCAAAAAAATAATAAAATATTCTTTACTGGCTGTTTTGCCAAATAAAAAGGTCGCTAAGTGCGACCTTTTGTCTTTTTTGTGGTGGTAATTACTGGTTAACCTGTATTTCGCATGCCTGCTGCAATGCCTGCTATCGTCACCATTAGCGCCTCTTCAAGCTCTGCTGGTGGTGTTTCACTCTTACGAGTTCGGTAAAGCAGTTCAGCTTGAAGCATATTTAGTGGCTCAACGTAGATGTTACGTAGACGAATTGACTCAAGCCCCCAAGGGTCGCTTTGCATCAGGTTCTCATTGTTTTCTACATTCAGTACCGTTTTGATGTCTTTTTGCAGCTGTTCACGCAGTAACTCACCTAGCGGCAATAACTCTTTATCAACCAAACGTTGGTCGTAGTACTTAGCAATTTCCATGTTGCACTTGGTGTACACCATTTCTAGCATACCCAGGCGAGTTGAGAAGAATGGCCATTCGCGACACATCTCTTCCAGTAGGGCTTGGTGGCCTTGGTCTACCGAATATTGAATGGCTTCACCTGCACCTAACCAAGCTGGGAGTACTAAGCGATTTTGGCTCCAAGAGAAGATCCATGGAATCGCACGTAAGCTTTCTACGCCACCATTCGGGTTACGTTTCGCAGGGCGAGAACCCAAAGGCAATTTACCTAGCTCTAGCTCTGGCGTTGCTTGACGGAAGTAAGGGACGAACTTCTCTTCACCACGAACGACATTACGATACGCCTCACAAGATACTTCAGACAGCACTACCATTAGGTCGCGCCACTCTTGTTTAGGCTCTGGTGGCGGCAGAAGGTTCGCTTCTAGAATCGCACTGGCGTACAGGTTAAAGCTGTTTACAGCAACATCTGGTAAACCAAGCTTAAAGCGGATCATTTCGCCTTGCTCAGTTACACGTAGACCGCCTTTCAAGCTCTTAGGTGGCTGTGAAAGAAGTGCGGCATGCGCGGGAGCGCCACCACGACCGACCGTACCACCACGACCGTGGAATAAGGTCAGGTCAATTCCTTCTTCTTCACAAGCCTTAACCAGCTTGTCCATTGCGTCATACTGAGCCCAACCAGCAGACATCACGCCAGCATCTTTTGCGGAGTCTGAATAACCGATCATGACCATTTGGTGATTTTGGATAAAGCCACGGTATAAGTCGATGCTCATAAGCTGTTTCATGACGGCTTCTGAGTTGTTCAAGTCATCTAAGGTTTCGAACAGTGGGCATACATCCATGCGGTACGGACAACCACACTCTTGCAGGAGTAAATGCACTGCCAGTACATCCGATGCGGTACGAGCCATGGAAATGACGTAAGCACCAAAGGCTTCGCGAGGTTGAGCTGCAATCACTTTACAGGTGTCTAAAACTTCTTTGACCTGTTCAGAAGGCTCCCAGTCACGAGGCAATAGTGGACGTTTTGAACTTAATTCATTGGTTAAAAATGCAATTTTGTCTTGCTCGCTCCAATGGTCGTAATCGCCAATACCTAAGTAGCGAGTCAGTTCCGACAGAACATCGGAGTGACGTGTACTTTCTTGACGAATGTCGAGACGAACCAAATGCACACCAAATGCTTTTAGGCGTCGTAGGGTATCAAGCAGAGAACCGTCTGCAATGACGCCCATGCCACATTCGTGCAGTGATTGGTAACACGCGTAAAGTGGTGTCCACAATTGGTCGATGTTTTGTAGTGTTGCTTTCTTTGGCACGTCGACGTGTTGAATTTCAGCATCTAATACTTCGAGTGTGTTGCGAAGTAAAGTGCGTAAACTCTTCAGTATTGCGCGATATGCTTCGTGCTCATCACCCGCTAGCTCACGAACGGCATCATTACACTTAGTCATCGACAGTTCGGTAATCAGCTCGTTTACGTCACCTAGGTAAAGATCAGCGGCTTTCCAGCGAGATAGGCGCAGTACTTCTTTGGTGATGGTGTGCGTGACGAATGGATTACCGTCGCGGTCGCCGCCCATCCAAGATGAGAAATGTACTGGGCGTGCATCAATTGGCAGGCCTTCACCAAGGTAGCCCTTAAGTCGACCGTCCATTTCACGTAGGAAATCTGGCACCGCTTCCCAAAGTGAGTTTTCAACAACCGCAAAGCCCCATTTAGCTTCATCCAACGGGGTCGGGCGTTGCTGACGAATCACATCTGAGTGCCAACCTTGAGCGATAAGCTGCTCTAGACGACGTTCGGTTTTCACGCGTTCTTTTTGTGATAGGTCGCTGAGTTCTAATTTAGATAAACACTCGTTGATCTTGACCAGTTTGTTGATCATGGTGCGACGAGTGATTTCTGTTGGGTGCGCGGTTAACACAAGCTCTATATTCAGATCGCGAACAGCTTGTGCTGCATCTAGCTGGCTAATGTTGTTCTGGTTTAATTTAGAAAAGAGTGATTGCAACACATCAGGTTCGCA
This sequence comes from Vibrio artabrorum, assembly GCF_024347295.1. NCBI lineage: Bacteria > Pseudomonadati > Pseudomonadota > Gammaproteobacteria > Vibrionales > Vibrionaceae > Vibrio > Vibrio artabrorum. The sequence continues at coordinate 2,775,314 of NZ_AP025458.1, read as the reverse complement.
AACATGTTCTTCACAGTGGCGAGAGATGGTGTGGTACTGCTCTGCCATGTTGGTGAGGTTGAGAAATTGGTTAAATGCACGAGCCACTGGTGTGAGTTGTTCGTTCGGCAGGTTTTTGATTTCTTCAACTAGGCTGTCTCGGTCAGCCTTGTTGCCTGCGCGGGCGGATTTGGAAAGTTTACGGATAGTTTCCACTTTCTCTAAAATGACATCACCATGTGCATCTTGAATTGTGTTACCTAGCAAGCGTCCCAGCATGCTTACGTTACTCTTAAGAGCGGCGTATTTCTCGTTCATTGTCATCCTGCCTCGTAAAAAAATTACATCCATTGTTCCTTGTCAGTACACAATCTAGCGAAAAGTGTCGTATCTAGTCAAATAAAGCATTCTAAATTTGCAATTATCTGTTTTCAAAATACAGGATAAGTAAACGTTTCAATGTCTTGGAATAAAGTGAAATTTAATTACAAGATCAGGCTATGTCAGGGATAACAGAATAAAGCCCACTTTTTATGTGGGCTTTCATTAGAATGTTCGGATTTAGCATAATCGCTAGAAACAATATTGACGGATCGACTTTCTCAGAACATCAATTGTTGGGTCAATAAAATCAAAGCTTAAGAATTCATCCGGTTGGTGAGCTTGGTCTATTGACCCCGGGCCTAACACTAAGGTTGGACACAACTCTTGAAGGAAAGGAGCCTCAGTACAGTAGTTTACCGTTTGCGATTCAATCCCACTCACCGATTCCATTCCGCCGATAAATGGATGATCGTGTTGGCACTCATAGCCAGGGATCGGCTCATGCAGGGGAGTTATTTCAATTCTGCCTGGCCATTTTGCTTCTACTTCTTTAAGTGCGTTACGCAGCATATTATCCAAACCATCGAGGCTAATTCCTGGTAGAGGACGAACGTCATAATGCAGTTCACAACAGCCACAAATTCGGTTAGCGCTGTCGCCACCGTGAATATGACCAAGGTTCAAAGTCGGGCTTGGAATCGCGAAACCCGGGTGATGGTACTCTTTGACTAACTTGTCACGCAGTTGCATTAAAGCAAACAACACTTCATGCATAATCTCGATGGCGTTGACACCCAATGCGGGATCAGAAGAGTGACCGGATTTACCCGTGACTCGCACAGCATTCGCTACGTGGCCTTTGTGTCCTCGAACCGGTACAAGGCTGGTTGGCTCACCAATAATGCAGTAGTCCGGTTTAAACGGTGCATTTTCAGTGAAGTGACGAGCCCCCAACATAGTGGTTTCTTCGTCACAGGTCGCGAGCACATAAAGCGGCTTAGTTTGGTTGCGCCAATCGATTTGTTTCGCGGCCTCATAGATAAAAGCGAAAAAGCCCTTCATGTCGGCGGTGCCTAATCCGTAGAAGCGGTTGTTGTGCTCTGTCAGTGCGTGAGGATCGAAGTTCCAACGTCCTTCATCGAATGGCACGGTATCGCTGTGTCCAGCAAGCAATAACCCCCCTTCACCGGTTCCCATCTTCGCGATCATATTATGCTTGCCGGGTTCGACTTCCACGACCTCTACGCTAAAGCCCAAGTCGGTAAACCACTGAGCCATTTTTTCGATCACTTTCTCATTGCCATGATCCCAGCTTGGGTCGGTGGAACTGATAGAGTCGGTGGATATTAGGCCTTTATAGACCTCAAGAAAACTGGGTAATTGCATAATTACTTCACTTCTACTATTGACAGGAAAACTATAAGTCGGTAAAACACATATTAAATCATATTTTATGCATAAGAAATCAGATAAAGCCTAAAATTAAGTATTAATAGTCAAATTTGAAATGTAACTTACCTCAAAAATGGATGTGTTGAGATGTTGAAAACCACGATCATTGGCGCAAGCGGCTACACAGGAGCAGAACTGGCTCTAATGATAAACAGACACCCTGAGCTCACGCTATCAGGTTTATATGTCTCAGCCAATAGTGTCGACGCAGGTAAACCTATTGCGGCACTGCACGGTAAGTTGGCGGGTTTGATTGATATGTCAGTACAGCCATTAACGAATCCAGAAGAAGTGGCTAAGCAGTCTGACGTGATTTTTCTCGCAACGGCACATGAGGTCAGTCATGACTTAGCGCCAATCTTTCTAGAGAACCATTGCCAAGTGTTTGACCTATCGGGTGCATTCAGAGTTAAAGGCGAGAACTTTTACCAAAAGTTCTACGGGTTTGAACATCAACACGAACAATGGCTAGATAAAGCGGCTTACGGTTTAGCTGAGTGGAACGAACAAGAAATCAAAGCGGCTCAACTTGTTGCAGTCGCAGGTTGTTACCCAACCGCATCACAACTGGCGATTAAGCCTTTGGTTGAAGCCAAGTTACTGGATGAGAACCAGTGGCCTGTGATTAACGCAACCAGCGGTGTGACTGGAGCGGGTCGCAAGGCGACTATGGTGAATAGCTTCTGCGAAGTGAGTCTGCAAGCTTATGGCGTATTCAATCACCGTCATCAACCTGAAATCGCTGCACATTTAGGATGTGATGTGATTTTCACTCCGCACCTCGGCAACTTTAAGCGCGGTATCTTAGCAACCATCACCATGAAACTGGCTGAAGGCGTGACAGAACAACAGATACAAGAGGCCTTTGAGCAAGCTTACCAAGCTAAACCTGCGGTGAGATTACTCGAAGAGACATTGCCAAGAATTCAAGATGTAGAACAGACGCCTTTTTGTGACTTAGGTTGGAAGGTACAAGGTCAACACATCATCGTTGTTTCAGCGATTGATAACTTATTAAAGGGTGCATCTAGCCAAGCGATGCAGTGTTTGAATTTACGGTATGGTTTTGCACCATTAACGGCATTAGTGTAAGGAAATCTAGATATGACCCTTAATAATCAACCATTAATCATAAAGTTAGGTGGCGCTGCGCTATCTTGTGGTGAAACATTGAGCAAGTTATTTGGTGCCATCTCTGCTTATCGACAACAGGCACAGCGACCCATCGTGATTGTTCACGGCGGTGGTTACCTTGTTGATGACCTGATGAATAAGTTGAACCTCGAAACCGTTAAGAAAGAAGGGCTTCGTGTTACCCCTTATGACCAGATCCCAGTGATCGCCGGTGCGCTCGCGGGCACGGCCAACAAACTGCTTCAAGGTCAGGCCATTAAAGACGGTATCAACGCCGTTGGTTTGAGCCTAGCCGATGGTGGTTTGTGCAGAGTGAGTGAGCTGAACCCTGAACTGGGTGCGGTAGGTAAGGCAGAGCCGGGTGACTCAACGGTTCTGCAAGCCATTCTCAATGCGGGCGCACTGCCCATCATTAGTTCGATTGGTTTAACGTCACAAGGCCAACTGATGAACGTCAATGCCGATCAAGCTGCGGTTGCGGTTGCAGGCACGCTTGATGCTGAATTAGTGCTGCTTTCTGATGTCAGTGGTGTGTTGGATGGTAAAGGCCACCTGATTCCGAGCCTTAATCAACAACAAGCGGATGACCTTATTACAGGTAAAGTGATTACCGACGGCATGATCGTTAAGGTTCAAGCCGCACTAGAAGCCGCTAACGACCTTGGACGACCAATCGAAGTTGCTACTTGGCGATATCCAGAAAAACTCACACAACTGTTTTCAGGTAAAAGCATAGGGACGCAGTTTTTACCTCAGTAGGCCTCACAACGAGTCACTACTTAAAGAATTTAGACGAATTAAATAAACATATAATTATGAAGTCATTTCCAACGCTGACCGCCATGTGCAGTATGGAAACTAGGAGAAAGAAAATGAGCAAAGTTAACGTAAAGAAAGTTGTAGTAGCCTACTCTGGCGGTCTAGACACATCAGTCATCATTCCATGGTTGAAAGAGAACTATGACTGTGAAGTTATCGCGTTTGTCGCGGATGTAGGTCAAGGTGATGAAGAGCTAGTTGGTATCGAAGAGAAAGCAAAAGCGTCGGGTGCTTCTGAGTGTTACATCGCAGACCTTAAAGAAGAGATGGTGGCTGAATACATCTACCCAACGCTAAAAACGGGCGCTTGCTATGAAGGTAAATACCTACTGGGTACATCGATGGCTCGTCCAATCATTGCGAAAGCACAGGTGGAAGTGGCGCGTAAAGTCGGTGCAGACGCACTGTGTCACGGCTGTACAGGTAAAGGTAATGACCAAGTTCGTTTTGAAGGTGCATTCGCAGCGCTTGCCCCCGACCTCCACGTCATTGCACCATGGCGTGAGTGGGATCTTGTGAGCCGTGAAGAGTGTCTAGACTACCTTGCAGAGCGCAACATCCCTTGTACGGCTTCTCTTACCAAGATTTATTCGCGTGATGCCAACGCATGGCATATCTCTACAGAAGGTGGTGTTCTAGAAAATACATGGAACGCACCTAACGAAGATTGCTGGGCTTGGACTGTAGACCCAGAGCAAGCGCCAAACGAATCCGAAACAGTGACATTGAAAGTTGAAAAAGGCGAAGTGGTTGCGGTTGATGGCGAAACAATGACGCCATACAACGCACTGGTTTACCTCAATGAGAAAGGTGCTAAGCACGGTGTTGGTCGTATCGATATCGTAGAAAACCGTCTTGTGGGTATGAAATCTCGTGGTTGTTACGAAACTCCGGGTGGCACTATCATGATGGAAGCACTGCGTGCAGTAGAACAACTGGTTCTTGATAAAACGGCTTTTGAATTCCGTGAAGAGCTGGGTGTTAAGGCTTCTCACCTGGTATACGATGGTCGTTGGTTCACTCCACTATGTAAGTCTATTCTTGCCGCGACAGAAGAGTTAGCACAAGACGTGAATGGTGAAGTGGTTATCAAGCTCTATAAAGGGCAAGCAACGGTGACTCAAAAGCGTTCTGACAACAGCTTGTATTCAGAAGAGTTTGCAACCTTTGGTGAAGATGAAGTTTACGACCAAAGCCACGCTGAAGGTTTCATTCGTCTTTACTCGTTATCAAGCCGTATTCGCGCTCTGAATAACCAAAAATAATTCTAAAATGGTTTACGAAGCGAGCCTTTAGCGCAACATTCTAGGACAGCAAACAAGACATTATGATCAAAGCCCATTCACTACTGGTTAGTGATTGGGCTTTTTTATTTTTTATCGATTGGCCCAATAAATCCGTTTCGGTTTTGAGTATTGAAGCTCTATAATTTTCGCGTTACGGCATGATCCGTTAGTAGGTAGGTCGCTGTGAATAAATATGTAGAAATAGTGAATTAATACTTTATTTTTATTTTGAATTGCCGTAAGTTTAAACCATCAGAAAAAGACTGAATATTAGTCAGACTTATTATTTGCAAAAACAGTGAGCACTGTGCAATTAGGAGAGACACAATGGCATTATGGGGCGGTAGATTTACCCAAGCAGCAGACACCCGGTTCAAAGATTTTAACGATTCTCTTCGTTTTGATTACCGATTGGCTGAGCAAGACATTGTGGGCTCTATTGCCTGGTCAAAAGCTCTACAGTCGGTCAAGGTTTTAACCGAAGAAGAACAGCAGAGATTAGAGTTAGCACTGAACGAGCTTAAGCTCGAAGTGATGGAAGATCCGGAACAGATTCTACGTTCTGATGCAGAGGATATTCACAGCTGGGTTGAGCAACAACTTATCGGTAAAGTCGGTGATTTGGGTAAAAAGCTTCACACGGGGCGCTCTCGTAATGACCAAGTGGCGACCGATCTTAAACTGTGGTGTCGTCAACAAGGTAACCAACTATTGCTCGCATTGGATCGCCTACAAAGCCAAATGGTCAATGTGGCTTCTCAGCACCAAGAAACCGTGCTGCCTGGTTACACTCACTTACAACGTGCTCAGCCGGTCACTTTTGCTCACTGGTGCTTGGCGTACGTTGAAATGCTCGAGCGTGATTATTCACGTTTAAGTGATGCGATTAAGCGTCTAGATACATGTCCGCTGGGTTCTGGTGCCCTTGCTGGAACAGCCTACCCGATGGACCGTGAACAGTTAGCTCACAACTTAGGTTTCCATCGTGCTACGCGCAACTCGCTAGATTCTGTCTCTGACCGTGACCATGTGATGGAGCTGATGTCGATTGCTTCTATCTCTATGCTTCACCTTTCTCGTCTTGCCGAAGATATGATTTTCTACAACTCAGGTGAATCAAACTTCATCGAGTTAGCCGATACCGTGACGTCAGGTTCTTCTCTGATGCCACAAAAGAAAAACCCTGATGCGTTAGAGCTGATTCGTGGCAAAACTGGCCGTGTATACGGTTCATTAGCGGCAATGATGATGACAGTGAAAGCTCTGCCTTTGGCGTACAATAAGGATATGCAAGAAGATAAAGAGGGTCTGTTCGACGCTTTAGACACTTGGAATGATTGCATGGAAATGGCAGCGCTGTGTTTCGATGGCATTAAAGTGAACGGCGAACGTACACTTGAAGCGGCGAAACAAGGTTATGCAAACTCGACAGAGCTGGCGGATTACTTAGTCGCAAAAGGCATTCCCTTCCGTGAAGCTCACCATATTGTCGGTGTCACGGTCGTCGCGGCGATTGCCAAAGGCTGCGCATTAGAAGAGTTAACCATCACAGAGATGAAAGAGTTCTCTGAGGTGATCGAAGAGGATGTGTATGACATCCTAACCATTGAATCGTGTCTTGAAAAACGTAGCGCGCTAGGCGGTGTATCACCACAACAAGTGGCTTACGCGGTTGACCAAGCGGAGAAGCGTTTATCACAGCGTGACACCTCCATAGTTAAGGTTCGTCCTGCTCGTCTAACGGATATTGAAGCATTGGAAGGTATGGTCGCTTACTGGGCGAACATGGGGGAAAACCTACCTCGCTCTCGTAATGAACTGGTGCGTGATATTGGCTCGTTTGCGGTCGCAGAGCATCATGGAGAGGTGACTGGTTGTGCATCACTTTATGTGTATGACTCTGGTTTAGCGGAGATTCGCTCGCTCGGTGTTGAGGCAGGTTGGCAAGGCCAAGGTCAGGGTACCGCGATTGTGCAGCACTTGGTTGAGAAAGCGCGACAAATGGCGATCAAGAAGGTGTTTGTACTGACTCGTACGCCTGAATTCTTTATGAAGCATGACTTCTTACCAACGTCAAAATCTCTACTGCCAGAGAAAGTGCTGAAAGACTGCGACCAGTGTCCTCGTCAACATGCATGTGATGAAGTGGCGTTGGAAGTGAACTTGGTCGAGCAGATTATCGCTAAGGTGAATGTCGCATAAGAGGTTGATTTTATAGTCTTCCCAAAAAAGATCAAAAATCTGCTCTTTTTTGGGAACCAACGAAGAAAAGCCCGGTCTATTAAAGTACCACTGCTTTTTCTTAGAATTTTCTAAGAAAGCCCCAGAATCGATTGGTTCTGGGGCTTTTTTCTATTTTCGGTTTGGAAAGTGATGATAGATCGATAATTATGCTGAATTATCGGACTATTGAATCGCTCGCATTGGGTTATAAAGGCTATCCGTTAACGCTTTTTATTTCTGAAAGGCAACACGAAAAACTTCATTATCCAATGCAATGACAGCAAACCACTGAATGCGCTAGCAGCTATCATCAATGCGATGGCATTGATGGTTTTTGGATCTTCTCTGAAAAATAGCCACCATGCTCCCCAACTCAAAATTGACAACACCATCAGCTGATTCATGCAACGCTGACAACGACCGAGTTTGTTACGGATTTTTTCACTTTTATTGCACTGAAGGCATGTCATATTGGGTTTGGTTCGCGTTATGCTTGTTGCCTTAATAATAACACGTCACAAGATATTAGGTCAGGGTGACACTGAGAGAGAAAGTTGATGATTGAGCGCCAAGAAACCAAGCAACGCATGAGCCGTATTGTTAAACACAACGGTACTATCTACCTGTGTGGCCAAGTGTGTACTGATGCAACCAAAGACATCACAGAACAAACACAAACGATGTTGGATAAAGTGGAAGCCCTACTGGAACAAGCTGGCAGTGATAAAGAGCACATGCTGTCAGCCACGATTTATTTGAAAGATATGAAAGACTTCCAAGAAATGAATGCGGTTTGGGATGCATGGGTTCCAGAAGGTCACGCTCCAGCTCGCGCATGTGTGACGGGCGACATGGCTCGCGAAGCGTTACTGGTTGAGATCTCTGTGATTGCTGCTGAGAAGTGATTCTCTCGTTTTTAGCGATAGGTAACGGTTTTAAGAGGTTCCAGATACCTCGCACCTCGGTTCTGGAATGACGGGTTTGATTTTGACTTACTGACGCGTTTAGCTAAAAAAAAAGGAAAGCCAATGGCTTTCCTTTTTAGTCTCTAATCTATCTGTTCTGTCTCAATCAAGCGAGATTAACAACCCGGACCACAGTCTAGGCAGTGTTTCACCATCTCTGGACCTAAGTGCAGTTTCGCATTCAGGTCACGCAGCGCAGTGCGCACACCCTCTTCAATTACTGGGTGGTAGAATGGCATGTCTAGCATTTCAGAAACCGTCATTTTGTTCTGATGTGCCCATGCTAACAAGTGAGCCAAGTGTTCTGCGTTGGGTCCCATCATCTCAGCACCAAGGAAGCGACCGGTACCTTGCTCGCCGTATACGTGCAGAATACCTTTGTTGCGCAGCATCACTCGTGAACGACCTTGGTTCTCGAAAGAGACTTCACCCGTTGCGAAACAACCACATGTACCTAAACGGGTGGTGATCTCTTTGTAAGTTTCGCCCACCATCGCGATTTGTGGGTCAGAGAATACCGCTGAGATTTTAGATCGGCGTAGGCCGGCACGAATCTCAGGGAAGCGACCTGCGTTGTCACCCGCAATACGCGCTTGGTCTGCTGCTTCATGTAGCAGAGGCAGTTGGTTGCTGGCATCACCTGCAATGAAGATTGATGGTCGCGATGTTTGTAGCGTGTAATGGTCTGCAACTGGCACACCACGCTCATCAAGTTCAAGAGAGGTATTCTCTAAGCCAAGCTTGTCAGTGTTAGGGCGACGACCTGTTGCTGCTAGCACGTACTCAACGATGTTCGTTTCTAATTCACCTTGTTTATTAATGAACTGGATTTCGACACGTGGCTCTCCCGATTCAGTGGTAATAGGTTTCATGCTTTCGATTTTTACGTCGGCATCGAGATAGAACTCTTCATTGAAGGCTTTATCTGCGTAAGCCATGATCTCTGGGTCGGTTACTGGGCCCACTTGACCGCCCAAACCAAACAGTTTGGTCTTGACACCTAAGCGGTGCAGTGACTGACCAAGTTCAAGGCCAATAACGCCCGGGCCAAATACCGCAACGGATTCTGGTAAATCATCCCAGTTGAATACGTCGTCGTTAATGATTAGACGGTCGCCAAGTTCATTCCAAACGGCTGGGTATGCAGGACGAGAACCGGTGGCGATAACAATACGCTTAGCGGTGACAACCGTGTGATCATCAACCTGTAGCGTCTGGTCGTCTAAGAATTTTGCGTAGCCAGAAATCTTGTCTTGCTCTGGAATTTCATCAACACCTTCTAAAACAAAACCCACAAAACGATCACGCTCAAACTTCACTCGCTCCATCACTTCACGGCCGTTAATCACGATATCACCTTGTGGGTGAACACCAAAAGCCGGTGCTTTCTCGATTTGGTGTACGCTTTCCGCTGCTGCAATAAGCAGTTTCGATGGCATGCAACCAACACGAGCACAGGTTGTACCGTAAGGGCCGCCTTCAATCATCACGACACTGTCAGTGTGTGCTTTTGCAGCGCGGTAAGCCCCTAGACCTGCCGTACCGCCCCCGATAACTGCGACATCTACATTGACTTGTTTCATAATAATTTTCTCGCAATGGCTAAATTTAGTGTGAACGACCCCCTCCAACTCTGGTGATTTTTTGAGAGTCAGGATAGTGGGGCAGTTTTGTGATTCTGTTTTATTCGGTTTAGCTTGTGACTCTGCTTTTATTGCTAACGATAGGTTAGTTAAAGACGGGCGAGTCACACGCTATATTCTTTTTCCAAAACTCAGATAAGAGCGTTTGGAATAGCTAACCCACAAGAGGGTGGGTTAGCGGATTGCAGGACTTAGGTTATTAGCCTAGGAAAGCTTCCAGTTCTTCGCTGCCACCGATGTGCTTACCACCGATGAAGACTTGCGGAGCGGTTGTGCGACCAGAGATGGCACGCAGGCTCACTGTTGTTGCGTCTTTACCGAGTACGACTTCTTCGTAGTTCAGACCTTTATCGATGAGGTTCTGCTTTGCTTTCGTGCAGAAAGGGCAGCCTGGTTTGGTGAATACTGTGATTGACTCTTGCTCTTTGTGTTCAGGAGCAATGTAGTTCAGCATAGTATCAGCATCAGAAACGTTGAACGGGTCACCTGGTACGTCTTCTTCGATGAACATTTTCTCAACCACGCCGTTTTTAACCAGCATGCTGTAGCGCCATGAACGCTTGCCGAAGCCGATGTCGTTTTTCTCAACGAGCATGCCCATGCCATCGGTGAAATCACCGTTACCGTCTGGGATGAATGTGATGTTGTCAGCTTCTTGGTCGGCTTTCCAAGCGTTCATTACGAATGTGTCGTTTACTGAAACACACAGAATGTCATCAACACCGTTCTCTTTGAACACAGAGTATAGCTCGTTGTAACGAGGTAGATGGCTTGAAGAACATGTTGGCGTAAACGCACCTGGTAGGCTGAATACGATAACAGTCTTGTCTTTGAATAGCTCTTCAGTCGTTACGTTAACCCACGCATCACCTTGGCGAGTTGGGAATGTTACTTGAGGGATTGATTGACCTTCTTTAGATGCAAACATAATGTTTTCCTTTAATTTTTTTAAATTTTGTTCTAGCAGAGCTTAACGTTTTTCTTTGCTCTTTTTCGTTTCGTTGAGCCCATTATTAGATAAATTCTTTGATAGCTCTAATCGTTTAATGTTATGGTTTTGATAGGCAAATTCTATCAACAGCGTTTTATTGTAAAATGCTTCGATTAAGACTTTAGATAAGAGGTTGATCATGAACATTCGTGATTTTGAATACTTGGTGGCGCTCGCAGAGCATAAGCACTTTAGAAAAGCGGCAGAGGCGTGCTTCGTTAGTCAACCTACTTTGAGTGGGCAGATACGCAAACTTGAAGATGAAATCGGTCTTCAGTTAACCGAGCGTAGCCCAAGGAAGGTCATTTTTACCGATTCGGGTTTACAACTCGTGGATCAAGCCAAACGTATTCTTAATGAAATAAAAACATTTAAAGATATGGCGAGTGGTCACGGTGAAGCAATGACAGGACCAATGCATATTGGCTTCATTCCAACGGTTGGTCCTTATATCTTGCCTAAGATTATTCCGCACCTTAAAGACAGCTTCCCAGATCTTGAACTTTACCTGCATGAAGCTCAGACTCATCAACTGGTGAGTCAGTTAGAAGATGGTAAGCTCGACTGTTTGGTACTGGCTGCTGTCGATGAGACCGCAGCGTTCAAAGAAATTGATGTGTATGACGAGCCGTTAAGTGTTGCTGTACCGTGTGATCATGAATGGGCGCAACAAGACAGTGTTGATATGTTACAACTCAATGGTAAAACGGTACTAGCGTTAGGGGATGGTCATTGTTTACGAGATCAAGCCTTGGGCTTCTGTTTTGCCGCAGGAGCAAAAGATGATGAGCGTTTTAAGGCGACCAGTTTAGAAACACTGCGTAACATGGTTGCGGCAGGAGCCGGGATCACCTTATTACCTCAGCTCTCAGTGCCAAAAGAAAAGCAGAAAGATGGTGTATGCTATGTGCCCGCAGTGAATCCAACACCTTCACGTCGTATTGTTGTTGCGTACCGCCCTGGTTCTCCATTGAAGGGGCGTTTCGAGCAATTGGCTGACACTATCCGAATGCAACTAGAGAAAGTAGTTTAGCTATCTAGCCTTCGTTAATAGTTAATAGTTAATAGTTAATAGTTAATAGTTAATAGTTAATAGTTAAGCTGACTATTAGAAAAAAGGGTTGATATGAATACATATCAACCCTTTTTGTTCACTCATACCGTCGTCAACTAGAAGAGTTCTTCTACCGTTTCGCCAGATGAGGTGGAATAGATATCATTAGAGAAACGTTCAGTGACGTACTCGGTTGGTTCTGTGCCTTTTTCGAAGTACTCGAATCTTGATGAGCTATCGAACTTATTCGTTAGCAAGCCGGTTTCACGGTCTATACGAACTCGGATGATGTTATCCGGAAGTGTTTTATGCTTAGCAGGCACTCCCGCAACGGCAGTCGCCATAAAATCAATCCATGCGGGTTCTGCTGTTTTTGCACCAGCTTCAGCACCTGTAATTTGGTTCTTACCAAGATTGGAGTTGGCTTTGGTTCTACCTAGGTTTCGGTTGTGGTTATCAAAACCGACCCATACGGTTGCAACAATGCCAGGGCCATAGCCGTTGTACCAAGTATCTTTCGAGTCATTAGTGGTACCGGTTTTGCCACCAATGTCACGACGCTTCAACGCTTGAGCACGCCATCCCGTACCGTTCCAGCCTGTTCCTGCTCTCCAATTACCGCCGCCCCAGATGTTGCTGTACATCATTTCACGCACAAGGAATGCATTCTGTTCAGAGATCACTTGAGGTGCGTATTGCACTTGAGTATCCACATCTTGTTCAGAAAATTCATCTGCCTTTGAGTTTGTGGTAACGGTCTGTTTGCAATCTTTCTTGCACACGACTTTCGGTGTTGCTTTGTATTCCGTTTCTCCAAATGGCGTTTCAACACGACTGATATAGAAAGGTTCTACATAGTAACCGCCATTGGCGAATACGGAATAACCTTGCGCCACTTTTATCGGTGTTAAGCTGCCAGCACCCAGAGCAATCGTTTCAGAGCGAGGTACATCATCAATATCAAAACCGAAGCGAGTGAGGTAATTACGAGTATCATCCAAGCCCACTTCACGTAACACTCGAACCGCCATTACGTTTTTAGATTGAGCTAAGCCAATACGTAAACGAGTTGGACCCACGTAGGTTGGTGGCGAGTTCTTTGGTCGCCACGCTGTACCTTGGCTCTTATCCCATTGGTTGATTGGCGCATCGTTGATCAATGATGCCAACGTTAGGCCTTTGTTGATCGCGGCTGAGTAAATAAACGGTTTAATACCAGAACCGACCTGACGAAGAGATTGCGTCGCACGGTTAAATTTGTTGTGAACAAAGTTAAAGCCACCCACCATCGACAATACCGCGCCGTTGTTCGGGTTCATTGCAACAAATGCGGTGTTCGCATTCGGTACTTGGCTGAGTCGCCATACAACCGGTGTTTCTGATTCTGCCGTCGTTGACGCTTCAGTTGGCTCTTCAGAGACCTCATCACCGGTAACGGCTTCATGGCGAACCCAGATTTGTTCACCAACAGCTAGAATCTCTTTCGCTTGAGAAGGCGCTGGACCTTGGCGATCATCGGTAAGGAATTTACGTGCCCAGTTCATGCCTTGCCATTCGATAGTGCCTTCACCTTGGTTCTTAACCCAAACTTGTGCGCTTTTTGCACCAACGGCTGTCACAACGGCAGGGATTAAGTCACCGTAGGTAGGTTGAGATTTAAGGTGTTTAACAATTTTTTCATGATCCCAAGTCGATTGCTCGGTTTGCCACAATACTTTTTCTGCACCGCGGTAGCCATGACGCTCATCGTAGCCAAGTAGGTTCTTGATCGCTGCTTGGTTTGCTGCTTTTTGCAGTTTTGAATTAACGGTCGTGTAGACCTTCATGCCCGATGTATAAGCGGCCTCACCGTAGTGTTCGACCATCCAAGCACGTGCTACTTCAGCAACATACGGAGCACTGAGTTCAATCTCTGCACCGTGGTATTTCGAGACTAGTGTTTCATTACGAGCCTCATCGTACTCTGCCTGAGTGATGTATTGCTCCTCCAACATACGACCTAATACGACGTTACGACGGTGAGTCGCGCGCTCAATCGAGTAAATCGGATTCATCGTGGAGGGGGCTTTTGGCATGCCAGCGAGCGTCGCGATTTCACTGAGTGTCAGCTCTGAAAGATCTTTGCCAAAATAAACGCGCGCAGCTGCGCCAAAACCATAAGAACGGTGACCAAGGAAAATCTTGTTCACGTACAGTTCCATGATCTCTTCTTTACTTAGCAACTGCTCAATGTGGATGGCAATAAATATCTCTTTGACTTTTCGCATGATCTTTTTCTCATTAGATAAGAAGAAGTTACGCGCAAGCTGTTGAGTAATGGTACTCGCCCCTTGTTTCGCTGAGCCGGATATTGCCACCACAAATGCTGCACGAGCGATGCCGATAGGATCGATACCATGGTGCTCATAAAAACGGCTGTCTTCGGTGGCGATCAAAGCCTCAACTAAGTGAGGTGGAATCTCGTCATAAGTGACTGGGATACGGCGTTTTTCACCAAATTGAGAGATCAATTTGCCGTCTTGACTGAAGATTTGCATTGGAGTTTGGAGTTCTACATTGCGCAGAGTGGCCACATCAGGCAATTCTGGTTTTAAGTAATAATAAACCCCGAAAATTGTACTGACTCCAAGAATCATGCAAACCAATGTAAATATGAATAATCGCTTTATGAACTTCACCGGATAATCCCTGATTAGTTGAGGCTGATAGGCAGCAAACCCTTGTACTCTAGGTTAAAAACTTAGCTTTCGTTTATTAACGCTTATTTAATTAATAATCACAACCCCTAGATAATCAACGAAATGCTTGGCACTTCAGGAGCTAGGTCAAATGGGTTCATCATCAATTACAGGTATAGATATAAATCAACACAGCATCAAAGCCGTGGTTCTAAAACCCGTTGGGGAATTGTATGCCTTAGTGGGATACAAAGAGCTGCCGATTTTAGACGACATTTTTACAGCCAACCATACTCTGGAGTATCAGAAAACTGTTAAGAAACTCAAAGAACTTAGGAAAGGGTTGCCTTTTGGTAGCCGCAATGTCGCTATTTCTGTACCGGATAACACTGTGATCAGCAAAGTACTGCAAATAGAGAGTGAGTTAGACGACCGAGAAAAGGAGTTTTCGATCTATCAAACCTTTGCTCACCAGTCTCCCTTTCCTATTGAGGATCTGAGTTTAGATTTTGTGAAGCTCGAAGACAAACGATTTAATCAAAGATCGACAACGAGTTACCAAGTTTACGCAACTCGCAAAGAGGTGGTTGATAGCCGATCCGATGCTCTAACCAAAGCAGGATTTAAGCCTGTGGTGGTCGATACACAGGCACATGGATTGCTTAATATCTGGCAGCTGGCTTCGCGTACGCATCCCGAAAAAAAGAACTGGTTGCTGGTGGACTTAGGGGTTGAACAAACCTCGTTAGGCATGATTCCACAAGGCGCAGTCCCGTTTTATAAAGACATTGCTTTTGGTACTCAAGATCTTTACGGCTCAGAGACCCCGAGTGAGATCGAGGGGACATTTGGGACGGTTGAGGATACACATCGGTTTATGGTCAATTTGATCGAAAAGCTCAAACGTCAGTTGCAGCTCTACTCTTCCGTCAATGGCGTTGAGCCTATCTCAGGCATTTGGCTCATGGGCGAAGGAGCCAGTATTCCTATGGTAACTGAAGCGCTAGAGCGTCACTTTCAGTTGAGTTGTGAGTCGTTGAATCTTTTATCTCTGTTTGAGAATAAAGTGATCAAGAAACGTCAGCCGGAGCTGGATTGGAAACGGTTTGGTATTGCGGCAGGGATGGCTTTGACTGGTCTTAAGTGGCAAGGAGAAAGGTATGTTGCATCAAATTAACCTATTACCTTGGCGCGATGAGATTCGTGTTCAGCATAAAAGACGTTTTATTCATTTGCTGATTCTTGGGGCGATCATCGCTTTTGTTGGGCAATGGGCGGTGGGACGCTATTTTCATCACCAGCAAGTACAGCAGCAACATCGCCTTAGTTATCTCAGTCAATACATTGCGGATCTCGAACGACAAATTCAGTTGTTAAAAGTCGCGGAGCAAGAACATAAAACCATTCTGACTCGACTCGATGTGGTGGAATCTTTACAGCGCGGCCGTAATAAAACCACCGATTTTATGAACTTGATGCCAGAGCTGATCCCTGAAGGCGTTTATGTCGACAAGATCAAAATGAATGGTCAGGAGATTGAGATGGCGGGGATCAGTGACAGTACCGCTCGTCTTGCCACTATGTTAGATAACTTAGAGCGTTCCGATTCCCTGAAAGGGGTTGAGATGCATTCTATTGTTCACAATCGTAAACGTTTCAACAAGGAGTTCCAAACCTTCAAGGTCTCTTTTGTATTTAGCCCCATGTCTTTAGAAAATACCGCCGCAAACCTAGAAGAGAAGGGGGCTAATCATGGTTAGCTTTCAAAATCAGGTCAGCTTAAGGGATCTCGATGTTGATGAGATCACCGAATGGCCATTAGTGCCCCAGTTGGTGGTGATTTTCGTATTGATAGTGCTCATTCAAGGGGTTGGGGTTTGGCTTTATATTCTGCCATTGAACGATGAACTGCAGCAGATGAAACAACAAGAGCAGACGCTTAAAGCCACTTTGAGAATCAAAGCGAATAAGGTTGCAGCCTTACCTAAGCTACAGAGCCAACTGGGTGAGTTGACCAGCCGCTACGATTACTTATTAGAGCAGCTCCCCGCTCAAAAGGAACTGGCCAGTATGTTGGCCTCAGTCAATGAGCTTGGCTTGGATAACCAATTGACGTTTACACGGATTGATTGGGGACAAAAGCAGAACCAAGCTTTTCTCTATCGTTTACCGCTCAATATCGAGTTGACCGGTGATTACCATGACATTGGTGATTTCTCTGCGGCCATCGCAAAGTTGCCGCGCATTATTAGCTTTAGTGATGTGAATTGGCAGCGAGTCAGCCAAGAAAGTAGCACGCTGCATTTCAGGGTTAGAGCTTATACCTACCAGTTCAAGCCGGAGGTGAATGATGAAGCCCAGTAAATCACTCTGCGTTATGCTGTTACTGCTTATATTGTCGGGCTGTAAAGCGAGTGAAGATTCGTTAGAAAGTTTTGTGGTACAGGTGGAAGCCAAGGCAAAAAAAGAGGTTGGGCAGCTTGTTCCTGCCAGTGAATTTTCCGCCGCTATTTATCAACGAAGAGCCTCTCGCGCTCCCTTTGAGCTCCCTCAAGAAGCCATTGTGCAAAACCAACCGTTGGTTAAGACAAACTGTTGGCAACCTCGCTCTCGCCCTCGCCATGGAAAGTTAGAAAAGTACCCGCTGAGTCAATTGCGCTTAAAAGGCGTTATGGGCAATGGCTCCAGTGTGTTTGGTTTAGTGCAAACACCGAGGGGCAACGTGGTGAATGTCAAGAAAGGTCAGTTTATTGGGTTAAACAATGGTCGAGTTACCAAAGTGACAAGCCAATACGTTCAGATCAATGAAACGCTTCCAGATGGCTTAGGTTGTTGGCATAAGCGCAATGTTAGGCTTGCCCTGAAGTAACCCCAATGTCACATGATGTGGATATGAGATGCAATTATGATTAAAGGAATAGGTGGCACGATGAGCAAAGGACTGCAAGGTATAGTGTTGTCCGTAATGTTGTTTTTTACAGTAATGAGTTATGCAGAAACCACCAACCGATTGGAGAATATCGATTTTAGGGTCAACAAGGATCAAGATGCCGTCATCATTATCGAGCTGGCGACCAGTACCGCTGTCGTCGATGTTCAAAAAGTTCAAGAAGGGTTGAGTATTGAATTGCTCAATACTGAGGTTGATGACGACAAGGTTAATTTGTTGGATGTAAAAGACTTTGCCACTTTAGTGGCAGAGATAGAGGTTATTAGAGAGGCGCCAAGTACTCGATTGCTCGCCACAATCACTGATGATTATCAATACGAGTACAACCTAGAAGGTCGCTTTATCGAGGTTATCGTGCGTAAGCCTTTAGTTAAAGAAGGTGAGCCTGAGAAGAGTGTGTTAGAGAAAAAGGGCAAACTCATCTCAATTAACTTTCAAGACATCCCTGTTCGTAATGTTCTTCAGCTCATTGCTGACTACAACGATTTTAACCTAGTGGTATCTGATTCGGTAGCCGGAAACCTGACTTTACGCTTAGATGGCGTACCTTGGCAGCAAGTTCTCGACATTATCTTGCAAGTTAAAGGCTTAGATAAACGCGTTGATGGCAATGTTATCTTGGTTGCGCCCAAAGCCGAACTCGACCTTCGTGAACAGCAAGCGCTAGAGAAATCTCGTTTGGAAGAGGAGTTGGGAGAGCTGACATCGGAAATCATTAAGATCAACTTTGCTAAAGCCACCGACATTGCCGACATGATTGGTGGTGAGAGTTCGGTGAGTATGTTGTCTGATCGCGGTTCAATTACGATTGATGAGCGTACCAACTCACTATTGATTCGTGAGCTAGCAGAGAACATTGCGGTGATACGAAGTATCATTGAATCTTTGGACATTCCTGTGAAGCAAGTGCAGATAGAAGCTCGGATTGTCACCATTACGGAGGGGAACCTTGATGAGTTAGGGGTGCGTTGGGGTGTTTCCTCAACCAACGGAAGCTTCACTGTTGGCGGATCTATAGAGGGCAATCACCGCTCTTCAATTGCTCCTTATGTCGGAAATAACGCGGTTGATGATTATCTCAATGTGAACTTGGGAGCGACTTCTCCGAACGCGTCGAGTATTGCATTTCAGGTCGCCAAACTCGGTTCTGATACCTTACTCGACCTTGAACTGTCGGCACTGCAACAAGAGTCGAAAGCCGAGATTATTTCTAGCCCACGCTTAATCACGACCAACAAAAAGCCCGCTTATATTGAGCAAGGTACTGAAATCCCTTATTTAGAGTCATCTTCAAGTGGTGCAACATCGGTCGCATTTAAGAAAGCAGTATTGAGCCTCAAGGTGACACCGCAGATCACTCCAGATAATCGCTTAGTGTTGGATTTAAGTGTGACTCAAGATAGGCCTGGGCAAGTTGTTAAAACCGGAACGGGTGAAGCCGTGGCCATCAACACTCAAAGGATTGGCACGCAAGTGCTTGTTAATAATGGTGAAACCGTCGTGCTTGGTGGGATTTTTCAACACAGTGTGAGCAGTACCGTTGATAAAGTTCCTCTGTTGGGAGACCTGCCTGTTTTAGGCGCATTGTTCCGTCGCAGCTATGAAAATGTCGGCAAAAGTGAACTGCTTATTTTCGTTACACCTAAAGTTGTGATTCAGTAATGAACAATTAGATTAAAAATAAAGTTGCATTAGTGGCACCTAACCTTGATAATTTCGGGTCTTATCACGAATTATCTGTGAGGAATCGGTGCCACAGGCCTTTTAATTTCAGTACTTGTACTGACCTACCTTGTGGCGATGTCATTGAATTAACGTTGTAAATTACTGCTAAAAACATGGCTGAGAAACGCAATATTTTTCTTGTTGGCCCAATGGGCGCCGGCAAAAGTACAATTGGTAGACACCTAGCTTCCCAACTTCATATGGAGTTTCTAGACTCTGACACTGTGATCGAAGAGCGCACTGGCGCAGACATCGCATGGGTTTTTGATGTTGAGGGCGAAGAAGGTTTCCGTAAGCGCGAAGAATCTGTAATCAATGATCTGACAGAAGAACAAGGTATTGTTCTTGCGACAGGTGGTGGTTCAGTGTTGAGCAAAGAAAACCGTAACCGTCTATCTGCACGAGGCATTGTTGTATACCTAGAGACAACAATTGAAAAGCAACTTGCTCGCACTAACCGCGACAAGAAACGCCCTCTACTTCAAACAGACAACCCGCGTGATGTGCTAGAAGATCTAGCGGTATCTCGCAACGCACTATACGAAGAAGTGGCGGACTACACCGTTCGTACTGATGACCAAAGTGCAAAAGTGGTAGCCAACCAGATCGTAAAAATGCTAGAAGAACGTTAAGTTCATTTTTTCGGAGAGCAAACCCATGGAACGGATTACGGTCAATCTAGCTGAGCGTAGCTACCCTATCTCTATTGGCGCCGGGTTATTTGAAGACCCGGCGTACCTTTCTTTTTTATCCGGCAAACAGAAAGTTGTTGTTGTCAGTAATGTGACAGTCGCGCCTCTTTATGCCGATAAAATTTTATCGTTACTGGATCAAGTCGGTTGTCAAACTTCTCTTTTAGAGTTGCCCGACGGCGAGCAGTACAAAACGCTGGAAACGTTCAACTCAGTGATGAGCTATATGCTTGAAGGAAATTACAGCCGCGATGTGGTGGTGATTGCTTTAGGTGGTGGTGTTATCGGTGATTTGGTCGGTTTTGCTGCTTCTTGTTACCAGCGTGGTATTGATTTCATTCAAATTCCGACGACCCTTCTGTCTCAAGTGGACTCCTCTGTCGGTGGTAAAACCGCCGTGAACCATCCTCTTGGTAAGAATATGATCGGTGCTTTCTATCAACCCAAATCGGTCATCATTGATACCAACTGTTTATCAACGCTTCCCGAGCGTGAGTTCGCCGCGGGTATGGCGGAGGTGATCAAATATGGCATTATTTACGATGAAGCCTTCTTTGGTTGGTTGGAGCAGAATCTAGAGAAACTTTATCAACTTGATGAAGAGGCACTGATTACCGCGATTGCTCGTTGTTGTGCAATTAAGGCTGAAGTGGTTGCTCTGGATGAAAAAGAGTCCGGAATCCGAGCGTTATTGAACCTAGGTCATACATTTGGTCATGCGATTGAAGCCGAACTAGGCTATGGTAATTGGCTACATGGTGAAGCTGTGTCGTCAGGCACTGTAATGGCAGCGAAAACAGCTCAATTACAGGGACTGATCTCTCAGCCGCAACTTGAGCGAATTATTTCTATACTCAAGAATGCGAAACTGCCAATCCATACGCCAGAAAGCATGTCTTTTGAAGACTTTATAAAGCACATGATGCGCGATAAAAAAGTGCTGTCTGGTCAGTTGCGTTTGGTATTGCCAACAAGTATTGGTACTGCTGAAGTGGTTGCTGATGTGCCTCAAGACATCATTAAACAAGCGATCGATTTCTGCCGTACTCTTTAAATTTGGTTGTGAGGTTGCTTAGCCAAGTGCTGGGCAACTGAAGCGTTTTACTGATCGGTCTTATCAGTAGGGATCCCCAATGAGTTTGGCTCATGAATTAAGAGTATTAGAGTTAGAGTCTCAAGTTGAACTGCTAGAGCGTTTACAGCTTTTGACGAACTTTGGTTCAAACCTTGTGACGGTTGCAGGCAAACCTGGCTCTGGCCGTTCTTGGTTAGCTCAACGTTATCTTGAAGCATGGTCGACAGAAAAAAATCAGTGTTTACTGCTTTGTCATCCAAGCCAAGATGATCAACAACGCCGCGCGATTATTCTTAGCCAAATTGTTTCTGACCCCTTGTTTAATCAACACGATGCTTTATCCGATAGCCTAACAAGGTTGCTGGATGGAGAGCCGTGTCATGTGGTTATCGTCGTCGATGATGCCCAACGACTCTCTGAGCTATTGGTATCCGAATTATGGATGTTGGTACTGGAAGCTCAATCAAACCCTCAATGGACGATCAATATCGTTCTCTTCTCGGAGAGTGGCCAGCTAGAGACGCTATTAACGCGTTTGAGTTACGGTCAACCACACAAGCCTATCGAGTTCGAGATCGATGATCTTTCGCAACCAGAAGCAGAACATTTCTTTGAATCATTAGTGATTCGATATGTTGATGATGAGTCTGAAACTCGTGTGCGACGTGCGTTTAATAAAGCGCAGCCTCTGCCCGGAGAGTTAATGGCTCTAGGAGAATTGAAAGTGGAAAAAAGGATTATTATTCGCTCAATTATTGGCTCACCCATCAATATTGCGATGGTTGTCGCCTTGTTGTTGGTTTTAATTGGTGGTGGCTATTGGTGGATGTTCAGTCAACCAACACCTGACGATAAAGCGCAGTCTTTTATCACGCCAATTGAACAGACAGCCATACCGAGTTTCGAACTAGAAAAGGGTCGTGAGCAAACTGGCCCGGATGGAACGGTTGATTCTGATACAACAACCGACCTGAGTTACCATGGTGCTGACGACGACAGTTCATCTTTGCCACCGGTTGTGGTTGAAGAGACAGCCAGTGTTGGTGAGATAACACAAGATCAGCAGCGTGTCGTCATTACCTCTGATGTGGTTGATGCTTTACTTGATGATAAGCCGAAAAGTGCCGATACCAGTGCGATTAATGCGGCTGTTGAAGACAATGCCGACGCTGCTGTGAACTCGCAACCAGAATCAACAGAAGCCGAGACACCATCGTCAGTTGATCAAGAGTCCGATTTAACTCAATCGACACCGCCGACGAAAAAAATTACATTCTCATTTGCTCGTGAAGCGTTACAAGCTATCTCGCCGCGAGCTTACACCTTGCAGTTGAGTGCGATGACATCATTAGAAGATGTGCAATCTTTTATTGAAGAGTATGACCTTGAGAACAAGGTTCGTATCTATCCAACGCTTCGCAATGATAGAAAGTGGTTTATTATCACTTATCAAGATTACCCAACGATCCAGGTGGCGCGAGATGCAGTAAGCTCGCTACCGAAAGCACTTCAAGAGTTGCAGCCTTGGGCAAAATCGATGAATCAAGTACATCGAGAGATAGAACGTGCGAAATAACCCTGAGCTTCGCCTCAAAATATGTTACATTCCGCAGCCTTATTTTTGTGTTGATAGATAGAGCAGTAAATGAAAAAGCAGCGTGCCTTTCTAAAATGGGCTGGTGGTAAATATGGCCTAGTTGAAGACATCCAACGTCACCTGCCACCTGCTCGTAAATTGGTCGAACCGTTTGTGGGTGCTGGTTCAGTGTTTTTGAATACTGACTTTGAACAGTACCTACTTGCGGATATCAATCCCGATCTTATCAACTTGTATAACCTTCTAAAAACCGATCCTCAAACCTACATTACAGAAGCGAAGCGTTGGTTCTGCCCTGAGAATAATCGCAAAGAAGTGTTCTTAGATATTCGCGCGCAGTTTAACGCTACCGATAATGTTATGTATCGCTCGCTGGCTTTTTTGTATATGAATCGATTTGGCTTCAATGGCCTGTGTCGTTATAACAAGAAGGGCGGTTTTAACGTTCCGTTTGGCTCTTATAAAAAGCCATACTTTCCAGAAGCTGAGCTGGAGTTTTTTGCCGAAAAAGCGAAGAAAGCCACGTTTGTTTGTGAGGGATACCATGAAACCTTTAGCCGCGCGCGCAAAGGTTGTGTGGTTTACTGTGATCCTCCATACGCACCACTGTCGAACACGGCTAACTTTACCTCTTACGCCGGTAATGGCTTTAGCTTAGATGATCAAGCCGCTTTGGCGGATGTGGCTGAAAGAGCGGCAATGGAGCGCGGTATCCCAGTGTTAATTTCAAACCACGACACGACATTAACCCGTCGCTTATACCATGGCGCGGAATTGAACGTGGTTAAGGTGAAACGCACCATCAGCCGCAATGGCGCAGGGCGTAATAAAGTTGATGAGCTATTGGCGCTTTTCCATAAAGAGAAAAACCAGCAGCACGCATCAGCGGAACAGTAATGGTCAGAATCTCCGCCAAACTCATTAAATTGAGTGACCAACGGATACTTTCTTAAACTAATCTTTCGAACTGCTAGGATCTGCTTAACTGCTTAGGTAGAATTGCACACCAAATAGTCTTGGGATTGAGTCTTATATTTGTGTATGAGATGTCACCAAGGCGGTGATATTCGCAATTTACTCACTCTTAAGAGGTTTGGTATGAAAGATTTTCTCATCGCTCCATCAATTTTGTCTGCAGATTTTGCTCGTCTTGGTGAAGACGTAGAAAAAGTACTCGCAGCCGGTGCCGAGGTTGTGCACTTTGATGTGATGGACAACCACTACGTACCTAACCTGACTTTTGGCGCGCCTATTTGTAAAGCGCTACGTGACTACGGTATTACGGCTCCTATCGATGTTCACCTTATGGTTAAGCCAGTGGACAGCATCGTGCCTGAGTTTGCGAAAGCGGGTGCATCAATGATTACCTTCCACGTTGAAGCGTCAGAGCACATCGATCGCACTCTACAGCTAATCAAAGAGCACGGCTGTAAAGCGGGTGTGGTTCTTAACCCTGCAACGCCACTTTCTTGCCTAGATTATATTATGGACAAAGTAGACATGATTCTACTGATGTCTGTGAACCCTGGCTTCGGCGGTCAATCTTTCATTCCTCACACGCTAGATAAACTGCGTGCTGTTCGTAAGCTGATTGATGAGTCAGGCCGTGATATTCGCCTTGAGATTGATGGTGGTGTCAAGGTGGATAACATCCGTGAAATTGCAGAAGCGGGTGCAGATATGTTCGTTGCTGGCTCAGCTATCTTCAATCAACCGGATTACAAAGCAGTGATTGATGAGATGCGTGCAGAACTTGCAAAAGTAAACGCATAATCGTAAAACTACAGATTGAATATTAAGGGGCTCATTGGCCCCTTTTTTACGTCTTATCGCTCAACTCATAAGACGAGCATAATAAATAGGAAAGTAAGATGTCATTAAGCGCAATAAAACTGATCGCCTTTGATTTAGATGGAACCTTGTTAGATAGCGTGCCTGATTTGGCCGTTGCTGCTGACCAAGCTTGTCAGGCGTTAGGCTTCCCTTCAGTGAGTGAAGAACAAGTTCGCGACTACGTGGGTAATGGGGCTGACGTACTTATCGGACGCTCATTGAGCTGTAACATGACGGTTGATCCTAACCTTGAGCCAGAGCTACTGAAAAAAGCGCGCATCTTGTTTGATGATTTCTACGAGCAGGGGGGGCACCAGCTAAGTCATCTTTATCCATCGGTTAAAGAGACATTGGCTGAGCTAGACAAAGCGGGCTTCACGATGGCGCTGGTCACCAACAAGCCTTCGAAGTTTGTCCCAGACGTTCTGGCGCAACACGGTATTGAACAGTACTTTGTTGATGTGTTGGGTGGCGACTCTTTTCCAGAGAAAAAGCCGAATCCTGTCGCGCTGAACTGGTTGCTAGAAAAGCACAATGTTAAAGCGGAAGAGATGCTGATGGTTGGCGATTCCAGCAACGACATTAAAGCGGCGAAGAATGCAGGCTGTCACTCGTTGGGTCTGACTTACGGCTATAACCATGGCGAACCGATTTCAGCATCAACCCCTGACTATATCGCAGACAACATCGCGCAATTACTCGATGTCGTTCTCGTTTCAGCATAAAGCGGACAAAAGTTAGCGAACCTACTAGCAAAATACTTATCAATGAGTACACTGGATGAGCCGCGCAGAAAGAGCTGTGCGGCTTTTCTATATTTAAGTTAAGAAGCTAAGCGATCAATAAACTTAGCGAATAAGCAAAGGAATTAAAACCATGAGCAAGCCCATCGTATTGAGTGGTGTTCAACCATCTGGTGAACTAAGTATCGGTAACTACTTGGGTGCTCTACGTCAATGGCAACAGATGCAAGATGATTACGATTGCCAATACTGTGTTGTAGACCTTCACGCAATTACGGTTCGCCAAGATCCGAAAGCCCTGCATGAAGCGACTCTCGACGCACTAGCAATCTGTCTTGCTGTCGGTGTTGATCCAAAGAAGAGCACGCTATTTGTTCAGTCACACGTACCAGAGCATGCTCAACTTGGTTGGCTTCTTAACTGTTACACACAAATGGGTGAGCTGAGCCGTATGACTCAGTTTAAAGACAAGTCTGCACGTCACTCAAACGACGTCAACGTCGGCCTATACGACTACCCAGTGTTGATGGCAGCAGACATCCTGCTTTACGGTGCTCACCAAGTACCGGTCGGTAGCGACCAGAAACAACACTTAGAGCTAGCGCGTGATATCGCAACTCGCTTTAACAACATCTACGGCCCTGAAACGCCAATCTTCCAAGTACCAGAACCTTACATTCCAACAGTGAATGCACGTGTCATGAGTCTGCAAGATGCAACGAAGAAGATGTCTAAGTCGGACGACAACCGTAAGAACGTGATTACTCTGCTAGAAGAGCCTAAGTCGATCATCAAGAAGATCAACAAAGCGCAAACGGATGCAGAAACACCACCACGCATTGCTCACGAGTGGGAAAACAAAGCGGGTATCTCTAACCTAATGGGTCTGTACTCTGCAGCGACGGGGAAAACGTTCGAAGAGATCGAAGCGCAGTACCAAGGCGTTGAAATGTACGGTCCGTTCAAGAAAGACGTAGGCGCAGCATTGGTTGAAATGCTTGATCCGATTCAAGCTGAATACCACCGTATTCGTGCTGACCGTGCTTACATGGACGCTGTTATGAAAGCGGGTGCTGAAAAAGCCTCTGAGCGTGCTGCAGTCACACTGAAAAAAGCATATGAAGCAGTTGGCTTTGTTACTCGCCCATAGGGTGAATTAACACACCTCGCTTGAGAATTTGAGCCCAAAGTCGCTTTTGTTTACTTTGGGCTTTTTTATGTCTTTTCTCTTTGAATTTCCCACAAATGCATTGTTTTAATTGATGATTTACACATTAAATCGTTAACACATTCATCTCATTAACGTTGTGTTATTGATCTTATTCATTCCCTTCAAGCTTTATACCATCAAGCTCATTTCTATTTATGTTGAAAATATATAACGTGCCAAACAATTGATGATTCCAAAGTGATAAGCTCCTCATTTTCTTGCCAATGGACTTATTCCTTTCATAAATAAACCTGATAGTGACCACCAAATACATGACTGCCCATAGATGGCAGTGACTATAAATCGATGAACTCAGGTGAAACGGATGGCTCTTTTACACAAACCTTCATTGCTAGCAGTGGCAATCGGTAGCTTGTTAACCACAAGTGCACACGCTGATTTGTTTATTTCACAATATGTGGAAGGCGGCAGCTATAACAAAGCGGTTGAGATTGCCAATAGTGGCGATAGCAGCATTAATTTAGATGGTTACTCGTTGGCGAAGTCTGCCAATGGCAACGGATCATGGGGTGCCACTTTACCTTTAGATGGCCACGTTTTAGCGCCCGGTGAAGTACTTGTGGTCGCGCACTCGAGTGCAAGTGATGAGATCAAAGCGGTCGCTGACATTCTCAATGCTTCGCTGGCCAATCATAATGGTGATGACCCGCTGGCTATCTTGAATTCAGATGGAACGGTACATGATGTTGTTGGTTTGATGGGCGATGTGGACTGGGGTAAAGATGTTACTTTGGTTCGTGCGACACAAACACCTTCTGCGACGTTTGACGCTTCACAATGGGTATCGCTACCAAAAGACAGCATTGAAGGCTTAGGTTCACTGGACAGTGTTGAACTGCCAGAAGCGTTTACCTGTACACAAGATGGTTCAGACCCGGTATTCACCACCATTCAAGAAATCCAAGGTGAGGGTGCAACATCACCGTTCATTGATGGCTACCCGTACATCACCGACGATGAATACTTCGTCAAAGGTGTAGTAAGTGCGGTGACAACGGGCCTAACTAAAGGCTTCTACCTGCAGGCACTTGAGGACGATGTTAATTCAAGCACTTCTGAAGGCTTATTTATTCATACCAACCAGTCGAACTCAGAATTAGCGGCGGGTGATGTGGTGTGTGTGAAAGGTAAGGTTCAAGAATACTACAGCCACACTCAGCTTAAAGTTGAAAACAACCAATGGATAAAGCAGGGTGAGCAGCAAGCGCCACAAGCGACAGCGATTGAAGCGCTAGACAGTGATGAAAACTTCGCAGCAACGCTTGAGCGCTATGAAGGCATGTTGGTGAAAACAACCGAAGCGCTTGATATGCGTGTGACGCGTACTTTTGGTTATGACTACGCCGGTCGTCGTAACAATATGGTATTGGCCCACGAGCGTATCAACATGCAGCCGAACCAGCTTTTCGCCGCGGGATCTGACGAAGCAAAGCAGCAAACGGAAGACAACGCAGACCGCCGTCTTTTCGTTGAAACCGATCAAAAAGCGGCGGATGGACAAGTCCCTTTCTACCCAGATTTTGGCCGCACTGATATCGACCAAGATGGTTCAACAGAAGATTACATCCGCATTGATGACACCATTGTTGGTCTAGAAGGTGTTCTGACCTACAGCTACGGTGAGTACCGTTTAATTGCGACCAACCAGATCTCGGCTGAAAACTTCGTTCGTAACGATCCGCGTACCGACAAACCAGACATGGATGAAGGCGACCTACGTATCGCGACCTTTAACGTATTGAACTACTTTAACTCTCCATTTGGTGGCGACGCGAATCAGCACGGTAATAACCGTGGCGCGAACACCATCACTGAGTTTGAAATGCAGCAAGAGAAGATTGTGAACGCGATTCTTCGTCTAGACGCTGACATCATTGGTTTGATGGAAATTGAGAACAACGGCTTTGGTGAAGGTTCAGCGATTCAACAGCTTGTTAACCAACTGAATGATCGTATTGAACGTAAGAAAGACCGTTATACCTTTGTGGCTGTCGACTCGAACGAAGATGGCGTAACCGACGAGATGGACTCGATTGGTACTGACGTAATCACAACCGGTGTTATCTACCGTAAGAAGGTGGTGAAGCTTAAAGACAGCCGTGTTATCGCGATGCCAAGCCAACAAGCACCAGAGGTGTTAGACGATTCAGGTAAGGTGATTGAAGACGGTAAGAACTACCAACGTGACTCATTGGCGCCAACCTTTAAAGTTAAAGGCACCAAAGAGAAGCTCACCGTAGCGATTAACCACTTTAAGTCAAAAGGCTCTAAGTGTTGGGAAGATGCAGCACCGGTTGAGCAGGGCGGCCAAGGTGGCGTTGATGCCGATAAGCAAGGATCATGTGAGAACTTCCGTGTTGCTGCGGCAGTTGCACTGGGTGAAGCGCTAGACGGCATCAAAGGCCATAAAGTGATTCTGGGTGATATGAACTCGTACGGCATGGAAGATCCAATGCTGGTGCTAACCGATTACTCGGAAGAGAAATACGGTAAGCAAATCAAAGCAGCTCGTAATACTTACATTGATGGTGTTGAGCAGTTTGGTGATAGCGGTGCGGTGATTACGAAGAACTACGGTTACATCAATGCTGTGGCTCAAAAGCACCCAGACAGCTGGAGCTACTCATACAATGATGAGGTAGGCGCTTTGGACCACCTGCTGATCAGTGACAGCCTGAAAGATAGGGTGGTTGATGCTACCGATTGGCACATCAATGGTGGTGAGTCGACGTTGTTTGATTACAATGAAGAGTACAAAGGCGATCTGCCTAAGTACCAAGATCACTTCCGTTCATCGGATCATGACCCTGCGGTTCTTGAGCTGCGAGTCGGTGGTTCATTTAGCTTCGGTGCTTTGATGTCACTATTTGGCTTAGCAATGTGGCGTCGTCACAAGTAACTCAATCGCAAATTCGCAAATAGATTGGCAAGCCATACAAGCAAGCCAATTCAGATAACTTAACGCTATCTGTAAACAATTAAGGTCAACGTAGGTTGGCCTTAATTATTGGCTAAATGCAGTTTCCACTTGCCTTTCGCCATGGGTATTGCACAATACCGCCCCTATATCTCCCAATCCTTTAGTATTTAGCAAACGATTTCTACCCATGTTACTTATCATCGATAACTACGACTCTTTTACCTATAACTTGTATCAGTATTTCTGTGAGTTAGGGGTCACTGTAAAAGTCGTTCGCAATGATGAGATTGATATTGCGGGCATTGAAGCGCTAAATCCTAGTCATCTTGTTATCTCGCCGGGTCCTTGCACACCGGATGATGCAGGTATCTCTCTACAGGTGATTGAACACTTCGTCGGTAAGTTACCGATCTTAGGTGTGTGTCTTGGCCATCAAGCCATTGCTCAAGTCTTTGGTGGTGAAGTGGTGAGAGCCAGACAAGTGATGCATGGTAAAACCTCGCCGATCCGTCATAACGGTAAGAGCGTTTTTCAAGGTCTTAATAACCCTTTAACTGTCACGCGTTACCACTCTTTAGTGGTGAAAAACGGCACATTACCAGACTGCTTTGAACTGACGTCTTGGACAGAATTTGAAGATGGCAGTATGGATGAGATTATGGGTTATCAACATAAAACCTTGCCAATTGATGCCGTACAATTCCACCCTGAATCGATTAAAACAGAGCAAGGACACCAGCTTCTCGCTAACTTCCTTGCACGCTGAGTGTTTTAATTTGACGCTTTCATCGTCTAGATAAGCCAGTTAAACGTATTCCATCACTGATTAAACGTCTCAATTTGGGCTATGTGCGCCTTCATCGTTCTGACATCGATCACTTTTTATAACATTTTTCTCTCGTCAGGCTAAGTTTTTAGCCTATGCAAAATTATGCGCCTTATTTCCTCTCGCCCTCAATGTGCTGTAATACCAGCAAGGCTTTGCTGTTGCTGGTGATACCTTTTGGTAAAAAAAGCTTCATAAAAAAGATTAATTAATGCATAAATAGTCATGGTGGTGACGTTTGGTCCGTTGTTTTAGATGGTTAAAGAATAATCCACTATTGTAAAGGTTAATTAAATGTAAATATAATGCTTCATTGGGATTATGGCGAGACAAAATATCTTTGGCTCACTGATAAACCAGTGCGCTTAATTTGCGAAGCTTGCGGTATCGAGAAGGAATGTACGATGACAGTGGAAAATAAAGTAGAACGTAGTCTGTTTAATGAGGTGATGGTGCCTTGTTATAACCCAATGGAAATGATCCCAGTAAAAGGGCAAGGCGCACGTGTTTGGGACCAACAAGGCCGAGAGTATATCGACTTTGCTGGTGGTATCGCCGTGAGCTGTTTGGGTCACTGTCACCCAGCAATGGTGAATGCGGTTACTGAGCAAGCAAACAAGATTTGGCATCTAAGCAATGTGATGACCAATGAGCCAGCACTGCGTCTAGCGAAGAAGCTCACCGACGTATGTTTTGCAGAAAAAGTTTTTTTTGCCAACTCTGGCGCAGAAGCGAATGAAGCCGCATTGAAGCTAGCTCGTCGTTGGGCGGCGGATGTTCACGGCCCTGAGAAATCTGAAATTATTGCATTCAAACAAGGTTTCCATGGTCGTACCTTCTTTACCGTGACGGTGGGAGGCCAAGAGGCTTACTCTGACGGTTTTGGTCCTAAACCGGGCGATATTACTCATCTGCCTTACAACGATATTGCAGCGCTAGAAGCGCACATCTCTGATCGCACTTGTGCCATCATGATGGAACCTCTGCAAGGTGAGGGCGGAATCATCTCTCCAACCTCTGCATTCGTGAACACCGTTCGCGAACTGTGTGACAAACACAATGCACTGCTCATCTTTGATGAAGTGCAAACGGGTAATGGTCGTACTGGTAACTTTTATGCTTACCAAGGGCTAGGTGTGACCCCCGATATTCTAAGTACTGCGAAATCACTGGGTGGTGGTTTCCCTATTGGCGCAATGCTAACAACCACAGAACTCGCGACACATCTGAAAATCGGGACTCATGGTTCTACATACGGTGGTAACCCATTGGCGTGTGCTGTTGCAGAAGCGGTTGTTGATGTGGTTAGCCAACCTGAAACATTAGCTGGCGTGAAAGAGCGTGAAGCCTTGTTCCGTGATGGTCTTACTAAGATCAACGATAAATACCAAATCTTCAGTGAAATTCGGGGTAAAGGCCTACTACTAGGTGCTGCGCTTAACGAAGAGTGGCAAGGTCGAGCGCGTGACGTATTAGTTGCCGCTGGCGAGCAAGGTCTGATGGTGTTGGTTGCAGGGCCAAACGTGATTCGTTTCACGCCATCACTGGTTATCACGACACAAGATATTGAAGAAGGCTTATCAAAACTAGACAAAGCAATTGCTACGCTAGTTTAGCCTGAGCGGCGTCATGGAATGATCACCAATAAAGCGATCCGATGACGTTTTGCTAAAGGCCCAAGCTTTTGTTTTGGGCCTATTTTGCATCTGGAGGGAATATTGATGCTAGTTATTCGCCCAATTAAACAATCTGATTACGACGCGCTGCATACTTGTGCGGTTGAGTCAGGACATGGATTTACATCTCTTCCGATTAACGAAGAACTGTTAACCAACCGCATTGCTCACTCAGAATACAGCTTCGCAAAACAAGACGTAACCGAACCCGGTGACGAAGGTTACTTAATGGTAGGCTACGATACCGAAAGCGGTGAAGTCGCCGGTACGACTGGCGTTGAAGCTGCGATTGGTTGGGACGTCCCGTTTTATTCTTACCATATTAGCAAGGTTGTCCATTCATCACAGAAACTCGGCGTGAATAACATCGTTAAGCTACTGACTTTTGGTAACAACTATACCGGATGCAGTGAGATCTGTACGCTGTTCTTACGCCCTAACTTTCGGGGTGGATTGAATGGTCGTTTGATGTCGAAGTGCCGTTTTTTGCTTATGGCTGAACACCCAGAGCGTTTCTCGAAAACCATCTTTGCTGAGATGCGTGGTGTTTCTGATGCGGAAGGTAACTCGCCTTTTTGGCAATGGCTGCAAGAGCACTTTTTCTCGATTGATTTCACGCTTGCGGATTATCTAACCGGTATTGGCAAAAAAGGCTTCATTGCTGACCTCATGCCGAAACTGCCTATTTATGTGAACCTATTGAGCCAAGAAGCTCAGGCGGTAATCGGAGAGGTACATGATAATACGCGTCCGGCGCTTAAACTGCTGGAGCGTGAAGGTTTCACTAATCGCGGCTACGTCGACATCTTTGATGCAGGCCCAACGGTTGAGTGTGATCTAAGAAACATCGAATCAGTGCGGCACTCAATTCGCTCTCAAGTTCAAATTGCAGATCACGCCAGCTCTAAAGATTTCCTAATTGGCAATACCTCGTTTGAGAACTTCCGCGCTGTCGCGGCGAAAGCGGCGTATGACCAAGTGACTAACACCGTGATTTTATCACCTGAAGTCGCAAGCGCTCTTGAAGTAAAGGAAGGCGAATTCGTTCGTATATTGGCTCAATAATAGCGGCGATTATCTGTCGAAGATGTTAAGGATAAAAATATGACTCAGTGGATAGCAGGACAATGGGTAGCAGGTCAAGGTGACGCCATGACATCGGTAAGCCCATACAATAATGAAGTTGTGTGGCAGGGCGATAGCGCAACACCAGCACAGGTTGAATCTGCTGTAACAGCCGCTCGTGAGGCTTTCTTAGTTTGGAAGAAGCTGAGCTTTACAGAGCGTGAAGCGATCGTGTTGAACTTTGCCGAGAAGGTAAAAGAGAACAGCGAAGAAATCGCACAAATCATCGCAAAAGAGACAGGCAAGCCGATTTGGGAAACGCGCACTGAAGCGGGTGCGATGGCAGGCAAAATCGCTATCTCTATTCGTGCTTACCATGAACGTACCGGTGGGGCATCACGTGAAGCCGCTGGCAACCAGATTGTACTGCGTCATCGTCCATTGGGCGTGATGGCGGTATTTGGTCCTTATAACTTCCCGGGTCACCTACCAAACGGTCATATTGTTCCTGCGCTGCTATCGGGTAATACCGTGGTATTTAAGCCGTCAGAGCAAACACCTTGGACGGGGGAGTTCGTCATGAAGCTGTGGCAAGAGGCGGGTCTTCCAGCTGGTGTGATTAACCTAGTACAAGGCGCTAAAGAGACAGGCATCGCACTGGCTGAGGCTAAAGGTCTTGATGGTGTGCTATTTACCGGTAGTGCTAATACCGGTCATATCCTTCACCGTCAATTCGCGGGCCAACCGGGCAAGATGCTGGCGCTAGAGATGGGCGGCAACAACCCGATGGTGATCAGTGATCAATTTGGGGATGTTGACGCGACGGTTTACACCATTATCCAGTCGGCTTTCATCAGTGCGGGTCAACGTTGTACATGTGCACGTCGCTTGTATGTGCCTGTTGGAGAGAAGGGCGATCAACTACTGGATAAGCTCGTTGCTGCGACCTTGAAGATTCGTGTCGATCAGCCATTCGCTGAGCCAGCACCCTTCATGGGTCCGCAGATCTCTGAAGCTGCGGCTAAGTTCATTCTGGACGCGCAAGCGAATCTGCAATCGTTAGGCGGTGTCAGCCTAGTCGAAGCAAAAGCGGGTCAAGCGGCGTTTGTTTCTCCTGGCATCATCGATGTAACCAACATTGCTGAACTGCCGGATGAAGAGTACTTCGGTCCATTGCTACAAGTGGTTCGTTACCAGTCACTAGAGCAAGCGGTTGAGCTAGCGAACGACACGCGCTTTGGTTTATCTGCTGGTTTAGTTTCAACCGACGATTCAGAGTGGGAATACTTCGTTGACCATATCCGCGCGGGCATTGTTAATCGTAACCGTCAGTTGACTGGCGCAAGCGGCGACGCACCATTTGGCGGCCCGGGAGCTTCCGGTAACTTACGTCCAAGTGCTTACTACGCGGCGGATTACTGCGCGTATCCGATGGCTTCAATGGAAGGCAGTGAAACTCAACTGCCAGCCACGTTTAGCCCGGGAATTGAGCTTTAGTTTAAATTTAAGTGACAGAATGACTGACTGGCTTATGAAATAAAGGCTGCTGACTTTGTGTCTAAGCCTCGCCTTTTCTAATCCAAATGACTAGCTTGCTAGAATCTTTGATAAGGAGTCTCCATGACACCCGATCTACTCTTTAAATCACTATGGGATGATTACATTGATAGGCTTTGCCCATCGGCAGAAAAAGTTCATCGTCTACTGAAAGAAGACGAAGCGCTGATTAATGATCACATTGCACTGCGTACTTTCAATGTTGATCCTTTGGGGATTGACACACTCGCTAAGCCTTTTCTGGCTTTAGGTTATAAGGCGTGTGGCGATTACTTGTTTGAAAGCAAGAAGTTGGTGGCTAAGCACTATGAGCACCCAGATCCCACCCAACCTAAAGTGTTTATTAGTGAGTTGAAGGTCGAAGCGTGTTCCAGTGATTTACAGCAGATCGTGGCTAAGTTGGTTGAGCAAGTGGACGCAAGCAAGCTTCAAGGTTATGAGTTCTTGTTTGGTGGCCGACTTTGGGATCTGAGCTTCGCGGATTTCCAAGTGTTAGCAAAAGAGAGCGAATATGCTTCTTGGTTAGCGGCTCATGGCTATGGTGCAAATCACTTTACGGTGAGTGTGAATCAGCTTAAGCACTTCGAGGAGGTACAGAGTGTGAATGACTATTTGAGAGAGTCGGGCTTCACAATCAATGCATCTGGAGGTGAGGTTAAAGGCTCTCCAGAGGTTTTATTAGAGCAATCATCAACAATGGCGGATAAAGTCCCAGTATCATTTGTTGATGGCAATGAGATGATTCCTGGTGGCTTCTATGAGTTTGCGAAGCGTTATGTGATGGATAATGGTGAGCTATACACTGGGTTTGTGGCGGCATCAGCAGATAAAATTTTTGAGAGTACTAACGGGTAGATATAAGAGTTGAGGTTCGGGCTTCTCCCTGCGAGAGACAAATCGTCATTCCATAGACCGACGAAGGAGTAGGGAATCTTTATAGATTTACCCACTTGTTTGAAGAGCTCCCCAACTCGGTCGTCCCTCCTTTTTGGGGATGACGCAAATAAACAAAAAGCCACCAATGTCTCCATTGGTGGCTTTTAAAATTTTAGCGGTTAATCGAGATTAACGAGTGCCGTAGACCACGATAGTTTTACCGTGTGCAGAAATTAGGTTCTGCTCTTCTAGCATCTTCAAGATACGACCTACTGTCTCACGAGAACAACCAACGATCTGGCCAATCTCTTGACGAGTGATCTTGATTTGCATGCCGTCAGGGTGAGTCATGGCATCGGGCTGTTTCGCTAGATTTAGTAGCGTTTGAGCGATACGACCTGTTACATCAAGGAACGCTAAGTCACCAACTTTTTGGCTCGTTACTTGTAAACGGTTTGCCATTTGCGATGAAAGGCGCATCAGGATGTCTGGGTTCACTTGGATAAGTTGGCGGAATTTCTTGAAAGAAATTTCAGCAACTTCACAAGGAGATTTTGCACGAACCCATGCAGTACGCTCTTGGTCTTCTTCGAAGAGGCCAAGCTCACCAATGAAGTCACCTTGGTTTAAGTAAGAAAGAATCATTTCCTTACCTTCTTCGTCTTTGATAAGAACTGCCACAGAACCTTTAACGATGTAATACAAGGTTTCTGCCTTTTCACCAGCATGAATCAAAGTACTCTTTGAAGGGTACTTATGAATATGACAGTGTGAAAGGAACCACTCTAATGTTGGATCGGTTTGGGGTTTACCTAGAACCATAATATCTTACTTCCTCTGCAGGGTATGCTTGCTGCTTTCCGTATTTTAGCTAAGCCTGGATTGACTTGTAGGGTAAGAGCACTCGTTGAGCGCTGCAAGCTATCTTGTGTTTCGTCTAAGAATAGTATCCTTTTTCCGAGACTATTTCTTGATTTTAATCGTGACCAAGCCACGATTTTTTACGCAAAACTGTGCACATGATCACGGTATGAAAAGTAATCAATAAAAACGTTGTTTTGTTAACCAATTTTTCCGGTTTCGATGAGTTGTTGTAGGATCGGTCTTACGATGAGCTCCATAGCAAAACTCATTTTCCCCCCCGGCACGACTAGCGTGTTATGGCGAGACATAAATGAGCCATCAATCATGGCCAAAAGGTAGGGAAAATCGACGTTTTTTATGCCACGCAAACGTATCACTACGAAGCTTTCGTCTAAACTTGGAATCCCTTTCGCGTTCAGTGGATTTGAGGTATCTACGGTTGGAACACGCTGAAAGTTGATATGGGTCCGTGAAAATTGTGGGGTAATGTAGTTAAGGTAATCATCCATCGAACGAACAATGGAGTCCATTACTGCTTCACGGGAGTGACCACGATCGCGAGTGTCACGAACAAATTTTTGGATCCACTCAAGGTTGACGATGGGCACCATGCCGATCAGCAAATCGACATGTTGGGAAACATTGATGTCACCATCAACTACACCACCATGCAGGCCTTCATAAAACATCACATCGGAGTTTTCAGGGATCTCTTGCCATGGCGTAAAGGTGCCCGGCATTTGATTGTACGGCACGGCTTCATCGAAGGTGTGTAGGTAACGACGTACCTTACCTGTGCCTTCGTTACCGTATTGACGGAAGAACTCCTCTAATGCGCCAAAATCGTTGGCTTGCGGACCAAAGTAGCTGATGTGCTTACCTTGCTCGCGCGCTTTACGGATTTCGACATCCATCTCTGGTCGAGTGAAGCGATGGAAGCTATCCCCCTCAACCCAAGCAGCCTTGACGTTCATCATATTGAACATTTTACGGAAGGCTTCTGAGGTGGTGGTGGTGCCGGCTCCTGATGAACCCGTCACCGCAATTATTGGATGTTTAGCGGACATGACAACCCTTGTCTTTTGAGTAACTTACTTGTTAGCAATCGGTTACTACTATAACACGGCTCCTTAATGAGCGCAGCCTAGAAGCGTTTTGTGACCTGAATATCAACGGTTTCATGTAGCTCAGAAAATACGATACTGATTTCTCCTGAGGCCAATTGATTTTTTACTTGGTCAATCTTGTTTTGAAGTGAAACCTCTACATCACCGTAGTCTGTGCCTTCACGCAGTACGAATTCTTTAATCAGGTTTTCCAGCGTTTCTGGGGCGATGTCTTGCCATGGGATGATCATAAATACTTCTCTCTTTTATGTTCATGGATATGTTCATTCATGAGTAATGAGTGTGCTCAGCAATGTTTTTACTTCTATTGACTAAGGCTCAGTCATTATGCCGAATTTAGAATGCTTTCATAGTAGGCCGGTAACGCTTCTTCTAACCAAAATCTTGGTTTGAGTGTGCTGCCGGTAATAAACCCCACATGGCCACCTTTTTGAAACAGCCGATAATCGATGTTGTCCGGTAGTACGAATTTGGGGATGACGTCATCGGTCATAAACGGATCGTCTTTGGCATGAATGATCTGAGTTGGCAGCTTGATCTTAGTCAGTTTAGGAAGCGCTGAACATTGTGCGTAATAATCTTGAGCATTTTTGAATCCATGCAAAGGTGCGGTAATGCGTTCATCAAACTCATACAGTTTGGTGATGTTGTGAATGGTTTCAGTGGTAATGCCGAGCTTCTCTTGTAGCAGATTGGCCTTTTTCAATGCATTCGATTTTAGCGAGTTGAGCAGGTACTTCTTATAGAGCTTTGAAAAGCCTTGTTCAATACGACTGGAACAACAAGCAAGGTCGAAGGGTGCTGATACAATCGTAGCAGCCGACAGTAACGGGTCATCCGCATATTCAGCGAGGTAGTTGGCCAACATGTTTCCGCCCAAGGAAATACCAACCGCAACCTTCGGGTTATGGGGAAACTGAGCGTGCAGATGTCTTAAGAAGAAGCGTGCATCTTCGACTTCACCGGAATGATATGCGCGAGCCAAACGATTAGGTTTGCCGCTACAGCCTCTAAAGTGCATCATCACTGATAACCAACCATCTTGCGCAAATGCATTCATCAGTCCGTTGGCATAAGGGCTCTCAAAGCTGCCTTCTAAACCGTGGAATAGCACGAAAATGGGTTTACTACCGAGGTTGTTGCTACTTATGTTGTCACTGTCTGGAGATTCACTCCAAGCAAGATCGAGAAAGTCACCATCGGGGGTGTCTAAGGTTTGCCAGTGAGGAGTAAATAATGCCTGTTTTCTAATGAATCTGGGTACTAATGTTTGTAAGTGCGGATTCGATAGGCCGGTGGCTGCGGTAAATATTGTCATAAAACGATCCATGCTTCTTTTTATGGGCATTGATAACGTGTTGAGCTTCTAGCGAAACGCCCACATGTTAATTTGAGCTTGATGGATCCTCGGATTGAGCGCAAGTCTTTTACCTGTGGAGTTTTAAAGTTGTGAATAACAATGGAGTCAGTCCCTCTTTGTGTGAATTAGGGGAGTCACGTACTTCACGTTAGTGTATTGGAAGTGTTGAACTTTAATGAAGCAAAAGGAAAGGCAACGCGTTAGGGGAGAGGGGCGGGTTCAGAAAAAGCGTCGTAGAGGTTTTCTGCTCCTAATAAACGACAGTACTGAAACGCGAGCGGTGATTGCTGGCTAGCGAACAGCTTTAGGGAGTTTATACAGTCGACGAGATCAGATTGTTGTTGTTTCTCAAGCTGTAACTCAAACTGTAGGGCTTCACGGTAGAGTGAGTCGATAACGTGTGCTTTGAGGTGTTTACGTAGCTCTCGATAACTATGCAGTAGACTTTCAGAGCGGCTCAAGCACTGTTGAACTTTGTGCCACTCTTCTTCAGCAAAAGACAATTGCTGCTCATCAAGCCATTTGAGAAGCAGCAGTAGATTGACGTTGCCATGGAACTGGTTTTGCAAAGCTAAGCACGCATCCTTTACACCACGCACACTGTAATACTGGAGGCTAAACTGCCACAGTCGTTCCAGTGTTAGTGATATTGGGGCGTGCTCTGGGCTCATAAGCTATTCATATCCTGTTCCATCTGCTCAAGCTCTTCTTGAGTGGACATCCAATCCATTTCAACGTCTTCTAGCTGTGACTTACTGCTCGCTTGTAGAGCGAGTACTTTATTCAGTTTAGCCTTATTTTCAGCTTCATACAGTGAAGTGTCGGATAATTCTTGCTCGGCTTCTTCAAGAGCCTGCGTGAGTTTATCCATCTGCTTTTCAAATTGAGTGAGCTTTTTACGCAGGGGTGCCGTCAGTTTACGGAACTCGGCTTCTTTACGTTTCTGCTCTTTTTTCGAAGCGGCACTGTTGGTGTTGTCTTTTGCTGGAGCCAGTGCTTGCGCTTCTTTACGCTCGACTTTCTGTTGTTCGGTTAGCCATTTGTAATAATCGCTAAGGTCGCCATCAAACGGTGCTACTTGGCGATCGTGTACCAGATACAAGTCATCCGTCGTTGCTCGCAACAAGTAACGGTCGTGCGATACGATAACCATCGCGCCTTCAAATGTTTGCAAGGCGAAGGTTAATGCCTGACGCATATCGAGATCCAAGTGGTTAGTCGGTTCATCGAGGAGCAACAGGTTCGGTTTTTGCCATACCAACAGAGCCAGTACTAAACGGGCTTTTTCACCACCTGAGAAGGGGGCCACTTTATCGAGTGCTTTCTCACCTTGGAAACCAAAACTGCCTAAGTAATCTCGCAGTTGTTGCTCGGTGTGCTTAGGCGCAATCTGCATCATGTGTTGCAGTGGCGTCTCTTCTGGATGCAACGTCTCTAATTGATGTTGAGCAAAGTAACCCATCTTAACGCCTTGCGAATAGCTTAGCTCACCACCTTGTTGTTTCAACTCTCCGGAAAGCAGTTTAATTAGCGTTGATTTACCGGCCCCATTTCGACCAAGCAGACCAATGCGACTGCCAGGTACTAGGTTGAGGCGAATTTTTTCTAGAATTAAGTTGTCATCGTAACCTGCGGATACCTCGTCCATCATCATGATTGGGTTGGGTAACGCGTCCGGTTCTCTAAATTGAAAGCTAAATGGGTTGTCAAACTGAGCGGGCAGCACTTGTTCCATTTTCTCTAACGCTTTAATACGGCTTTGCGCTTGGCGAGCTTTTGACGCTTTGTAACGGAAACGGTCAATGTAGCTCTGCATGTGAGACATCTGTTTCTGCTGCTTTTGGTACATTGCTTGTTGCAGAATCAGCTTTTGCGCTCGTTGGGTTTCAAACGATGAGTAGTTGCCCGTGTATTCATTGAGCTGTTGATTTTCAACGTGCACGATGCGGTTGACGATAGGGTCTAAGAAGTCTCTATCGTGCGAGATCAGTACTAGTGTGCCAGGGTAGCTTTGTAGCCAGCGCTCTAGCCACATTACCGCGTCTAAATCCAAGTGGTTGGTCGGTTCATCAAGTAGCAGTAGGTC
This sequence comes from Vibrio artabrorum, assembly GCF_024347295.1. Classification (NCBI taxonomy): domain Bacteria; kingdom Pseudomonadati; phylum Pseudomonadota; class Gammaproteobacteria; order Vibrionales; family Vibrionaceae; genus Vibrio; species Vibrio artabrorum. Next base: position 2,734,563 of record NZ_AP025458.1, on the reverse strand, counting down.
ACTGCGACACAGTAGGGCTTGCGCTAGGTTCAAACGCATACGCCAACCCCCTGAGAATTGAGTCAGGTTCCATGTCATTTGTTCTTGACTAAAGCCTAGGCCGTCCAGTAACTCAGCCGCGCGGGCCTTGATGCTGTAACCACCAATGGTTTCAATCTTGCCGTGGATCTCTGCGACCAATGTGCCCTGGTCGGCTTGTTCGGCTTTTTCTAGTTGATCTTCAAGGCCACGGTATTCTCGATCGCCATCAATCACATATTCAATGGCTGTTCTTTCTAACGCTGGGGTCTCTTGAGCAACCCAAGCCATCTCCCAATGGGTTGGCTTACTGAATGAGCCGGCATCAATAGACAGTTCGTCTTTAATTAAGGCGAATAGTGTAGATTTACCACAACCGTTTTTACCAACCAAACCGATCTTGTCGCCAGGGTGAAAAGTCGCAGATGCTTGGTCAAGAAGTGGCTTACCACCGCGGAGCAATTGAATATCAGAGAAAGTAATCATAGAAGTAGCATAGAAATTTGAGGTGAACAGACGCCTGCATAGTAGGCTGAAACCAGATAAAAGTCGATCACAATGCAATTTGGGTTATTATGCCAATAACATATTGGTAACTTTTTTTTAAATTTTAGTGGCTTTGCTACTGTTTAGCTCTTAAAGGAGAGTTTTAAAGGAATGAGTATTACTCCCTCAATAGACAAACCCGTACCAAAGGTGTTAGTGATTTATGCACACCCAGATCCACAAACCTCTATCGCTAATCAAATTATGGTTAAAAAGATAGAGTCGCTTGGACATGTCAAAGTTCACGATCTTTACGCCCTTTACCCTGATTTTTTTATTGATGTGCCTTATGAGCACCAACTGCTCCTTCAGTACGATGTGATTGTGTTTCAGCATCCCTTGTTTTTGTATTCCTGCCCTTCGTTATTGAAAGAGTGGTTTGATCGCGTATTAGGCAAGGGCTTTGCGTTTGGTGAGCAAAGTGCGCTCAAAGGTAAGTACTGGCGCAGTGTGATCACAACCGGTGGTAAAGCAGAGGCGTTTGGTGCTGCAGGCTATAATAAATATCCACTACAAGAGATCTTACAACCATTTGAGTTAACCGCTGCTTTGTGTCAAATGCACTGGATGCCACCCTTGGTTTTACACTGGGCGAGGAATATCCCGGACATGGCGCGTTACCAACACGCTGAAGACTATCGGAATTGGTTGCGAGACCCGTTACAAGGTATAGGAACAAATGATGGCTCTGACTAACGATTTTCTGCAAAGTGGCGTTATATTCTTAGCGGCGGCTGTGGTTGCAGTTCCTATCGCTCAGCGAGCGGGGCTCGGTTCGGTACTCGGTTATTTATTAGCGGGGGTCGCGATTGGCCCTTGGGGGCTGGGTTTAATCAGTGACGTTGAAGCGATTCTACATTTCTCCGAATTCGGGGTGGTACTGCTGCTGTTCTTGATTGGTCTTGAACTTAACCCGAAAAAGCTGTGGCAGATGCGGGCGCCTATTCTCGGATTGGGTGGTGCGCAAGTGCTGATCACCACTCTGATTATTACCGCCATTGCCAGCATGTTTGGATTAACGTGGCAAACCAGTCTCGTGATTGGGATGGGCTTAGCGCTCTCTTCTACGGCTATCGCCTTACGTGTTATTGAAGAGCGAGAGCTGGGTGGAAAAGAAGCGGGGCAGTCAGGCTTTGCGGTATTACTTTTCCAAGATATTGCCGTTATTCCAATGCTCGCAATGCTGCCTTTGCTTGCCGGTAATACCGGCGGTAGTTGGGCTGACATGTTGTGGATGTTGGGCGGGGTTGTTGGTCTACTTGTGGGTGGTCACTTCTTGTTGAGGCCACTGTTTCGATACGTCGTGATGAGTGGCGTACGCGAGTTGTTTACGGTCGCCGCGTTGTTACTGGTGATTGGTATTGCTGTCATCATGCAACAGATTGGTTTGTCGATGGCACTGGGTACTTTCCTCGCGGGAGTGCTTCTGGCTGAAAGTGAATATCGACACGAGCTTGAGGTCGCCATCGATCCATTCAAAGGGTTATTGCTTGGTCTATTCTTTATCTCGGTGGGTATGGCGGTGAACTTAGGCTTACTTGCCGAAAGTCCATTCGCGATACTGATTGCAGTATTGGCTTTGGTGGTGTTGAAAGGCTTAGTGCTGTACGTACTCGCTCGTATCTTTGGCACTCAGGCAAAAGCGCGTAGCCGCATGGCGATGATTCTCAGTCAAGGTGGTGAGTTCGCGTTTGTTATTTTTACCGCGGCGAGTGCTCAAGGCATCTTAAGTGGCGACCAGGTGTCGTTCTTACTGGTCGTGGTGAGTTTGTCGATGGTAACCACGCCATTGATGCTTAAGCTGCAAGATCGGTTTTTTGCTCGTCAACTCAACCAAATCAGTGAAAGTGCGATGTCTTCAGATGTGGTCGATCGTAGCCCGCGAGTGATTATTGCGGGTTTTGGTCGTTTCGGTCAGATTATTGGTCGTTTGATGTACGCCAATAAGATTCGCATCACTATCCTAGAAAGTGATGCTAGCCAAATTCACATTCTTAGAAAGTTCGGCTACAAAGTTTTTTACGGTGACTCTACTCACTTAGAGTTGTTACGCGCGGCCGGTGCTGATAAAGCAGAGGCGATTGTGCTGTGTACCGATTCACCAGACGAAATCATGAAAACCGTCGATTTGTGTAAGCAGCACTTCCCACGCTTGAAGATTTTAGCGCGCGCTCGAAGCCGTGTTGAGGCGTATCAATTACTTAACCACGGTGTGAGTCACTACTCTCGTGAAACCTTCCTTGGGGCATTGGATCTCGGTCGTCAAACATTGACTGAACTGGGTATGCACCCATACAAAGCGAAGCGAGCAGAGGCACACTTTAGAAAGTTGGATAATGGTATGCTCAAAGAGTTGCTGCCTCAGCATAACGAAGACGCCGAGTTAACTCAAAGGGCCAAAGAAGCTCGTAAAGAGCTTGAGGAAATTTTTGGACACGAGATGGAAAACGATCACCAATCTCGAAACTATTGGCAGTAACCTTCGTTTAGAGTTAACCGCTGAGTCTAGCAATATAGCTTGAGCTAAAAATAATCACTTAAAAGCAGCCATCTAATAATAAACGCGGTCTCTGCTTAATGTCTAATTGAGTGAGTGAGAAGAACCGCGAATCCAGAGTAGTAAAGGACATGAACGTGAAACAGAAAAAACGCTTTATCGCAGGGGCAAGCTGCCCAAGTTGCAACACTCAAGACACACTCCGTTGGTGGATTGAAAACAATATCGAGCTAGTGGAATGTGTCGATTGTGATTTCACCGAGCAGCGTAAACCGAAAGCTGTAGAGAAATCTGAACACGCGAATCAAGAAATGATTGGTATTTTTAAACCAGAATGATTGAGTTTCACTAATTCATCCCCATAATAGCGGGGGTATAAAATTTATTCCTAGGTTCAACTGTTCGAGCCTAGTCCAAACCTCCTTGGAGCTCTCATGAAAATTGAAAAGAACGTAGTAGTTAGTGTTGCATATCAAGTAAAGCTTGAAGATGGCGTAGTCGTTGACCAATCAACTGCAGAAGCTCCACTCGATTACCTTCACGGTCACAACAACCTAATTACAGGTCTTGAAAAAGAGCTTGAAGGCAAAGTCGCTGGCGACAAGTTCTCTGCAACCGTTACGCCAGAAGACGCATACGGCGAACACAACGACGACTTAGTACAACGTGTTCCTGCTGATGTATTCCAAGGTGTTGAGCAAATCGAAGTTGGCATGCGTTTCCTCGCGGATACAGACCAAGGTCCTATCCCTGTTGAAGTGACTGAAGTCGATGGCGATGAAGTTGTTGTAGACGGCAACCACATGTTAGCTGGCCAAACTCTAACGTTTGACGTTGAAGTGGTTGCAGTTCGTGAAGCGACGGAAGAAGAAATTCAACACGGTCACGTACACCAAGAAGGTGGCTGTGGCGGTCACGACCATGACCACGAAGGCGGTTGCTGTGGTGGCGAAGGCCATGATGGTGAAGAGAAAAAAGACGGCTGCTGCGGCGGCGGTGGCTGTGGTTCTCACTAATACCGAATTAACGGTTTAGATTTAGAATGCTGAAAAACCTCCCTTGCGGAGGTTTTTTGCTATTGGCGCCGAGTTTTTTTGGGGGCTTTTACTCTATCGAACTGAGTCTTCATAAAGAGTTTGGTTTTCGCTATCAGACATCGAACCATGAATATGGTATTGATAGCGTAACATTATAAGAGTACGTCAGTGGAGAGTTTGCATGTCACAGCCTTTTTCAATTGCCATTCATGGTGGTGCAGGAACCATCTTACGAGAGCAAATGAGCGATGAATTAAAAACAGGCATTACTCAGGTTTTGGAGAAGTCGGTTTTGGCTGGCTATCAAGTTTTGCAAGCCGGTGGTGATGCTCTGGACGCGGTGGTCGCATCGGTCAAAGTGATGGAAGACAGCCCTCACTTCAATGCCGGTAAGGGTTCCGTTCTCACGCATGATGAATGTGTAGAGATGGATGCCTCTGTGATGCACGGCCGCGAAATGGACGCCGGTGCCATTGCGGGTGTTCGTCATATTAAAAACCCAATTGAGCTCGCACGTGATGTGATGCTAAAGAGCGACCACGTATTATTGATCGGTGAGGGCGCTGAGAAGTTTGCCTTTGAGCACGACTATACCTTTACCGAGCAAGACTACTTCTTTACTGAGCGACGCTATGACCAACTTCAGTCGATGAAAGAGAAAGGCATATTCGCTTTGTCTGAAGCGAAATATGATGAACAGCAAGCTGAAAAATATCCTGACGACAAAAAGTACGGCACGGTCGGTGCAGTAGCATTAGATCAAGCGGGTAACTTAGCGGCCGCCACGAGTACTGGTGGCGTAACCAATAAGAAGTACGGTCGGGTGGGGGATTCTCCGATCATTGGTGCGGGAACCATCGCTGAAAATGGCAATGTTGCGGTTTCAACAACCGGCATGGGCGAGTTCTTTCTACGTAAAATGGTTGCAGGTGATGTAGCAGCACGCATGCGTTATCTGAAAGAGGATGTGCACACCGCTTGCGAAACGATCATTCAAGGTGAATTGAAAACCATGGGCGGGGAAGGCGGTTTGATTGCTATCGATGGCCTAGGCGATATTCATTTTAGTATGAACAGTTCGGGGATGTATCGTGCAAGCGTTGATACTCAAGGCCGTATCGAAATGAAGATTTATGCGGATGATTAAGTTGGTATTGGCTTAATCCACATCGATCAAACAGATAAAAGGGCGACAGATAATCTCTGCCGCCCTTTGATTTTTCAGATTTCTAACGATCTATATCACTAGAATCAATTCGTCATTTTGAGTCGAATTTAATAGTGTGGTGGTGGCGTTTCTTCCGATGCGTCTGCTAGGTTAGAGCCATCCATATTTTTCACTTTGCCCACCACGAACTTCATCTGATCTTGCATTCTCGAGATTAACATCTGTTGTTGGCTAAGCGCTTCATTGAGTTCTTCAATGGTCTGTTCTTGGAAAGCCAGCTGACACTCTAGGTCATTTACGCGGCTTTCTAGTTGTTCAACTCGCTTTTCTGTCATCGTTCTTAATCCACATTCCAAGCTTGGGCAATGCCCGCAGAGGTGCCCGATATCACACGGTTATTATCATCAAAGGCTGCATCATACACTACCGCGCGGGGAGGGCGAGCATCTTTTAATGGCTCGGCATCGTAGCGAGAAATTCGTTGACCATCATGCGTATCCCAAACACTTACTTGGCTTGATGGTGAGCCCGTCACCAACAAATTACCATCGTCAGAAAAGCGGGCGCTAGAGAAGATCAGTTGTCGAGACCAGCTTTGTAGTTGTGCCTGAGGTTCTCCTGTCTCCAGATTCCAGATTGTCGCTTGATTACCACCATCTGAAGTAAACGCCATTTTGCCATCACGTTGTAGGGCAACACGTACTACTCTCTGTTCATGTTCAAAGGTGCGCATTATTAAGCCTGATTCGGTATCCCATAGGTAAGCTTTGTAGTCGTTTCCCCCCGTTAGTGCATAACGTCCATTTGAAGAAAGGGCAACGGAATTAACTTTTTCTCTGTGGGCTAGGAACTCCAGACGGCGTCCGGTGACTAAGTCCACATAGATAGCTTTGCCGTTAGACAGACCGAGTAATACTTTTTCACCGTTACTCGATATGTCAACATCACGAATCAAGCCGTCGGAAATAGACCATAGCCCTTCAGCTTGCGTCCAAGATAAGTCCCAAACGGCGAAGTTCATCTGGCTAGCGGTAATGGCAAAGCGGCCATTGTCCGAAATGCGTATTCGCGATACTTGGTTTTCGTCTTGGTCTTGTGGGCCGAGTTGAGCTAACTCTTTGTTTTGTTCTAAATCCCAAAGGAGTAACTTTTTTTGTTGAGAGTAGAGCAAAGCAAAGCGTCCATCTCTGCTGAGTGCAAAGCTGGTAGCACCATTGGGTTCGATTTCCCAGCGTTGGGCATCACCTTGAAAGAAAAAGCAACCATTTAACAAGGTGATGACAATTGCATATAGCAATGAGTGAAAAAATATTCGCATCACATCTAATAATCCAGTTTGTGTCGAAAGACATATAACGAGTATATTGTTATAACTAACGTATTCACACCAATCTAATCATTAGATTTGTGCACAATAACCAATGGCTTGGCCATTAATTGGAGAATTCAATGAAATCAGTTTTAAAAGTATCACTGCTTGCCGCAACGGTTATGTTGGCAGTTGGTTGTCAAAAAGAAGAACCAAAGGCAGAAGCGCCACAGGTAGAAGAAGTTAAAGTAGCAGCAGATGCAGTAAACTTTAAAACAGAAGATGACAAAGCGGCGTATGCCATTGGTGTATCTTTCGCAAACTACTTGAGCACAAGTATTGATAAGCCAAGTGAGCTCGGTATTAACCTAGATAAAGACATTGTTCTTCAAGGCATCAAAGACGTATTCGCGGACAAGACAGCGCTTAATGAAGAAGAAACTCGCGCTGCACTTGAAGGGCTAGACAAGCGTGTTGCGGAAAAGATGAAAGCACAGGCGGCAGAAAAATCGGCAGCAACGAAGAAAGCCGGTGATGATTTCCGAGCTGAATTCGCTAAAAAGGAAGGCGTAAAAACGACAGAATCGGGTTTAATGTATCAAGTTATGACGGCTGGTAAAGGTCAATCGCCGAAAGACACCGATACTGTTCAAGTTCATTATAAAGGGACACTTACCGACGGCACTCAATTTGACAGCTCTTACGATCGTGGCGAACCGGCGACATTCCCACTAAACCGCGTAATTCCAGGCTGGACAGAAGGTGTACAACTGATGACAGTGGGTTCTAAGTACAAGTTCGTTATCCCGCCAGAGCTAGCATACGGTGAGCAAGACACGCCAACGATCCCAGCTAACTCAACGTTAGTATTCGAAGTTGAACTGCTAAAAATTGATAACACTAAAGCGGCTCCAGCTAAGTAATATCAGCGAAACGCTTCGTAGCAAAATACGTTGATTGAATAAAAAGCCTAACTTCAAAGTTAGGCTTTTTTGCGATTTGACGGTCAGTATTTAATTTTTAAACTTGTTCTAAATCACTAGTTGTAATGTTAGCTAGGTGTGCAATTAAAATTTTCTGATAAACTTACATAAATTTGTTGATTTTTCACACGAAGGTAAGGAATAAGTGACTACTACAGAAATAGTAAATGCCGATGTGTTGCTCGAAATGGAATCAGTCCACGTCACGCCATTCAGTGAACACGATAAAATCATCTTAAGATCTTACGAGGCCGTGGTTGACGGTATTGCGAGTTTGATCGGCCCATTTTGTGAAATCGTTTTACACTCTTTAGAAGATCTCAATACTTCGGCAATTAAAATTGCCAATGGTGAAAACACAGGCCGTCAAGTCGGCTCGCCAATCACTGATCTTGCATTGAAGATGCTAAAAGATATTGAAGGTTCTAAGCGTAACTTCTCGCGTTCATATTTTACTCGCGCTAAAGGTGGAGTCTTAATGAAGTCGATCACGGTTGCTATCCGCAATGGTGACGACCGAGTGATTGGTTTACTGTGTATTAACGTGAACTTAGATGCGCCTTTCTCCCAAGTACTGCAATCTTTCATGCCGACGCAAGACGCAGATGAAGCTGCGTCTTCGGTTAACTTCGCAAGTGATGTTGAAGAACTTGTTGATCAAACGGTTGAACGCACCATTGAAGAGATCAATGCAGACAAGTCAGTCTCGAACAATACCAAGAACCGTCAAATCGTGATGGAGCTATATGATAAAGGTATTTTCGATATCAAAGATGCGATTAACCGTGTTGCTGAGCGATTGAATATCTCTAAGCATACGGTGTACTTGTATATCCGTCAGCGTAAAACAGAGGATGAAGAGGGGTGTTAAGCTACACGCTCTTAGTCAATGGATCGGTCTATGGTACGCAATCCGCAAGAAGTGCTTATCAGTTTGCCGTGGCTCTAATCAAACAGGGCCACAAGCTTCACAGTGTGTTCTTCTATCAAGATGGCGTCAGTAATGGCTCTGACCTTACTGTACCGGCCAATGATGAATTCGATTTGGCCACGGCATGGCAAAAGTTTGCAATTGAACACGATATTAGTCTCGAAACTTGCGTTGCCGCGGCATTAAGACGAGGCGTAGTGAGTTCAGAAGAAGCAGCACAACACCAGTTAAGCAGCTCTAATTTAGCCGCGGGTTTCACGCAAGCTGGATTGGGAAGCTTAGCGGAGGCTTTGTTAACACAAGATAGGGTTGTCCAGTTTTGAGTCAATTAGCCTTCATATTTAACAGCTTTCCTCACACAACCGCAGCCGGTAGAGAAGGGCTAGACGCATTGCTTGCCGCTTCCGCTTATAGTGAAGATATTGCCGTGTTCTTTGTCGGGGATGGGGTGACACAGCTTCTCAAGGCTCAACAGCCAGACGAAACACTATCACGTGACTACATCTCAGCTTTTAAACTGATGGACCTATACGACATCGAACAAGTGTATGTATGTCAACGTAGCCTAAGTGATTTTGGCCTCTCATCTGAGAATCTGTTGATCGATGTGACGACACTCGATGTGGATGAGCTGACGCAAAAGTTAGCTCAGTGCCAACAGATCCTGACTTTCTAGGGGACGCTATGCTTCATATCGTAAAATCAGTCGACAAACTGAAACTCGCATTGACCTATTCTCAGCCACAAGATCAATTCCTTTTGGTTGAAGATTCAGTGTATGTTTGTCTTCCTAATCATGAGTTATTCACTCAAATCTGCACAGTAGAGCAAGTGTCGGTATTAAAACCGGATCTCGATAGTCGAGGTTTACAACAGCTCGCGGCAAGTTCATTTACTCAGGTGGACTTTGACGGGTTTGTTGAACTGACGGTTTTAAACGATAAATCAGTGACTTGGTAACTGTCTTGTATCCTTTTGGTCAATTTTTTACCGTCCTGAGCTCTGGATGGCTAAAAAAGATCCGTATATTTCTTGACACACCTCCCACTGCTGCATAGAATTTTGCGTCCCTAATTACGACTTGTAGTTAGGAATAGATTTTTCACAAAGCTTACTTTCAAGTAAATTTCAGGAGCTAGTTAATGGCAACTATTAACCAGTTGGTTCGCAAGCCTCGTGTAAAGCAAGTTGTTAAAAGCAACGTGCCTGCACTAGAAGCGTGCCCACAAAAACGTGGTGTATGTACTCGTGTTTACACTACTACACCTAAAAAACCTAACTCGGCACTACGTAAAGTATGTCGTGTACGTCTAACCAACGGTTTCGAAGTAACTTCGTACATCGGTGGTGAAGGTCACAACCTTCAAGAGCACAGTGTTGTACTAATCCGTGGCGGTCGTGTAAAAGACCTTCCGGGTGTTCGTTACCACACTGTTCGCGGCGCGCTAGACTGTGCTGGCGTTAACGACCGTAAACAAGGTCGTTCTAAGTACGGTGTGAAACGTCCTAAGTCTTAATGCATTTTCTTTTTTAAAAGAAAGCGTTAAGTAAGGCCAAACACTATTTTATTTATTATTCTGAAAAGTTTTGGAAAAAACCTGAAGAAGACAACGGAGAATATCCATGCCACGTCGTCGCGTAATAGGTCAGCGTAAGATCCTTCCAGATCCTAAGTTCAAATCTGAATTGCTGGCAAAATTCGTTAACATCCTTATGGTTGACGGAAAGAAATCTACTGCAGAAAAAATCGTTTACACTGCACTAGATTCAATGGCTGAGAAGTCTGGTAAAGACCACTTAGCTGTATTTGAAGAAGCTCTTGAAAATGTTCGCCCAGCGGTAGAAGTTAAATCTCGCCGTGTGGGTGGTTCAACTTACCAAGTACCTGTAGAAGTTCGTCCGGTTCGCCGTAACGCTCTTGCTATGCGTTGGGTAGTTGAAGCTGCGCGTAAGCGTGGTGAAAAATCTATGGCTCAACGCCTAGCTGCTGAAATGCTAGATGCGTCTGAGAACAAAGGTACTGCGGTTAAGAAACGTGAAGACGTTCACCGCATGGCTGACGCAAACAAAGCGTTCGCACATTACCGTTGGTAATACCTTTATAGTGCTGCAAGGTTCCTTGCAGCACTTCTTTAGTTCCTATGCTTATGCTAGGAACTATTGCTATTTCTAGGGCAAGCACTTTTTAGTTAAAGCATCGCTTTAAACGCATAATCTAGGCATAGCAATAGTCCCTAAGTCTCTAATAAGAGGATTCAACCGTGGCTCGTAAAACTCCTATAGAGCAATACCGTAACATCGGTATCGTTGCTCACGTAGATGCAGGTAAAACAACCACAAGTGAACGTATTCTGTTCTATACTGGCCTTTCTCACAAAATCGGCGAAGTTCACGATGGTGCAGCAACCATGGACTGGATGGAGCAAGAGCAAGAGCGCGGTATTACGATCACTTCAGCAGCAACCACTACGTTTTGGCGTGGTATGGAAGCTCAGTTCTCGGACCACCGTATCAACATTATCGACACTCCTGGACACGTTGACTTCACAATCGAAGTAGAACGTTCTTTGCGTGTACTTGATGGTGCCGTTGTTGTGTTCTGTGGCTCATCTGGTGTTGAACCTCAGTCAGAGACCGTATGGCGTCAAGCTGATAAGTACCAAGTTCCACGTATGGTTTTCGTTAATAAAATGGACCGTACCGGCGCCGACTTCTTGCGCGTAGTTGAACAGATCAAGGACCGCCTAGGCGCAACGCCTGTTCCAATTCAACTAAACATTGGTGCTGAAGAAAACTTCCAAGGTGTTGTCGATCTTATCAAGATGAAGGCAATTAACTGGAACGAAGCTGACCAAGGCATGACTTTTACGTACGAAGATATTCCTGCAGACATGCAAGAAATGGCTGAAGAATATCGTACGGAATTGGTTGAAGCTGCTGCAGAAGCAAATGAAGAGCTGATGGATAAGTACCTTGAAGAAGGTGAACTAACCGAAGCTGAAATCAAACAAGGTCTTCGTACTCGTACCCTGAATAATGAAATCGTACTTGCTACTTGTGGTAGTGCATTCAAAAACAAAGGTGTACAAGCTGTTCTCGATGCAGTGGTTGATTTTCTTCCTTCTCCAGTCGATGTACCTGCAATTAAAGGTATCGATGAAGACGAGAACGAAGTAGAGCGTCATGCCGACGATAAAGAACCGTTCTCGGCGCTAGCATTCAAGATTGCAACAGACCCATTCGTTGGTACTTTAACTTTCATCCGTGTTTACTCTGGTGTTGTTGAAAGCGGTAAAACAGCTTACAACTCTGTGAAGAAACAACGTGAACGCTTAGGTCGCATTGTTCAAATGCACTCAAACAAGCGTGAAGAAGTAAAAGAAGTACGAGCAGGTGACATCGCAGCCATCATTGGCTTGAAAGATGTGACTACGGGTGAAACCCTTTGTGACCAGAACCATAAGATTGTTCTTGAGCGCATGGAGTTCCCAGATCCAGTGATTCAGATCGTTGTAGAGCCAAGCTCTCAAGCTGATCAAGATAAAATGACGATCGCTCTAGGTAAACTAGCAGCGGAAGACCCATCGTTCCGCGTTGATATGGATGCGGAAACTGGCCAGACTCTGATTTCTGGTATGGGTGAACTACACTTAGATATCATCGTTGACCGTATGAAGCGCGAATTTAGCGTGAACTGCAACGTTGGTAACCCGCAAGTGGCTTACCGTGAGACTATTCGTGGTACAGCGAAAGCGGAAGGTAAATTTATCCGTGAACATGGTGGTAAAGGTCAGTACGGTCACGTATGGCTGAAACTGGAACCATCAGAAGCTGGCGAAGGCTTTGTATTTGTGGATGAAATTGCCAATGGTATCGTACCGAAAGAGTTTATCGCTTCAGTGGCTAAAGGCGTTGAAGAGCAGATGAACAATGGTGTGCTTGCGGGCTATCCAGTTTTGGATATCAAAGCTACACTATATGATGGTTCTTACCATGAAACAGATTCAAGTGAGATGGCGTTTACAATCGCTGCCTCTATGGCTTTCAGAACGGGTGCACTTGAAGCGCAACCGGTTCTGCTTGAGCCTATGATGAAAGTTGAAGTAACGACTCCAGAAGACTGGATGGGTGACGTTGTTGGCGATATTAACCGTCGTCGCGGCATCATCGAAGGTATGGACGAGGGGACAGCTGGCCTGAAGATAATTCGTGCACAAGTTCCGTTGTCTGTCATGTTCGGTTACGCAACTGATTTACGTTCTGCGACACAAGGTCGTGCTTCTTACTCTATGGAGTTTAGTGAGTACGCTGAAGTGCCTAACAATGTTGCAAAAGCAATCATTGCAGAGCGTGGTTAAACAAAAGGAAGGCATTTTTTTTCATTTTTTGAAAGAACAATGCGTCCAAATATTGCGCTAACGAGAGTTGGCGCATAAAATAGCAATTTCTGGCGCGTCTCGCTCAATAATGAACGTGGCGAATCATAACTAGGAAGGAACACGATTGTGTCTAAAGAAAAATTTGAACGTACGAAACCGCACGTAAACGTTGGTACTATCGGCCACGTTGACCACGGTAAAACAACTCTAACTGCTGCTATCTGTACTACTCTTGCAAAAGTATACGGCGGTGTTGCTAAAGATTTCGCATCTATCGATAACGCTCCAGAAGAGCGTGAGCGCGGTATCACAATCGCAACTTCTCACGTTGAGTACGACACTCCAGCACGTCACTACGCACACGTAGACTGTCCAGGACACGCGGATTATGTTAAAAACATGATCACTGGTGCTGCACAAATGGACGGCGGTATCCTAGTTGTTGCTGCGACTGACGGCCCTATGCCTCAAACTCGTGAGCACATCCTACTTGGTCGTCAAGTTGGTATCCCTTACATCATCGTATTCATGAACAAATGTGACATGGTTGATGACGAAGAGCTTCTAGAGCTAGTTGAGATGGAAGTTCGTGAACTTCTTTCTGAATACGACTTCCCTGGTGATGACCTACCAGTTATCCAAGGTTCTGCACTTGGCGCACTAAACGGCGAGAAGCAGTGGGAAGACAAGATCATTGAGCTTGCAGAAGCACTAGATTCTTACATCCCTGAGCCAGAGCGTGCAGTAGACCAACCGTTCCTACTACCAATTGAAGATGTATTCTCAATTCAAGGTCGTGGTACAGTTGTAACTGGTCGTATCGAGCGTGGTATCCTACGCGTAGGTGACGAAGTAGAAATCGTTGGTATCAAAGAGACGACTGTTACTACTTGTACTGGTGTTGAAATGTTCCGTAAACTGCTTGACGAAGGTCGTGCAGGTGAGAACGTTGGTGCACTTCTACGTGGTACTAAGCGTGATGACGTTGAACGTGGTCAAGTACTTTCTGCGAAAGGTTCTATCAACCCACACACTAAGTTTGAGTCTGAAGTATACGTACTTTCTAAAGACGAAGGCGGCCGTCACACACCTTTCTTCAAAGGTTACCGTCCACAGTTCTACTTCCGTACAACTGACGTAACAGGCGACATCACTCTACCAGAAGGCGTAGAAATGGTAATGCCAGGTGACAACGTTCAAATGACGGTTGAGCTAATCGCTCCAATCGCAATGGACGAAGGTCTACGTTTCGCAATCCGCGAAGGTGGCCGTACAGTTGGTGCTGGTGTTGTAGCTAAAATCTTCGCTTAATAGCATTTAGATTTTTGCACACTCTTCATTAGAAGAGCACGCATCTGAAAAGGGAAGCTTCGGCTTCCCTTTTGTTATTTAGAGAGAAACATTCTTTTATCGCGTGATACTCCACATTTCCCCAAGCTCCTTTTTCAATATATTCCGATTATTTTCCTAACACCACTTGCATACTAAAGTGTGATCTGTATAATGCATCGCACTGGCTAACGCCGGTTTGTGAACCAATGAGCACTGAGGAGTAGGTCTTACCTAGTAACGTATACTCAGCTTATGTTCGCGGTTAATAAAAATAGTAAGCTTCGTGCTTGCTTCAAAAGTTAACTGACAATGCGTCCTGATTTTGGATGCTACGGTTTCACATAAATCAATCGGCATTCTCTCGTTCTTTCGAGCTTGAGTGGCGATATTGTTTGTGTAATTTTTAATAATTGGAGCTCTGTCTCATGCAGAACCAACGTATTCGTATCCGCCTTAAAGCGTTTGATTACAAGCTAATCGATGCTTCAACTGCGGAAATCGTTGAAACAGCAAAACGTACTGGCGCACAGGTTCGTGGTCCTATTCCACTTCCTACTCGTAAAGAGCGTTTCACTGTTCTTACCTCTCCACACGTCAACAAAGATGCACGTGACCAGTACGAAATTCGTACTTATAAGCGTTTGATCGACATCGTTGAGCCAACAGATAAAACTGTTGATGCTCTAATGCGTCTTGATCTTGCAGCTGGCGTTGATGTTCAAATCAGCCTAGGTTAAGGGAGATAAGAATAATGATTGGTCTAGTCGGACGTAAAGTGGGTATGACCCGCGTATTTACTGAAGAAGGCGTTTCTATCCCAGTAACTGTTGTTGAGGTTGAAGCGAACCGTATTTCTCAAGTTAAAACTCTTGAGACAGACGGCTACGCAGCAATCCAAGTAACTACTGGTGCTAAGAAAGCTAACCGTGTAACTAAACCTGAAGCTGGTCACTTCGCGAAAGCGGGTGTAGAAGCAGGTCGCGGTCTTTGGGAATTCCGTTTAGAAAACGGCGAAGAGTTTGAAGTTGGCGCTGAGCTAAACGTAGAACTTTTCAACGAAATTAAAAAAGTAGACGTTACTGGTACATCTAAAGGTAAAGGCTTCCAAGGCGCTATCAAGCGTTGGAACTTCTCTACTCAAGATATGACTCACGGTAACTCTTTGTCTCACCGCGCACCGGGTTCAATTGGCCAATGTCAAACTCCAGGCCGCGTGTTTAAAGGCAAGAAAATGGCAGGTCACATGGGTGCTGAGCGTGTAACGACTCAAAACCTAGAGATCGTACGTGTTGACGCTGAGCGCAATCTACTCCTTATTAAAGGTGCAGTACCGGGCTCAACAGGCGGAAACGTGATCGTAAAACCGGCTATTAAAGCATAACGTCTAGGAGTAAGTAATGGAATTGATGGTTAAAGGTGCTGATGCACTAACTGTTTCCGAGACTACTTTCGGACGTGACTTCAACGAAGCTCTTGTACACCAAGTAGTTGTTGCATATGCAGCAGGTGCTCGTCAAGGTACTCGTGCTCAAAAGACTCGTTCTGAAGTATCTGGCGGTGGCGCTAAGCCATGGCGTCAAAAAGGTACTGGCCGCGCACGTGCTGGTACAATTCGTAGCCCAATCTGGCGTACAGGTGGTGTTACTTTTGCTGCGAAACCACAAGATCACAGCCAAAAAGTAAACAAAAAAATGTACCGTGGTGCTATGAAGAGCATTCTTTCTGAGCTAGTTCGTCAAGAGCGTTTAATCGTTGTTGATAACTTCTCTGTAGAAGCACCAAAAACAAAAGAACTTGCAGCTAAGCTTAAAGAGCTTGAGCTAAGCGACGTTCTGATTGTGACTGGCGAAGTAGATGAAAATCTATTCTTAGCTGCTCGTAACCTATACAAAGTAGATGCACGTGATGTTGCTGGTATTGATCCAGTGTCACTAATCGCTTTCGACAAGGTTCTAATGACTGCTGACGCAGTTAAGCAAGTTGAGGAGATGCTAGCATGATCACTGAAGAGCGTATCTTAAAAGTTCTACGTGCTCCGCACATCTCTGAAAAAGCAACTATGGCAGCTGAGAAAGCGAACACTATCGTTTTCAAAGTAGCTAAAGATGCAACTAAGAAAGAGATCAAAGCAGCTGTAGAAAAGCTATTTGAAGTTGAAGTTAAGTCTGTAAATACTCTTGTATTAAAGGGTAAGACCAAACGTCAAGGTATGCGTGAAGGCCGTCGTTCAGACGTTAAGAAAGCCTACGTTACTTTGAAAGAAGGTCAAGATCTTGACTTCGTTGGCGGCGCGGAATAACAGGAGTAGTAAAAATGGCTATTGTTAAATGTAAGCCGACTTCCCCTGGTCGTCGTCACGTCGTTAAAGTTGTTAACGCTGACCTACACAAGGGTAAGCCATACGCACCACTTCTAGAGAAAAACTCTAAGAACGGTGGTCGTAACAACAACGGTCGTATTACAGTACGTCACATCGGTGGTGGTCATAAGCACCATTACCGTGTAATTGACTTCAAACGTACTAAAGATGGCATTCCAGCGAAAGTTGAGCGTCTAGAATACGATCCAAACCGTAGTGCTAACATCGCTCTAGTTCTGTACGCAGACGGTGAGCGTCGTTACATCATTGCACCTAAAGGTGTTAACGCAGGCGACCAGATTCAATCTGGCGTAGATGCTGCAATCAAAGCAGGTAACACTCTGCCGATGCGCAACATCCCAGTAGGTTCTACTGTACACTGTGTTGAACTTAAGCCTGGTAAAGGTGCTCAACTAGCTCGTTCGGCTGGTGCTTATGCTCAAATCATCGCTCGCGATGGTGCATACGTAACTATTCGTCTACGTTCTGGTGAAATGCGCAAAGTACTTTCTGAAGGTCGTGCAACGATCGGTGAAGTTGGTAACTCTGAGCATATGCTACGTGAACTTGGTAAAGCTGGTGCTTCACGCTGGCGCGGCGTACGTCCAACCGTACGTGGTGTAGTAATGAACCCGGTGGATCACCCACATGGTGGTGGTGAAGGCCGCACATCTGGTGGTCGTCACCCAGTATCTCCTTGGGGCGTTCCTACTAAGGGCTTCAAGACTCGTAAGAACAAGCGCACTGACAAGTACATCGTACGTCGTCGCACTAAATAATTTATAAAGAGGAATCGCCATGCCACGTTCTCTCAAGAAAGGTCCTTTTATTGACCTACACTTGCTGAAGAAGGTAGAGAAAGCGGTGGAAAGCGGAGACAAAAAGCCTATTAAGACTTGGTCCCGTCGCTCAATGATCATCCCAACAATGATTGGTTTGACCATCGCTGTCCATAATGGTCGTCAGCACGTTCCAGTTTTCGTTACCGAAGAAATGATCGGTCACAAACTGGGCGAATTTGCACCAACTCGTACTTATCGCGGTCATGCTGCAGATAAGAAAGCTAAGAAGAAATAAGGAGTAGATGATGGAAGCTTTAGCTAAACATAACTTTGCTCGTATTTCTCCACAGAAAGCTCGCTTAGTTGCAGACCAAATTCGCGGTAAGTCGGTAGACCAGGCTCTAGAAATTCTAACTTTCAGCAACAAAAAAGCTGCTGTATTGGTTAAGAAAGTTCTTGAGTCAGCTATCGCTAACGCGGAACATAACGAAGGTGCAGATATCGACGATCTAAATGTCGCTAAAATCTTCGTAGATGAGGGCCCTATCATGAAGCGCATTATGCCTCGTGCTAAAGGTCGTGCGGATCGTATCTTGAAGCGTTCAAGCCACATCACTATTGTTGTAGCAGATCGCTAAAGACTAGGAGAGTAAGCAATGGGTCAGAAAGTACATCCTAATGGTATTCGTCTTGGCATCGTCAAGCCTTGGAATGCTACATGGTTTGCTAATACCAACGAATTCGCTGACAACCTAGACGGCGACTTCAAGGTACGTCAGTTCCTTACCAAGGAACTACAAAAAGCATCATTATCTCGTATCGTTATCGAACGTCCAGCGAAGAGCATCCGTGTGACTATTCACACAGCTCGTCCTGGTGTTGTTATCGGTAAGAAAGGTGAAGACGTAGAGAAGCTACGCGCAGCTGTAGCTAAAATCGCAGGTGTACCAGCGCAAATTAACATCGCTGAAGTACGTAAGCCTGAGCTAGATGGTCAGCTTGTAGCTGATAGCATCGCGTCTCAACTAGAGCGTCGTGTTATGTTCCGTCGTGCAATGAAGCGTGCGGTACAAAATGCTATGCGTCTAGGCGCTAAAGGCATCAAAGTACAAGTAGGCGGCCGTCTTGGCGGTGCTGAAATCGCACGTTCAGAGTGGTACCGTGAAGGCCGTGTGCCTCTACACACTCTACGTGCAGACATTGATTACGCAACTTCTTCGGCTCACACTCAATACGGTGTGATCGGCATTAAAGTTTGGATCTTCAAAGGTGAGATTCTAGGCGGTATGCCAGCTGCTAACGCAGTAGAGCCTAAAGGCGATAAGCCTAAGAAGCAGCGTAAAGGCCGTAAGTAAGGAGTCGAACGATGCTACAACCAAAACGTACTAAGTTCCGCAAGGTTATGACTGGTCGTAACCGTGGTCTAGCTAAAGGTACTGAAGTAAGCTTCGGCGAATTCGGTCTTAAAGCTGTTGGCCGTGGTCGTCTGACTGCACGTCAAATCGAAGCGGCACGTCGTGCTATGACACGTCACATTAAGCGTCAAGGTCAAATCTGGATCCGTGTTTTCCCAGACAAACCGATTACTGAAAAGCCTCTTGAAGTTCGTCAAGGTAAAGGTAAAGGTTCAGTTGCGTACTGGGTTGCTCAAATCCAACCAGGCAAAGTTATGTACGAGATGAACGGCGTACCTGAAGAGTTGGCACGTGAAGCGTTCCGCCTAGCGGCACGTAAACTGCCTGTTAAAACTACTTTTGTAACTAAGCAGGTGATGTGATGAAAGCACAAGATCTACGCGAAAAGAACGTTGAAGAGCTTAACGCTGAGCTATTGACTTTGCTACGTGAACAGTTCAACTTGCGCATGCAAGCTGCAACTGGTCAACTTCAGCAAACTCATACTCTAAAAGCTGTACGCCGTGACATCGCACGTGTGAAAACTGTTTTGACTGAAAAGGCAGGCGCATAATGAGCGAAACTAACCGCATCCAGCAAGGCCGTGTAGTAAGTGACAAGATGGACAAGTCTATCGTTGTTGCTATCGAACGTACTGTAAAACACCCAATTTACGGTAAATACGTTAAACGCACGACTAAAGTACACGCACACGACGAAGACAACACTTGTAGCCTAGGCGACAAAGTTGAAATCGCTGAGTGTCGTCCTCTGTCTAAGACTAAGTCTTGGACATTGGTTAAAGTTCTAGAAAAAGCGAAGATTTAATCTTTGTGATTCTATAACTTATAAACGGCTCCAAATTATTTTTGGAGCCGTTTATTTTTTGTCTACCCAATTTAAAAAAAGGGTGGTACAATTCGCGTCCCTTTTAAAGAGGCAGCCCGACCCGAGAGGGTCTAGTTTTAATATTTAGCGGAGCACTAACAATGATCCAGATGCAAAGTACACTTGACGCAGCAGATAACTCTGGCGCGCGCAAGGTAATGTGTATTAAGGTTCTGGGTGGCTCTCACCGCCGTTATGCACATATCGGTGACGTCATCAAGGTTACAGTGAAGGAAGCGATTCCTCGCGGTAAAGTAAAGAAAGGTGATGTTCTGAAGGCGGTAGTAGTGCGCACCCGTAAAGGCGTTCGTCGCCCAGACGGTTCTGTCATTCGCTTCGACAGTAATGCTTGTGTATTGTTAAATGACACTACTGAGCAACCAGTCGGCACACGTATCTTTGGTCCTGTGACTCGTGAACTTCGTAACGCGAAATTCATGAAGATTGTATCACTAGCACCTGAAGTTCTGTAAGGAGCGGCAACATGGCAGCTAAAATCCGTCGTAATGACGAAGTAATCATTCTTGCTGGTAAAGATAAAGGCAAGAAAGGTAAAGTAACTAAGGTTCTGACAACTGGTAAAGTTATCGTTGAAGGCATCAACCTTGTTAAAAAACACCAAAAGCCGGTTCCGGCTCTAGGTCAACAAGGTGGCATCGTTGAACAAGAAGCAGCTATTGATGCTTCTAACGTTGCTGTTTTTAACGCGGCTACTGGTAAAGCAGACCGTATCGGTTTCCGTATCGAAGATGGTAAGAAAGTTCGTTTCTTCAAATCTAACGGCGAAACTGTTTCTAACTAATTAGAAGTAATTTGGAGTTCTACTATGGCGAAACTGCATGATTACTACAAGTCGTCTGTAGTCGCTGAGCTTACCAAAGAGTTCAGCTACACAAGCGTCATGCAAGTCCCTAGGATTGAGAAAATCACCCTAAACATGGGCGTTGGTGAAGCTATCAACGATAAGAAACTACTAGAAAACGCAGCATCTGATATGGCAACGATCTCTGGTCAAAAGCCACTTATCACTAAAGCGCGTAAATCTGTAGCTGGTTTCAAAATTCGTGAAGGCTACCCAATTGGTTGTAAAGTAACCTTGCGTGGTGAGCGCATGTGGGAATTTTTAGAGCGTTTAATCTCTATCGCACTTCCACGTGTACGTGATTTCCGTGGTGTTAGCGCTAAGTCTTTTGACGGACGCGGTAACTACAGCATGGGCGTTCGCGAGCAAATCATCTTTCCGGAAATCGACTACGATAAAGTCGATCGCGTCCGCGGTCTTGATATCACTATCACGACTTCTGCGGGTTCCGATGAGGAAGGCCGAGCTCTGCTGGCTGCCTTTAACTTCCCATTCCGTAAGTAAGGGTAGGGTTACTGTTATGGCTAAACAATCAATGAAAGCACGTGAAGCTAAACGTGCAAAACTAGTAGCTAAGTTCGCTGAAAAGCGTTCTGCGCTAAAAGTTATCATTAGCGATGTAAACGCATCTGAAGAAGATCGTTGGAATGCGGTTCTTAAACTGCAATCTCTTCCACGTGATTCGAGTGCATCACGTCAGCGCAACCGTTGCAACCAAACTGGTCGTCCACACGGTTACCTACGTAAATTCGGTCTAAGCCGTATTAAGGTTCGCGAAGCTTGCATGAAAGGCGAGATTCCGGGTCTTCGTAAGGCTAGCTGGTAATTGCCACTTAATCATTTGGAGTAAATCTTATGAGCATGCAAGATCCGATTTCGGATATGCTGACCCGCGTTCGCAACGGTCAGGCAGCAAACAAAGTTGCTGTAAAAATGCCTTCTTCAAAGCTTAAAGTTGCAATTGCTGCATTACTTAAAGCTGAAGGTTACATCGTAGACTTCGCTGTTGAAGGCGAAGCAAAACCTGAGCTAGAAGTTACTCTTAAGTACTTCCAAGCTAAACCTGTAATCGAGCAAATCAAGCGCGTATCACGTCCTGGTTTAAGAGTTTATAAAAATAAAGACTCTTTACCTACAGTGATGGGTGGTCTTGGTATTGCAGTTGTTTCTACTTCCAAGGGTCTGATGTCTGACCGTGCTGCTCGCAAAGCAGGTCTTGGCGGTGAAATCATCTGTTACGTAGCTTAAGGAGTAGATTATGTCTCGTGTTGCTAAAGCACCTGTCGCTATTCCAGCTGGCGTAGAGGTGAAACTAAACGGCCAAGAAGTTACTGTAAAAGGTAGCAAAGGTGAGCTTACTCGCGTTCTTAACAGCGCCGTAGTTATTGCACAGGAAGAAAACAACCTAACTTTCGGTCCGAAAGAAGGTGTTGCTAACGCATGGGCACAAGCTGGTACAGCTCGCGCTCTAGTTAATAACATGGTTGTGGGTGTTACTGAGGGCTTCACTAAGAAGCTAACTCTTAAGGGTGTTGGTTACCGTGCTGCTATGAAAGGCAACGCTGTAGGTCTAACTCTTGGTTTTTCTCACCCAGTAGAGCACGCTCTACCTGAAGGTGTTAAAGCTGAGTGCCCGAGCCAAACTGAGATCATTATTACTGGTTGCGATAAGCAAGTAGTAGGTCAAGTTGCGGCTGACATTCGTTCTTACCGTGCTCCTGAACCTTATAAAGGTAAAGGTGTTCGTTACGCAGATGAAAATGTGCGTACTAAAGAAGCTAAGAAGAAGTAAGGTATCACTATGGATAAGAAAGCATCTCGCATCCGTCGTGCTACACGTGCACGTCGTAAGATTGCAGAACTTGGTGCGACTCGCCTGGTAGTACATCGTACTCCTCGCCACGTGTACGCACAAGTTATCGCGGCAAACGGCTCTGAGGTTATCGCAGCTGCTTCTACTGTAGAAAAAGCGATCCGTGAGCAAGTTAAGAACACTGGTAACGTTGATGCAGCTAAAGCAGTTGGTAAAGCTGTTGCTGAGCGCGCTCTTGAAAAAGGCGTAGCTTCGGTTGCATTCGATCGTTCTGGTTTCCAATACCACGGTCGAGTAGCGGCGCTAGCAGAATCTGCTCGCGAAGCTGGTCTGAAATTCTAAGGTAGGGTTGGAAGATGGCTAAAGAACAACAACAAGCTAATGATTTGCAAGAAAAGCTGATCGCAGTTAACCGTGTATCAAAAACGGTTAAAGGTGGTCGAATCATGAGCTTTACTGCACTAACAGTAGTTGGTGACGGTAACGGTCGCGTAGGTTTCGGTTACGGCAAAGCTCGTGAAGTACCTGCAGCGATTCAAAAAGCAATGGAAAAGGCGCGTCGTAACATGGTTACTGTTGCGCTGAACGAAGGCACTCTTCACCACCCGGTGAAAGGTCGTCATTCGGGCTCTAAAGTTTACATGCAGCCAGCTGCTGAAGGTACAGGTGTTATTGCCGGTGGTGCAATGCGTGCTGTACTTGAAGTTGCGGGCGTACATAACGTACTTTCTAAAGCATACGGTTCAACGAACCCGATCAACATCGTTCGTGCAACGATTGGTGCTCTAGTAGACGTTAAGTCACCAGAAATGGTTGCTGCTAAACGTGGTCTAACTGTTGAATCTATTTCGGAGTAAGCACACGATGGCAACTATTAAAGTAACTCAAACTAAAAGCTCAATTGGTCGCCTACCTAAGCACAAAGCGTGTCTTAAAGGTCTAGGTCTTCGTCGCATCAACCATACAGTAGAACTTGAAGATACTCCGTGCGTACGCGGTATGATCAACAAGGTTTACTACATGGTTAAGATTGAGGAGTAATCAGAATGCGTTTGAATACTCTATCACCGGCTGCTGGCTCTAAACCTTCTAAGAAGCGTGTAGGTCGTGGTATCGGTTCTGGCCTTGGTAAAACAGGTGGCCGCGGTCACAAAGGTCAAAAGTCACGTTCTGGCGGCTCTGTTCGTCCAGGTTTTGAAGGCGGTCAAATGCCTCTAAAACAACGTCTACCTAAATTCGGTTTCACTTCTCGTAAGAGCCTAGTGTCTGCTGAAGTTCGTCTAGCTGAGCTAGCGAAAGTAACAGGTGACGTAGTTGATCTTAACAGCCTTAAAGCTGCTAACGTTATCACTAAGAACATCGAGTTTGTTAAGATTGTTCTTTCTGGTGACCTAAGCAAAGCGGTAACTGTTAAAGGTCTACGCGTGACTAAAGGCGCTAAAGCTGCAATCGAAGCTGCAGGCGGTAAAATCGAGGAATAATCTCGAGGAACGAGGTACAGATGGCTAAGAAACCAGGAAAAGATTTTCGTAGTGCTCAGAGCGGCTTAAGTGAACTAAAGTCACGCTTACTATTCGTAATTGGTGCACTTTTAGTATTCCGAGCTGGCTCTTTTGTGCCGATCCCTGGTATTGACGCAGCTGTACTTGCCGATTTGTTCGATCAGCAAAAAGGTACCATCGTTGAAATGTTTAACATGTTCTCCGGTGGTGCCCTTGAGCGTGCATCTATATTAGCATTGGGTATCATGCCGTACATATCGGCATCGATTGTAGTCCAATTGCTAACTGTAGTTCATCCAGCGTTAGCGGAACTCAAGAAAGAGGGTGAAGCAGGCCGTCGTAAGATAAGCCAATATACGCGCTATGGCACGCTTGTACTTGCAATATTCCAAGCTATTGGTATCGCAACAGGCTTACCAAACATGGTCGACAATCTGGTTGTTATCAACCAAACCATGTTTACGCTTATTGCTACCGTGAGTTTAGTAACTGGTACCATGTTTTTAATGTGGTTAGGTGAACAAATCACTGAGCGAGGAATCGGTAATGGTATTTCCATTCTGATTTTTGCAGGTATTGTTGCTGGATTGCCTTCTGCAGTCGGTCAAACAATCGAGCAAGCGCGTCAAGGTGAATTGCATGTGCTTCTTCTGCTGTTGATTGCTGTATTGTCTTTTGCTGTTATTTACTTCGTGGTTTTCATGGAGCGTGGTCAACGTCGTATCGTCGTTAACTATGCGAAACGTCAACAAGGTCGTAAAGTTTTTGCAGCACAAAGCTCTCACTTGCCTCTTAAGATTAATATGGCAGGTGTTATTCCAGCGATTTTTGCATCAAGTATTATTTTGTTCCCAGGAACATTAGCGCAGTGGTTTGGTCAAAATGGTGAAAGCAGCGCGTTCGGTTGGTTAACTGACGTGTCATTAGCTCTTAGCCCAGGTCAACCTTTGTATGTAATGCTTTATGCAGCAGCTATAATCTTCTTCTGTTTCTTCTATACAGCGTTGGTGTTTAACCCACGTGAAACAGCTGATAACTTGAAGAAGTCTGGTGCATTCGTACCCGGTATCCGCCCAGGTGAGCAGACAGCGAGATATATCGATAAAGTGATGACTAGATTAACCCTAGCGGGCGCTCTATACATTACTTTTATATGTCTGATTCCTGAATTCATGATGGTCGCGTGGAACGTACGTTTCTACTTCGGCGGTACATCACTACTAATCGTAGTGGTTGTTATCATGGATTTTATGGCACAGGTACAGACTCATCTGATGTCACAACAGTATGATTCTGTGTTAAAGAAAGCGAATCTGAAAGGTTACGGCCGTTAATTCGGTAGTAATTATTTCGATTCCATTTACGGAGTTTAGCAATGAAAGTTCGTGCTTCCGTTAAAAAAATCTGCCGTAACTGTAAAGTTATCAAGCGTAACGGTGTCGTTCGCGTGATTTGCAGTGAGCCAAAGCATAAGCAACGCCAAGGCTAATCAGCAGAAATTTTTACTTGAAATACTAGGTAGAGTCGAGTATATTCCTCGGCCTACCTTTTGCGTGCAAAAGAAGTAGTATGCCGCAGCGTATCCATAACGGGCTTTGCTGCGGATAATTCTTTTATGAACCCCTTAGGAGTGAATAATGGCCCGTATAGCCGGCATTAACATTCCTGATCATAAACATTCTGTAATTGCACTTACTGCAATTTACGGTATTGGCAAAACTCGCTCTCAAGCTATTTTAGCTGAAGTGGGTATTGCTGAAGATGTTAAGATCAGTGAACTAACTGAAGAGCAGATCGATCAACTGCGTGATGGTGTAGCTAAATACACTGTAGAAGGTGATCTACGTCGTGAAGTATCGATGAACATCAAGCGTCTTATGGACCTTGGCTGTTACCGCGGTCTTCGTCATCGTCGCAGTCTACCACTACGTGGACAGCGTACTAAAACCAACGCTCGCACCCGTAAGGGTCCGCGCAAGCCGATCAAGAAATAGTCGGATAAGGTAGAGTACAATGGCAAAACAACCAACTCGCGCGCGTAAGCGCGTACGCAAGCAAGTAGCTGATGGCGTAGCGCACATTCATGCTTCTTTCAACAACACAATCGTAACTATCACTGACCGTCAAGGCAACGCTCTTGCATGGGCTACAGCAGGTGGTTCAGGTTTCCGTGGTTCTCGTAAATCTACTCCGTTCGCAGCACAAGTTGCAGCTGAGCGTTGTGGGGAAATGGCTAAAGAATATGGCCTAAAGAACTTGGAAGTTATGGTTAAGGGTCCAGGTCCAGGTCGTGAATCTACTGTTCGCGCACTGAACGCTGCTGGTTTCCGTATCACTAACATTGTTGATGCGACACCAATCCCTCATAACGGTTGTCGTCCACCTAAGAAACGTCGCGTTTAAGTTTCGTTTCTAGGAATATTGGAGAAAGATCATGGCAAGATATTTGGGTCCTAAGCTGAAGCTTAGCCGTCGCGAAGGTACTGACTTATTCCTTAAGTCTGGTGTCCGTGCGATCGATACCAAGTGTAAAATTGATAACGCACCAGGTGTACACGGCGCTCGTCGCGGTCGTCTATCTGAGTATGGCGTTCAGCTTCGTGAGAAGCAAAAAGTTCGTCGTATCTACGGCGTTCTAGAAAAACAATTCCGCAACTACTACAAAGAAGCTGCACGTCTTAAAGGCAACACGGGTGCAAACCTGCTTCAACTTCTTGAAGGTCGTCTTGATAACGTAGTTTACCGTATGGGCTTTGGCGCTACTCGTGCTGAATCTCGTCAACTAGTTAGCCATAAGTCTATTCTAGTTAACGGTAAAGTTGTAAACGTTCCTTCTTTCAAAGTAGCGGCAAACGACGTTGTTTCTATCCGCGAGAAAGCTAAACAGCAATCTCGTATTAAAGCGGCTCTAGAAGTTGCTGAACAACGTGAAAAGCCAACTTGGATTGAAGTAGATGCTAGCAAAATGGAAGGTACATTCAAGCGTATGCCTGAACGTTCTGACTTGTCAGCTGACATCAATGAACACTTGATCGTCGAACTTTACTCTAAGTAAGGTTAAAAAAAGAGAGGACACAATGCAGGGTTCTGTAACAGAATTTCTTAAGCCGCGTCTTGTTGACATTGAACAGATCAATACGACACACGCGAAAGTAACTCTTGAGCCATTAGAGCGCGGTTTCGGCCACACTCTAGGTAATGCTCTTCGCCGCATTCTTCTATCTTCTATGCCGGGTTGTGCCGTAACAGAAGTTGAAATCGAAGGTGTGCTACACGAATACAGTACTAAAGAAGGTGTTCAGGAAGATATCCTAGAAATCCTTCTAAACCTAAAAGGTTTGGCTGTACGCGTTGCAGAGGGCAAAGATGAAGTGTTTATTACACTGAACAAATCAGGCTCAGGCCCTGTTGTTGCAGGTGACATCACCCACGATGGTGATGTAGAGATCGCTAACCCTGAGCACGTAATTTGTCACCTAACGGATGACAATGCTGAGATCGCTATGCGTATCAAAGTAGAACGTGGTCGTGGTTACGTTCCAGCTTCAGCTCGTATCCATACTGAAGAAGATGAGCGTCCAATCGGTCGTCTACTTGTTGACGCTACTTACAGCCCGGTTGATAAAATCGCTTATGCTGTAGAAGCGGCACGTGTAGAACAACGTACTGACTTAGACAAACTTGTTATCGATATGGAAACGAACGGTACTCTAGAACCTGAGGAAGCAATCCGTCGTGCAGCTACTATTCTAGCTGAACAACTGGATGCGTTCGTAGATCTTCGTGATGTACGTGTACCTGAGGAGAAGGAAGAGAAGCCAGAATTCGATCCTATCCTACTACGTCCTGTAGACGATCTTGAACTAACAGTTCGCTCTGCTAACTGTTTGAAAGCAGAAGCGATTCACTACATCGGTGATCTTGTACAGCGCACTGAGGTTGAGCTACTTAAAACGCCAAACCTTGGTAAGAAATCTCTTACAGAGATTAAAGATGTGCTTGCTTCACGTGGTCTTTCTCTAGGTATGCGCCTAGAAAATTGGCCACCAGCGTCAATCGCTGAAGATTAATCGAAAAGTTAGAAGGATTAGGTCATGCGCCATCGTAAAAGTGGTCGTCAACTCAACCGCAACAGCAGTCATCGCAAAGCGATGTTCAGCAACATGGCTAGCTCTCTTGTTCGTCACGAAGTAATTAAAACTACCGTGCCAAAAGCAAAAGAACTACGTCGCGTAATTGAGCCGTTGATTACCCTAGCTAAGACAGACAGTGTTGCTAACCGTCGTCTTGCATTTGCTCGCACTCGTGATAACGAAGTAGTAGCAAAACTATTTAATGAACTAGGCCCGCGTTTTGCGGCTCGCCAAGGTGGTTACACTCGCATTCTTAAATGTGGTTTCCGTACTGGTGATAAAGCTCCAATGGCTTACATTGAGCTTGTAGACCGCCCAGCTGCTGAAGAAGCTGCTGAGTAATCTATACTGGATTATTAATATAAAAAGCCGAGCATTAGCTCGGCTTTTTTGTTTCTGTAGAATAAGAAACAGATAACAGAAATTGCACCATGATGTTTGGCATTTTTTGCTTGTCTTGCCTGCTCCATATTTCAAAAATATCTCATATCTCATATCTCATATCTCATATCTCATATCTCATATCTCATATCTCATATCTCATATCTCATATCTCATATCTCATATCTCATATCTCATATCTCTTTTCTTCCCCGCACAAAAAAGAGCACCGAAGTGCCCTAATCCGATTTTAAGCTAGCTATTACGATTATTGCCAAATAGCCGCAAGTGAATCCATCAGGCCACTCGTTGCGCCTTGTGATTGCAATGCTTGAAGGATGATTGGTGCAAATGTCGTCATCATTGAGGGATCCATACCTAATCCAGAAAATGCACTTTCAACGGCACCTTGTGAGCTTAATAGCGATGATAGACCAGTAGATTCAAGGCTAGACATGCCTGGAATCAGCGTTGCGAGCTCTTTGTTGTCAGCAGTACCAAGTGAGTTTTGTGCAAGTGCTAGCATGGAACCGATACCGCCAATTGCTTGATCGCTGGTAACAGAAGCTTGGTCTGCGACCGTATCTGCAAGCGGTGTTGTTTCGTTCTGTTGAGACCACATATTCACGGCTGCCATTAGTGCTGTTTGTGATAGTTGGGAATAGTTGGTCTCTGGTGATGAACTGTTTTTTTCTGTGTCGCTCGTGTTTGCACAAGAGACTACAGCAAGGCTGCTGAATATAGTGATGAGTATTTTCTTCATTATTCTTCCTTAAGTAATAAAGCAATCTTCCTATTCACTATAAACGAAAAACGGCGATGTAGTGACATCGCCGTTGGATTCTTTCAATTTTATAGTCTCAAGTATTTTGCGTTACTCAAGGTTTTTATAAAGATTAAAGAATAGCTAGAAGTTCTACTTCAAATACTAGAGCTGCAAATGGTGGGATTGCCGCGCCTGCGCCACGCTCACCGTATGCTAGGTCTTGAGGGATGTATAGCTTCCACTTAGAGCCCACAGGCATCATTTGTAGAGCTTGTACCCAACCTTGAATTACGCCAGTCACTGGGAATTCTGCAGGTTGACCGCGAGATACAGAGCTGTCGAAAACAGTACCGTCAGTTAGTTCGCCGTGGTAGTGAACACGCACTTGCTTGTCTGCCGTTGGGATTTCGCCAGTACCTTCAGTTAGCACTTCGTACTGAAGACCAGACTCAAGAACCGTTACCTCTGAACGAAGAGCGTTGTCAGCTAGGAAAGCTTCGCCGTCAGCCGCAGCAGCTTTAGCCAGTTCTTGACGCGCAGCTTCACCGCGAGTGTGTAGCTCTTGTAGTGCGTTGTTGATTTCGTCAACTTCGATAGCTGGCATGTCACCAACTAGAGCGGTTGCGATACCAGCAGCGATTGCGTCAACGTTTAGGCCTTCAAGACCAGAACCAGCAAGTTGTTGGCCCATTTGTAGACCGATACCGTAGCTAGCTTTTTGCTCTACAGTTTCAAATTTTACTTCAGACATGAAAAGTCACTCTTTTTGTCAGTACGAAAAGGGTAAGAATACCAGTATTGGCAGCGTGAAGAAACGGCTAGCCTCTGATCCCTTGTACTTTACCGTGTCCAAATCACAGGGATGTCAATTTTCTTGCTTTGCCCAGTGTTGTGACGGAAATATCTATACTGTTGGTACTTTGGTTTTTATACTGTAGTTATTCAATGTATAGGACGCAGTGGCATGAATCGTCGTCAAAAGAAAAAACAGAAAGTAGACCACTTAGCAGAGTTCAAGGATCGAGTGAATCAGGTCAAAGAGAAATTAAGTTCGATCGATGTAAAAAAAATGAAAACCTCTGTGAAGCAAACTTGGGGGATATTACCGAAATTACACCAGAGATTGTTGATGGTGATTTCGTCGATCGTACTGATATTACTTTTTGTGCCGCTACCAGAACCTAAGTTAGAGACAGCTCCAACAACATCGCGCGTTGAACTTGAAATCAATACCGTCGGCTTAAGCGAACAGCAAAATACAACGAGCAGTTCATCAGAACCGAGCAACAAAAATTGGCAGGAGTACCTGGTTAAGCAAGGCGACACGTTAGCGCAAGTTTTTCGAAATAACGATTTACCTTTGTCTGACTTGAATGCATTAGTGCGTATTGAAGGTGCAGACAAGCCACTCAGTCATATTCGAAAAGGCCAGTTAGTTCGCTTCAAACTTGCTGAAACCGGTCAGTTGGATATTCTTCAACTGGAGAAAGGCGATACTTCAGTGATGTTTTTCCGCTTGTCTGATGGTGGCTTTGGCCGCAGTAAGTAGCCTGCTCCAGCAGGCTAGAAGATAAAAGAGCTAAAGGGTAGCTCTTTTTTTTGGGCGCTTGAAAGGGACGAGAGGTAAAATGATGAGCATAATACCAAGCAGGGTTAACGTATCTGGAATCTCATCGAACCATATTGCCCCTATTAACGCAACAAACACCAATCCCGAATATTCAGCCAGAGCGATCTGGCTTGAATGCGCTTTTTGATAGGCGGCCACAGCCAGACCGTTATAACTCAATATGAGCGTCGCGCTGAGCGCTATGTACCCCAAATGTTCTGTCGATATTGGTTGCCAGAATAGGAAACTGAGTACGAATGATACTGGAATCGAGAATAGCGTCGTCCACCATAAGGTCGTGACGACGGTTTGCTCACTAGGAAGTTTTCTTACGAGTACATTAAATAGTGCGAGAGTGAGTGCGGTACCCAAAGCAAACAGTGCTGCCCAATGAAATTGTGATGGCCTCAAGACAATCAATGCACCAATGAAACCTATGGTCGTGGCGATAACCTTGCCAAGTGCCGGTTGTTCTTTTAGTAGAAACATTGAGAGCGGCAGCATCAATAGAGGCGCGACATAAAATACTGCGTTAGCGGTTGCTAAAGACAAGTGAGTGATTGCGACCACCATACATCCACTGCCGATCAATATGAGTTGACCTCGTATGATGGTCACTGTGGTTTGTTGCAAGTGTCGCTGCTCTTTTTTCTGTTTCAGCCACAAAGGCGTAATGATAAGCAGAGAGATTAACTGTCGGAAAAAAATATATTGAAGAGGCGGTACTTCGCCATTCAATAGTTTTACCGCGACGTCGGAAAGCGAAGCAAACAGGTTGCCTGCAATCAGTAATAGGATACCGACAGTGATCTTCGACATTACTTCTCTAATCTCATATCAAGGTGTGGAATATCGTCTTCGAGGTACATGTCCGAGATCGTCTTGAATCCGTGGCTTGCGTAGAAGTTTTCTAGGTGTTGCTGTGCACCAATATCAATGGTCGTATTAGGCCAAAGAGCCTCACAGCGTGTTAACGCTTGCTTTATCAATTGATGCCCTAAGCCACTACCTCTTGCTGATTGCTTAGTGGCTACTCGGCCGATGCTGGTGTTGTTGTAAGAGGTGCCTGGTGGTAATAAGCGAGCACACGCAACCAACTCTTCATCGGAATAGCCAAGTAGGTGCTCAACACCCGCGAGTGTATCTTTTCCGTCGAGTTCTGGATAAGGACAAGTTTGCTCAACCACAAATACATCGACTCTTAATTTAAGTAGTTGATAAAGCTGTTGTGTTGAGAGTTCAGAAAAGGGAATTGAGTGCCAAGTGATCATGTTTACATCCAGAGGTTATCGATGCTCTGAATGTACTATGCGCGATGATTGTTGGCATTAACTATTGTTAATTCGACCTTTAATTCTGCTCAGGCTGATTGCGGTTATTCCTAGGTAAGCGGCAATTTGATTGTCGTTCAAGCGCTGTTCAAGATCGGGGAAATGTTCGCAGAACAGCTGATAGCGTTGCTCTGGGGTATAGAGCAGCATGAAACGTTCTTTTTTTTCCTTATGCATCAGTTGTGTTTCTAACAGCTTTAAATACAGAGGATTATTTGATGCACGCCACTCAATTACTGCGTTCATTGGCAACTCGAGCAAGGTGATCGGTGTCAGCGTTTCTAATAGATAAGGAGAGGCTTGGTTTTTTATCAAACTCTCAAAGCCAATGATCCAGTCTTGTTCCCAATAGAACTCTTTGCTGTATTGCTTTCCGTTGTCTGTTAGATAGCAAGCGTGGCATAAGCCTTTAAGCACAAAGTAGATTGAGTTCGCCATCTCACCTTGGTTGATCAGGATGTGTCTGGTTGGTAACTCAAGAGGCTTGGCGATGGCGACTAGAGATTCAATCTGACTTTCAGAGAAGTCAAAGCTTCGTAGTTGTTCGATAAAAGAGGTGTACATGAAAATAACCTAACCCAAATTAGTGCTGAAATACAGCGGTCAACTAATATTGTTTACGATGATATTGATGGGAATAACACTGACAGTAACATTGTAGTCGGTATCAAGTCATTGATTACAGAATGTCGAGTAAGATCTGATGGCTTCCCATTAGATTTATACTGTTTTTCAGCTTCTAAAATATCGATCCATTTAGGGCGGGCGACTCGGTCGGAGTTTATGAGCGTTTACGCTGAACCGCATTTTTGATTTAGGTGTTTAAATAAGAAAAGGCTGAGTCGTAAAACTCAGCCTTTAGAAGGTTAACTCTTGATGAGTTAAGTCATCTATTTAGTGAGGTCGATTTGGTAAACAGCGAAGCCAACATCGTCAGTCGCAACACGTTTCATCGGGTATTGACCTTTATCTTTGATGAATTGAGCGGCTTTCTCACTTGGTGATGTTTCAAAGCGGATATCCAGCTTGTTATCCGTTTTGATTGGTGCGAATGACCAGTTGTTATCAGCCGTTGGGCTAACTTGACCTTGCTCTTTGCTTACGCGAGAGATGTAGTTAGCCAGTACAGTACGGTTTTCATCTGGTGCATCAAATGCAATGAAGTCTTCACCTGTACCTGGGAATTTAGCGCTGTATGCACGGTAGTTGTTGGTTGCGATCAGGAAGTCTTGCTTCATGTCGATTGGCTTACCTTGGTAAGTTAGGTCAACAATACGCTGTGAATTAGGGTTAACCACTTTACAGTTTGCATCGTATTTCGCAGGTTGAGTGACGTCGATTTGGTAATCCACACCGTCGATAACATCAAAGTTGTAAGTACGGAAGTTGTCCCACTCGATCAGATGTTGTGGTGCTGTGGAGTTCACGTCAATCTGGTTGAATTGACCCGCTGAGCACTCAAGCCACTCTTTGACTTCGTGACCTGTTACCTTCATCGCAACGAGCGTGTTCGGGTAAAGGTACAGATCAGCCGCGTTACGGAATGTCAGTTGACCAGATTCAACTTCAGTGAAGTTTGCTGGGTCATTCTTACGGCCGCCCGCTTTGAATGGTGCCGCCGCGGAAAGGACAGGTGTACCGTCTAGGTCTGGGTCACCTTGGATGAACTGTTCAACGTAATCTTTCTGTGCCAGGTTAACAATCTGTACGGTTGGATCGTCTTGTACTAGAGATAGGAAGCTGTACATCACGTCATCTGCTTTACCAATGGGTTGGTTAACAAACTTACGAGTACCTGCATGGTCTTTTTCTAGTGCCGTGACAATGCCTTTATCAGCGGCAGCAAGCGATTTTTGCTCGATCTTGTCGTAAATAGGGCGTGCTTCTGATTGGCCTTTAACCACTTCCCACTTGCCGTCTTTTTGTGCAAGTGTTAGATCCATAACCCCAACGTGGCTGCCCCAACGTCCAGGCATTACTGCCGCAACGCCGTTCATGGTGCCCGTTTTGTTGTCGATCCCTTGAATGTCATCAAAACCTTTACCTGGGAATACGGCGTGAGAGTGACCGAATGCGATTGCATCGATGCCATCGACTTCAGATAGGTAGAAAGTTGAGTTCTCTTCGCCATTTTTATATGGGTCCGTTGATACGCCTGAGTGAGGGATCGCAACGATAACTTCGGCGCCTTCTGCTTTCATTTGAGGTACTAATTCGTTAGCTGTCTCAATGATGTCACGAGCGATGACTTTGCCTTCAAGGTTTTTCTTATCCCACGTCATGATTTGTGGTGGTACAAAGCCGATGTAGCCGACTTTTACTTGATGCTCGACACCAGCTGTATCCGTGAATGTGTGTGTTTTGATAATGTAAGGCGTGAAGTAGTGTTCTTTGGTTTCTGCATCATAAACGTTGGCATTGATGTATGGGAAATCAGCGTCGTTGATCGACTCTTCAAGGAAATCAAGACCGTAGTTGAATTCGTGGTTGCCTAGGTTTGCAGCATCGTAGCTGAGCTGATTCATTGCTTTGTATGCAGGGTGAACTTCGCCCGCTTTGATGCCTTTGTCTGCCATATAGTCACCCATAGGGCTACCTTGCAGTAAATCACCGTTATCGACTAATACGCTGTTGGTTACTTCACTTTGAGCTTCTTTTACTAGAGTCGCAGTACGTGCTAAGCCGATTTTTTTCGATGGCTTGTCCTTGTAGTAGTCGTAATCCATTAGATTGGCATGGATGTCCGTCGTTTCTACGACACGTAGCTTAATCACTTCATCAGTATCAGGTGTTGTTGTACAACCAGCTAGCATCAAACCAAGGCCTGCAAGTACAGCCAATGATAAAGGTTTCATTGCAACGTTCATTTTGTAGCTCCAAAGTGGGTAGTATAAAATTCGTTGCGTAATGTAACAAAATACAATGAAACAATGATGACATCGAATGTTAAATCGTGACTTGGATCGATTACTTTATGGTGTTCTGCAAGGCGCCTCCCAAAGCTGATTAACCAATGCAGCAATAGCATTGATAGATGAGCCTATTCATTTCATCCGCTTGCCTATAAATTTAATCCCTTATCAGCTTTTCGAATAAAAAATGAAATTTTAGAATTTCCAGTAATATGAAGAGCTCGTCATAATGCCTATATCAAGGACGTATCAGGCAGATGAATAGCAAGGATCGCTCAACACGCAGCTTCTGTTTTCTTCTAGTGCCAATACTCCCATTCACTCAAATGGATGAGTTAAATCCCTTACTTGGCAAGACCAAGTAATGAATTGCTCGTAACGCGAGCCTCAAAGGAAGCACTGAAATGGACCAAGAACGTTTAACCCACCTAAAACAGCTCGAAGCGGAAAGTATTCATATTATCCGTGAAGTC
Organism: Vibrio artabrorum; assembly: GCF_024347295.1. Classification (NCBI taxonomy): domain Bacteria; kingdom Pseudomonadati; phylum Pseudomonadota; class Gammaproteobacteria; order Vibrionales; family Vibrionaceae; genus Vibrio; species Vibrio artabrorum. Next base: position 2,699,158 of record NZ_AP025458.1, on the reverse strand, counting down.
GCGGCTGAGTTTGATAACCCCGTGATGATGTACTCCATCGGTAAAGATTCTTCTGTGATGCTTCATTTAGCTCGCAAAGCGTTTTACCCAGGTAAGATTCCATTCCCACTATTACACGTTGATACGGATTGGAAATTCCGCGAGATGATTGAATTTCGTGACCGCACAGCAGAAAAGTACGGTTTTGAGCTTTTGGTCCATAAGAACCCTGAAGGTCTGGCAATGGGGTGTAGCCCATTTGTACACGGTTCTTCTAAGCATACCGACATCATGAAAACTCAAGGTCTTAAACAAGCGTTAAACAAGTATGGGTTCGATGCCGCTTTTGGTGGTGCGCGTCGTGATGAGGAGAAATCTCGAGCGAAAGAGCGTGTTTACTCTTTCCGTGATAAGAACCACACATGGGATCCAAAAAACCAGCGCCCAGAGCTTTGGCATACCTACAACGGTCAGGTGAATAAGGGCGAAAGTATTCGAGTATTCCCACTATCTAACTGGACTGAACTCGATATCTGGCAATACATCTACCTAGAGAGCATCGATATTGTACCACTTTACCTTTCAGACAAACGTCCTGTGGTTGAGCGTGATGGCATGCTGATTATGGTGGATGATGACCGCATGGAGCTGCAAGAAGGTGAAGTGATTGAAGAGAAAAGCGTTCGTTTTCGTACTTTAGGTTGTTACCCACTAACCGGAGCGGTTGAATCTGAGGCGAATACGCTAACTGGCATTATTGAAGAGATGCTGGTGGCGACGTCTAGTGAGCGTCAAGGCCGAGCGATTGACCATGATCAGTCGGGCTCTATGGAGCTGAAAAAACGCCAAGGTTATTTCTAAGAATCTAAGGAAAGAAAAATGAATAGTGCAGTAGAAGCCGAATTGGCTGAACTCGGGATTGAAGGTTATCTAAGTCAGCATCAGCATAAATCTATGCTTAGATTTTTAACATGTGGCTCGGTAGATGACGGTAAAAGTACGTTAATCGGTCGCTTACTCCATGATACAAAACAGATTTATGAAGATCAGCTAGCGGCGGTTCACTCGGATAGCCAACGAGTGGGTACCACAGGTGAGAAACCTGATTTGGCACTGCTTGTTGATGGCTTACAGGCTGAGCGTGAGCAAGGGATCACCATCGATGTGGCTTACCGCTACTTCTCGACTCAAAAGCGTAAATTCATTATTGCTGATACTCCAGGGCATGAGCAGTACACGCGCAATATGGCAACCGGTGCTTCAACGTGTGATCTCGCCGTGATCTTGATTGATGCGCGTAAGGGCGTTCTGGATCAAACCCGTCGTCACTCGTTTATTTCTAACCTGCTTGGTTTAAAGCATTTCATCGTCGCTGTAAACAAGATGGATCTTGTGGAGTACTCGCAAGATCGTTTTGAAGAAATTCGCGATCAATACCTAGCGTTTGCAGAAAACCTAGAAGGCGAAACCAATATTCAGGTTCTGCCCGTATCGGCACTTGAAGGTATTAATGTTGCAGCGCCAAGTAAAGAGCTTGCATGGTTCGAAGGCCCATCTCTACTCGAAGTGTTAGAGAACGTCGACATCGACCAAAAACGCTCTGCGGGTGAATTCCGATTCCCAGTGCAGTATGTAAACCGTCCCAACTTAGACTTCCGTGGTTTTGCAGGCACGGTTGCTTCTGGCCGTGTCAGTGTCGGTGATGAGATCAAGGCGCTGCCGTCGGGTAAAACCTCGAAAATTGCACGCATTGTGACTTTTGATGGTGACTTGGACTCTGCACAAGCGGGCTTGGCAGTAACACTGACCCTTGAAGATGAGATCGATATCAGCCGTGGTGATTTGATTGTGCTGGAAAACGCGCAGATTGAATCCACTAACCATGTATTGGCCGACACCGTGTGGATGACAGAACAACCATTGCAACCGGGCAAAGCTTACGACATCAAGATAGCAGGCAAGAAAACTGTCGGTCAGGTTGAAGCGGTTCGTCATCAGTATGACATCAATAACTTATCGACTCACGCTGGCGATGAGTTGCCACTGAATGGTATTGGCTTGTGTGAGTGGTCGTTGAACGAGACTGTTGCGCTGGATAAATACCGTGAGAGTGCTGACACCGGTGGTTTTATTATTATTGACCGTCTTACCAACGTCACGGTTGGTGCGGGTTTAATTCGAGACCGGTTGGGCTCTGTTGAACAGCAAGTCGCTAACTTCTCTGCATTTGAACTTGAGTTCAACGCATTGGTTCGCAAACATTTCCCTCATTGGGATGCCAAAGATCTAAGCCAATTACTGAAGTCATAAACGACCAAGTAACAGCTGATTGAATCAGGCGGAAACCGATCGTTTCCGCCATAAAGGACGGGTATATGTGGCAACAAGGATTTGTATTGGCGATTTTGCTCGGCATCATTACTTGCCTGCTCGTTACCCGTATTAAGCCAAGCTTTATCTTCGCTGGCGCGGCGTTTATTGCTTTTATGGCTGGTATGATCGATTTGTCGAGCCTAGCCAATAACTTCACTAACTCCTCGTTACTGACTTTAATTCTTCTGATCCTCGCATCAAGTGCGTTGGAGAAAACTCGCTTAATCAGCTGGGTTAGCCGTAATATATCAGAAGGTCGACTCGGTACTGTAGTGGCTAAGTTGGGTATTTCCACAGCGCTATTGTCTTCTTTTACCAATAACACGGCGGTGGTGGTCTCTTTGATCGGAGCGATCAAACGTAATCAACAACATGCGCCCTCTAAACTGCTTATCCCTTTGTCTTACGCTGCCATTTTAGGTGGCACCCTGACATTGATCGGTACTTCTACCAACTTGATCATCAATAGTTTTGTTGAAGATGCAGGGCTTCCCAGCCTTAATTTCTTTGCGCCTACTTTGATCGGTTTAGCCGTCTTGGTCGGTGGTGTGTTGATCCTCATTCCTTTGAGTTACTTCTTACCCAGCTACGATGATGGATCGCAAGACGATCTGCCTTACTTCTTAGAAGCAAGAGTTGAGCCCGGCTCACCGCTAGTTGGCCGTAGTGTTAGCGAGAATAACCTCAGAGCATTGAGAAAACTGTTCTTAGCGGAAGTGATTCGAGACGGTAAAACCACCGCGTCGATTGACCCTGACTTCATACTTCAAGCTCGTGACCGATTGCTGTTTTGTGGCGATGTCGAGAGTGTGGCGACACTGCAAGAAATCCAAGGACTGACTCTGTTTGGTCAGCACCATCTGAACGGCCAGAGCTTTGTTGAAGTGGTGGTGAGCTCGTCAGCAAGCTTCTGTAACAAAACCCTAAAAACCAGCCAGTTTAGAGACCGTTTCGATGCGGTTGTGGTGGCTATTCGTCGTGGCCATGAACGTCTTGAAGGTGGGCTAGGGAATATCACATTAACCGCTGGTGATACCCTAATTTTAGTTCCCGGCAAACGCTTTGAAGAACAGCGCCAGCAACATAATAAAGAGTTTGTATTGATGAATGATTTGGACTCAAGTGCCAAACTTGATGTCGATAAATCAACGTTAGTTCTGCTTGGCTTTGCCAGTGTTATTGGATTATCGCTCGCTGATGTGGTCCCGATTATAAAAGGGCTAGCGGGATTTATATTACTGCTGGTGGTATTTGGTGTCGTCCAACTGAGTGAGCTGCGCCGCCGTTTTCCTGTTGATATTGTGGTGATCGTGGGCTCTGCTCTGTCTATTGCTCAGTTGATGATTTCATCGGGATTATCTGAGCGTATGGGGCAGATGTTTATGGAGGCTTTTAATGGTTGGGGCGTGTTTGGCGCGTTAGTCGCGACCTACTTCATGACTCTGGTTTTGACCGAACTGGTGACCAATAATGCAGCGGCAGCGCTTTCCTTTCCGATTGGCTACAGTATGGCGGTGGGCTATGGCGTCGACCCAATGCCGTTCATTATGGCAGTACTGTTTGGGGCCAGTGCCAGTTTTATTTCGCCATACGGCTATCAAACCAATTTATTGGTTTACAGTGTGGGTAATTACCATTTAACGGATTATCTACGTATCGGCATTCCAATCTCGATTGTTTATTCGGGTTTGGTATTGACGCTAATTCCTTATTTTTTCCCATTTTAATGCTGTTTATTTAAAGGACTAATTATGACCGCAGTACTCAAACCCAAAGATGAGAATGTTGTGTGGCATCAACACTCGATTGATAAAACATTCCGTTCAGAACTGAAATCACAAAAACCAGCGGTGCTTTGGTTCACGGGGTTATCCGGTTCTGGGAAATCGACCATTGCTGGAGCATTAGAGAATCGCTTGGCACAACTTGGTTACCATACTTACTTGTTGGATGGCGATAATGTCCGTCATGGATTATGCAGCGATTTGGGTTTCTCTGAGCAAGATCGCCGCGAGAATATTCGCCGAATTGGTGAGTTGGCTAAATTGATGGCAGATGCAGGCCTGATCGTGTTGTCTGCTTTTATTTCTCCGCATCAAGCGGAAAGACAGTTGGTACGAGACTTACTGCCGCAAGGAGAATTTCTTGAGGTGTTTGTCAATACACCACTGGAAGTGTGCGAGCAGCGTGACCCGAAAGGTCTGTATAAGAAAGCACGTGCTGGAGAAATCCCGAACTTCACTGGTATTAGTTCGGCTTACGAAGCGCCTCAGAGCCCTGAGATTGATTTGCCTGCAGGAGAGAAGACACTCGATGAATTGGTCGAACTGTGTATTGACGCGTTGGAGAAGCGAAATATTTTAGCCAATTGAGATCGTTGGTATGACTGAGGCTGTTTACTTACTTATCGACTTATCCATAACGATAAGTCGTACAGCCTTAGTTTACCGAGACAAGAAACCTATCTTCTAGACCTCTTGATTCCTATCAATACTCTTCGCTTTTTACACCGTCTATTTATTGCACTGTCGATTGTTTAGACGGTGTAATTCACACTGCTTTTCACTTCGGTCTGAATCGTGAATTTTTGGCTTAAGAGCGCAATCAGTTGGTCGTAATATTGCGTGTTTGGCTTGTTGCCAAGCAAGGAGCAAAGCTCATTGCCTGTTGGACTGAATCGATAGTAAATCAGCTTCACCCCTTTTGATAACGGTGCCAGTGACATGCTCTTACCCTGATAGGTTAGGTGTAGGGCTGGATCGAAATCAATCTCTCCGGATTCTAATTCTGTGCCCAGAATAATCCCAAGCTCTATCAAGTGGAGTAAGCTAGAGTAGGGAAGGTTGTGCCCACCAAGGTTGATGGCATTGGTTGTGTCTCTTTTACCAAATCCGAATATCCCAGTATGAGATTTAAAACCGAGTAATAATTTTCTGCTGTTATCCCCCCCAAAACAACAGCCAAGCGATGCTGCTCTTTGTAGGGTCAGCGCTTCTTTTGGTGTCATGTCTTGTAAGAGCTTCAGTGCTTTCATTGACGTCGAGCCTGGGTTAGTTACCTCTCTTTTTAATACTTGCCCCCAAAGCCTTTGCATAGACGTATTATGAATCTCTTGTGCCATATCGAAGAAGCGGTACAGCCAATCCTGATCGGGTTCTCCGGCGGCTTCATCCTTACAGGAAGAGTGCGCCAGTTTTAGAATCTGTTCGAGGTTCTTTTGGCGGAGCTCTTTGCGTTTTTTCTCTCGCAATAGCGCCCGCTCGATAAGAGTGATCTCACCTTTATCATTAGCTTTTGCATTAGGAGTAATTAAGGCATCTAAACCGAAGCTTTGTGCGATGTGCAACATTCTACTTGCGCTGTCAGCAAGATGAGGTTTTTTTTCATGCTTGTGCTGTGTATTACTGGCATGCTCAATGATTACTGGCTTTTGGGTTTCTGACATAAGAGTACCGTTAGGAGACGACTTAACTGTCTAAAATGTAACTCTTTATCTTATTGGTGGCTAGATTTTGCATGCAAAGTTGAAGAGTTTAACCAAGTTTTACTTTTGATAATGCTAATAAGATGTTAAATTTAAATGACCTTGTTAAGGAGGGGTTATGAGCCAGGTTAATAATAATAGGCTAAAAAAACAGCTAGGAATAGGGGTGTTACTGGCTATTTATGTGGTTGCTCTAGCCTATTTATCTCATTACATCGTATAATTTAGACAAATAGCCTTGTTGCTTAAATGTTGTTTTATTGTGTATTTTACAGTAAAGGGAGCTCATCCTTGAGCTATCCTTTTAATCATCACATGTCATCATATTCTTCTATCGCAGTCCCTTCAATAAGATAACCTGTTTGAGCCAAGTCATGGCTTATGGATTCTGTTTTCAGTGTACCGACGACATAGATCACATCCCATAGTTGCTGGATTGGGGCACCTTTGGGAAACTTTACATAGATGATTTGGTTCGGTGGCGGTGGCGGAACGTGGATACATGCGCCAAAGTATGGAACCAGAAGAAATTCAGTGATCATGTTCTCATCACCTTCCAATGGAATCACAAAACCGGGGATCTTGACTGTGCTGCCATTCAGCTCTGGGCGAACCGCGCCAATTGTCGATTGCTGGGGTTTATCCATACTATTGTGGTTGACTATCGGCATGCCAACCGAATCGAGTTGTGCTCGCTCTGACTCGGGAATCAAGTCAATCCAGTCGAGAGTTAATACTGACTCGTCAGTCGAAGTGGTGTCTGCATGAGCAGTACTGATAAACGGGAACAGAAGTAGTCCAAGTATCAGTAGGAATTTGCGTTGCATTATAGGTTCCTATTTTAGATTCGAATCGTCATACCATCAGATAATGACTGACGGTAAGCCCTGAAAGCGGGAATAAAGCCGATAATGATTCCGGCCACTTGTACCAGCATAAGCAGTGTCCACTCATGCGATGTGATGGCTGATAGTGATATGTTGATACCATAACTTTGCTGCACAATAGGAGCAACCACAGCAATCAGTGCAAACAACACCGCAACACCTAATGTTATGCCAAGGAAGGTCAAGGTGCTGGCTTCACTGATCAATAAACCAAACACATGACGAGGTCTCGCGCCCATCGCACGCAGAATGGCCATCTCTCGGCGTCTTTCTTGTAAGCTCGTGAGTAGACTGCTGAGCATACCCAATAAACCGGCGACAACAACAAATCCTGAAACAATCAGCAGAGCTTGTTCTGCCACGGCCATCATGCCCCACAATTCGTGCAGCGCAATGCCTGGTATAATGGCACTCAATGGTTCTTTGCGATAGTTATTAATTTCTCGTTGCAGTGCGAAGGTTTGGATCTTCGAGTTAAGCCCAAGCATCATTGCGGTAATTTGCTTGGGTTGGAAATCAAAAGTTTTTAATGTTTCTGCATCTGGCGTGTGCCCCAGGTTGGCACCGGATTCCCAGCCAACGTGAATCGCTTCTATTGCCTCCAATGAGACATGCACGGTCTTATCTACTGGTGTTCCAGTGGGCGCCAGTATTCCCACAATCGTAAAGGGAAGGTTATCGTGGCGGCTGAAGGCAACATCACTGATACCGTGTGCCAGAATGATGTGATCACCGATCTTGTAATCCAACTTCTTTGCAACATCGGCACCAATTACCACATCAAATAATTGGTTGAACTCTTTCCCTTGTTTAAAAGTAAGTGGTTGCTTACTTCCATAGCGATAGTTTTCAAAGTAGCTGTGGTTTGTTCCCATGACACGGAAGCCTTTGTGTGAATCCCCCAATGAAATGGGTATCGTCCACTTTACGGCTTTGTGTTGGCTAAATTCCTCGTAACTTTTCCAGTCGATGTTGTTGGTTGCATTACCGATTCGAAATACTGAATAAAGCAGCAGGTTTACCTGACCAGAGCGGCCTCCAACGATCAGGTCTGTACCTGAAATGGTGTTCGCAAAGCTACTCTTGGCTTCGGTTCTGACACGTTCTACACCGAGTAACAGAATGACGGACACCGCGACGGTGAGAATCGTGAGAATGGCAGTTGCTTTACGGTTGAGCACGCTTTTTAAGGCTAAGTGAGTAATAACTTTCATACGACGACCTTAGCTTGGTTAAGGGTTTTTAAATCTATGCTTCGAGTGAACAGTTTTTCTAGTGTTGGATCGTGACTCACAAAGATCAGAGTCGACCCTGCTTGATTGGCTTGTTCTAGCAACAGTTCAATAAAGGCTTCTCGGTTGTCGTGATCCAAAGCGGAGGTTGGTTCATCAGCAATGATGATTTTGGGTTGGCCGATTAAGGCTCGTGCTGCCGCGACCCGTTGTTGTTGGCCAATACTCAACTCGGTAACGGGTTTATCCATTAAGGATTGAGGAAGTTTTAGTCGTAATAATAGATCTTGAGCGGTGGCTTGTAGGCTGTGGTTACTTTCTGTTACTTGCTGTTTGCGAATCTTTGAAAACTGGCAAGGAAGTGTCACGTTGTCGATTACTGACAAGTAAGGAAGTAGATTAAACTGTTGAAAAATATAACCAATATGGTCGGCTCTGAATTTATCTCTTTGGCGAGGAGTTTGCTGTGTGAGATCTTGGCCAAGGATAGATACTACCCCTTGCTCGGCTTGGTTGATTCCAGTCAGTAGTCCTAACAATGTTGATTTTCCACAGCCACTAGGCCCTTTGATGAAAAGGTGCTCTTGGGCTTGGATATGCAGTGCAGGGATCGTTAGCGTTGGCGGCAATTCTGGTTTCCAACGAAAGCTGATATTTTCGAGTTTGACCACGAGTGATGAACGGTCAGAAGACATATTCGCTCCAATAATTAAAGCGGTGTCGCGACTGGAGTGTGATTCACATAATCAATACTCAGACAACACCGATCTGTACAGCCAAGTAAGTGTTCACTAACTTGGCTGTTTATCTACGTTTAATTCAATCTAAGACTGGTTAGAATCGAAAACTAACACGCTCTGCGTTAAGCACTTCTTGAATTTGTGCACTGTCAGTAAGCAGGTTCACAGTCATTAATTTTGTGTTGCTGAATTGAGAGAACCATTGAGTGCTCACGGTATCCAGCTTCGCAATGTCTGAGCATTGGTAGTGATACTCGGCAGTGAACTCGCCGTGACCGTCTTTTGAGTGATTATGGCCTTCGTGGTCGTCATGATCGTGCTCTGCATGGTCATGGCTCTGGTGATCGTCATGATCGTGTTCAGCGTGGTCATGGCCTTCATGGTCATCATGCTCGCTCTCCAAGGTGTTCGTCACCGACTTGAACTTCAGCGTACAGCCTGCATTGTTGAAAGCAAAGAGCTCTTCTGGCTTGTTTAATTGCGCGACAGCTTGTTTAAACACTGTCTTTTGCGCCGCAGTTTTTGGATCATGCTCAAAGCCTACGACATCAGCACCGGGAGCCGTCACTTCAACAAGCAATTCTTGTCCATCTTGAGCAATATTCACTTCAACTTTACCGTGCTCGTGTGCTTCGTGAGAGCGGAATTCTTCGTTAGCTAGCACATTTGTTGAGACAGTCATGCCGATAACAACGGCTAAAATAGTAGGTTTCATGTTTTTTTTCCTGAATAAAGATTAATTAAAAAATAGTGGTAATTAAGCGATCTTGACAGGAGGTGAACGGGCTAAATAAGCGAAATACAGGCGCTGTAACGGAATGACAGACTCTGTGATAGCGACCGTAAATGCTGAAGGAAATTCTGGAAGCTGGGGAAGTGAGTGTGGCGTAATGAGCTGATTTATCGAAAATAGCTCACAGTGATGCGAAGTATGGTGCTCTGGGATGATATCTACAATGTGTGTTGCTGCTAGCACACTGAGCATGAGCATCAACCCAAGCAAGAAGCCTGTTTTGCGTTTCACATTGTTCGGTGTGTTTTGCCACATGAGGATGATTAACCACAGAATTTAAAAAGGATATTGTTATAATATAACAATATCCTTTGGTCAGGTCTCGAAAAAGACGTGAATATCTGATTAAAGATTCGCTTTAATCAACTCAATCACTTGACTGACCTCTGATTCGTTCAATACACCTTCTTTAACAAACAAGAGGTTACCTTGCTTGTCTTGCACGATAATCGCTGAGCTTTGTTCTTTTAATGCCCATGATGACGCGACGGTACCGTCTTCATCTAGGACCATAGAAGACCATGGAAACTCTTCTTTGCTACTTTCGGCAGAAGATTTAACAAAAGACCCTGTCCCCCAAATCGCATCATCTTGGTTGATGATGGTGGTGGTTTGGTAGCTGTCTTCTGAAAACTTCGATGCTGTAATGGCTGCCATCAATGGTGCATTAAGTTCTTTAGAGCTGCTGCGGCCAGCGATAGCTTGAATGACGCGAACTTTACCTAAAAGATCATGGGTTGACCAAGATTGATAATCGGTCTTTCCATCGTTGAGGATGATTTCACCATAGCGACTAACATCAACCGCTGGTAGGGGAGCCCCTACTGATAGATTGTGAGCATTAGCAAAGAGTGGAGAGGCTGCGGCTAATAAAGCCAGTAGAGTTTTGTTTTTCATTATATTTTTGTTCCGCTTATGGGGTTGCTCTGGAAGTATAATATGAAATTTTAAAAATGCCTCTTTAACTTTTTATCGTACGATGTGAAAGCAAGTTGCATATATGTTGCTGGAATGTATAATGCATCAATGTCGAGATGAACCATAGATTATCTCGCTGTTTGCTAACGGATTTAGCGATTGTATGTGCTTGGAACTTGGTGATGGTGCCTGGTTGATCACTGTTGTACTCAAATGGAATTGAGGTTGCTTATGTTAAGAAAATTTTCGACTTACCGCCCACATCAGGTGGCGCGTTTCGTTAAAGTCCTGTTCAAGGGCCAGTTTGCGATTGAAGGTGTGGGAGAGTTTCGCTTTGATCAAGGCAAGGTGTTGCTTCCTGAAGTCTCTGACAAACAAAAGCTCACGATTTTTAAAGAAGTGAACGGCACAATTGCAGCACTGCCAGTGTAACTGACGTTCATTGAGTGGTTTTTATCAAATAGATGAACAGCGAAAAGGGCTTTCTAATGGAAGCCCTTTTTTAATGCGTGTCGTTCTTGTTGGTATGCTAGCTGCACTTTATTGTGGCGGGAAGCAGACCCCCGTTCCACCCAACCCGCAATAACCATTCGGGTTTTTCGCTAAGTATTGCTGGTGGTATGTTTCTGCGAAAAAATATTTTCCAGCAGGCAGAACTTCCGTGGTGATCTCGTTGCCTAATGATTCAGTTATGGCTTGTTGATATTGAAGTTTAGAGTGCTCAGCGATAGCCTGTTGCTCTTCATTGAAGGTGTAGATCGCGGAGCGATATTGAGTTCCTAAATCGTTGCCTTGGCGCATCCCTTGAGTGGGATCATGACGTTCCCAAAAGGTCTCAAGCAACGTTGCTAATGAAGTTTTTTCGTTATCGAAAATCACGCGAACCACTTCGGTATGACCGGTTTGCCCTGTACATACTTGTTCATATGTGGGATTCGCTGTGTACCCCCCAGCGTAACCAACGGATGTTGAAATAACGCCATCCAATTGCCAAAACAAACGTTCAGCTCCCCAGAAGCACCCCATACCGATCAGGACTTCTTGTTGAGAGCCTGTTGGCGAGTCCTGTAGGTCAGTTTGATTGACGAAATGACGTTCGGTGATCTGGATTGGGTCAGCATTCCCCGGTAATGCGGTTGCTGCAGAAACCCGTTGTTGTTTATTTAGCATGTTATATTCCTTTTCGCATAGGTTTACCGCGCTGTCTTTTATTTACTGTGAGCTCATATTAACGGTCGGTCAATATTGAATAAGCCTTGAAATTAGACCGTGTTATTCCCGGATTTATTACAGACTCAATGCCTTTTTAGCGGTATTATTTCTTTTCACTTATTAACGTTTTGAGAACGTCTTCACCAATTAAACATGATAAGAAAAACTTTACCAGTTCTGATTGGCACTCTACTGTCATCGACACTTGCTTATGCTGACACATCCCTAGATATTCAAGGGCTTGATGGCGCGCTTGAGGATAATGTCGATGCTTATCTGAGTGCGATCCCTGAAGAAGACTATTCGGTTTCATTAAGGTTCCAATCTCGCTTGGAATCTATGATTAAAGATGCGTTGAGTGCGTTGGGTTACTACCAACCGAGTATCACCTTTTTTCCTTCAGAAGATGGCACTGAGCTTACTGTTACCGTTGAACCTGGCGCTCCTGTTCTTATCTATGTTTCGGATATCGTTCTGAGTGGTGAAGCGAGCGATGATCCTGATTTCCTAGCGTTGATCGCTAAGAGTCAACTGTCTAAAGGTTCGACCCTGAATCATGGAAATTATGATTCTTTGAAATCATCAATACGTAACCTTGGATTAGCGAAAGGTTATTTTGATGGTGCGTATGAACTCAGTAAGCTAGAGGTGGCTCCCGAATTAAATCGTGCTTATGTTCGTCTTCATTATAACAGTGGCATTCGTTATCACTTTGGTGCGACTCAGGTTACCGGAAGCCAAATCAATGATGATAAGGTTCAATCACTCAAACCCTTTGAAGATGGCGAACCTTATTCGATTACTAAAGTTGGCGAGTATAACCAAAACTTATCTAATACGGATTGGTTCTCTTCTGTGTTTGTTGAGCCTGATTTAAGCCAATTGGGTGGCGGTCGAGAAATTCCAATGAGGGTAAGTCTTGCACCGCAGGCGCGTAATCAAATCGAAACCGGCATCGGGGTTTCAACCGACCTTGGTATCAAAGGAACCCTCAAATGGAAGAAGCCTTGGGTTAACGAACAAGGTCACAGTTTCAATAGTAGCCTATCTATTTCTAAGCCAGAGCAGACCATTACGGCAACTTATAAAATTCCGTTGGATGATGTGCTTCATGACTATTATCAAATCAAGTACGGCATGAAAAACTTGGATAATCGTGATACGAAGAGCTTGGAATCAAACCTGGCGTTAGAAAGACATTGGCGTCTCGATAATGGTTGGCAACGCACGGTGTCCATTCGATATTTGGTCGAGAACTATGAGCAAGGTTTACAAGACGATTTAGCACAATTTGTGTTGCCGGGTATCTCTTTCTCTCGAACTCGAACTCGTGGGGGGGCTATGCCAATGTGGGGAGATAAGCAAACCATCATGGTTGAAGCCGGCGATGACTCCTTGTTGTCTGAAACTAGAGTCGTACGTTTTCAAGGGCAAACGGCATGGATCCGAAGTCTCGGTAACAATCACCGAGGTTTAACTCGACTTCAGTTTGGCGGAAACTTTGCTGATGAGTTTGACAAACTGCCGCCCTCACTGAGGTTCTTTGCCGGGGGGGATAACAGTATCCGTGGTTATGGGTATGAGTCTATCTCTCCTCGAGATCAAAGTGGTGCATTGACGGGAGCAAAATACATAGCAACCAGTTCGTTTGAATACCAATATCGTTTGGTAGGAAACTGGTGGGGGGCCGTCTTCTATGATATGGGTGACGCATTCAATGATTCACCGGAATGGAAGCATGGTACTGGGGTTGGGGTTCGTTGGGCATCGCCTGTCGGTCCCGTGAGTTTAGACTTTGCTTGGGGCCTAGATGCGGAGAAAGGTGATGAGTTCCGGTTACACTTTAGTTTAGGGCCAGAATTATGATCAAAGTGATGGGCAAATACATTAAGTGGACGTCGATTTCATTGACGTCTATTTTGCTGTTGTTGATCGCCCTGATCGGTTTTGTTTTGTTCACCAACCCAGGGTTGAACACTGTACTTTGGGGCGCAGAAAAAGCATTACCACAACTCAAGGTTGAAAGTACTAAAGGGGCTCTGTTCCCAAGCTTTACGCTGAATAATGTCCAATTCAAAGATGACAGCCTGCATATCGATACTAAGGTTGAAAAATTGGCCTTGGCTATTAACCCTCGTTGCCTGCTTGACCCTAAGCTATGTGTTGACCGCTTCGCCATTCAAGGGCTCGACTTTACCTTAACGAAACAGCCACCAGCCTCTTCTGAAGACACCGAACCCACTCCGCCGGTAACCTCGGTTAAAATTCCGCTACCGATTGTGATTAATCGTATTGCCTTGTCTGATATTAAGCTGAATATTTTGGGGAATAAAATTGAGTGGGGTCTGTTTTCTACCGCTTTGAGCATGCAGGGTGAAAAGCTGACGGTATCACCCACCTTATTCAATGACCTCAAGGTTAAGCTTGCTGAATCGACAGAAGAACCACAAGCAGAAACGGTGGAGCCTGAGACCGCCACTAAAACAGCTATTGAATTGCCTGAAGTCTGGATACCTTTACAGGTCGTGTTAGAGCGATTTGATCTCAACCGTTTTACCTTAGAGCAAGAAACCCCCATTGTTGTGAACCACCTTGGGCTTGAGGCGCGCGCGGGTAAACATACGGTGGATGTGTCAATGCTTGAACTCGATATGCCACAAATAAACGCGAACCTAGCGACGAAGGTTGAGCTCAAAGGGGGCTACCCACTAGATCTTTCTTTAGATGCATTAGTCAAAGAAACGGATCTTGCTGGCCAGAAATTATCGCTGAACGCGCACGGCAGCGTGGCTAAGCTGAGCCTTGATTCTCAACTTTCTGAATTGATTGAGGCAAAAATTTCGGGTGATATTCAACCTTTAGAACCGACACTGCCATTTGACCTCCTTTTAGAAGGTGGCCAAGCGCAGTGGCCTCTTACCGGTAAAAGTGATTACCAAGCGGCGATTGAGAAACTCAAAGCCGATGGAACGTTAGATGGTTTTAATGTGCAGCTTAAAGGCGAAGCGGATGGTAAGGATATTCCGGCTCTCGCCATCGACCTACAAGGCAAAGGTTCAAAGGAGAATATTGATCTTGAGCGCCTTAACCTGAAGACTTTGGGGGGGGAGCTAAATGGTGTGGTCAAAGCCAATTGGAAAACATTAGTTCACTGGCAAGCCAAGGTGACATTACACGACATTCAACCAGGGATACAGTGGCCTGAAGCCGAAGGTAGAATGAGTGGAAGCATTGTGACTTCGGGCGAACTGACGGAAGCTGGAGGATGGGCGGTTGAGTTGCCTAAACTCGATATTGAAGGGATTTTGCGAGAATACCCACTGGACATTGAAGGGCAGTTGTCGGCATCGGATCGCAATGCGAGTGGTGAACCGAAACTGAAAACCAGTGGTTTGCGCATAGCTCATGGTGTGAACTCGATTACGGCGCAGGGGCAACTTGATAAGCAATGGAATATGGGGATTGCTGTTCATTTCCCTGAACTCGCCAAAAGTATCCCTGATCTGAAAGGTAAAGTGATGGGGAACATTCAATTGAGCGGCCCCACACAAGAGCCGGAAGTCAATCTGGCTTTAAATGTTAATCAGGTTGATTGGAAGAACGAAGCGACACTTGATTCGCTGTCGCTTAATGGTTCTTTTGTGCCACTGCCGCACCCTCTGGCCGATCTCGAATTAAAAGCCAAGCACTTAACTTATCAAGACCAAAGTGTAGAAAGCATCGACTTAACGGTGAGTGGGGGCGAGAAACAACACACCGTGGCACTGGACGTCGTATCGGACATTGTGTCTGCAAGTTTGGCGGTCTCTGGTGAGCTGATTCAAAAACCGTCTCTTATTTGGAATGGCTCATTAGATCGAGTCAAAATCACCACAGAGCAGGGACCTTGGGTATTAGAGCAACCCGTCGCGATTAAGGCTGATGTCGACAAGCAGTTTGCCGATGTACAAGCACATTGTTGGAAACAGTCTAATTCGCGCGTGTGTTTGGATGAAGATGTTCATGTTGGTCAGTCAGGTGAGGTGAAGTTGACGATTAAACAATTCGACTTCGAGCAGATTAAAGCCTTTTTACCTAAAGAGACGCAACTGCAAGGTTTCGTCAATGCCACGGCCCATGCCAAATGGTCGCAACAACAGCAACCAGAGGTAACCGTAAGTGTTGATATGCCAAAAGGTCAGGTTACTCAACAAATCGGAGAGACGATCACGCTCGGTTGGGACAGCGTTGTATTGAATGCTCAATTAAAAGACAACCAGTTGAAAGCCGACTTTAACCTGGATGTGTCTGATAATGGTGATTTATCAGGAGTGGTGTCGTTACCGGATATTCGTGTTGAAGACAAACAGCTCGATGCGGCAATTAAATTGACGGCATTTCATTTGGATTTCTTACAGCCTATTCTCGGCGAATATAGTCGGTTGAAAGCGGTTCTTGAGAGCGATCTCAAAGTGAAAGGTTCTTTGATGCACCCTCAAGTCTTTGGTCAATTTGCCGTTGATGAGATTCAGGTTCATGGTGATTTCACACCCGTTGATATTGAAGATGGCCGGATTGACCTCGACTTTGACGGCTATCGTGCAAAGCTGGATGCCAATATTGAGACGCCTGATGGTCACCTCGATATCGAAGGTGGAGGGGATTGGCAAGACCTTCAAGCATGGCACTCCAATGTTAGAGTTTTTGCTGATGGGTTGATGGTTGATATTCCCCCTATGGTTAAGGTCAAGGTCGTTCCTGATATGACTATTGATGTCACTCCGGGCCTTGCGAAAATTACGGGTGATATTGCTTTACCTTGGGGGCGAATTGTTGTCGAAGACTTACCGCCTTCTGCGGTGGGTGTTTCTTCTGATCAAGTCATCTTGAATAAAGATCTTAAGCCAGCAAACGAAGATACGATGCCATTTGATGTGGTGACCAATATTAATCTTTTGATTGGTAATGACGTTAAACTTTCTGCTTTTGGCCTCAAGGGGGGCTTAGTCGGTAAGCTGAATGTCGCTCAAAAAGATCAAGGCCCATTTATCACGGGTGAAGTGAACATCGTCAACGGTACTTATCGATCATTTGGACAAGATCTGTTGATCGAAAAGGGTAAGATTTTAATGAATGGACCTCCGGATCAGCCCTACGTAGCAATCAGTGCGATACGCAACCCAGATAATACTCAAGATGATGTGACTGCTGGGATTCGGGTGACAGGCCCGGCGACAGAACCGAACATCGAGATTTATTCTGAACCCGCCATGCCACAAGCGAACGCGCTATCTTATCTTTTGCGTGGTCAAGATATCGATGGAGAGTCAGGGAGCGCGATGACAACGACTTTAATTGGCTTAAGCTTAGCGAAGAGCGGTAAGGTGGTTGGTGAAATCGGTGAAGCATTTGGTGTACAGGACTTACAACTGGATACAGCAGGCTCGGGGGATGACTCTCAAGTGACAGTGAGTGGTTATATTCTTCCAGGCTTACAGGTGAAGTATGGTGTGGGTATCTTTAACTCGTTAGGGGAGTTTACGGTGCGTTATCGATTGATGCAGGACCTTTACGTTGAAGCGGTATCGGGCTTAGACAGTGCCGTTGACCTTCTTTATCAATTTGAATTCGAGTAGAGGCATCGGCATCCACTTGTTGGCATGTAAATCGAAAGGCTTATGGAGTATTTATGCAGCATCTTGTTTTCGTCTATGGAACATTGAGAAAAGCGCAATCTAACCATCACTATTTGGAACAGTCTGAGTATTTAGGCACGTTTAACACGCCAGAAAGTTATGCGCTTTTTGATTTAGGTGCATATCCGGCGATGATTTCTGGAAATAAAAGTATCGTTGGCGAGGTCTATCTCATTAACGACGACGTTTTGGCATTACTCGATCGGTTAGAAGAAGTTCCGGTTGAGTATCGTCGTGAGCAAATCGAGACTATATTTGGAGTAGCGTGGGTATATTTATATCAGCGTGATCTCACAAGGAATGAACCAATACTTTCAGGTGACTGGTGTAAGTCAAACAACCGCTTTAGTTGATGAACTACTGAGAGCATTCTGACGTATTAGTGAACAGTCTCGACATAGGCTAATCATATTTTCATTAGGAGGAAATTATGAAATATCTACTAGTAGTATTATCGGTAATGCTATTTGGTTGTGCGCAAACTCCACCCCCAACGTCATCTAATACCATGGATTGGCAGACTTTTGGTGAAGAAACAGCGTTGAAAGGCAAAACCAAACAAACGGAAGCCAGCCTGGCTGAAGCGGCGTCTACACCATCCATTGATGCAAACTTGTATGCTGCTTATGGTCAAGGCTATGAAGTGGGAAAAACTCAGTATTGCTCTCAAAACCCAAGAGCGTTAGGGCGTCGCGGTGAGAGTTACTTTGGTATCTGTGATGATATCGATAAATGGTTCCGCTTCCACTTTGAGCGGGGGGCAGAATCAAAATATAGTGTTCGATAACCCGGCTTTACCCTAAAAAAGATATCACGAACAACGAAAAGCCAGCATGTGAATGCTGGCTTTTTAATGGCGCTCATTTCGATCAATAAGCGAGATAATTAGTCCGGGTAAAGCTCAAGAAGTTCTTCGACTTTTCGTACCATACTGGTTGAACCGACAAAGAAAGGAACTCGTTGATGCAGTTCGGTTGGCTTAATATCCAGAATGCGTTGAACTCCATCTGAAGCGATACCACCGGCCTGTTCTATAATAAATGCCATTGGGTTGCACTCATAAAGTAAACGTAGCTTGCCTTGAGGGTGGCTTTGAGTACTTGGGTATAAATAGATACCGCCTTTTAGAAGGTTACGGTGGAAGTCTGAGACCAGCGAACCGATATAGCGGGATGAGTAAGGACGGTTATCGTTAGGCTCATTCTCTTGGCAGTATTTGATGTATTTTTTAACCCCTGTCGGGAAGCGGAAGTAGTTCCCTTCGTTGATCGAATAAATCTGACCTTTATCTGGAATCATCATGTTTTCATGAGATAGATAGAATGTCCCCAGCGATGGGTCGTAGGTAAAACCATTCACTCCGGCCCCGGTTGTGTAGACAATCATGGTAGAAGAGCCGTAAACCACGTAGCCTGCGGCGACTTGTTTGTGTCCGGGTTGAAGGAAATCTTCTTGTGTGGGTGGAGTACCAATAGGGGAGACTCGACGATAGATTGAGAAAATGGTACCAACCGATACATTCACGTCAATGTTTGAAGAGCCATCAAGTGGGTCCATTAGAACCACGTATTTTGCATTTTTGTTGAGCTCTTTATTGAAAGCAACGGCTTCATCTTCTTCTTCACTTGCTACGCCACAAACTTGGTCTCGAGCTTCTAGAGCCGCTTTAAATTTGTCATTGGCGTAAAGGTCTAACTTTTGTTGCTCTTCACCTTGAATGTTGTCTGTACCAACAGCGCCAGTAATGTCGACCAGGCCGGCCTTGTTGATTTCTCGGTTAACAATTTTTGCAGCAAGACGAATGGATGACAAAAGGGATGAAAGATCACCACTTGCATGGGGAAAGTCATTTTGTTTTGCAACAATGAACTCACCAAGGGTGCGAATCTCAGACATGTTATTTCCTTAAACTTCTCTGAATATTAGGGGGGATTTGAGCACAGTAGAATTGGCCTCTTGAGTGGGCTTTATTCATCTAGACGCTTACCCTAAATTCTAAAGCTAAGATCTTTTTAATGGTAATGAACTAAGCGATACAGATCTCACTTACTATGTCGACTCAATTTGTTTTGCATTGCTACTCGCTTTTAATCACCATTTAATGATAATGGGCATAAGTAGTTTGATTTAGACATGGTTCATTGAGCCAAGCGTTTGGAAACAATATATGCATATTCATATCTTAGGAATTTGTGGCACCTTCATGGGTGGTGCTGCGGTATTGGCTCGTCAATTAGGCCACAAGGTTACGGGGAGTGACGCGAATGTTTATCCTCCAATGAGTACCTTGTTGGAATCTCAAGGGATTGAAATTATTGAAGGGTTTGACCCAAGCCAATTAGAGCCTAGGCCTGATCTGGTGGTGATTGGCAATGCGATGAGTCGTGGTAATCCATGTGTTGAGTATGTATTGGATAATAATCTTAGATACACCTCTGGTCCTCAGTGGTTGCAAGAATTTCTACTGCATGACCGCTGGGTTCTGGCGGTATCCGGCACACATGGCAAGACCACGACATCAAGCATGCTCGCTTGGATTTTAGAAGACTGTGGCTATGCGCCAGGCTTCTTAGTTGGCGGTGTGTTAGGTAACTTTGGTATCTCTGCTCGTCTTGGTGAAAGCATGTTCTTTGTGGTCGAAGCCGACGAATATGACAGTGCTTTTTTCGATAAACGATCTAAGTTCGTTCATTACCACCCAAGAACCTTGGTGATGAATAACCTAGAGTTCGATCATGCGGACATCTTTGACGATCTTGAAGCGATTAAGCGACAGTTCCATCATTTGGTGCGCACTGTGCCAAGCAACGGTCGCATTTTCTCACCTAAGCAAGATACTGCTATTCAAGATGTTCTCGCTCGCGGTTGCTGGAGTGAAACGGAATCGAGTGGCGATCTGGGTGACTGGGATGCCAAAAAGTTGGTTAAAGATGGCTCTCAATTTGAGGTCTACTTCCAAAATGAATGTGTTGGAACGGTAAACTGGGATTTAGTGGGCGACCATAACGTCAATAATGCCTTGATGGCAATTGCCGCGGCGCGACACGTGGGTGTGACTCCTGATCTCGCTTGTCAATCGTTGGCAACCTTTATTAATACGAAACGTCGTTTGGAGTTTAAAGGCGAAGTCGCTGGTGTTTCTGTTTATGACGACTTTGCTCATCACCCA
The DNA here is from genome assembly GCF_024347295.1 of Vibrio artabrorum. NCBI lineage: Bacteria > Pseudomonadati > Pseudomonadota > Gammaproteobacteria > Vibrionales > Vibrionaceae > Vibrio > Vibrio artabrorum. The sequence goes on along the minus strand of NZ_AP025458.1, from coordinate 2,678,696 downwards.
ACGGCGATTGAACTTACACTCGGCGGCTTACGTAATAAGGTTGACACTAAGAAGATCATCGCCGTGTTGGAGCCTCGTTCTGCCACTATGAAACGTGGTGTGCACAAAGAAACACTAGCCGATTCGTTGAAGCAAGCGGATTCTACCTACTTATTCCAACCGGATAACATTGATTGGTCGGTACAAGATGTCGCAGACGCTTGTCACCAACCTGCGCATGTCAATAATGACATGGAGGCACTTGTTGCTCAAATTGTCTCAGAAGCACAAGCGGGCGACCAAATATTGGTCATGAGTAATGGTGGTTTTGGTGGTATTCATCAGAAACTGTTGGATGCCTTGGCACTCAAAGGTTAACAGGCCCATAACCTTATTATTTGAAGTAATTGAGAACATGACAAAACACAATAAAGCGATAACACTCGCTTTCACTGGCGCATCCGGTGCGCCTTATGGACTGCGTTTACTTGAATGCCTATTGGCCGCTGATTATCAAGTCTACTTATTGATATCATCTGCAGCGCGCGTTGTATTGGCAACAGAGCATGAACTTAAGTTACCTGCTGGGCCTGATGCGGCAAAACAAGCCTTGGTTAAGCATTTAAGTTGCGATCCAGAAAAGCTGGTGGTGTGTGGCAAAGATGATTGGTTCTCACCCGTTGCCTCTGGCTCAGCCGCACCGAAGCAGATGGTGGTTTGTCCATGTTCTGCGGGCAGCTTGGCTTCCATTGCTCATGGTTTGTCGGATAACTTGATTGAACGAGCGGCCGACGTTGTCATGAAAGAGCGAGGTCAACTGTTGTTGGTGGTTCGTGAGACGCCATTTTCGACACTGCATCTAGAGAATATGCACAAGCTCTCAACGATGGGGGTGACGATTATGCCTGCGGCTCCGGGGTTTTATCATCAACCTCAGTCGATCGAAGATCTGGTTGATTTTATGGTCGCTCGCATCCTCGATCATCTGGGTATCGAACAAGGTTTAGTGCCACGTTGGGGGTACGATCAACGTCTTTGATCTAAACTTGATAGCTTATTGTTAAAAATCGAATTACAATTCTGAACACTCATCGGGGAGCAGACCATTCAAATAATGAATGCGAGCTGAGATCAAGCAAGCGCTTGGGACCCGTAAACCTGAACCAGATAATGCTGGCGTAGGAATTGAGTTAGGAACAACCTCTACCGTTCTCCTCCCTCAAACCTGTGCCGCTCAGACCATGGAGAGCGTCCAGTGAAATTCACATTAACAACTCTTGCTGTTACTACAGCCATCTCTTTTTCTGCCTTTGCCGCAGATAACACCTTAACCGTGTACACCTATGACTCTTTTGCAGCCGATTGGGGCCCTCGTCCAGTCATTGAAAAAGCATTCGAAGAAAAGTGTGGCTGTGATGTGAATTTTGTCGCACTAGAAGATGGTGTGTCGATTCTCAACCGCTTGCGCCTTGAAGGCGGTAATAGCAAAGCAGATATCGTTTTAGGTTTGGATAACAATCTGATGGCGGAAGCGAAAGCGACGGGCTTATTGGCTGAGCATAATGTTGATACGTCTTCAGTGACACTTCCTAATGGTTGGAACGATAGCACTTTTGTCCCTTACGACTTTGGCTACTTTGCGTTTATCTATAACAAAGAGAAATTAGCAAACCCACCTAAGAGCTTGAAAGAACTGGTTGAGCAGCGGGATGACCTCAAGGTTATTTACCAAGACCCTCGAACTTCAACGCCGGGCCAAGGCATGATGTTATGGATGAAGTCGGTATACGGTGATCAGGCGCCTGCCGCGTGGAAAAAGCTGGCGCAGAAAACAGTGACGGTGACGAAAGGTTGGTCTGAAGCTTACTCTATGTTCTTAAAGGGTGAGTCGGACTTAGTATTGTCTTACACAACATCTCCTGCTTACCACATCATTGCAGAAGGTGACACTAAGTACGCCGCCGCTAACTTTGAAGAAGGTCATTACATGCAAGTGGAAGTTGCAGCTAAGGTCAAAGGTAGCAAGAATGAAAAGCTTGCCGATGAGTTTATGGCGTTTATCTTAAGTGACGAGTTTCAATCGGCGATACCAACAGGTAACTGGATGTACCCAGTCACCAACATTGATTTGCCAAAAGGGTTTGAACAACTAACGGTACCGCAGAAAGCGTTAAGCTTTACGTCTGAAGAAATTGCCGCTAAGCGTAAGCCTTGGATTCGTGAATGGCAGAGTGCACTGACTTTTTAACTGACTATTTAAACAATGAGCTTTTTGACTGACATTAAAAAACTCAGCTTTCTGACTTCTGTATTTAAAGGTTCATTCGATATTCACTGAGTGGACCATTTACGGTAAAAAATCAATTTATGATAAAGAAAACACCTAAGGTTGGGGTATGGGTTGCACTACTCATTACCGCCTTCGTGGTTTCAGCAGTTGGGGCATTGCTTAGCAATGCCCCTTCTCTTGATATCAGCCAAGTATGGTCAGACCCTTACTATTGGCATGTGACGAAATTCAGCTTTTATCAAGCGACACTCTCAACAGTGCTGAGCGTTGGCTTTGCTATACCTATTGCTCATGCGTTGTGTCGCAGGCAATTTTGGGGACGTGCTTTGTTGTTAAGGCTGTTCGCCTCGACCTTAGTCCTGCCGGTGTTAGTCGGTGTGTTTGGTTTGCTTGCCATTTATGGCAATAGTGGTTGGTTAGCTAAATTTTTGGCGAATTTCGATATTGAACTGCCATTCTCGATTTATGGATTGACTGGCATTTTGCTCGCACATGTCTTCTTTAACCTGCCCTATGCCAGTCGCTTACTTTTACAAGCCTTAGATAGCGTACCTGCCGAGCAACATAAGCTGTGTGCTCATTTGGGTATGAGTCACTGGAATAAATTCAGGTGGGTCGAATGGCCTCGTTTAAGACAACAACTGCCTCATGTGTGTGGCTTAGTCTTCATGCTGTGCTTTACTAGCTTTGCTACCGTGATGGCACTCGGTGGCGGTCCGAAATCAACCACCATCGAGCTGGCCATTTATCAGGCGATTAAATTCGACTTTGACCTACAGGCTGGTGCTTTGCTCGCGATATGGCAAATGCTGCTGTGTGGTGTACTCGCGGTGAGCATTCAACGGCTATCGAAACCTATTTCAGTAACGGCCAGTCAATTGTCGGAAGAGAAATATTTGGTTAAGGACAGCGGGTGGTCAAAAGCTTGGGATGGCTTTTGGATCATCCTAGTCTCAATGCTGGTATTGCCGCCATTAGCCATGGTTATCGTCAGTGGTATTAATTCGCAAGCACTGACTGTACTCAGCAGCGAGCCGTTTTGGGCAGCGTTAATGACCTCAGTTAAAGTCGCGTCCTTGGCCAGTGTTATCGCGGTTGGTATTGGGATTGCGATACTGCTGACCAGCCGAGCATGGCGCTTACAGAATCAGAATTTTAAAGCCGATAAAATTGAGTTGATTGGCACTATTATCTTAGTGACTCCGGGGCTGGTGATCAGTACGGGTATCTTCTTATTGCTGCGTTCATTCACCGATGTTTTTAGCTTGGCTTTCTTTATTGTGATTGCCGTTAACAGCTTAATGGCGCTGCCTTATGTCATTAAAACCTTAGCTCAACCTATGCTGCATTTGTCTCAGCAGTACCAGTATGTGTGCGCAAGCTTAGGAATGGCAGGTTTTACGCGTTTTAGGCTAGTCGAGTGGCGGGCATTGCGTAAGCCGATGGCGCAAGCTTTCTCTATTAGCTTTATGCTAGCGATGGGTGACCTAAGCGCGATTGCTTTGTTTGGTAGCCAAGATTTTAGAACTCTGCCTTTGTACCTATTCCAATTGTTAGGCAGCTATCAAATGGAAGCGGCGGCGGTCGTATCGGTGAGCTTACTGTTACTGAGTGTCGGCAGCTTTAGCCTGATTGAATTTTTATTTACTCGAAGATCTAAGCTCGATGCTAAAGAGTTGAGGAACCGATGATGTTAGTAATGAAAGCGGTGGATTACCACTATCACCGAGAGTTGTTTCGCTTTGATTTTCAAGCGGAGCAGGGCGATATTGTGGCACTGATGGGACCGAGTGGTGCTGGTAAATCCACACTGTTAGCGTTAGTTGCTGGATTCATCGAGCCTACATCGGGGGAGATTTCAGTGGCTGGCCAATCGCTTATTGGTAAAGAGGCACACCAACGCCCGTTGGCGATGTTGTTTCAAGAACACAACCTGTTTGCTCATCTGACTGTGCGTGAAAATATTGGCTTAGGGTTGCATCCAGGTTTGAAGCTTAGCGCAACCCAAAAGCAAGCTGTGGAACAAGCTGCCGCGCAAGTTGGCGTCGCTGAGTATTTGGATAGATTGCCAGAGCACTTATCCGGCGGTCAACGACAGCGTGTCGCGTTAGCGCGTTGTTTTGTCCAACCTCATGATATTTGGCTGCTTGATGAACCTTTCTCTGCGCTTGATCCTTTGCTGCGTGAAGAGATGCTTGGCTTAGTAAAACGATTAGCAGCAGAGCGGAATATTACGGTTTTGATGGTGACTCACCATTTAGGTGACGCACGCAGTATCGCGAATAAGTTTGTGTTTGTGGCGCTAGGTAAGGTGTTGGTTGAAGACTCGATAGAGGCACTGACGACGGATCATCCGCAGCCTGAGTTAAGCTCATTTATTAAAGCGGGTGAGTGACGATTTAGCACTCTTGTGAGTACTTATTGATATTGAGTGCTTCTTGATATCGAGTGCGTCAAAAACAAAAAGACCTAGCGCATGCTAGGTCTTTTATTCACTCTATGAGCAAAGCGAGATAACGATCAGTCTTCTAGCTTTAGCTCTTTTAAGATTTGGAAGATCTCACGAGAAGACTTCGCAGGCTTGTTCGCGGATTTTTCTTTGTTAGCTTGTCGAGCCAGCTGACGAAGACGCTGACGGTCTGCTTCAGGGTACATTTCCATGACTTCTGAAATAGCCGCATCACCTTCTGCAACAACACGATCACGCAGTTGCTCAAGCTTATGTAGCTCGGCGGTTGCTTGTGAGTGCTTGTTACGAATCTTATCCAAAGCCGCTTGAATAGGCTCTGGATCGACATTACGCATTACTTTACCAATGTATTGAAGTTGACGGCGCTTTGCTTCATTTTTAAAGCGTTGTGCATCTTTAATCGCTTGTGCCAAATCTTCAGACAGCGGAAATTTGTCTAATACCGAAGGCTTAAGACCAACAAGCTCTTCTCCCAGCTTTTGCAGGGCATCCATGTCCGTTTTCATTTCTGTCTTACTTACCCAGATGATTTCTTCTTCTGGTTCCCATGGGGCTTTTTGGTTTTTGCGAGCCATCTTTTCTGCCTATGTCACTATCTCAAACGAATATATTGCCTATTTTAGCAAGAATCTTGGGGAGAAAGCGAAATTCTTGTTATCCTACGTAATATTGACCTAAAAAATTAGAATAGATATGGATGTAAAACAGCAAGTCGCCCAGCAAAGAGTTGAGCTAGAAGCCGCAGTAGCTAAAGCGTTGGATATGGCATCAGTGAGTGCTGACGCCGCTGAGGTCGCGATTACTAAGTCAACGGGTTTAAGTGTTTCAACACGTATGTGTGAAGTGGAAAACGTTGAATTTAATAGTGATGGTGCGCTAGGTATTACTGTTTATCGCGGCCAGAAAAAAGGCAGCGCATCTACATCTGATCTGAGTGAAAAGGCGATTGCTCAAACCGTCGCGGCTGCGCTTGATATCGCGCAGTACACTTCTGAAGACCCATTCGCCGGTCCTGCAGCAAAAGAATACATGGTAAAAGACATTCCAGACTTGGATCTTTTCCACCCTGATGAACCAAACCCTGACTATGCCGCGGAGATTGCGATTGCTGCTGAGAAGCAAGCGTTAGCTTATAGCGATAAGATCAAACAGAGTGATGGCGCAAGCTACGACAGCCACTATGGCGTTAAGGTTTATGGTAACAGCCATGGCTTACTAGCAAGCTACGCTTCAAGCCGTCATAGCACGAGCTGCTGTGTAATTGGACAAGGCGCTAACGGTGAAATGGAACGAGACTACAGCTACACCGTTGCACGTCACCGTGATGAGTTATGGACGCCTGAGCGCGTAGGTCAAGAAGCCGCAGAAAAGACCATTAGCCGTTTGGATGCGAAAAAGCTACCAACAGGCCAATACCCAATTATGTTTGCTAACGATGTTGCTACTGGCTTGATTGGCCACCTTGTGATGGCGATCAGTGGCGGTAATCTTTACCGTAAATCATCGTTCTTATTGGATCATCTCGGTCAGAAAATTTTACCTGACTGGTTTAACATTTCTGAGCGACCACATATCTTGCGTGGTTTGGCTTCAAGCCCATTTGATAGCGAAGGTGTGTTCACTCAAGATCGTGAAATCATCACTGATGGTGTTCTGGCGACTTATCTACTGACGAGTTACGCAGCACGTAAAATGGACATGACACCAACAGGCCATGCGGGTGGTATTCATAACTGGTTCGTTAAATCGACCGGCCAAAATTTTGAGCAGATGCTAAAAGAGTTGGGTACGGGTTTCCTAGTGACTGAAGTGATGGGCCAAGGCGTTAATACCGTAACGGGTGATTACTCTCGTGGCGCAGCGGGTTTCTGGGTCGAGAACGGAGAGATCCAATACCCAGTCTCAGAAGTCACAATCGCAGGTAACCTAAAAGAGATGTTTACTCAGATTGTTGCGGTTGGCAACGACGTTGAAACACGTTCGCAAATTCAAACCGGTTCTATCCTGCTTGAGTCGATGAAAGTCGCGGGTGAGTAATTTGCTTCAGTTTAAACATGAGCCTGAAGCTTAAATCTGATGCATTAAAAAGGGAGCCGATGGCTCCCTTTCTGTATTAACTGGGTCGGTAATCAAGCTAGATAAGTATGGTGGCTAAGCCTAAGAACACCGATAGGCCAATTACATCGGTTACTGTGGTCAGTGCCATACCGCCAGCAAGGGCTGGATCGATATTCATCTTCTTCAGCATCACAGGGATAGTGACCCCGGCAATACCTGCGACAATCAAATTGGTCATCATCGCTGCGGAGATGATGCCTCCCAATATCCAGTTGCCTTTCCAAGCGACCACGATACCACCAATGATAACAGCCCAGAGAACGCCATTTAGGAAGCCGATGGCCGCCTCTTTGAGTAGTAGTTCGCGTTTGTTACTGTCACCGATATGGCCGAGTGCCAAACCACGAATGACCAGAGCAACGGTTTGGTTGCCGGCGACACCACCCATTGACGGTACAATGGTCATCAGTACCGCAATCGCGGCCATTTGGTCGAGCGTTGCTTCAAACATATTCGATACTGATGCCGCAGCAAGGGCCGCGAGTACGTTAGCACCAAGCCACACACTGCGACGGCGAGCGGATTTGACGACAGGGGCGAAGGTATCTTCGTCATCGTCCATACCCGCCATACTCATCATTGAGTGCTCGGCATCTTCACGGATAACATCAACCACGTCATCGATAGTGATACGACCAACAAGGTGTTGATTGCTATCGACAACTGGCGCTGAAACCCAATTACGACGTTCGAACAGGCTTGCAATGTCAGAAGCGCTGGTTTCAACCGCAATTGCTTCGTCGGCATCCTCCATCACTTCGGAAACCGCCACATCAGGCTGAGTCGTTACCAGTGTCGTAAGCGAGAGGTTACCGATAAGACGTTCTTCTTCATCAATAACATACAGAGCATCGGTTGCATCGGGCAGTTCGCCACGCATACGCATGTAGCGCAATACAACGTCGACATCGACATCACCACGAATGGTGATCACATCGGTGTTCATCAGCGCACCCGCTGAATCTTCTGGGTACGATAGGGCGGTTTCAACTAATGCACGATCGACGGAGTCCATTTGAGAAAGGACTTCGCGAGAAACATCGTCAGGTAGGCTTCGAAGTACGTACGCGACGTCATCGGTTTCCATGCCTTCGGTTGCTTCAGCTAAGGTCTCCGGTGCCATTTTCGACACAAGAGCATCTTTGACGTCTTCGTTTAGTTCATCAAGAATTTCACCGTAGTCTTCAGGATCGGTGAGTTGCCAGAGTACGTCACGACTTTTGCGAGGGGAGGCTTCTAAAAGGTGTGCAATATCCTCAGGTTCCATGTCCTGAAGTTGTCGGCGTACGTGAACAAATCGGCCGTTTTCTAGGGCTTCGCTGACTTCTTGGAGGGTTTGGTGAGCTTGGTCGAATTCTAATTGCTCTGCCATATTTTCCTCCTATCTCATTATTCTAACAATGCGTGGAATAGTAACTTAATTCTGGGTCTTATTTAAATCATAAACTTAGATAGAACTAAGATTTAATATTGGTTAGTTCGTTGTTTGAGTTTTAGGTGTTGTGAGTGAAGCGTTTTTGCTACTCACCCTCATCAAATTTATCTTCAATAAGATGGCAGACGGCATCCAGTGCTTGTTGTGAGTCACTGCCTGCTGCTTGAATCGTGATGTGTTGCCCTTGTGCTGATTCCAGCATCAGTAGCCCCATAACGCTATCTGCGGTCGCGACTTTATCTTCTTCGCTATGGATGGTGATAGTGGCATCATAGCTTTGTGCAAGCTCAACCAATTTGACGGCCGCTCTCGCGTGAAGACCTAAACGGTTTTGGATCAGTACAGTACGAGTTAATTCCATGGCGAGCCCTGCTAATTTTTCTCTAATGAGGCATGTCGGATTTGAACTTGATGGCCAAGTTGTTCGAAGTGATCACCTATTTTTTGAGTAAGGTACACTGAACGGTGCTTACCGCCAGTACAGCCAATCGCAACGGTTAAATAGCTACGATTATTTTTTTCTAACATAGGCAGCCAATGCTCAATAAAGCTTTGGATCTGTTGTTTGAGTTCAAGAACTTCAGGGTGCTTCTCTAAAAATGAATGGATGGGAGCATCAAGGCCCGTTAATGGGCGTAGAGAAGGTTCCCAGTGAGGGTTAGGCAAAAAGCGAACATCAAATACGTAGTCAGCATCACTTGGCAGGCCATATTTAAAGCCGAAAGATTGAAAGACAATGATCAGCTCTTGCCTCTCTTTACCTTCCACTTTAAATCGAACCTTTTCGCTCAATTCGTAGAGGTTGCAGTCACTACTGTCAATAACAATGCAAGCTTGCTCTGCAAGAGGTGCCAAGAGCGTCTTTTCAATATCAATCGCTTGTTCAAGAGAGAGCTTGTCTTGGCCAATAGACAGAGGGTGAATTCGGCGTGTTTCGCTATAGCGCTTGAGTAGGGTCTGCTTGCTTGCATCGAGAAACAGCACGTTCATGTTAATGCCGTGGACAGATTCAAGCTGTTCTAGTGTTTCGGAGACCAACTGAGGATCTTTCGGCAGGTTGCGGATATCAATGCTAACGGCAACGTTTTGATTGCTCTCATTTACTGATTCTACAAAGTCGTTTAATAGGTTGACGGGTAGGTTATCAACGCAATAATACCCCAAGTCTTCAAGGACTCTTAGCGCTACACTTTTTCCGGCCCCTGATTGGCCACTAACCACGATTAGTCGCATGTTATTGCTCGCCAGTGGGTACTTGAACCATGATGTCGTAAAGCTCTTGATCACTTTGAGCATTGCGCAATTGTTTAAGTACCTGTTTGTTGTTAAGTCGTTCTGCCATACAAGAAAGGGTTTTTAGGTGTTCCTTGCACTGCTCACTTGGAACAAACAGAGCAAAGAGTAGATCGACAGGCCGATTGTCAATCGCATCAAATTCAATGGGATCTTGGCATTGCATTAACACAGCAATGGCTTTGTCACTGACGTTCATACGCGCATGGGGAATCGCGATACCATTTCCAATACCGGTAGTGCCCATTTTTTCGCGGCTCAACATGCACTCAAACAGTTCTGTTGAATCTTGACCACAGCTTTCTGCTGCGATCTGACTAATGAGCTCAAGGGCTCTTTTTTTGCTTGTGCATTGGACTGCACTTTTGGTGCAGTCCAATGAAAGTACTTCGCTTAATTGCATGTTAGTGATTACTTAGTTTTTCTTTGTGCTTGTTGAGTTGACGGACGAGTTTGTCAACCAGTGAATCAATCGCAGCATACATATTTTCATCTGTTGCTGCGGCATGAATCTCACCTTGATTTATGTGAAGGGTCGCTTCTGCAATTTGATTGATTTTCTCAACTTTTAAAACAACCTGAATGCTATTTATATGTTCAAAAAAGCGTTCAAGTTTGTCGAATTTCGTGTGAACATAGTCTTGCATTGAATCGGTAAGATCAACGTGATGGCCTTGAATATTGATTTGCATAGACTTTCCTTTTCAGTTAGTTGCCAGGTTAAAAGCAAACACATCGCTGACTAAACAGCGAACGTAATTTACTTATAGTAGGCGTTTACGCTGACTCGATGGGGCGATGCCCAGAGATTCACGGTACTTCGCTATCGTACGTCTAGCGACCTGTATCCCTTGGTCAGCCAGTAGGGCAGCAATCTTACTATCACTGAGAGGTTTCGCCGTATTTTCTGCCGCGACAAGTTTCTTAATGAGCGCGCGAATTGCTGTCGATGAACATTCACCACCATTGTCAGTGCTGACATGGCTTGAGAAAAAGTATTTGAGTTCGAAAATACCACGTGGCGTATGCATGAATTTTTGAGTCGTAACACGAGATATTGTCGACTCATGCATATCAACGGCGAGTGCAACATCGTTTAGAACCATTGGCTTCATCGCTTCTTCGCCATGTTCGAAGAAATCACGTTGATGTTCAACAATGCATCTCGCAACTTTGAGTAGCGTCTCATTTCGGCTCTCTAGGCTTTTAATTAGCCACTTAGCTTCTTGCAAGTTTGAGCGGATGTATTGATTGTCGGCGCTGTTGCCTTTGCTACTCAGACTGGCGTATTGCTGATTCACTTTCAGCTTCGGCACGCTATCCGGGTTTATGGTCACGACCCATTTACCAAGGTCTTTAAATACCGATACATCCGGAACCACATACTCAGTTTCATCCGGAGTAATCTTACTACCAGGGCGAGGGTCCAGTTGTTGAATCAGTTGCAAAACTTCACGCAGTTCTGCTTCTTTCAACTTGGTCTCTTTGATCACCAGTTTGTAATCGCGATTACCAAGCTGATCGATATGGCTAGTCAGTACTAACTTAGCTTCGTTGAGCCAAGGCGTATCTTGAGGGAAGGTGGCCAGTTGCAGTAACAAGCAATCTTGCAAATTGACTGAAGCGACCCCTAGCGGATCAAACTGCTGAATTCGTTTACGTACGGCTTCAATTTCATCCAGCTCGATCTCTTCATTGGCGAAGTTTTCAAGGATGTCTTCACAAGTTACAGTGAGGTAGCCGTAGTCATCAATCGCATCAATCAGTGTTAAAGCTATGCTTCTATCTGTTTCTGTAAATGGTGTTAAGTCGAGTTGCCAAAGCAGGTAATCGTGCAGGCTTTCCGTCGTTTCACCTTGGTACACAGGCATATCGTCATCAAGAGCAATGCCAGTGTTCCCAGTATTTGCGCTGTAAACGTCTTCCCAAGTTGTGTCGATCTCGAGTTCGTTGCCAATCTCTGATTTTTCGATTAAGTCTGAGCTATCGGGTAAGTCTTGCTCTGTGGTATCAACTGATTCTTTCTCGTCACTGCTAGGTTTTTCTTCTGACGTCGGTGCTTCTTCATTGCCTTCTTCGACATCGAGTAGTGGATTAGACTCAAGTGCTTCTTGAATCTCTTGCTGCAAATCTAATGTCGACAATTGCAACAAACGAATCGCTTGCTGCAATTGAGGCGTCATTGCTAACTGTTGGCCTAACTTAAGTTGTAATGAGGGTTTCATTCAGTATTACTTACCTAGTTATTATTCTTAGAACTCTCGATACTCTCTATCTAATCATAGACGGAATTGTTCGCCTAGATAAACTTGTTTAACTTGTTCGTTATTGAGAACGTCCTCAGGCGTACCTTCAGCGATCAGGTGTCCTTGGCTTACGATGTAAGCTTTTTCACATACGTCTAATGTCTCACGAACGTTGTGGTCAGTGATTAAAACACCCAAACCACGATCACGCAGGTGAACGATAATTTTTTTGATATCGATAACAGAGATTGGGTCAACGCCGGCAAAGGGTTCGTCCAGTAGAATGAACTGCGGATTGGCTGCCAGAGCTCGAGCTATTTCAACGCGACGACGTTCACCACCGGACAAAGCCATACCATTGCTGGTGCGGATATGTTGAATGTGGAACTCCTCCAGCAGGTCTTCCAACTTATCTTGGCGCTGTTCTTTGGTCATTTCATCACGCGTTTGTAAAACCGCCATGATGTTGTCCTCTACAGACAACTTACGAAAAATAGAAGCTTCTTGAGGTAAGTAGCCGATACCAAGACGAGAGCGACTGTGCATGGGTAAGATACTGATGTCTCGGTCATCAATGCTGATGGTGCCTTCATCTCGCGCAACCAGACCAACAATCATATAGAACGATGTGGTTTTGCCTGCACCATTCGGTCCAAGCAGACCCACAATCTGACCCGATTCGACTTGCAAGCTTACATCGGTGACCACTTTACGCTTGCTGTAGGTTTTCGCTAGGTTTTTTGCTTTTAGAACAGCCATCGTTACTTATTCACTTCCGTTGGTTGTAAAACCGTTGACACACGTTTGTTTTTACCACTGTCAGCGACTAATTTCTGAGAGCCGATCTCATAAGTAATTTTAGAACCGCGAATGATACTGCCATCTTGAGACAGCATCGCATTCTTAGTCATGATTAATGTGTCAGCAACCAGTTGGTAATGTAAGTCGTTAGCTTCACCGTAAAGTGTTTTTCCTTCATCAGTCAGTTGTGAGAAGGTTGCGGGCTTGCCAAAGCCTTGAATGGCTTCGATTTCGCCGTTGGCAGCATTACGGGTAACAATAACCTTATCGGCATTGATATTGATGCTACCTTGTTTCAGGTTTACATCGCCAAGAAATGTCACTTGGTTACTTTTCATGTCCAATTGCTGGCTGTCTGAGTCGATGTAGACGGGCTGCTCGCTATCTGAAGATAGGGCATAGACACTTGGTGCAGCAAGGGCCAAAGCGAATAAACTAAGGTGTAAGAGTTTCATATCTACCTTGAACAGAATTAAAGAGGGTCGCATTGTTGGTACCGAAATTACCTTTCATTGCTTGTCCCTCAGTTTCAAAAAATGTACCGATCATATGGACCGGAGTCTCTGAATAAAAATCTCGGCTAGTCAGTTCAACAACCATCTTATCCGTGGTCATGGTATCGAAACTGGCTTCTGGCAACAGGTTCTTTGCTACAACATTGCCATAAAAAGTGACGACTTGATTTTTATCCATAATTGCGCGATCAGCGGTGATTCGCCATTCAATAGTTTGTCCATCTCGGTATACCGAGAGAACCGGATTTTGAAAATGTGTATCGCCAACCTCTGAGTAGTGCTCTAAATATGTTGATTCAACCAGATAGCTACGAATACCGGTTTGGCTATAGCTAATGTTGTTCAAACTCTTGCCACTAAATGAAGGGAGCTCTACATTCGGAGGCACTTGTATCGTCGATGTTTGCTGTTTGTCAAACAAGTAGTAGGTTGACCAACAAGCGATAAATATGAGTATTAAATAGATAATACGAGTAAAACTCATATGCTTAAACCTTTGTGCACGTCGAGTTCATTTCTGGCTTGTAAAATAAGGTCGCAAACTTCACGTACCGCGCCGTGGCCACCGTTAATGGTTGTTACGTAATTGGCTCGTTTTGCTAGCAGTGGGTGACCATCTGCTACACAGACTTTCAAGCCAACTTTTTCCATTACCGGCCAGTCGATCAAATCATCTCCAATATAACCTGTATTTTCAGGGTTAACTGAAAGCTTATCGCAAATGTCTTGGTATGCTTTAACTTTATCGTCTTGACCTTGATAAATCAGCTTGATGCCGAGAGCGGTCATTCGATTCTCAACAATTTGAGATTGACGGCCGGTGATGATTGCGATTTCAATACCCGCGTTCATCAGTGATTTAATGCCGTAACCGTCACGAGTGTGAAAGGTTTTCAGCTCTTCACCGTTGTTACCCATGTAGATGCGACCATCAGAGAAGACGCCATCGACATCGCAGATCAGCAGTTTGATCTCTTTTGCTACAGCGAATACATCAGCATCAACGGTGCCGTATAGGGTGTCGATTGTCTGTGTCATTACATTACTCCTGCTTTCAGTAAGTCATGCATGTTTAAGGCTCCAACCAGCTTACCTTCATGGCACAACATCAGGCCACTAATGCTTTTCGCTTGCATCAAGTTTAATCCCTCGACTGCCAGCATGTTTGGTTCAGCTACCGTCGGGTTCAATGTCATCACATCGCCGATTTTGGTGTTATGAATATCAACACGCTTGTCTAGGATACGGCGTAAATCACCATCGGTAAAAATACCGGCCATTTGACCATCTTTACCAACGATTGCCGTCATGCCTAAGCCTTTTTGAGATATCTCTAATAGAGCGTCTCGAACTAGCGCATCTGGCGCGACAACAGGAAGAGCGTCACCTGTGTGCATTATATCATCGAGTTTTAACAGCAATTGACGACCTAAAGCACCACCGGGATGAGACAGAGCAAAGTCTTGAGCGGTAAAGCCTCGAGCCTGCAAAAGTGCAACGGCTAATGCATCACCCATAACCAAAGTCGCGGTGGTACTGGTTGTTGGCGCTAAGCCGAGTGGGCATGCTTCTTCCGGTACCGAAATTTGTAAGTGGATATCAGAGAAGGTCGCCATGTTTGATGCTGGCTTGCCTGTCATGCTGATGATCTTGATGTTCAAGCGTTTTAATACCGGGAATAGGCCGAGGATTTCATTTGATTCGCCTGAATTGGATATGGCAATCACAATATCACCCGGTTCAATCATACCTAAATCGCCGTGCGCCGCTTCTCCTGGGTGTACAAAGAAAGCGGATGTTCCTGTGCTTGCTAGCGTTGCTGCTATTTTGTTGCCAATGTGACCGGATTTACCCATGCCCATCACAACCACTTTGCCTTCGTTGTTTAGGATCAGATCACAAGCCTTGCTAAAATCATCATTAAAATATTGGTCTAATTGAGTAAGACCTGCAACTTCGGTTTCTAAAACTTGTTTTGCAACACTGCAATAATCGAATGGCTGAGACATAAAATACTCCAAATGCGGGAGGTTAAATCAATAATTAAGCTGACATGTTCATGAGTAGATAACTTTGATAGGCCACAAACGTCGCAATCAATATACCACCTTCAATTCGATTCACTCTGCGAGACTTGCCGAGTGCCATAATCACCAGGAGAAGGGATACACCTAGCATTACCCAGAAGTCACGCCCCATTGCAAACTCATTCAACATTGAAGGGTTGAGGATGCCTGGGATCCCCATAACGGCAAGGATATTAAACACGTTCGAACCAATGATATTACCCACGGCCATGTCGTCTTCTCCCTTCATCACGCCGGCAAGTGATGCTGCAAGTTCAGGTAGGCTGGTACCAACCGCAATGATGGTTAAACCAATTACAAGATCACTCATACC
This sequence comes from Vibrio artabrorum, assembly GCF_024347295.1. Taxonomy (NCBI): domain Bacteria; kingdom Pseudomonadati; phylum Pseudomonadota; class Gammaproteobacteria; order Vibrionales; family Vibrionaceae; genus Vibrio; species Vibrio artabrorum. Next base: position 2,663,149 of record NZ_AP025458.1, on the reverse strand, counting down.
AAAGTATTTTGCGATAACAACCGCGTTATCCACCAGCATATTCGCCGACAAAGGCAGAACGATTAGGCCAATGATCACCCACATTACAGCTTTAGGGTTACTGACACCTTCAGGGATCTCTGACTCTTGCTCTTCAAGAAAGGCGTCGCCATTCTTTTTTTCATTGCGACTGATTTGTAACATGGCAAATAAGAAAGCGGCAAAAAGAACAAACAACAACACGCCTTCATAAAAGCCTAAATGGTTGTCCCAAAGCAGTGCGCCTGCTAATACGGTAACACCTATCATTAATGGAAGTTCACGGCGAATGATACCAGAACTGATAGAGAGCGGCTTAATTAGCGCTGTAATGCCTAAAATCAGTGCGATGTTGGCGATGTTCGAGCCTAAAACATTACCGACAGCCGTATCTGTTTTGCCATCTAGGGCGGCGGTTGCAGAAACCATCATTTCAGGAGCCGAAGATCCCATTGCAAGAATCGTCATGCCGATAACTAATGGTGAGATACCGACATTGCGAGCAAGAGCCGCAGCGCCGTAAACTAGCTTATCTGCACTCCACACCAAAAAACCTAGGCCGATAACGAGAAAAGCAATCGCTTCAAGAAGCATAATGGTTCCTAAAAAAATAATAAAAACGGAGAATTAACCGCTAATTTTGACTTGTTGCTGGGTAAAAGGGAAGCCACTCAACAAATTAATTGCCAGTTAGTCGTAAAGAAATGTCGCTGAATAAGCAATTTCTCAATGCTTTCAGATCTCCGCCATGGTTTTCTGATTTTTGTAATTAATTGAACAGTGCTTTTAATTCTAAAGTAGACTCATTATTATTGCAGCCATAATTGGCGTTTTTTAGAGCAAGGAAACAACAAGATCATGTTGAATACTGAGCTTGTAAAAGTGAAGAACCTAAGTTTCTCTCGAGGTGAGCGCGTTATCTTTGATGACATCAGTTTAGACGTTCCTCAAGGGAAAATAACCGCAATCATGGGGCCATCAGGGATAGGTAAAACCACCTTATTGCGTTTGATTGGTGGGCAACTGCCGCCAGATAGTGGTGAAGTTTGGTTTGATGGGGATAATATCCCAGCCTTATCGCGTCGAAAACTCTATCAAGCGCGTAAAAAAATGAGCATGCTTTTCCAATCAGGGGCGCTTTTTACGGATCTTAATGTCTTTGATAATGTGGCGTTTCCGCTGCGAGAGCACACAGAACTGAACGAAAAACTCATTCGTACCATCGTATTACTTAAGCTTGAAGCGGTAGGATTACGAGGGGCGGCACAATTAATGCCAAGCGAATTGTCTGGTGGAATGGCGAGACGTGCAGCATTGGCTCGTGCGATCGCCTTGGATCCGGCACTTATCATGTACGATGAGCCTTTTGTCGGTCAAGATCCTATCACCATGGGGGTCTTAGTTGAACTGATACGGAATCTCAATCAAGCTTTGGGCTTAACCTCCATTGTTGTCTCTCACGATGTGCCTGAGGTGATGAGTATTGCTGACTGGGTTTACCTCATGGCTGATAGCAAAATCATCGCAGCGGGGTCTCCTGAAGAGTTGTACAATAATAGCGATCCGAGAGTGCAGCAATTTTTGCAAGGCGAAGCCGATGGTCCGGTACCATTTAGATTCCCTGCAAAGAGCTTAGAAAAGGATTTGTTTTAATATGATTGTTAAAGCCATTGCGGGTGTCGGTAAGCGCACACTAGCGATCTGTGAGTCGTTTGGTCGAGCAAGCTTGATGTTATTTGGGGCTTTGTTTGGCATTCCGCGACTAAAAAACTTCCCTTTATTCGTTAAACAACTTTATAGCGTTGGCGTTCAGTCATTGGCTATTATTTTAGTTTCGGGTCTGTTCATCGGCATGGTGCTCAGCCTGCAGGGCTATGTCGTATTAATTGATTACGGCGCTGAGGGTAATCTCGGGCAAATGGTTGCATTGTCGTTGCTTCGTGAACTCGGCCCAGTGGTGACGGCGCTTTTATTTGCCGGACGAGCTGGTTCAGCATTGACGGCGGAAATTGGACTAATGAAGGCGACGGAGCAAATCTCTAGCCTTGAAATGATGGCGGTAGATCCCCTTAAACGCATTATTGCACCACGTCTTTGGGCGGGTCTTATTTCGATGCCTCTGCTGGCGATGATCTTTATGGCGGTCGGTATTTGGGGAGCGCAGTTAGTGGGTGTCGATTGGAAAGGCATTGACCACGGTAGCTTTTGGTCAGCGATGCAGTCTTCGGTGGAGTTAGGTCGAGATATTGGCAACAGTATGATCAAATGTATGGTCTTTGCTATTACCGTAACATGGGTTGCGCTTTTCAATGGTTATGATGCGGTACCGACCTCGGAAGGGATTAGTCAAGCAACCACACGCACAGTTGTGCACTCTTCTCTAGCGGTATTAGGGCTAGATTTTGTTCTTACCGCATTGATGTTTGGGAATTAATCATGCAACAAACTCGAAAATTAGAATTATGGGTCGGCAGCTTTGTCATTGCCGGAATTTGCGCAATCTTAATCATGATCTTTCAAGTCGCTGACGTAAAAGGTCTCGGTTCAAACCATACTTACAACTTGAAAGCGACTTTTGATAATATTGGCAGCTTAAAAGTTCGCTCTCCAGTGAAAGTTGGTGGCGTCGTTGTTGGTCGAGTGAAAAGTATTGAGCTGGATACTGAAAGTTATCTTCCGGTCGTGGAAATGTCGATTGATAGTCAGTACTCGCAGTTTCCTGATACCTCTAGTGCTCAAATATTAACATCGGGTTTAATCGGTGAGCAGTACATCAGTCTGGTTCCTGGATTCATTTTTGAAGATGAAGAGATGTTAGTTGACGGTGATTCGATCGAAGACACCAAATCAGCATTAGTGCTAGAAGATTTAATCGGTCAAGTGTTGTACAGCGTTGGTGGATCGGATGATAAAGATGCGAAGGAGTAGTCTTGTGTTAAAAAACAATATTATGTTGAAGACGAATAATCTATTGAAAAAAGCCTTTCTCACTCTGGTTGCTTTACTGATATCAACTCACGCCTTTGCCGCGGAGTCGATTGATCGTACACAGCCTTATCAAATGATGACTCAAGTTGCCGAAGTGGCCTTCGAACGTTTGAAGCGTGAGCAAGAGAACATTCACCAACATCCGGAGTTACTTAAGGTCATCGTGGAAGAAGAGTTGATGCCTTATGTGAATGCTCAATATGCAGCCCTTAAGCTATTGGGACCAAACTTGAAAGGTGCGGATAGAAAAGATGTTCGTGTATTTATTGATGCATTCCGTCAATATCTTGTTTCTTCTTACGCCCAAGTACTGACTCAATACACGGATCAAATCATTAAGTTTGGCCCAGAACCAAAAGTGAAACCTGACAGCCGTATTACCACGATTAAGGTGGATATCATTGATACGCCGCGGCCCAATATTACGCTTGAATTTAAGCTGCGCAAAGACAAAAAATCGGGCGAATGGAAGGCATTTGATATGGTTGCAGAAGGCATAAGTTTGCTGTCGAGTAAGCAATCAGAGTGGAACACTAAGATTCGTCAAGAGGGTATCTTGTCTGTTGCTGGTGAACTAGAAAAACTGGCGGCACAACCGATTCATTTTGAGAGTAAGAAATAAATGAGTCACTCTCAATGGCAGCGATTAAGCGCTAAAAATTATCAGCTGATTGGAGATATCGATCGCGATAGTGTTCCGGCAATCTGGCGAGTATTGGAAAAATGGCAAACAAGTGAGCCAAGCGTTGAAATTGACCTTAGCCATATCAATCGAGTCGATTCAGCAGGAATGGTGATGCTAATTCACTTATTAGAGCATGCAAAAAATCAAAACTGTCATATAATGCTCAGTTTCGTGCCAGAACAATTACGAACGTTGTTCCAATTGAGCAATATCCAGCCAATGATGGCAGAACACATAAAAAATTAGGCAGGAGCTATTGGTGGACAGCACAAAAGTACAAGAATTATTAGCAGAAGCACTGAACCTTCAGGAAATTATCGTGAAGGGAGAAGGCAGTCATTACGAAGTTGTTGCGGTTGATGCATGTTTTGATGGCATGAATCGAGTTAAGAAGCAGCAGCTCATCTACGGCCCACTCATGGAATACATTCAACGCAATGACATCCATGCTCTTTCTATTAAGGCTTTCACGCCAGAAGAGTGGGAACGCGATAAGAAACTGATGTCACTTTAAGGTTTATGATGGAAAAGTTTCGAGTTATAGGATCAAACAAACCGTTAAGCGGTGAAGTGACGATCTCAGGCGCAAAAAATGCAGCGCTACCTATCTTATTTGCTTCAATCCTTGCTGAAGAGCCAGTTGAAGTGAGTAATGTCCCTCACTTACGTGATATCGATACTACGATGGAGCTGCTTAAGCGTTTAGGTGCTAAAGTAACGCGCAATGGTAGTGTTCATGTTGATGGCAGTGAAATCAACGAGTTCTGTGCGCCTTACGATTTAGTGAAAACCATGCGCGCTTCTATTTGGGCTTTGGGTCCTCTCGTTGCTCGCTTTGGTGAGGGGCAAGTGTCACTCCCTGGTGGCTGTGCCATTGGTGCTCGACCTGTTGACCTGCATATCCATGGCCTAGAACAGCTAGGTGCGACCATTGTGTTGGAAGATGGCTATGTGAAAGCAAGTGTTGATGGCCGCCTAAAAGGTGCGCATATCGTAATGGATAAAATCAGTGTGGGTGCCACCATTACGGTCATGTGTGCTGCAACTTTAGCGGAAGGCAAAACGGTTCTTGATAACTCGGCGCGTGAGCCTGAGATTGTCGATACGGCTGATTTTCTTAATACGTTAGGTGCTAAAATTTCTGGCGCAGGCACAGACACAATTACGATCGAAGGCGTTGAGCGTCTTGGTGGGGGTTACCACTCTGTGGTTGCTGACCGTATTGAAACCGGTACGTTCCTGGTGGCGGCTGCGGTTTCTGGCGGTAAAGTGGTTTGTCGTAACACCCATGCTCATCTTCTTGAAGCGGCATTAGCCAAGCTTGAAGAAGCGGGGGCGAAGGTTGAAACGGGGGAAGATTGGATCAGTCTTGATATGACAGATCGTGAGTTGAAAGCGGTGAAAATCGTAACGGCACCTCACCCGGGTTTCCCAACGGACATGCAAGCTCAGTTTACGCTGCTTAACATGATGGCAAAGGGCAGTGGTGTGATCACTGAGACTATCTTTGAAAACCGCTTTATGCACATTCCTGAATTACAGAGAATGGGGGCAAAAGCTGAAATCGAAGGTAACACGGCGATTTGTGGCGAAACCGATAAATTGAGTGGTGCTCAAGTTATGGCAACGGATCTTCGCGCATCTGCAAGCCTTGTTATTGCGGGTTGTATTGCTCAAGGTGAAACCATCGTGGACCGTATTTATCACATCGATCGTGGTTACGATAAGATTGAAGATAAGCTTTCCGCTTTAGGCGCAAACATTACACGATTTCGTGAGTCGAGCTAACTTGGTTAGTGATTCATGAATCCGTAAGATAAAAACACAAAAGTCGGAACCTTGGTTTCGGCTTTTTTATCGTTGTATTTACCGCAAATGACTCTGTTGTACACCTCAGTGTGACTCGATGAATGAGCTTTACGGTTGGTGAGGAACAAAATGATAGCAATATTACGTATTTTCGCTGTGGCGATATTTGCGATTCTTATGTTTGTATTTGGATGTGGTTACTGTCTACTGAGTCCACGTAATCCGAAGCACGTATTTACCTTTGGCCGTTATTTCGGTCGTATGTCGAAAATATTCGGCATCAAATTAGAGCTTCGTATCCCAGAAGATGCTTATTCTCGTGGTCAACACGTCTACGTTGCTAACCATCAAAATAGCTGGGACTTATTCACGATTTCATCAGCCGTCACACCTAAGGTTGTCACCGTTGGTAAGAAGAGCCTAGCGTGGATGCCTCTTTTTGGTCAGTTGTACTGGTTGACGGGTAATATCCTCATTGACCGAGCTAACCGCAGTAAAGCGGTCGGTACGATTGATCAGGTCGTGACGAGCCTAAAAGAGAGCGATGTATCAGTGTGGATGTTTCCTGAGGGCACTCGATCTCGTGGCCGTGGCTTATTGCCATTTAAGACCGGCGCTTTCCATGCAGCGATTGGTGCTGGCTTACCGATCATTCCTATCGTGTGCAGTTCAACCGGTGGCGTAAAGCTAAACCGTTGGAATAATGGTCATGTGATTGTTGAAATGCTGCCACCTATCAGCACTGAAGGTTACGATAAGTCTAATGTTCGTCAACTCGCTAACCTAGCTCGTGAGCAAATGGCTGTCAAACTGGAAGTGTTAGACAAAGAAGTGGTTGAGCTTAATAAAAAGTAATTATCTAAGCGAAACGATGAACAATAAAAAAGGTTGCCAACTGGGCAACCTTTTTTGTCTCTGATAAACGTCCAGCATTTTGCTAATTCGTTTACTTGAGACTGTTTATTTTAGAGAGCAAAACCTATTTGCGAACCGCAATAGCTTCGATCTCGATACCGACATCTTTTGGTAGACGAGCGACTTCAACGCATGAACGTGCCGGGTAGTTTGCCACACCGTGCTCATCGAAGAATTTGCCGTAAACCTCGTTTACTGTGCCGAAGTCGTTGAGGTCTTTAACGAATACCGTCAGTTTTACGATGTCTTTTACTGTCAGGCCTGAAGCTTCAACAACCGCTTGAACGTTGTCTAGAGATTGGCGAGCTTGCTCTGCGATATCAGCAGATACTTCACCAGTTGCTGGATTTACTGGGATTTGACCAGAAGTCAGTACCATGTTGCCAAGGTCAACGCCTTGTACGTATGGGCCGATTGCAGCTGGAGCAGATTCTGTGTGAAGTACTTTAGTCATTGGTTTATTCCATCAGTTATTAGATAAAAATCAACTTTCAGTGTGCCTTCAAACTTTAGATAGGTAAAGCGTAAAATACCCCGCACAGGCGAGGTATTTGATGGTTTTTACATTCGGTTTACTTTGCCGTATGACGTTATCTTTCTGTCACGATCTCGCGAGAGAAGACTTTTTCGCAATACTTACACTTCAATCGAATATCTTCTTTCTTTTCAAAGATCTTAAAGCTGCTTTCAACCGGTTCATTGTGAGTAATACAGTTGGTGTTTGGACACTCAAACACATCGTTGATCTGCTCAGGAAGCTCTAGTGGTAGCTTCTTAACTACCTCGTAATCTTCGATTTGGTTAACGGTCGCATGAGGCGCGTAAAGAGCCAGTTTGCTGGCTTGCTCTTCTGTGATAAAAACATTCTCAATCTTGAGTAGATCTTTTCCGCCTAGTGCAGAGGAGGGTAAGTTTAGGCCGATCGTTACTCGTTGATTCGAGTTATGCATGTCGAACAGTTTGAGCACCTTAATCCCGATATTCGCGGGAATATGGTCGATAACCGTTCCGTTTTTGATGGCTTCAACTTTTAATTGAGTCTCTTTAGACATGATATCTCTCCTCTACAGCGTTTCATTAAGAACAAGGGCTAACAATGCTTCGCGCGCATAAACACCGTTCTCAGCTTGCTGGAAGTAGTATGCGTAAGGCGTCTTATCGACATCAACGGTAATTTCGTCAACGCGTGGTAAAGGGTGCAGAACCTTTAGGTTGTCACGGGCATTTTCCAGCATCGGAGCGGTCAGGATATATGCGGATTTGATGTGCGCGTATTCCGATTCATCAAAGCGTTCTTTTTGAACTCGAGTCATGTACAAGACATCCAGCTCAGGAATGACATCTTCCATCTCCGTCAACAGTTGGTACTTGATGCCCGCTTCATCAAGCTCTTCGCAAATGTAGTCAGGCATCGCCAGTGCTTCTGGAGCGATGAAGTAGAAACAGATGTTGTCGAACTTCGCGAGTGCTTGAGTCAGCGAGTGAACCGTACGGCCGTACTTAAGGTCACCAACGAAGGCTACGTTTAGGTTGTCGAGGCGGCCTTGTGTTTCAGCTATAGAGAACAGGTCTAATAACGTTTGTGTTGGGTGTTGGTTTGCGCCGTCGCCCGCGTTAATAACCGGTACACCGTTTGAGAACTCCGAAGCCAGACGTGCTGCACCTTCTTGAGGGTGACGCATCACGTAAGCGTCAACGTAGGAAGAGATAACCTGTACCGAGTCCGCTAGCGTTTCACCTTTTTTTGCTAAAGAAGTGTTACCACCACTGTCGAAACCAATCACATCACCACCGATGCGTTGAATCGCCGTTTCAAAAGAGAGACGAGTTCGCGTTGAAGGTTCGAAGAAGCAGCTGGCAACAACTTTGTTTTTGATGAGTTCTGGGTTTGGTTCAGCTTTCAGCTGACCTGCCGTTTGAACAATTAATTCTAGCTCTTCACGAGAAAGCTCTGGAATTGAGATGATGTGCTTTTGATAGAGCGAATTCGCCATGATCTTCTTCCTCACAATAATGTATTGGCCATAAAAAAGCCCCCCATAATGGGAGGCTTTAAAAAAGTGCTGAAAAGCAGAATAGACGGCCTGATAAGCATCTTAGCTTACGAGCAATATTGGGTGTTTTCACAATGTTATTATGTGTTTTTACAATATTGGTTGGCGTCATTTTCACTACTCTCAGACAAATTGCCGAGAATTATACGCTTTCAATTTGTGAGCGCAAGCGATTACATCAAGCTTTTATTGATGTAAGTTATTCTCTATTGACCTAATGTCGCCACCATTATTGCTTTGATGGTATGCATGCGATTTTCTGCTTCATCAAACACAATCGAGTAATCCGATTCAAAGACTTCATCCGTCACTTCTAAACCGTTCATTCCATACTTGTCTGCGACTTGCTGGCCGATCACGGTTTCATTGTTGTGGAAAGCGGGTAAGCAGTGCATGAATTTTACTTGAGGATTACCGGTGAGCTTAATGGCATCCATATTTACTTGGTAAGGAGTCATCAGCGCAACTCGTTGGTCCCAAGCTTCTGGCGCTTCACCCATCGAAACCCAAACATCGGTGTATAGGAAGTCACATCCTTTCACGCCTTTCGCCACGTCTTCCGTTAGAGTGATTTTAGCCCCTGAACTTTGTGCGATAGCTTGGCACTCTTCAACGAGCTGTTCTTCTGGCCAGAACGCTTTTGGCGCGACCAAGCGAATATCCATGCCCATTTTCGCAGCACCGACTAACAGAGAGTTACCCATGTTATTGCGTGCATCACCTAGATAAGCAAAGCGGATTTGGTGTAGATGTTTACCACGACCATGCTCAAGCATCGTAAGGAAATCAGCTAAGATCTGAGTAGGGTGGAACTCATCGGTTAAGCCATTCCAAACCGGCACGCCCGCATAAGCGCCCAAGTCTTCAACGATACTCTGGCCAAAACCACGGTATTCGATACCATCGTACATACGCCCCAAAACACGCGCCGTATCTTTCATTGATTCTTTTTGACCAATCTGGGAGCCAGAAGGGCCAAGGTAAGAGACTTGAGCACCTTGATCAAAGGCGGCCACTTCAAACGCACATCGTGTTCGAGTTGATGCTTTCTCGAAGATCAAAGCAATGTTCTTGCCGTTGAGTTTCTTCTGTTCTGTACCTGCATACTTTGCTTTTTTTAAGTCGGCAGACAGGTCGAGTAAAAACTGAATCTCTTTAGGGGTAAAGTCGAGAAGTTTTAGAAAGTTACGATTGCGAAGATTAAAGGCCATCTCTCGCTCCTTGCGTATATAGAATCAAAGAAGAACTTAGTTAAACATAAAAATGCTGTATTTGTGAATACTTATTTTATTGGTTTGATATAAAAGGCCAGTATGATGGTACTGGCCTAGATAAGTTTTTGCATCTGTTTAACTGAGCTCTTTGACTTAGATACCGTCTCTTTCGATAGGGCAGCTCATACAGCGAGCGCCACCACGACCACGGCCGAGTTCGTTACCTGGAATCGTCAGAACTTCGATACCTGCTTTGTCGTATTTTTCATTGGTGTAAACATTGCGCTCGTAACTGATTACGGTTCCGGGTTTCACGGTCAGTACGTTGTTAGCGTCATTCCACTGTTCGCGTTCAGCTTCGTAATTATCACCACCGGTCGTAATGATCGTCAGTTGATCGAGCCCAAGAGCGCCTTCAATCGCGGATAGGTAGTTGTCGGCTTTTTCAACTCGCATTTCACCCTTTTCTTGCGGCGTTAAGCGCCACGTGTCGAGATCTTTACGAACGATTTCTGGATAGACAGAGAAAGTGTCGATATCCATGTGCGTCATCACTGTATCAAGGTGCATACAAGAGCGATGCTTGGGTAAATCTATTGCAATCACTTCTTTCGCTTGACCGGATTTGAATAAACTGGCCGCTAGATTTTCGACCCCTTGTGGTTTCGTTCGTTCTGAAATACCGATAAGAACGGCACCTTTACCGATAACCAGTACATCACCACCTTCAATGTTTGCATTGTCATAGTGAAGATCTTCATCACCAAAATACTTAATGAAATCTTGACCTGCGAATACAGGGTGCCAGCGGTATATTGCTCGCAAGTGATTCGTTTCTCGTTGACGAGCTGGCATCATCATAGGGTTTAGAGAGACACCGCCATAAACCCAGCAAGACGTATCACGGGTAAATAGATGGTTGGGGAGCGGCTCAATAACGAAATCGAGCGGGCGGTGCATTTTCGGTAGCATTGAAGAAGATTTAATCGGAAGCTCTGAATAAGCTAAACCACCAAGTAGGATCGTGGCCAAGTGCTCATTGTCCATTTGAGCAAGGTATGCTTTTAAATCACGAGCGAATATAGGACCGTAACGGAAATCTGAGATTTGAGTATTAAGCAGCCACTCACGAGCTTGAGCAACAGTGAGCGTCTCAACCAGTAGGTCATGCAGTAGCAACACTTCAACATCTTGATTACGAAGTGTTGTTGCAAAGGCATCGTGTTCTTCACCTGCCGCTTCTACTGCAAGTACATCATCAAAAAGCAGCTCATGACAGTTAGAAGGGGTGAGGTGGGTGAGTGCCCTTTCAGGTCGATTTAGGAGAACTCGTCTTAATTGACCGACTTCGGAGCCAACGTACAGCTTACTCATTTTGCATCCTTACTATTAATCCAGCGTCTATTTATGACAAGCTTGTTGGTAATATGCAAGTTTCTCGGCTTGAGTTAATACAAGGTGTTTCTCCTTTTTTTGGTGATAAATACTGTATTTTTCGAAAATTTAGATAGCAAACTCCAATTATGGTCATTGCGAATGGAACTGAATTTTTGACTATCTATGCCCAAGCTAAGGGGCGGTAGAATTGGATTTTGCTTATTAATCGTGACTTATTATGCGCTATTATGCATTTTCCGATAGTAACCTGAGCATTTATGCACCCCCAAACCGATTGAGCATATGCATCTAACTTGACTAATCACGCAAGTTTTATTCAATAAGTCTTCAAGTGGCAATAAAAACGAAATGCTAAAACACGCCTTGGTTAATAAAATGTTGGAGATTTGTTTCTGTGATTTTGATTTCACTTTTTAATTGATAATACGCCTGTTATCCCGCGATAAACTTACCTTTCAAGGGCTGTTCTGGGTGGCTTTTTTGAGCGATCCATGCCATATTTCGTGGCAATCAAATTTGATCTTTTCATAGTCAACACTCTGGAGCAGACACATGTCTCACGAAGATGAATATCTATCAGTAGCGGAATTAATTGAATTTCAAAAAGGAGAGACTCGCGACATCATTGAAGCACTCATTGAAGATGGTAGCGATCCTGAAGCTCTATACGATATCGAGCATCATCTATTTGCTGAAGATTTCTCAGTACTTGAGAAAGCTGTTGTTGAAGCGTTCAAAATGGGTTTTGAAGTGCTTGAAGCTGAAGAGACAGAAGACGAAGATGGCAACAAGCTACTTTGCTGTGATGCAACGATGCAATGTACTCTGAATGCCGAAGTGATTGATGAGCAAGTTGAGAAGCTTGTCAATCTTGCTGAGAAGTTTGACATTATCTATGACGGATGGGGCACTTACTACGAAGGTGAAGATGCTATCTACCCAGACGAAGATGATGAAGACGAAGAGTAATTTCTTCCCTGTTTTTAAGAATGCCGGCCATGAGCTGGCATTTTTTTTATCCTCAGAAAAATGAATGTCTTTATCGGCATTCATTCATTATAATGCGTTCAAAATTGATCTAGCTCAAGGAATGCTATGCGATTACCTCTCGATGGTCTTTGGCAAATATCGCCATTGACGGATCTCTCTATTCCACAAGATGATATTACCTTTCCGGCTCCGTTAAGTTCCAAGCTTCCTGATAACTTGAGTGAAAGTGAGATTGCAGAGCAAGAGTGGCATCTGATGCATGATATCGAAGTGGATGATGCGATGTTGGCGTGTCCGTTTGTTGAGTTAGTGATGGCTGGCATTGATTATTTTGCTGAAGTGCGACTCAATGGTGTCGCTGTATTTGATTGTGATGGTAGCCAAGCGAAATACTGTAAAGATATTCGACCTTACATGCAGCTAGGCCGTAACCGTTTTGAAATCCTTTTCCTTGAAGAGGAGGAGAGCTTATTGCTTGAAGAGGATATAGATAAGTCAGTCTCTTCATCGGCGGTCGTTAAATCTGATTCTCGTATCGGGATCTGGCAAGTGCCATATTTGCAGTTCGTTCGAAACGTCAAGCTAGAGCAAGTTGTCACAGAGCAAATCTGGCACCACGGTGGGGGGTGTGAGTTTAAAGTGGATGTTATTTATCAGACGCTAAAGCCGGGACTGGTGTCTGCCTCTATCAAGTTTAATGGCATGACATTAGTGATGCCGATAGATGTGCGCGCAGACCATACCGGTGTTGTGTTCCAGGTTGAGGCGCCGATCCTTTTTGATATTGAGAATCCTAACCCTACACATTTATATTCGTTAGAAGTGGTACTTGATGGACAAGAAGAGAGTTCCTTTGTTGCCTTGAACCCTGCTTCTTGCGTCAGCAATTTTTTACGTTGTTAGCTTGTTTTAAATAGGTTTTTCAATTAATTAACCCCAACGCTAACCCCAATTTTAAGACACATTATAGCGTTTTGGCCATGACAACCTCACAAGCGTCGTGGCCTGTATCACCCCAAGCTGACTCAAGGTGCTCAAATCCTAGCTTTTCATAGAGTTTGACCGCAGCACCTAAGCACTCTGTTGTTTCTAAATACATGTGTTGATACCCAAGTTGTTTCGCTTGCTTTAAGCTCAAACCTACAATTCGCTTAGCTAGGCCATGCCCGCGAGTTTGCGGTAAGAAGTACATTTTTTGTAGCTCACATACATTAGGTTTCCCAGCTAAAGGGGCAAAGCCACCTCCTCCGACGATTTTTCCATTGTGTTCGATAACCCAGTACATAGCATTCGCTTGGCTATAGACAGAGTACATATCATCGAGGGTTGGATCAGCCACGCCATAACCTTTATCTTCAGTTAAGCCATGTTCTGCTGAAACTTGGCGAATGACTTCTGCTAATTGTTGGTTATCTGACTCGGTGAGTGGGCGTAATACAAACTCATCGGCTTGGCATACTTTCGTTAGCCCTTTTAAGTAACTCTCGAGCCCTTGTTTCAGTCGTTGTTGTTCGCTGTCATTCAGAGTCGACAGTACTTTTTCAAAGAAAAGGCTTTGTTGTTGGTCGAGTTGAGATAACGCATCCACACCTTGAGTGGTCAGAGCGATTAATTGGCTACGTTTGTCGGTTGGATTCTCTAGGCTTTCAACTAAGCCAAGTTTGATTAGCCCTGTGATAGTGCGGCTTGCATTCGATTTATCGACGTTGAGTTGCTGCGCCAATTGGTTGATGGTGACTGGCTGCAACTGGATCTCACCAAGAGCATGAGCCTGAACTGGAGTGAGGTCGACATCACCACACTGCTTATCAAGCATGCCAAGTAAACGAACCGTTTGACGAGAATAGTCTCTTAACTGTTGAGAATTCATAACTACCTACCTTTGGATTAAGAAATAAAGTTGCGCACCGCAATTAATTTAATTGCGCTACGCAACTTTGTCAATAGTTAGCTGAATTTTGTTATTCGATGCGGTTTACCTTGATGGCTCAGCGCGCTTGAGATTACGCATGTTGGTGTCCACAAAACTGAGGTGGTGTATTCGGGCTTTCTGCTCTTTTTAACCAAATTTTTTCGTGGAAGTAGTATGCAATGGTATTCAAACTGGGTTCGAGCAAAGCCATTACACCGCCGATAAAGGCATCCCCAGTCAACAAGTAGACAACGGTAAAGGCAACACTAAAGTGGATGCTAGCAAAGCTTGCTGTTTTTAATTTGGTCATCCACTGACGAGCTTTAAGAGCCGGAACTTGAGCCCACGCCTTTTCATGAAAATAGAAGGCAACAGTATTCACAGAGGGCTCAATCATCGCGATTAAGCTACCAATTAAGATGTCGCCTGTTAGTAGATAAGCGACACTAAATGCGATAGTAAAATGTAATGCAGCAAAGGTGAGTGTCTTTTTCATGATAATGACTCGAGCTTGTGTTGTTTTGATAGTTCTATTATTGAGAATTATTATCATTAAGTGTAATGGGAAGTGGAGATTAATTTGATAGATGAAACCTATCAATAAGTGAGGCTAGAGTGAGAAGCATTGGAATATTGGAATATTGGAATCAGAGGTATAAAAAAAGGTTGGTCACGAGGACCAACCTTTCTAGTGAGAGCAAGAAGTTCGAAGCCTTCTCATTCCATCAGCTTTAAAGCGCAGCGATGGTCGCTTTTTGCTCTTCAAGCTTCACAAGAGTCTCTTGGTAGCCTTCAAGCTTTTCACGCTCTTTGGCGATAACAACTTCAGGGGCTTTAGCTACGAAACCTTCGTTAGCTAGCTTACCTTCGATACGTTTGATTTCGCCTTGGATTTTAGCGACTTCTTTATCTAGACGAGCAAGTTCAGCATCTTTGTCGATAAGACCCGCCATTGGGATCATCAGCTCAGATTTGCCAACCAGTTTAGTTGCACAAAGTGGAGTCTCTTTACCATCAGCGAGAACGTTAATATCATCTAGTTTCGCTAGCGAAGTCAAAACGATCTTGTTTGCTTCGATACGCGTAGCGTCTTTCTCATTAGCAACCTTGATCATGACCTCTAGACCTTTGCTTGGTGCAATGTCGTATTCCGCACGTAGGTTACGGATAGCAGTAATGAAAGTCTTCACCCATTCGATGTCTTCTACGATCTCAGCATTGAAGTTAGCTTCGTTAAACTGAGGAAGCGCTTGAGTCATGATCGTCTCACCTTCAACACCGTCGACGAGTGGCTTAACGCTCTGCCAGATAGATTCAGTGATGTAAGGCAGCACTGGGTGAGCAAGACGCAGTGTCTTCTCAAGAACCGTGATCAATGTGTAACGTGTCGCTTGTTGCTGAGCTTCAGTACCTTTCCAAAGAACAGGCTTAGTTAGCTCTAGGTACCAATCACAGAATTGGTTCCAGATGAATTCGTAAAGCGTGTTTGCCGCCATGTCTAGACGGTAGTTGTCTAGGTGGGCGTTAAACTCTTTCGCTGCGAGTTCAAACTGAGATTCAATCCACTTATCTGCTAGAGAGAATTCCATGTTTGCACGGTCTTCAGCCGACAGTGACATGCCACAATCGTGCTCTTCTGTGTTCATCAGTACGTAACGGCTTGCGTTCCATAGCTTGTTACAGAAGTTACGGTAACCTTCAAGACGCTTCATATCCCAGTTGATGTCACGGCCAGTTGAAGCCATAGCGGCAAGTGTGAAACGCAGTGCATCAGTACCGTAGGGTTCGATACCATTTTCGAAAGTCTTACGTGTGTTTTTCTCGATCTTCTTCGCAAGCTGAGGCTGCATCATGTTGCCACAACGTTTTTCAACTAGAGACTCAAGGTCGATACCATCGATCATGTCGATAGGGTCAAGCACGTTACCTTTAGACTTAGACATCTTGTCGCCGTTTTCGTCACGGATTAGGCCCGTTACGTAAACTGTCTTGAATGGGACTTGTGCTTTACCATTTTCATCTTTGTTGAAGTGCATGGTCATCATGATCATACGTGCAACCCAGAAGAAGATGATGTCGAAACCTGTGACTAGAACGTCTGAAGGGTGGAATGTCTTCAGATCTTCAGTTTGCTCAGGCCAGCCTTGTGTACCGAAAGTCCATAGTGCCGAAGAGAACCATGTGTCTAACACGTCGTTGTCTTGGCGTAGAACGATTACTGGAGCAAGGTTGTTGTTAGCACGTACTTCTTCTTCAGTACGGCCTACGTACACGTTGCCATCGTTGTCGTACCATGCTGGGATACGGTGACCCCACCACAGTTGACGTGAGATACACCAGTCTTGAATGTCACGCATCCAAGAGAAGTACATGTTTTCGTACTGCTTAGGAACGAACTGGATGTCACCATCTTCAACCGCTTTAACCGCTGGTTCAGCAAGAGGTGCAGCGCGTACGTACCATTGGTCAGTCAGCATTGGCTCGATAACCACGCCACCACGGTCGCCGTAAGGTACCGTTAGGTCGTGATCTTTAATCTCCTCAAGAAGACCAAGCTCGTCGAATTCAGCAACGATAGCCTTACGCGCAGCAAAACGCTCCATGCCTTGGTACTTAGCAGGGATATCTGTTGAGTAAACGTCGCTTTCTTCGCCGTTGGTGGTGAAGACTTCGGCTGCATCACGGATATCAGCGTTGAACGTTAGGATGTTGATCATTGGTAGGTTATTACGTTTACCCACTTCGTAGTCGTTAAAGTCGTGAGCCGGTGTGATCTTCACACAACCCGTACCTTTCTCCATATCCGCGTGCTCATCGCCTACGATAGGAATTAGGCGGTTCACGATAGGTAATAGGATCTCTTTACCAATAAGATCTTTATAACGAGGATCTTCTGGGTTTACCGCAACACCGGTATCACCCAGCATAGTTTCAGGACGTGTCGTCGCAACAACGATGTAGTCTTTACCTTCAGCGGTTTTCACACCATTTGCTAGCGGGTAGCGGAAGTGCCACATGAAGCCTTTTTTGTCTTTGTTTTCAACTTCAAGATCTGAAATCGCCGTGTGCAGTTTTGGATCCCAGTTAACTAGACGTTTACCGCGGTAGATGAGGTCATCTTCGTATAGACGAACAAACACCTCTTGAACGGCATTAGATAGGCCATCATCCATCGTGAAGCGCTCACGGTCCCAGTCTACCGATGCCCCAAGGCGACGAAGCTGTTGAGTGATAGTGCCACCAGACTCGTTCTTCCATTCCCAGATCTTGTCGATGAAAGCTTCACGGCCGTAGTCGTGCTTAGTTTTGCCTTCTTCAGCGGCGATCTTACGCTCAACCACCATTTGAGTGGCGATACCAGCGTGATCAGTACCGACTTGCCAAAGCGTATTTTTACCTTTCATACGTTGAGCACGGATAAGCGTATCCATGATCGTATCTTGGAACGCGTGACCCATGTGTAGGCTACCAGTGACGTTCGGTGGCGGGATCATGATGCTGTAAGCTTCTTTTGATGTGTCACCGTGTGGCTTAAAGTAGCCTTTCTCTTCCCAAGTCTTATACAGAGCTTGTTCGATTGATGTTGGGTTGTATGTCTTTTCCATAGTGCTCTTATAACGGATGCTGTGAATGGTTAATCGTGGTCAAACTTCATAAGTGAAGCTTCTTGAATCTAAATCCAAAGATAGCTTTAACTATGAGGTTTGACTATGGATGTTGAATCTCGATAGTTTGTAGCTGATATCCAGCCTGACGGTAAATTTTATACCTTTCTCGAGCGAGTTGCTTAGCTTTTTCTTCGCAAGGAACGAAGTCTATCACCTGAGCAAAGGCGTTCGCAAAGGTTGTATGATTATCGGCCAGATTTATTACCAGTTGGCGATTCCAATTATGTTTTACGCCTTGATAGCCAATTTCGATGTTGGTTGAATACTTTGGGCCTTCGCCAACTAAGTTATGCGCGATGAATTCATTAGGCTCTGCCTGCCAAAAAACTTCAGCGATACGCTCAGCATGAGCTTGATCGTTACAGTTGAGGTAAAGTTTAGCGCCTTGTTTTGCAAAGTGCTGCGCAAGAAACAGTACATAGTGAGCGAGACCGGCTTCACTTGCTTGTGGGCTGTCTGAAGACACTATGTAAAACGTGGCAGTCTGCATCTTGAATACTCTAACTGAAAATCGTGGATACCAATCTTACTCAGCAATAGTGGTTATGAAAAAAGGGCCCGTAGGCCCTTCTCATTATTTTGAAGATTGCTCTTCAGTTTCTTGGCCGCTGCGGTTCAATAAGAATTGGACTAGCATTGAGACAGGGCGACCTGTCGAGCCTTTTGCAGCGCCTGATTTCCACGCCGTACCTGCACTATCTATATGTGCCCAATGGTACTTTTTAGTGAATTTAGACAGGAAACAACCCGCAGTAATCGTACCGCCAGGACGGCCGCCGATGTTTGCCATATCAGCAAATGGGCTGTTCAGTTGCTCATGGTACTCGTCAGCCATAGGTAGACGCCATGCGCGGTCGCTTGCTTGCTCTGAAGCATTAACAAGTTCATGAGAAAGTGGGTTGTGGTTTGATAGAACGCCACTGATGTGGTGACCTAGAGCAATAACACACGCGCCAGTTAGTGTTGCAACGTCGACAACACAATCTGGTTCAAAACGCTCAACGTACGTTAGAGCATCACACAGAACTAAGCGACCTTCAGCATCAGTATTGAGTACTTCAACCGTTTGACCTGACATTGTCGTTAGGATATCACCCGGACGATAGGCGTTGCTACCTGGCATGTTTTCACAACCGGCTAAAACACCGACAACGTTGATCGGCAAGTTAAGTTTTGCCAATGCTTTCATTGTACCAAATACAGACGCAGCACCACACATGTCGTACTTCATCTCATCCATGCCTTCTCCTGGCTTGAGTGAGATACCGCCTGAATCAAAAGTCAGACCTTTACCGACGAGGACGATAGGTTTTGCATCTGGGTCAGCAGCACCTTTGTATTCCATGATAGACATCATAGATTCGTTCTTCGAGCCACGGCCAACCGCTAGGTATGATGTCATACCCAGTTTTTCCATCTCTTCTTCGCCAATGATCTTAGTCTTCACTGTCTCGTAATCGTCGGCTAAACGACGAGCTTGAGAAGCAAGGTAAGCTGGGTTAGCGATGTTTGGTGGCATGTTGCCAAGGTCTTTAGATGCTTTGACACCTGAAGCAATAGCAAGACCGTGAGAAATCGCTTTCTCACCCAGGCTCAATTCACGACGCGTCGGTACGTTGAATACCAATTTACGCAGTGGACGACGAGTTTCTGGCTTGTTGCTCTTGAATTGGTCAAATGTGTAAAGACCATCTTTAGTCGCTTCTACCGCTTGACGAACTTTCCAGTAAGTGTCTCGGCCTTTAACGTGCAGTTCTGTTAGGAAACATACTGCTTCCATAGAACCTGTTTCGTTGAGTGTGCTGATGGTTTTCTGAATAATTTCTTTGTATTGACGTTCGCCTAGCTCACGTTCTTTACCACAACCAACCAGTAAAACTCGTTCTGAAAGTACACCCGGTACTTGATGCAGTAGTAGCATCTGGCCAGGTTTACCCTCTAGATCACCGCGACGAAGCAGTGAGCTAATGTAGCCATCGCTAATCTTATCTAATTGCTCGGCCACTGGAGAAAGGCGGCGCGGTTCGAACACACCAACAACGATACATGCGCTGCGCTGCTTCTCTGGGCTGCCACTTTTTACACTGAACTCCATGCGTACTCCTACATCCTGAAGACAAATCAAACTAAATGTTAGATAATAGACTCTTACTTGTTGGATCCTATAATGGAACTAACCTTAATGAAGAGCGCTAACACTTAGCTAGAAATTAAAAAAATAAAAGGTTCAACGGGAAATTATAGTGATTCAATCAAAAAAACAAGTTTTGTATAGGTAATTTGAGTGTGATTATTGTTAGATATTTGATCCGAGAGACAATCAAGAGCCAATTTGCGATCTTTTTTGTTCTTTTTCTCGTGTTTCTCAGCCAAAAATTCATCAGTGTTTTAGCGGATGCGTCTGATGGTGATATTCCGGCGCGTCTCATATTATCGATTGTTGGTCTTAATATGCCAGCAATGGGTTTATTGATGCTTCCTCTCAGTATCTATATTGGTATTTTGCTGACTTTTGGGCGCCTTTATGCCGAAAGTGAAATAGTGGTAATGAACGCGACAGGTATTGGTAATAAATTCCTGATCCAATCTGCGCTTTACTTGGCTTTGATTACCGCATCGATTGCTGCATTTAACTCATTTTGGTTATCTCCCTGGTCACAGGATAAAGTTGAGCAAATGTACGAGGAGGTGGCTGCACAGAACAGTGTTGACTTGCTGCCTAAGGGGAAGTTCGAAGGCACTCCCGATGGTTCCTCTGTGGTCTTCATTGATGATATTGACGGCAATAAGTTAGAAAATGTATTTGTTGCTCAAATGCGCCCTAGAGGATCGGTACTTCCTAGTGTAATGTTTTCTCAGTCGGGAGACGTAAAAGAACTCAGTGATGGCCGACAAGTGATTGTTATGTACGATGGGATTCGCCATGAGGGTGTCCCTACTCGTTTAGATTATATGGTGACGCATTTTAAAGAATACGAAGGTCTGATAGGGCAACGCGAAGTTGAGAAAAAAGGTCGAGACTGGGAAGCGATTCCAACCCTAGACCTTATTGGTAACCCTGATAATAGGGCGAAAGCTGAGTTGCAGTGGCGTATGTCATTAGTACTTTGTATTCCATTGTTAACCATGCTCGTTGTACCCTTGTCGGCAGTGAATCCTCGGCAAGGTCGTTTCGCAAAAATCGGCCCAGCAATACTGATTTATTTGACTTACTTCTTAGCTATTAGTGCAACCAAATCTGCGATCGAGGAGGGGAGTATCCCGGCGGTCGTCGGCATGTGGCCAATCAATGCGTTATTATTATGTGTCGCGATTGGTGCCAATTTTATGGATAGCTTGCCGGTCAGAAATTTGAAAGAAAAATTTAAGAATAAGAGGTTGGCTTAAGCCGTGTTTAAGATTCTCGATTTATATATAGGCAGAACCATCATCGCAACGACGTCATTAGTATTGGTGACGTTTGTTGGCCTCTCTGGGATCATCAAGTATGTAGAACAGCTGAGAAAGGTTGGTCGTGGTACCTATGATCTATTACAAGCGCTGTATTTCGTTCTATTGAGTGTCCCTCGTGATATCGAAATGTTTTTTCCAATGGCGGCCCTGCTTGGTGCTCTGATTGGGCTAGGTATGCTAGCTGCGAGTTCTGAACTCGTGGTCATGCAGGCGGCGGGTTTTTCTAAGTTAGATATTGGCCTATCGGTTCTCAAAACCGCGATACCACTAATGATAGTTGTAACACTGCTTGGTCAGTGGGGGGCTCCTCAAGCACAAAAAATGGCTCGTGATTTAAGAACCATATCGATTGCTGGTGGTAATATTATCTCTACCCAAAGTGGGGTATGGGCACGTGATGCCAATGACTTTATATTCATTGTCAAAATTGACAATGAAAAACTATATGGTCTAAACATGTGGCGCTTTGATGAAAATAAGGTATTGAAGAAGGCAATATATTCAAAAGAAGTCGACTATGTTGGAGATAACGTTTGGACGATGAAGGAGGTCGAAATCACGTCGTTCGAAAATGAAATTCAAATTACTAAAGAGAGTCTACCGACTTACACTTGGGAAACGTCACTGGCTCCAGATAAGTTAGCGATAGTGACTGTTAAACCAGAAGAGCTGTCGTTAAGTGGGTTGTATGATTATGTTTCTTACCTGAAAGCGTCAGAGCAAGACGCTTCGCGTTATGAATTGGCGTTATGGCGAAAAATAACTCAACCGATCTCGATAGCGGTCATGATGTTGTTGGCATTGTCGTTTATCTTTGGACCTTTGCGTAGTGTGACGATGGGGGCTAGGATTTTGTCTGGTGTTATTGCAGGTTTTACCTTCTATATATCCAGTGAGTTTTTCGGTCCCGTCAGTTTGGTTTATCAGATACCTCCAGCCTTTGGCGCGCTCGCCCCGAGTGTGGTGTTCCTCGGAATTGCGGTCCTATTGTTGAGACGCAAATTGTAAATAGAAAAAAGGAAGGCATAACACCTTCCTTTTTTGATCTTACTAATTATTTGCTTGCATCGAACTAGTGAGGTTGAGCTAATACGACCACTTCCGTTTTCGCCCAGATATCGTGGAAGCCACGTTTTTGAGGGTCGAATGGTACACATAAGTTTGCCAGTCCAAATCCGGAGGTTCCTAAACGAATCAGCGCTTGGGTTACGGTAATCGCGGAGCCATCTTTATTTTGAACGCGAAGCTTCCAAGCTCTCATTCCAAGTGTTTGGCCAGCTCTTGTCCAAAAGAAAACAAAGAAAGACATCCAAACGACCACTAAATAAAAGGTGTAAGCAGGGCTCCAAATCGGGTGGTTGGTTAAGAAGTCACTGACATCGGCATAACCACTATGGTTAAAAATGCCAAGAGCCATGAGAGCGTGTAATAGAGCGACAATAAAGCCAGCCGCCAACATCTCAATAGCGATTACGATAAGGGCGTCATAGAACAAAGCACCAAATCGGCGCATGACTCCTGCGGGTGGCATTGTGTTTGTTGATGTCATGGTGTTATTACTTCTTCAAAAATTGAGGCGTCAGAATATAGTCTAAGGCTTGGCGTGAAAAGAGACATAACGCACAGCTTATCACTTAGTGGCGAAATTATCGGCAAACACACATGAATTCAAGTTTTTATACTTGCCACTTCAGTTCGCATACGTATAATGCCAAACATCGAAAGGGCAAAGCCCCAAGATAATGCCGGTATGGTGAAATTGGTATACACGACGGATTCAAAATCCGTTGCCTTCGGGCGTGGCGGTTCAAGTCCGCCTACCGGTACCATATTTAAATGACAAAGCCTCGACGAAAGTCGGGGCTTTGTTGTATCTAGCGCAATCAAAAGTGGCTCTGGATTTATTATTTCTGCTATCAACTCAATTCCTACCCCCTGTCGTTATATAGAAGAAGATACATTTTACTGTGCGCGGGATTGTGATAAGTAGATGAATGAATCAACTAGGTGTATCTCGCTTAGTCTGTTTGCATTGAGTCGCTCTTCTTATCACCTCTTTATTCATTCTCAAGTATCAATAACCCTAATTAGTGCATGGCTGTTTCTTATGGATTTTTACTTTGCAGTAAGATTCTGAAATGCAATGGCATAGAATAAATGTCGCGGTTCCGAGAGTGGCCTATGGGCTTAGGAGGGGAAATTATTCTTTTAAGCTATATCAGGTAACGTAAAACCTAGGTTTATTCGAATTTTCTCATTTATGTTCCCAACCTTTTTCAATTAGCTATACGTGTTATCCACAGGTGTTTGTGGGTATTTTGTTTAAAAGTTGGTAGGTAATTGGTATAAATAAGCTCTTGGGTTGAATAACTTTGCTTACCCCCTTTTTTTAATAAAAAACGCATTTAGTGCTTGCCAATAATGGTTGCGTCTCTATAATGCGACCCCACTGAGACGGCAGGCGCCACAAGGCTTCAGCAACAATCAGTAAGACGGCAAATGATGAGAAATTAATTTTCAAAAAGTGTTTGACACCGAATGTTAATTCGCTAGAATGGCCGTCCACTTCGAGAGGTACCTTATTTAAAAGGAACGCTCAACAAGTGAAGCTCTTTAACAATTTAAACCTATCAATCTGTGTGGGCACTCGTTGATGAATATCAAAACGTTTTATCGTTAGATAAAACAGATTCTTCGGAATCAAAATTGATTTCAATGAACTGAGTGACCAATTCAAATTGGGTTCAGCCTTGAGCTGTTTTGTTTTACTTTTTCAAAAGTGAAAACCAATAAGAGCACAGTCAATTCATTATCATTCTGTTCCTATTTATTTAAGAAGAGAGGGGTAATAGCTTTAGAATTACATGTTCTTTGTTTATTTTCGAATAGGCGAATGAATATTAGTTTTGAAGTCAGTATTCGTTGAGTCGACAAAATCTTAAATTGAAGAGTTTGATCATGGCTCAGATTGAACGCTGGCGGCAGGCCTAACACATGCAAGTCGAGCGGAAACGACACTAACAATCCTTCGGGTGCGTTAATGGGCGTCGAGCGGCGGACGGGTGAGTAATGCCTAGGAAATTGCCTTGATGTGGGGGATAACCATTGGAAACGATGGCTAATACCGCATAATGCCTACGGGCCAAAGAGGGGGACCTTCGGGCCTCTCGCGTCAAGATATGCCTAGGTGGGATTAGCTAGTTGGTGAGGTAATGGCTCACCAAGGCGACGATCCCTAGCTGGTCTGAGAGGATGATCAGCCACACTGGAACTGAGACACGGTCCAGACTCCTACGGGAGGCAGCAGTGGGGAATATTGCACAATGGGCGCAAGCCTGATGCAGCCATGCCGCGTGTATGAAGAAGGCCTTCGGGTTGTAAAGTACTTTCAGTTGTGAGGAAGGGGGTAGTGTTAATAGCGCTATCTCTTGACGTTAGCAACAGAAGAAGCACCGGCTAACTCCGTGCCAGCAGCCGCGGTAATACGGAGGGTGCGAGCGTTAATCGGAATTACTGGGCGTAAAGCGCATGCAGGTGGTTCATTAAGTCAGATGTGAAAGCCCGGGGCTCAACCTCGGAACTGCATTTGAAACTGGTGAACTAGAGTACTGTAGAGGGGGGTAGAATTTCAGGTGTAGCGGTGAAATGCGTAGAGATCTGAAGGAATACCAGTGGCGAAGGCGGCCCCCTGGACAGATACTGACACTCAGATGCGAAAGCGTGGGGAGCAAACAGGATTAGATACCCTGGTAGTCCACGCCGTAAACGATGTCTACTTGGAGGTTGTGGCCTTGAGCCGTGGCTTTCGGAGCTAACGCGTTAAGTAGACCGCCTGGGGAGTACGGTCGCAAGATTAAAACTCAAATGAATTGACGGGGGCCCGCACAAGCGGTGGAGCATGTGGTTTAATTCGATGCAACGCGAAGAACCTTACCTACTCTTGACATCCAGAGAAGCCAGTGGAGACACAGGCGTGCCTTCGGGAGCTCTGAGACAGGTGCTGCATGGCTGTCGTCAGCTCGTGTTGTGAAATGTTGGGTTAAGTCCCGCAACGAGCGCAACCCTTATCCTTGTTTGCCAGCGAGTAATGTCGGGAACTCCAGGGAGACTGCCGGTGATAAACCGGAGGAAGGTGGGGACGACGTCAAGTCATCATGGCCCTTACGAGTAGGGCTACACACGTGCTACAATGGCGCATACAGAGGGCAGCAAGCTAGCGATAGTGAGCGAATCCCAAAAAGTGCGTCGTAGTCCGGATTGGAGTCTGCAACTCGACTCCATGAAGTCGGAATCGCTAGTAATCGTGAATCAGAATGTCACGGTGAATACGTTCCCGGGCCTTGTACACACCGCCCGTCACACCATGGGAGTGGGCTGCAAAAGAAGTGGGTAGTTTAACCTTTCGGGGAGGACGCTCACCACTTTGTGGTTCATGACTGGGGTGAAGTCGTAACAAGGTAGCCCTAGGGGAACCTGGGGCTGGATCACCTCCTTATACGAAGATACTTACGATGAGTGTCCACACAGATTGATTAGGTTTAGAAAAGTTAAGAGATGATATTGGGGCTATAGCTCAGCTGGGAGAGCGCCTGCCTTGCACGCAGGAGGTCTGCGGTTCGATCCCGCATAGCTCCACCATCTTTAAGGGTTTTTCCCTAAGAATCTTTAAAAATGGTTTCGAAAGAAATCAAGCTCTTTAACAATTTGGAAAGCTGACTGATTGATTACTTGCGAGTAATTCAATCAAATTTAAAAGTTCTCAATGTTTATCTTTCATTAGATAGACACAACAAACACATTCAAGTGTCTTGTATTCGATTCAAACTTGTTTGAATCACAATTGAGTCCGGCAAACAGTCATTGAGAATTAACCCTTCTTAATGACAACCAAAAACCTTGGTTGCTTTTTGTCTTCACTTTTTAAAAGTGAAAGCAAATTTGTATCATACACAAGACCCTTTCGGGTTGTATGGTTAAGTGACTAAGCGTACACGGTGGATGCCTTGGCAGTCAGAGGCGATGAAAGGCGTAATAACTTGCGATAAGCCCAGATTAGGTAGTAATAACCTTTTGAGTCTGGGATTCCTGAATGGGGAAACCCACTTACATAAGTAAGTATCCTGTTGTGAATACATAGCAACAGGAGGCAAACCGGGGGAACTGAAACATCTAAGTACCCCGAGGAAGAGAAATCAACCGAGATTCCGAAAGTAGCGGCGAGCGAAATTGGATTAGCCCTTAAGCTTTTAATGATGCAGGTGAAGAGTCTGGAAAGTCTCGCAGTAAAGGGTGATAGCCCCGTAACCGACACATCATAATCAGTGAAAACGAGTAGGGCGGGACACGTGATATCCTGTCTGAATATGGGGGGACCATCCTCCAAGGCTAAATACTACTGACTGACCGATAGTGAACCAGTACCGTGAGGGAAAGGCGAAAAGAACCCCTGTGAGGGGAGTGAAATAGAACCTGAAACCGTGTACGTACAAGCAGTAGGAGCACCTTCGTGGTGTGACTGCGTACCTTTTGTATAATGGGTCAGCGACTTAATTTTAGTAGCAAGGTTAACCGTTTAGGGGAGCCGTAGGGAAACCGAGTCTTAACTGGGCGTACAGTTGCTAGGATTAGACCCGAAACCAGGTGATCTAGCCATGGGCAGGTTGAAGGTTGAGTAACATCAACTGGAGGACCGAACCGACTAATGTTGAAAAATTAGCGGATGACTTGTGGCTAGGGGTGAAAGGCCAATCAAACCTGGAGATAGCTGGTTCTCCCCGAAAGCTATTTAGGTAGCGCCTCGGACGAATACTACTGGGGGTAGAGCACTGTTAAGGCTAGGGGGTCATCCCGACTTACCAACCCTTTGCAAACTCCGAATACCAGTAAGTACTATCCGGGAGACACACGGCGGGTGCTAACGTCCGTCGTGGAGAGGGAAACAACCCAGACCGCCAGCTAAGGTCCCAAAGTATAGCTAAGTGGGAAACGATGTGGGAAGGCTCAGACAGCCAGGATGTTGGCTTAGAAGCAGCCATCATTTAAAGAAAGCGTAATAGCTCACTGGTCGAGTCGGCCTGCGCGGAAGATGTAACGGGGCTAAGCTATACACCGAAGCTGCGGCTACGTACCTTAGGGTATGTGGGGTAGGGGAGCGTTCTGTAAGCCGTTGAAGGTGGTCTGTAAGGGCTGCTGGAGGTATCAGAAGTGCGAATGCTGACATGAGTAACGATAAAGGGAGTGAAAAACTCCCTCGCCGGAAGACCAAGGGTTCCTGTCCAACGTTAATCGGGGCAGGGTAAGTCGACTCCTAAGGCGAGGCCGAAAGGCGTAGTCGATGGGAAACGGGTTAATATTCCCGTACTTCTTACAATTGCGATGGGGGGACGGAGAAGGCTAGGTGGGCCTGGCGACGGTTGTCCAGGTTCAAGTACGTAGGCGGGTGGTTTAGGTAAATCCGGACCGCTACTAACGCTGAGATACGATGTCGAGCTACTACGGTAGTGAAGTCATTGATGCCATGCTTCCAGGAAAAGCCTCTAAGCTTCAGATTGTAAGGAATCGTACCCCAAACCGACACAGGTGGTCGGGTAGAGAATACCAAGGCGCTTGAGAGAACTCGGGTGAAGGAACTAGGCAAAATGGTACCGTAACTTCGGGAGAAGGTACGCTCTTATCAGTGAAGTCCCTTGCGGATGGAGCAGACGAGAGTCGCAGATACCAGGTGGCTGCAACTGTTTATTAAAAACACAGCACTGTGCAAAATCGTAAGATGACGTATACGGTGTGACGCCTGCCCGGTGCCGGAAGGTTAATTGATGGGGTTAGACTTCGGTCGAAGCTCTTGATCGAAGCCCCGGTAAACGGCGGCCGTAACTATAACGGTCCTAAGGTAGCGAAATTCCTTGTCGGGTAAGTTCCGACCTGCACGAATGGCGTAATGATGGCCACGCTGTCTCCACCCGAGACTCAGTGAAATTGAAATCGCTGTGAAGATGCAGTGTACCCGCGGCTAGACGGAAAGACCCCGTGAACCTTTACTACAGCTTGGCACTGAACATTGAACCTACATGTGTAGGATAGGTGGGAGACTTTGAAACCGCGTCGCTAGATGTGGTGGAGTCGTCCTTGAAATACCACCCTTGTAGTTTTGATGTTCTAACGTTGGTCCCTGAATCGGGATTACGGACAGTGCCTGGTGGGTAGTTTGACTGGGGCGGTCTCCTCCCAAAGAGTAACGGAGGAGCACGAAGGTGGGCTAAACACGGTTGGACATCGTGTGGTTAGTGCAATGGCATAAGCCCGCTTGACTGCGAGAATGACAATTCGAGCAGGTGCGAAAGCAGGTCATAGTGATCCGGTGGTTCTGAATGGAAGGGCCATCGCTCAACGGATAAAAGGTACTCCGGGGATAACAGGCTGATACCGCCCAAGAGTTCATATCGACGGCGGTGTTTGGCACCTCGATGTCGGCTCATCACATCCTGGGGCTGAAGTCGGTCCCAAGGGTATGGCTGTTCGCCATTTAAAGTGGTACGCGAGCTGGGTTTAGAACGTCGTGAGACAGTTCGGTCCCTATCTGCCGTGGGCGTTGGAAAATTGAAAGGGGCTGCTCCTAGTACGAGAGGACCGGAGTGGACGAACCTCTGGTGTTCGGGTTGTCATGCCAATGGCATTGCCCGGTAGCTAAGTTCGGAATCGATAACCGCTGAAAGCATCTAAGCGGGAAGCGAGCCTTGAGATGAGTTTTCCCTGGCACTATAAGTGTCCTAAAGGGTTGTCGTAGACTACGACGTTGATAGGCAGGGTGTGTAAGTGCTGCGAGGCATTGAGCTAACCTGTACTAATTGCCCGTGAGGCTTAACCATACAACACCCAAGGGGTTTTGTGGGCTCAATAGAAAGACAGACCTTGAATGCGTTTGAAGAGAATTTAACAGCTTTCCGAGTTATTAATTGTCGCGTAGGCGTCAATTAACCCAATTTGCTTGGCGACCATAGCATTGTGGACCCACCTGATTCCATGCCGAACTCAGAAGTGAAACACAATAGCGCCGATGGTAGTGTGGGGCTTCCCCATGTGAGAGTAGGACATCGCCAGGCTCCAAATTTATTTTCACTTTTTTGAAAAGTGAAGACAAAAAGTTTCCAAAATCGTTTTTAAACGGTTTTCGAATTGCTGATATAGCTCAGCCCGGTAGAGCGCACCCTTGGTAAGGGTGAGGTCCCCAGTTCGAGTCTGGGTATCAGCACCACTATTTAGTTGATTTGATTCATCAAGTTAATAACCGAATTTGTTTGACGACCATAGCATTGTGGACCCACCTGATTCCATGCCGAACTCAGAAGTGAAACACAATAGCGCCGATGGTAGTGTGGGGCTTCCCCATGTGAGAGTAGGACATCGTCAGGCTCAAATTGCTTTAAGCTGAATAGACACTGCGGAGTGGTAGTTCAGTTGGTTAGAATACCGGCCTGTCACGCCGGGGGTCGCGGGTTCGAGTCCCGTCCACTCCGCCACTTATTAGAAAGCCTAGTCTTATGACTAGGCTTTCGTCGTTTCTGGGGACCGATAATTTGATCTCCGACCAGCGAGTACCGGTCACCTGAGATCCAGCAATTCCGCTACTTATAAGAAGCCTCGCTAGAAGTAGTGGGGCTTTTTTACATCTAAATCATAGTGCTTCGCACGTCAGTCGAATAACTTGCACAAAAGATTCCCGTATCCCATAGCTCTTAGCCTAGGTGCTCCCCAACCCTACGATTAGAGTTACATCATTTCAGACTCCAGTTGGAAGTTGAAACAAGCATACAGCTTTAACCTCAGTGCCGAGTACCTGTACCATACGCGTTGTAAGTTAGGTTTATGAGACTGATCTGATTCTGCATATCCCTTCTCATTGCCTGAAACTATAAAAGCCTTACAATCTATCCTATCTGCTTTGCGCTCGTAGGTTATGCAAGTGCTCCTAAAGCCTTGTTTGCTGGCCTCGTCTACGAAGCTTGATTTCTGGCTCATCTGTAAATCTAGAGGATACCTCTGATGTGTAATTAGGGCTCTATCATGGAGGCTTCCGAACTCGACATAATGCCTGTTTTTATGCATTGAGCGCCTTGTTCGAAGCATTCCAAAGGGGAAGGTGGGCCTGATTCACTTTGAAGGTGAGAGTCGCTAGGTTGCGTTCCAAGTAATATAAGGCTATGAAGTGTCATTGCTGCTTGCTTGGTAAGAATAGAAAGTTCCCGAAATCATCGCGTATAGTTTTGTGATTATTTTAAGAAATAGATAAAGCCTTTAAAGCTAATGGGTCGAACTATGAAATTGAGTTTTAACTTTGAAGATGCGAGCCAGATCTTTGTCGGATCTTTTGCCTTGGCCGTGCCGATTTCTTTTTCTGAAGAGGCTTGGAAGTTAGGGGAGACTTTACCTACCGCTAATCTATTGCTGCTATTTTTGTTGTCTGCGGTGTTCCTAGGCTTCTATACGTATGAGAGTGTCTTTCAAAAAGATGTTGTTGCACGGTTGCCAGTGTTTATTTTCAGAATAATTATTGCTTATGTTATGACGGCATTGGTCGTTGCTTTGGTACTGACTTGCCTGGACAAATTACCTCTATTGAGTGATCCCGTAGTATCGATCAAAAGAGTGATTGTTATTTCAATGCCAGCCTCTATGGGCGCTATTGTAGTGGATAGTTTTGATAAAGAGTGACCAGTGTGTCATTTAGATTGAAGTGCCTTACAGAGCTTTTCTAGCGCTTATTTGATTCGTTGTTTAGCTTTCTCACTTCCAGGCTTAGCATTGATTTGTTTAACCGCTCTCTTCATCAATCAAATGAGTAGTAACGTTACTATGAGTGACTCTTACGTGAATGAGGCGTTTTTTGCTGGGAGATACTGAAGAGCGTTAAGTAGCGAAGATTTGTAGCTTTGGAAGGATATGAGAACGGCTGGTTTCTGAAGTGAATATGGTATTTGAAAGGTGAGGGTAGTTGTATTGAGAAGTTGGGATCTTTAGACGCAAAAAAGCCGCATCAATGATGCGGCTTTTTTTAATTGGCTCCCCTTGCAAGACTTGAACTTGCGACATACGGATTAACAGTCCGCCGTTCTACCAACTGAACTAAAGGGGAATAGATTGTTTCGTCTCTAATCAAAGAGAATGGTGCCGACTACCGGAATCGAACTGGTGACCTACTGATTACAAGTCAGTTGCTCTACCTACTGAGCTAAGTCGGCATCATGAATCAAAAAGCTTATGCTTGATGATTAACTTGGCTCCCCTTGCAAGACTTGAACTTGCGACATACGGATTAACAGTCCGCCGTTCTACCAACTGAACTAAAGGGGAATTATTCTTAAAGCTTTAAAGAAATGGTGCCGACTACCGGAGTCGAACTGGTGACCTACTGATTACAAGTCAGTTGCTCTACCTACTGAGCTAAGTCGGCACATAATATTTCTTTGTGCTTTACTGTTGTTGTCTGAGACACCAACAAATAAATTGTGGTGCCCGGAGGCGGAATCGAACCACCGACACGAGGATTTTCAATCCTCTGCTCTACCGACTGAGCTATCCGGGCGACGAGGTGTATTAAACGTGTTTTCGCGTTCTGGGTCAACATTAAATTGCAAAAAAAGTATCGTTTGATGTTTTTCTATACTTAGTGGGTTGTTTTTGGTCATTTGGGGTGAAAAGCCTAGTTCTAGCATGCCCTAAAAGATAGTAAAAGTACGGTTAACTACACGGAATGGGTGCGAAATAAAAAAAAGCACGTATGAAAACGTGCTTTTATATCTACGAATTTTTTCGAGAGTTTAGTGTTTTACTTCAAACCGATTAACCCAAGCTTCTAATTCGTTGGAAAGGGAGCTGAGAGTTTGGGTGCTGTTATGACTTTCTGTCACGACATTGCTCAGTTGGTTACCACTTTCTTCGATCATATTGATACGTTTTGATATATCATCGCTCACCTGAGTCTGCTCAGCGGCCGCTGTCGCGATTTGATGACTCATTGATGAAATAGACTCTAATGCGATGACAATCTGTTGTAGTGCTTCAGAGGCGCTTTGAGACTCTGTCACAGTGCTTTCACTGGTCGCAGCACAAACTTCCATAGTTTGAATTGCGTTGCGAGATCCTTCTTGAAGGTTATTAATCATTAACTGTATTTCTTTGGTGCTTGATTGTGTTCGGCCTGCAAGGTTTCGAACTTCATCTGCCACAACCGCAAATCCACGACCTTGTTCGCCCGCTCGAGCTGCTTCAATGGCTGCGTTAAGTGCTAGCAAATTAGTTTGCTCCGCTATATCACCAATCACATCTAAGACTTTCACAATGTTGTTTACATCGTTGTCTAGGTTAGCGACAGCTTGGCTCGCTGTCCCTAGTTGGCCTGCTAAGCCTTGAATGTTATCTACTGTGTTGTGGATCAGCTGTTGAGTGTGTAGGCTCTGTTTATCCGCCTCATCAGTGTTTCGTGCGGTATCGCTAGCTGAATCGGCAACGTTATTGGCTGAAGAGGCCATCTCGGTCATTGCTGTCGCGATCATCTCAGTTGATTGTTGTTGCGTTTCTGTCAGTTGAGCGATAGAGCCGGCACGATCTTCTACGCGTTGCAGTTCTCCTCTCAATGCCAGCATAGAAGAGTCAAGGTTTGAGACGAGCTCTGCCAGAGATTGACTCATTTTTTGTACGGCGTGGTAAATACTACCCTCCGTTGCCTGAGTTTCGAAAGAGGTTTGAATTCGACCTTGTGCTACGGCTTGTACAGCCTCTCTTACGTCTTTAGGCTCACCACCAAGAAGCGCTAGCATTCGTTTAATAGATACGATTAAACTAGAAAGAATTAGACCTGCAATAACGACGCACAGTAATAGTTGCCATTGAGCGGTAGACCAGAAACGTGCGTTCACTTCGTTGAAGCCGATACCTGTACCTACAACCCAGCCCCAATGTGGCGTTTTTTCTGCAATAGACAGTTTTTCTTCAATCGTTCCATCTGGTAGTTTTTGTGTCCAAGTGTACTCAATGATTTGGCCAGTACGATTACCAAGTATTCTTTGGATCAGTTGGCCAACACTATTACCGTTGCCATCTTTAAAATCGTTAAAGCTGGTCCCATGTAGTTGAGGATCTAATGGTGTCGCGACAAACGTCATGTTCTCGTCCGCAACGTAGACATATTCATTGTCTTTATAGATGTTGTTACGTAGAAGGCGAATAGCAAGCTGTTTAGCTTGTTCTTCTTCTAGTGTGCCATCAATTGCCATTTTCTCAACTTCAGTGAGGATGCTGTATGCACTCTTAAATAGCTCTGTCACGCGAGCTTCGTTGTCCATGTTGCTAGCGACTCTCAAGGTCCATAAACCAGTGGCAGTTAGTGCTAGTAGAGCTATCAAGATGATGCCCGATAGTAAGTAAGCTTGCGTTTTTAGTTTCATATTTTCCCGAGCCGCGATTCAATAATATAATTCATTGAATCTTAATCTAAGTGGTCTAGGGCAGATATTAGAAAGGTAACAAAACATGATATAGATTAAATTCTCGAAGAAAAAAAAGTAATAGAACGAGGGCTTGTTACTTTTTTGTGATAATCAACGAGTTTAAATGCGTTGAGGTTTAAGGGGAATTTAGTTGCTATTGTGAAGGTCTTAGATGTGATTGGTGATCTAGAGAGGGCTTACGCTGAAATGCAAAAAAGCCAAGTCTTTCGACTTGGCTTTTTTAAATGTGGCTCCCCTTGCAAGACTTGAACTTGCGACATACGGATTAACAGTCCGCCGTTCTACCAACTGAACTAAAGGGGAATTATTTGTGTCAACATCAGGTCTATTAAAGACCATTATTTGCTAAGTACCAAATAATGGTGCCTCGAGGCGGAATCGAACCACCGACACGCGGATTTTCAATCCGCTGCTCTACCGACTGAGCTATCGAGGCAAAAGAATGGTGCCGACTACCGGAGTCGAACTGGTGACCTACTGATTACAAGTCAGTTGCTCTACCTACTGAGCTAAGTCGGCACACTAAATTCTTTGCTTGAAGAGTCAAACTCTTCAACGAAAACCTCATATACAATGAAGTTCTTTAAATTGGCTCCCCTTGCAAGACTTGAACTTGCGACATACGGATTAACAGTCCGCCGTTCTACCAACTGAACTAAAGGGGAATTATTCGTTAAGCACCAAATAATGGTGCCTCGAGGCGGAATCGAACCACCGACACGCGGATTTTCAATCCGCTGCTCTACCGACTGAGCTATCGAGGCAAAAGAATGGTGCCGACTACCGGAGTCGAACTGGTGACCTACTGATTACAAGTCAGTTGCTCTACCTACTGAGCTAAGTCGGCACACTAAATTCTTTATGCTTTTGTTCGTGTAGTGACTCTTTTAAAAGGGTTATGACACCAACAATTCAAACTGTGGTGCCCGGAGGCGGAATCGAACCACCGACACGAGGATTTTCAATCCTCTGCTCTACCGACTGAGCTATCCGGGCAACGGAGCGCTATTAAACGGATTTTCTGCATAACCGTCAACACCTTTTTTTAAAATAATTAAAAAAAACGTTCATTCGTTGTTTTTTTATTCAAAAGTGAGGCTTACGTTTTACCTTGGTTAAAGTCTTTCTTGAATTTTGTTACTTTTTCTAAGTATCGTCGTGACTCTTTATTTGGGTGTTTCTTTGTCAGAGCCCAGTAAGCTTGGCTAGGTTGCAACGAATTTAAGTCTCGCATTGCTCGCTTTCTGTCTTTGCTAAAGGTGTTAAGGACACCTCCTGTGCCGCCATTGTATGCTGAGATCATGCTGTATTCGAGAGTTGTCGGGTGCTTTACGCCTTTCAAATAACGATTTTTAAGTATGTAAAAGTATGCGGTGCCAACATCAATATTGTTTTCTGGATTGAATAAATACTCAGGACTTGGCTCTCCAGACCTGTTTTTTACGAGTTTAAATACATCTCGGCCGGCGGTTTTAGGAACCACTTGCATCAGGCCATAGGCGTTCGCCCAGCTCACAGCGTAGGGGTTAAAACTGCTTTCTGTTTTGATGATGGCGTAAATCAAGTCTTCAGGAATGTCGTAACGTTGGGATGCGCGATGAACAATATCAGCGTATTTGTAGCTTCGTCTGTTGGCGTGATCGGCCACCATTGGAATCTCAACGTAGTAGGCTTTTTTAAAGTCGACTTCCTTAACTTTTAAGTTATGGGCGATCAGGTAGTCGGCAAATTTGTTGGCTCGCCATGTCCATTGAATCGGTTTTTTTTCTTGATCAACGACTTGATTGTAGAGAAAAGGTTGCCCCTCTAACTTAATGCTTTTAGACGAAAATAGATCGACATTAGCGGGGTCATCTGGTGTGAGAAGTGTCGTTATAATCGCATTTTTGAGGTGTTTTTTCGGTTCAGTTGAAGAGACGGTTTCAACGGTGATCAGACCTTGACTAAAGTTGACTTCAGAACGACTTAAGTAATTGTCTATGTATTTCACATAGTTACTCTTACCTGCCATCTTTACTTCACTGCTGCCCCAGCGCTTTTGGATATTACCTGAAAAGCTATTAATCAAAGCATCTAGTGCTCCGGTGTCTTTTTCAAATTGACCAGGGAGTTCTGCCAAATTACTTACAAATCGGTTGGTGGGCTCGTAATTCACATCATAAAGGCTTTCGACAAATTCACGACTGCACCCAGTTAACAACATGGTTATTAGGAAGTAACTTAGCTTTTTCATAGTTCCTCAAACAAAAATGACATCGCAGCGTTAACCATGATGTCATTAAAAATTGCTTAAATAAATGCCTTATTCACTTGGCGGAGTATAGCCATCAATAACGACATCTTTACCTTCGAAAAGGAAGTTTACCATCTCTGTTTCTAGAAGTTTACGATGCTCAGGATCCATCATGTTTAGCTTCTTTTCATTGATAAGCATAGTTTGCTTGCTTTGCCATTGTCCCCAAGCTTCTTTAGATACGTTGTCAAAGATACGCTTACCTAAGTCACCTGGGTAAAGTTGAAAATCTAGGCCTTCAGCATCTTTTTGAAGGCGAGCACAAAATACAGTGCGGCTCATAGTGGTTCCTCTTATCGCGTTCGTTGATTCAAACGTCGTCGTTCAGTTCAAAGGGTAGGCTCTCAATAAGCAGCTTTACAGGAGCGGCTAGGCCAATTTCTTCCAGTTTTGATAAGTTATACCAGAGACCTTTAGTCCCTTCCATTATCAAATCTGGTTGTTTATCTAATTTCACTAATACGGGAGTGATATCGAGGTGGTAGTGGCTGAAAGTGTGCCTAAACGCAATCATTGTCTTGATCGAAGCTGTTTGAGTGTCTTTGATCGAACGAAGATCCAGTTGATGTTCGATCTCTGCGTTTTCATTTTGAGGGAAACAAAACAATCCGCCCCAGATACCTGATTGAGGGCGCTGTTCGAGCCACACTTGGTTGTCGTGATACAGAATCACAAACCATGTTTCTTTTACTGGCTTTTCTTGCTTGGGCTTTTTGCCTGGGAAGTCGAGCTGTCTATCAAGCTTCTTGGCTTCACACATGCTTTCAATTGGGCACAAGGTGCACTTAGGCTTGCTACGGGTACAAACCATCGCACCCATGTCCATCATTGCTTGGTTGTACTTATCGACATCTTTGTTCGGAGTGTGTGCCTCTGCATATTCCCAAAGCTGGTTCTCGACTCTCTTTTGCCCCGGCCAACCTTCAACGGCAAAGCTTCTCGCAAGCGTTCGTTTTACATTGCCATCAAGAATCGCATGAGGCAGCTTATGAACCGATGACAGCACGGCAGCTGCAGTTGAGCGACCGATGCCCGGTAGCGCGTTCATCTCTTCGATAGACAGCGGAAATTCCCCACCATATTGCTCAGCAACTATTTTGGCTGCTTTATGTAGATTACGAGCCCGTGCGTAATAACCAAGTCCTGTCCATAAGTGGAGTACCTCATCTTGTTCGGCATTCGCTAGATCGATAACCGTAGGAAAACGCTCCAAGAAGCGCTGGTAGTATGGAATCACCGTGGCGACTTGAGTCTGCTGAAGCATAATTTCAGATAGCCAAACGGTGTAGGCGGTTTTGTTTTGTTGCCAAGGTAATTCTTTACGCCCGTAGGCGTCATACCACTTTAATATGGCGGTTGCGAAAGGAGTCACGACATGCTCTATGCTTTGCTATTATTAGAAGCGAAATTGCACCACACTTAACGTTGGATGTAAAACAGACAAATTGTGTGGGAATTTATCCACGGAAAGACTTGCACCGGAGGCAATTCTTTGGATAATCCCCGCTTTGATTAATCAATGTGCAGGCAAAAATCAATGAGTGAAGTGACCACTAACGAATATACTGAAGACGGCAAACTGGTTCGTAAGATCCGTAGTTTTGTTCGCCGCGAAGGCCGCTTAACAAAAGGCCAAGAGAACGCGATGAATGAATGTTGGCCAACAATGGGTATCGACTACAACCCAGAGCTTCTTAACTGGAAAGAAGTCTTTGGCAACGATAACCCGGTTGTACTCGAGATTGGTTTCGGTATGGGTGCATCACTGGTTGAAATGGCAAAGAACGCACCTGAGAAAAATTTCTTAGGGATTGAAGTTCATAGCCCGGGTGTGGGGGCGTGTTTAGGTACTGCTCGCGATGCTGGTGTCACTAACCTACGTGTCATGTGTCATGATGCAGTAGAAGTATTCGAACACATGATTCCAGATAGCAGCCTGCATACGCTGCAACTGTTCTTCCCTGACCCATGGCACAAAGCTCGTCACCATAAGCGTCGTATCGTTAAGGCTGAGTTTGCAGAGATGGTTCGCGGTAAGCTTCAACTTGATACTGGTATTTTCCACATGGCAACAGACTGGGAAAACTACGCCGAACATATGATTGAAGTGATGAACGCAGCTCCAGGCTTCGAGAATATCGCTGAAGATGGCGATTACATCCCTCGTCCGGATGAGCGCCCGCTAACGAAGTTTGAAGCACGTGGCCACCGTTTAGGCCATGGTGTTTGGGACATTAAGTTCAAGCGTACTAAGTAACTCCGAATCAAATGAGTGAAGGGTAGTCCGATTTAGGATTTAACCCCGACACTTTATGGGATTGATTAAAGCCAACATTATTGTAATGTTGGCTTTTTTGTCCTTAGGCTTTTATACCAGT
The DNA here is from genome assembly GCF_024347295.1 of Vibrio artabrorum. Classification (NCBI taxonomy): domain Bacteria; kingdom Pseudomonadati; phylum Pseudomonadota; class Gammaproteobacteria; order Vibrionales; family Vibrionaceae; genus Vibrio; species Vibrio artabrorum. Next base: position 2,624,871 of record NZ_AP025458.1, on the reverse strand, counting down.
AAAGGCTTAACGACAGAAATTAATACCAATCACAGTAAGTAAGTGATCAGAAATAGCGTAGGAAAAAGGCTTGAGAACAAGGCAGCATTTTTCGATAAGTAGTTACTCTACAATCAAAAATTCTAACGCAGTTATCGAGTATTTTAACAAGCTAGAGTGAGCAGTTATTTACTACGATTAGTATATGTTACACCCCTACAAAAATAACAATATAGAAGTAAGCGCACATGAAACCAACTCAAGCTATTTTGGCCGAGATCTTAGACGAAGTTCGTCCTTTAATTGGACAGGGAAAGGTCGCTGATTATATCCCTGCACTGGCTCGTGTATCGAACCAGAAACTGGCGATCGCGGTATACACCAATGAAGGTGAGGTGATTAAAGCAGGCGATGCTGAAGAAGCATTTTCTGTGCAATCTATTTCTAAAGCCTTGAGCCTGACGCTAGCTATGGTGCTATATAAGCCTGAAGAGATTTGGCAAAGAGTAGGCAAAGAGCCTTCTGGTCAAGCCTTTAACTCGATGATTCAGCTTGAGATGGAGCAGGGGATTCCCCGCAACCCGTTTATCAATGCGGGTGCTATTGTCGTAGCAGACCTATTACAAAGCCGCCTGTCAGCACCGAGACACCGTTTATTGGAGTTTGTGCGTCAGCTATCAGGCGATACGCATATTGTGTATGACAAGGTTGTAGCGGCGTCAGAAATGATGCACAGCGATCGTAATGCGGCTATCGCGTACTTGATGCGTTCATTTGGTAACTTTGAAAATGATGTTATCCCTGTTCTGAATAACTACTTTCATGCCTGTGCGCTTAAAATGACGTGTGTGGACTTGGCAAAAACCTTTAGCTACTTGGCAAACAAAGGTGTGTCGGTTCAAACCAAGAAAGAGATCATCACCCCAGTTCAGACTAAGCAATTGAATGCGTTACTTGCGACATGTGGTTTGTACGATGGAGCGGGTGAGTTTGCTTATCGTGTTGGCATGCCTGGTAAATCGGGTGTTGGCGGCGGTATTATTGCTATCGTACCTGGCGAAATGACGATTGCGGTGTGGTCTCCAGAACTGGATCCTTCTGGTAACTCTTTAGCTGGCACTAAGGCATTAGAGCTGCTTTCTGAGCGTATTGGGCGTTCTATTTTCTAAAAGCGCTTTTAAGTTGGGGGGGGGACATTTGCAAGAGCTCCCCAACTCACTCGCCCCTCGTTCTTGAGGATGACGGTGTTGTTTTTAACTTTCGACGCACTGGCCCCTAACTTTTTGGGGATAAGACTTGTTTGATGCCCGTCATTCCCAATAGCGACGCAGGAGCGTAATCGGGAATCTATTATTTGTTGACGCGCAAATTAGAAAAGGGTTGACCCTAAAGCCAACCCTTACGTAATACTTCTCGAATCTCGAATCTCGAATCTCGAATCTCGAATCTCGAATCTCGAATCTCGAACTATTCGTCTTCTTCTGCCATAAAGGCTTCCAGCAAATCGTTGAGGAACAGTTTTCCTTTTTCAGTGATCTGCCAATGACTGTCGGTTTCATTCAAGTAGCCTAGCTCTTTTGCCCATTCAATCGTTTCTTGAATCGAGTCAAAATCAAGCCCAGTCGTATCGATGAAATCTTGCTTTGGACACGCTTCCATTAACCTAAAGCGGTTCATGAAGAACTCAAAAGGGCGGTCTTCATTCGGCACTTCAAATTCATCGGATAGATAAGGCTTTACCATGTTCTGGTACGCCGCTAGGTAGCCTCTCGGGTGCTTAACTTTAGTGGTGCGAACAATGCGTCCATCTGCAAAACTCAGCTTGCCATGAGAGCCACAGCCGATACCTAAGTAGTCACCAAAGCGCCAATAGTTGAGGTTATGTTGGCACTGATATCCCGGCTTACTGTAGCCTGAAATTTCGTACTGCACATAACCCGCGTCAGCGAGCTTCTTATGGCCTAGGTCGAAGATATCCCAAAGGTCATCATCATCAGGCAGGGTTGGCGTTTTGTAATAGAACATGGTGTTAGGTTCTATTGTTAGCTGATACCAAGATAAATGCGGAGGAGCGAGCTCGATCGCTTTGTCTAAATCAGCCAACGCTTGATCAATACTCTGATCGGGTAAGCCGTGCATTAAGTCTAGGTTGAAGCTATTTAATCCGATCTTATGTGCTAAATGAGCAGCATTGACCGCTTCATCTTGACCATGAATACGGCCAAGTCTTTCCAGTTTCTCTTGCTCAAAGCTTTGCACGCCCACCGAGATTCGACTTACCCCTGCCTTTTGGTAACCGGCAAAGCGCTCTGCTTCGATGGTCCCCGGGTTGGCTTCCATGGTGATTTCTATTTCAGGTTTGAACGGGATACGTTGTTCAATGCCTTGCAGCAATCGACCAATTCCTTCAGGAGAAAATAGACTCGGTGTGCCGCCGCCAATAAAGATTGAATGCAATGGGCGAGGCGTATCATTGAGTTGATATTTTTCGATGTCAGTATTGAGATCCTCAAGCAGCGCATCGATGTACTCTTTTTCTGGGATCTCGACTTTCAGTGCGTGCGAGTTGAAATCACAATACGGGCACTTTTGTACACACCATGGGATGTGCACATAAAGGCTAAGTGCTGGTGGTATTAGCGCTGCATTGTGCATTACAGAGCTTGCTCCTTGAGGGCTTTGAACAGTGACGCAAGCGCTTTGCCACGGTGTGATAGTTGCTTCTTACGTGACGATTCAAGCTCAGCGGATGCGCAATTATCTTCTGGAACAAAGAAGATAGGATCGTAGCCAAAGCCATTCTCACCGTGTTCTTCAGTAAGGATGCGACCTTCCCATTTACCGTGACACACTAGAGGGGTTGGATCATTCTCGTGACGCATTAGCACCAACACACAGTGGAAACGTGCAGTACGCTTTTCAACGTCGACACCTTGCATCGCATCTAATAGTTTTTCGATGTTCTGCTTATCGGTCGCCCCTTCACCAGAGTAACGCGCTGAGTAAATGCCAGGTGCACCATTAAGGAAATCGACTTCTAAACCAGAGTCGTCCGCAATGGCAGGGAGGCCGGTCTCTTTCGCGGCGTGGCGAGCTTTGATGATGGCGTTTTCAATGAACGTTGTGCCCGTTTCAGCGACTTCTGAAACGTTAAATTCACTTTGCGCGACAACGTCGAAACCAAACTCAGACAGAATATCTGCCATCTCGCGAACTTTACCTTGGTTACCTGTTGCTAAAACAATCTTATTCATGGAAATGTGACTCTAATAAGTGAGTGAATAGGAAAGTAAGAGGATCTTACTCTTCTATATAAAATTTTTGTGTGAAGCGCAGTGGGCCTGTGCCTTTCAAGCCTGCGTTAACTTCAATGTTAAAGGTGATGTTTTCTTCGTGAGTGATAGGGAACTCTGCTAGGTAATAAATGGCATCGCCTTCCTTTATTTCACGAAACTTCAAAGTACGGGTGTTTCCCACGAGGTTCTTTGCTGTTCCGGTAATTTTAGCCGTTGTCGCCGGCTTGCCTAGGGATGCTTTGTCTAACACGCTGATGTTGAGAATGGCTGAGTAACCATTTCGTTTCAGTTTGTATTGCTTAGCGACTTGTGCCGTTAGAAACGTGGAATTGAAAGCTGAGTAGTGAACCTCGACATCCTTGATATTCTTAAACTGCCCAGCCCAGCTGGGTAAGGCAACAAGAGCAGTAAGTAGTGCTGTTATCCATAAACGCATAATGACTCCAATAAATAGCAAAAAGCCATCATAGGATGGCTTTGACTTCAGTTGGGATTTGGCTTGGCGAGCATATTCGAACTTGCTTGTGCCTACCGAGTTCTCCCTTTTCTATCTTAATTTGTCCTTTAGCGACCTTAAATTGCTTGGCAAGATATTTCGCTAAATGGGCATTGGCTTTGCCATCAACCGGCGGAGCGGTAATGGCAATTTTCAGTTCCTCACCGTGCAAGCCGACGATTTTATCGCGGCTTGCTTTGGGTTGAATATAGAGCCTAAGAAGAATATCGTCCTCCTCGGCCCAAACCGCTTTTGGCATCGTCAAAGTACCTGAGGTTCGTACTTAAATTATAGTTGATACCAAATAGGACCAACCATGTCGCCCATTAAAAAGTTGGCGAACTGTAGAACAATGAACAGAACCAATACGCTTAAGTCGAAACCACCCATGTCCGGTAGGATACGACGAATCGGCATTAACATTGGTTCAGTCAACTGATGAAATACGTATTCAACAGGGCTACGGCCTTGGCTTACCCAGCTTAGGATTGCACGGATAAGTAGAACCCAGAAGATTAACCCTCCCGCGGCTTTAACTAGAGACAGTGCGCCAAAGATCAGGAAGCTGATATCAAATACTGCAGCCCCGCCAGAGATAATCAGGTTTAGAGCGACGAACTTCAGTACACACAGTACATAAGCGAATACAACCGTTGCAAGGTCGAGGCTGCCGATTGATGGAATAACTCGGCGTAGTGGGGCAACAACCGGTTGTGTCGCTTTAACGATAAATTGTGAGAATGGGTTGTAGAAATCAGCACGTGATGCTTGTAGCCAGATACGCAAGATCACAACCATGATGTAGAGATCAAAAACGGTCGAGATCAAAAAGCTCATCGAGTTCATATTGTTTCCTTTTTCGGATTGACTTGCCACTTAGGTATAACTCAAGCGACAAAATGCTTTGTACAGTAATGAGTATTAAAACAGTTTTTCCATCTCTTCAGCGCGAGCAACAGCCGCTTGCATGGCTTTTGCTACGATATCTGAGAGTTGATGCTCGTTAAACGTGCGCAGTGCCTCCGCGGTGGTGCCGCCTTTTGAAGTCACTTGCTCACGCAGTGTTGATAATTCAGTCTCTGGGTTTGCTACGACCATCTCTGCCGCACCCAATGCAGATTGCTGCACTAATTTACGAGCGGTTGGTTGGTCAAAGCCTTGCTTGATTGCTTCAGCTTGCATCGCTTCCATAAACAGGAAGAAGTAAGCCGGAGCACTGCCCGCCGCCGCAATGATGTTGTTGATTCCAGACTCTTGCTTAACCCAGCTGACTTCACCTACGGCTTGCATCAGCTGAGAAGCGAACTCTTTATCACCTTGGCTAACGGTTGCATCGGCATATAGACCGCTCATCCCTTTACCAAGCAATGATGGTGTGTTTGGCATGACACGAACAAGGTTCAGCTGGCAGTTTAACATCTCATTGAGTCGTTTCGCATTAATACCCGCAGCAATCGAGATAACCAGTTTGTTGCTGAAGTCGATATCTTGTAAGGGTTTACATACATCAGCCATCATTTGTGGCTTCACTGACAGTACAACAACGTCTGCTTGTTGTGCTGCGGCAATATTATCGCTGGTGGTATTGATGCCATACTTTTGTTCTAACGGCAGCCTTCTAATGTCTGAGGGCGCTGTTGCTGTAATCTTTTGCGCTGGATAACCACTCGCCACTAAGCCCGCTACAATTGAGCGAACCATGTTTCCCGCCCCAATAAAGGCGATGTTCTTATGTTCCATATATACAATCCTGAGCGTGTCGCTGCGCGGTCAAAGCGAAGCGATATCAATACTTATCGTTTTCGTCGCGACTTGTTGTCACTATTTCACGTAATCTCGAGCACCAAAGATAGCTGTACCAATACGAACCATGGTGCTACCAGCCTCAACGGCAGCATCCATATCGCCACTCATGCCCATCGAAAGGGTATCAATGTTTGAATATTTCGCAGCAAGCTTTTGTTGAAGCTCGGCCAGTTGAGAAAATGCATTAAGTTGTGATTGATAGTCAGAGACATTTGCTGGAATCGACATCAACCCTCTTAAAGTGAGGTTTGGAAGCGACGAAATCAACTCTGCGAGCGCAAAAACTGTCTCTTCAGATGTTCCGGACTTCGATTTTTCGCCGCTGGTATTGACTTGAATTAAGACTTGTAGAGGCGGAAGTCCGCTTGGGCGTTGATCATTGAGCCTTTGGGCAATTTTATCGCGGTCGACAGAATGTACCCATTGGAAGCTTTCCGCAATTGGGCGGGTTTTATTGGATTGAATTGGACCAATAAAATGCCACTCCAAATTTAGGTTAGAATGTTGTTCTGAAAAGTGTTTTACTTTATCGACACCTTCTTGAACATAGTTTTCACCAAAGGCAACTTGGCCTCCGAGTGCCGCTTCTAGAATCACATCAATAGGTTTCGTTTTGCTGACGGCTAAAAGTTGCACGGACTCTGGAGATCGTCCGCACTTTTGCTCAGCACTACGAATCTGTGAGGTGATTTGTTCGATATTTTGTTGAATACTACTCATAGCTGACTTTACTTAAGGGAAAATAAATGGATATCACTGAGTTACTAGATTTTAGTGTAAAGCATAACGCGTCAGATCTACATCTTTCTGCGGGTGTATCTCCAATGGTACGTATAGATGGTGAAGTAAGGAAGCTTGGAATCCCAGCTTTGAGTCATGCAGATGTGCATCGTTTGGTGTTTGATATTATGGACGATCTACAGCGTGGTGAGTTTGAAGAGAAGCTGGAAGTCGACTTCTCTTTTGAATTGCCCAACGTTGGTCGTTTTCGTGTGAATGCTTTTCATCAATCTCGTGGTTGCTCGGCTGTTTTTCGAACCATCCCAGTGGAAATTCCAACTTTAGAGCAGTTAGGCACACCTGAAATATTTGAAAAAATTGCTAACTACGAAAAAGGCTTAGTGCTCGTCACTGGGCCAACAGGTTCGGGTAAATCAACAACACTGGCAGCGATGGTCGATTATGTAAACCGTCATCATAATAAGCACATATTAACGATCGAAGATCCGATTGAATTTGTTCACACCAACAATAAATGTCTCATTAACCAACGAGAAGTACACCGTGATACACACAGCTTTAAAGCGGCGTTGCGCAGTGCTCTGCGTGAAGATCCTGATGTGATCCTTGTGGGGGAGCTTCGTGATCAAGAAACCATTAGCTTAGCGCTAACCGCTGCTGAAACAGGGCATTTAGTTTTCGGAACTCTACACACCAGTTCTGCGGCAAAAACCATAGATCGTATTATCGATGTATTTCCGGGTAGCGATAAAGGTATGGTTCGTTCCATGCTGTCTGAATCATTGCGCTCAGTGATTGCTCAGAAGCTGTTAAAGCGTGTCGGTGGTGGCCGTGTAGCTTGCCATGAAATCATGATGGCGACACCTGCGATCAGAAACTTGATCCGTGAAGATAAAGTTGCACAGATGTACTCGATCATTCAAACGGGCGCAGCTCATGGTATGCAAACCATGGAGCAAAATGCGAAACAACTGATGGCGCAAGGCTTGGTTGATCCAGAGGAAGTCGAGAAAAAGATCGAAATTGAATCCTCCATGTTTTAATCAAGGTGAGCAAAATGGAATTGAATCAAATCCTTGAGGGAATGCTGTCTCAAAAAGCGTCGGATCTTTATATCACCGTTGATGCACCGCTCCTGTTTCGTGTAGATGGTGAATTACGGCCTCAAGGAGAGAAGCTGAATGTCACTCAGGTTACTCGGCTACTTGATATGATGATGGATCAAGAGAAGCGTCATGAATATAAAAAAACGCGTGAGGCGAACTATGCCATTGTGCGGGACTTTGGTCGCTTTCGTGTTAGTGCATTCTTTCAACGAGAGCTTCCAGGCGCGGTTATTCGACGCATCGAGACCGATATCCCAACGTTTGAACAGTTAAAGCTTCCAGATGTACTACAAGATCTTTCTATTGCGAAGCGTGGACTGGTGCTGGTGGTTGGGGCAACAGGTTCTGGTAAATCAACCTCAATGGCTGCGATGACAGGTTATCGTAACGCTAACCGCTCAGGGCACATATTGACCGTTGAAGACCCAATTGAGTTCGTCCACGAGCACAAGAAGTGCATTGTGACTCAGCGTGAGGTCGGGCTCGACACTGATAGTTATGAAATTGCGCTTAAGAATTCATTACGCCAAGCACCAGATATGATCTTGATTGGCGAAATCCGTAGCCGCGAAACGATGGAGTATGCGATGACCTTTGCTGAAACGGGTCACTTGTGTATTGCAACGCTGCACGCCAATAATGCCAACCAAGCGTTAGAACGTATTCTTCACTTGGTGCCGAAAGAGCAAAAAGAGCAGTTCTTGTTTGATCTGTCGATGAATTTACGTGGTGTCGTGGCTCAGCAACTCATTCGCGATAAGAATGGCAGCGGGCGCCATGGTGTATTTGAAATTCTGTTGAATAGCCCACGAGTGTCTGACTTGATTCGTCGTGGCGATCTCCATGAGCTAAAAGCAACCATGGCGAAATCGAAGGAAATTGGTATGCAAACCTTTGATCAAGCTTTGTATCATTTAGTGGTTGCAGGCAAGATCAGCGAAGAAGATGCATTTCATGGTGCCGATTCTGCTAATGACTTACGCTTAATGCTAAAAACTCGATGTGGTGATATAGATTATGGAACGGGACCATTGGCAGACGTTAAGATTGATATGGATTAGAAGTACTTTATTGGTACCAATAAAAACCCGCATCTAGGCGGGTTTTCGTTCATTCAAAGTGACGCTCAGTACATACCGAAACGGTTGTTGTCACTTGAGTAACCACGTTCTTTTTCTAATTTGATTTTAGTCGGATATTGTTCGCCAGTATAACCGGCAGATCCACCACCCATTGAGCTGCATGCTGATAATGCTAGAGCGGCGAAGATGGCTAGAAAAATTTTCATGTGAACTCCCACATTCTGATTTTGAATTGCACCGACATTACGATGTGAAATTCGAGTGGGATCACAAGTTAGCTTAAATTTCGCTCACTTAATTCTCATTAAGAATATTGTGCTTCAAACCAGCTCTCTAGAATAACAACGGCGGATTGATTATCGACATTACCTTTACTTAGCGCTTTATAACCGCCCATTTCAAAAAGATCGGCTCTTGCTTCTGTCGTAGAAAGTCTTTCATCATGCAGTTCCACATCAATACCAAAGCGTCCTTTTAGACGGTTGGCGAACTTTTTCGCCCTTGGTGTGATCGCAGCTAGATCTTTACCATGAAGATCGGTCGGAAGACCAACCACAATTAGGTTAGGCAGCCACTCCTTAATCTGCTTTTCGATATCGTCCCAGTTTGGGATACCATCTTTGGCTTTAAAAGCTTTGAGAGGGCTTGCGGTGCCTGTGACTTCTTGTCCTATCGCACTGCCGATACTTTTTGTACCGTAGTCAAATGCCATAATTGTTCGTGACATGGGGATTCCAAATTTATCTGTGTTTGAGAGTGTCTGTTTATTTTATTTAGCCGATTTGAGCTAGGCGTGACCAGCGTCTGCTGAAAGCTGAGCCGCATTAATACCTAGCATCTGCACGGCGACTTTCCAGCGTTCAGAAATAGGCGTATCGAAGATGACCTTTGGATCGGCTTCAACGGTTAGCCATGAGTTTTCGGTCAGTTCGGTTTCCAGTTGTCCCGGTTCCCATCCTGCATAACCGAGTGCGACTAAATAATTCATCGGCTCATCTTCTGTCCCTAACACCATCAAGATATCTTTTGAGGTGGTTACCGAGATTTGATCAGTCATCTTGATGCTGGATTGGTAGTTGCCTTTAGGTTTGTGCAAAATAAACCCACGGTCTTCTGCGACTGGTCCACCATTCAATACCGGTTTCTCAAGACTTGCTTGATTGGATTTCGGTTGCTCAGAATCAACCTCAACTTGTTTAAGCATGCTACCAACAGTGACGTCGATAGGGGCGTTGATCATTAAGCCCATCGCACCTTCATCGTTGTGTTCACAAAGGTAGATCACCGAATTTTGAAAGTAAGGGTCTTTCATTCCGGGCATAGCGACCAGAAAGTGGTTCGTTAAATTCATAGAGCCTCCTGCCAGTGTGTTCCCAGTAAAGGAAAAAGAGCGGCGTAGAGCCGCTCATCAATTCTGTGCCTAATGACGTCTGTGCTTGCAATAGCAAAGGCTTTCTTTAGTTTAGGCTATTTAGTGTTAACGCGACGCTCGATTGCATCCATTAATTTACCCGTAATTGAAATATCAAAAGCGGCTTCAATTTCACGGATACAAGTAGGGCTAGTCACGTTAATTTCTGTCAGCTTGTCGCCAATAACATCCAGGCCTACAAAGATTAAGCCTTTCTCTTTTAGTGCAGGAGCCACGGCTCTTGCGATAGCCCAATCGGTGTCACTTAGCGGACGAGCTTCACCGGTACCGCCAGCGGCAAGGTTACCTCGAGTTTCCCCTTTTGCTGGGATACGAGCGAGACAGTAAGGCATTGGCTCACCGTCAACCACAAGAATACGCTTATCACCATTGCTGATGTCTGGAACAAAGGTTTGTGCCATTGCGTAGTTCTGACCGTGGTTGGTCAAGGTTTCAATGATCACCGATACGTTTGGATCGCCTTCCTTCACGCGGAAGATAGACGCGCCACCCATGCCATCAAGGGGTTTTAGAATCACGTCCCCATGCTTCTCGCGGAATTCTTTAATCTTTTCTGCTTTACGAGTCACGATGGTCGTTGGGGTCAGTTCTGGGAACCAAGCAGTGAACAGTTTTTCGTTACAGTCGCGCAGGCTTTGCGGTTTGTTGACGATCAGTGCACCGTTTTCCTCAGCGCGCTCAAGAATGTAAGTTGCGTAGATGTACTCTGTATCAAACGGAGGATCTTTACGCATCAGTACCGCATCTAAATCTGATAGTGCAATAGTTTGCTCTGACTTAAATTCGTACCAACCGTTTGGATCTTCTTTGAGTTCTACCACCTTAGTGTCAGCAATGGCTACGCCTTGATCTAAATGTAGATCATCCATTTCCATGTAATGGATTTCGTAACCACGACGCTGAGCTTCAAGCATCATGGCAAAGCTAGAGTCTTTTTTGATGTTAATGGATGAAATTGGATCCATTACGATGCCAAGTTTGATCATTTTTTTCTCCTAGCCTAGATCGCCAAAACGGACTTGTAAGGCAGTAATTGCGGTTAGAGCAGCTGTCTCGGTACGAAGTACACGTGGGCCGAGTAGCGTCTCTTCAAATTTGTATTGTTCTGTCATGCCGATTTCTTCAGCTGACAAGCCACCTTCAGGGCCAATCAGTAAGCGCACCTTACTGATGGGTTCTGGAAGGGTGTTAATTGAGTACTTTGCACGAGGGTGCAGGTTTAACTTTAATGCTTCGCTTGGTTCGCTGCACCACTCTTCAAGTTGCATAATTGGACGAATGACAGGAACCGTATTGCGGCCACACTGTTCACACGCCGCGATAGCAATCTTTTGCCACTGTGCGAGTTTTTTCTCGAAGCGTTTTGTATCCAGCTTAACGCCACAGCGCTCTGAAATTAGAGGGGTAATGGTGTTCACACCAAGCTCAACCGATTTCTGAATCGTGAACTCCATTTTGTCACCACGTGAAATCACTTGGCCTAAATGTAAGTCTAACGGAGACTCGCTGCTGTGCTCGATGCGTTCAGAAACATTAACGGTGACATTTTTCTTTGATACTTCAGCTATCGTCGCAGGGAATTCAGCACCACTGCCATCAAATAGAATAACTTCTTGGCCTTCTTTCATGCGAAGGACGCGACCAACATGACCCGCGGCATCTTCGCCTAAAGCGAGTGAACCTAACTGATGGATGCGTTCTGGGTGATGGATACGAGGGATTCTCATGCTGGTAAACCTATAAATATGTTCATTTGGGTATTTTGTCTCTGCCTAACATGGATGCTTTTCGTTGAAAAAACAAGGGGAGAGCAAGAGTTTCAGGGCAATTCTGAAACTCTTTTTTGAGACAGTCAGGAATAGTGCTGCAACGAAAGGGGTTATTGACAAGCAGGGTAAACAAATGGGTTGTGATTACCTTGGATGGCATAGATTTTCTGATCACGAGTACATTCCCACTTGTCGACAGGAAATTGCTTGTTCCACGCCATCATTAGGTTGGTTTGTTGCTTAGAGAGCTTGAAACCATACTCTTGGCTCATGTAAAGATAAGTGCGAGCGATAGAGCCTTTTGCTCTGTCTGGCGGCATAACCTTACGCTGCTTGAAGTTAACTTGCATTTCACACTGACCGTAGCTCACGCCATTCACGCCATTCCACTGGCTGAAGTTGTAATTGGATCGATCTCCGTTCACCTCTCCAATCGCGGGAGTCAAGTTGTGAAGGTCGGCCTCCATGGACTTGAATACCTTATCATGGCGAGTGCAGTTCTTGCGCCCACCGTCTTGCCAGCACTGACGCTGGTGACCGAATTGCCAAGCTGGAACCACGTGTTCCCACTCAATTCGACTTGCTCGTTTTAGTTGCTTTCGAACTTGATAGCCACAGCTGTTCAGATCTGGGATACCTTTCTTTTTGTCTTTCCAAGTGATGTCACAACCACAATAAAAAGAGGTTGGATGGTCGAGATAAATTTTCACCGCTTCTTTTTTTGCTTTGGAAAATGAGCTCGGCGGAGCGGCGAAAACGCTTTGGGTTACCAGTAGGCCCAATACTATTGATAAGAAATAAGACACTGATAGGCCAAATGCTTTGAAGGTGAGTTTTTGCATAGAAAAAGACTGATAAAAGTATGATAAACGTAAGTCTATCACTCAAATATCAGGTCGCTCTATTAGATTTATTCTAACGAGCCAATCAATCGGTTATTCGCTTAGTTGAGTTCCAGTAAAAGCTAAGGTTTGCTGGCACCGTTGGCAGCGATAGGTCGATTGATTTCGAAGTACTTTGTTGTGTCGTCGGATTGATAATGGGTAAGTGGCGCACTCACATCGATATTCAAAGGTTTTTCCTTGAACTGAAGTGATTTCAAAACGGTGAGTTGTTCTGGCCGGTACGTTGAATACCTTTTCCATGACGTATTTCCACTCATTGCCGTGAGGTCTCACTCGGCCAAATACCTGATGAGTAATTAAGTGTGCAAGCTCATGAGGCACAACCTCATTGATGAAGGCTTCTTCATTCTCGGTAAATAGCACAGGGTTGAGCTTAATTTCGTTGAGCTGAAGGTAGGCCTTTCCCGCCGCCTTACCTCTTAACTTATAGGTGATAATTGGGTGTGGAAATTCACGAGAGAAATGTTGATTTGCGATAGCTAGGCACTCGGCCAATTTCTTATTTGCTCGATGTTGTTGCGGGGTGTAAGACAAACGTTGTTAACTCCAAATAAAAGGCCTCAGCGTTTAAGCTAAGGCCTCATCATAACATTGCTCGTTACTATGGCGATTATTTATAGATGGTGATTCTTCTTGATGATCGCGTGATAAGCATGCCATGTACCATAACCAAGCAGCGGCATCGTGACAATCATACCTATTCCGTAAGTCGCAAACCCCACTAAAATTCCAGCGCAAATAATGCTCGCCCACACCACCATCGCAGGGATGTTTGACCTTACCGCATTAAAGCTAGTGAAAATGGCACTCATTACATCAACGCGTCTTTCCATCATTAATGGAATTGAAAATGCCGATATGCTGAATATCAGGCTTGCGATAACAAAACCAATCACTGAACCGGTGATTAAGAAGGGAGCAAACTCAGTCAATGGCGCACCTTGCACTGAAGGGTAAAGTGCGTGCAATAACGCCGCGATACGCATCCAAAATATCATCGCGACCATCAATACCACTGCAAAGGCCCATTGATGGGTAGAGTTGCGAGTGATGGCTTTCATCGAGTGCAGTAGGTTGGTGTTGTGCCCTTTTTCTCTTTCCCAAGCGGCATCATACAAACCCAGAGCAAGAAATGGGCCTATCAGCATGTAGACGATCAGGCTTGGCATCACAACAAGGTGCGTTCCTTGCCATTGAACCAGTTGAACAATGGCGATAGCGGCCACCATAAAGCACAGTCCGTAAAATGCGCTGATTAACGGCATTTTTACTAAGTCATGCAGAGCAAGCGACAACCAATGGAAGGGCGCGGAAATACTGATTTGGTTGCAAGGAATAGTTCGAGCGTAATCTTGGTCGCTGACCTTGTCTTTTTTCTCGTTGAGTTCGGATGTGTGAGCGGTACGAGGCATAGATCCCCCTAGTTAAATAACGTCCTAGTTATAATTCCATAAGGCTCACCGATGTGGCTTGTGTGAGAGCTATGGTGTTGAGCTCAATGGCTCTTTGTCATCCCAGTTATTGTTCTAGCGTGCATTTAACGAGCGTTATCAGACTGAATTAATTTAAGTTAAATGTGAGCTTGATCGCTTAGGAGTTACCTTAACTATTGTCAGTAGTGATGGAAAATACAAATTATCGGCGTTTTTTTATACTAAGTGGTTAACGGTAAAAGAGGTCGGTAGAGTCGGGGATACCGAGAAAGAGCTGGTAAGTGCATAAAAATAAAGCCCTTACTCAGAAGTCAGGGCTTTAAAGAAACAAATTGCAGTCGCTAAATTATTTTAGGCCTGCGAAATCCGCAAGGATTGCGGCTTTGTCTGTCGCTTCCCAAGGGAACTCTTCACGACCAAAGTGACCGTATGCAGCTGTCTGTTTGTAGATAGGTTGAAGCAGGTTCAGCATCTCTTGAAGACCGTATGGACGTAGGTCGAAGTTTTGACGAACGGCTTCAATGATGATCTCGTGCGCTACTTTTTCAGTACCAAACGTTTCAACCATGATAGATGTTGGATCTGCAACACCGATAGCGTAAGACAGTTGAATCTCACAACGGTCAGCCATGCCAGCCGCTACGATGTTTTTTGCAACGTAACGCGCTGCGTAAGCTGCAGAACGGTCAACTTTTGATGGATCTTTACCAGAGAATGCACCGCCGCCGTGACGAGCCGCGCCGCCGTAGGTATCAACAATGATCTTACGACCGGTTAGACCACAGTCACCCATTGGGCCACCGATAACGAAACGACCGGTTGGGTTGATAAAGAAGTTCGTGTCTTTGTTGATCCACTCAGCAGGAAGTACTGGCTTGATGATCTCTTCCATAACCGCTTCACGTAGGTCTGGTGTGGTTACCGAATCACAGTGTTGAGTCGAAAGAACAACCGCATCGATACCAACGATTTTACCTTGGTCGTACTGGAATGTTACTTGTGATTTCGCATCTGGGCGAAGGAAATCAAGCTTGCCGCTCTTACGTACTTCAGCCTGCTTCTTAACCAGAAGGTGAGAGTAAGTAATTGGTGCAGGCATTAGGATTGGTGTTTCGTTGGTCGCATAACCAAACATGATACCTTGGTCGCCCGCGCCTTGATCTTTAGGGTCAGCTTTATCAACACCTTGGTTGATGTCTGGAGACTGCTTACCAATGGTGTTTAGTACTGCACAAGAGTCAGCATCAAAGCCCATATCAGAGTGAACGTAACCAATTTCACGTACTGTTTCACGAGTGATTTCTTCGATATCAACCCATGCCGATGTTGTTACTTCACCGCCAACCATAACCATGCCGGTTTTTACGTAAGTCTCACAAGCAACGCGTGCTTTCGGATCTTGTTCCAAGATGGCATCAAGAACAGCATCAGAGATTTGGTCTGCAATTTTATCTGGATGACCTTCTGAAACAGATTCAGAAGTGAATAGGTGCTTAGCCATGAGAGCTCCACTTTTAGTTTTTGGTTGCAAATAGTTTTGGTTGCAAACAGTGATATGCAAATAATTTTAGGCGTCGCAAGCTAGGAAGCGCTGCCACTCAATACAGTATGTTCTGTAGGTGTTTCTACATCTAGACGGCTATTCTAAATTCCAGCGGTTGAATTACAAGCTCTTTTTTATGATATGCCATAACTAAACGTTTGCGTGGCGTTGAGGTTTATTGTTGTTGGCTGACATAAATGTTCGAAAGTTGCGAAAAATGAACATTAAAATGCCAGTAAAACGTTTGCAGTCGCTAAAGTCGTTTGAGAGAATACCCGCGCTAATAAAAATGAAAAGTTTAGCATCTATCTCTTTTTTAATTCGCTTATGTACTCAGGAGCAGACATGCCTTCTCGTAAAGATCTAGCCAATGCAATCCGCGCACTCAGCATGGACGGTGTTCAACAAGCAAATTCAGGCCACCCAGGCGCACCTATGGGTATGGCTGACATCGCTGAAGTGCTTTGGCGTGGCCACTTGAACCACAACCCAGCAAACCCAGAGTGGGCTGACCGCGACCGTTTTATCCTATCTAACGGTCATGGTTCAATGTTGATTTATTCTCTGCTTCACCTTGCAGGTTACGAGCTTTCAATTGAAGACCTGAAAAATTTCCGTCAACTGCACTCTAAGACTCCAGGTCACCCAGAGTATGGTTACGCACCGGGCATCGAAACAACGACGGGTCCACTAGGTCAAGGCATCACTAACGCTGTTGGTATGGCGATGGCAGAGAAAGCACTGGCGGCACAGTTCAATAAAGAAGGCCACGACATCGTCGATCATTTCACTTACGTGTTCATGGGTGATGGCTGTCTGATGGAAGGTATCTCTCACGAAGCCTGTTCTCTAGCCGGTACGCTTGGTCTTGGTAAGCTAGTCGCTTTCTGGGATGACAACGGCATCTCTATCGATGGTGAAGTGGAAGGTTGGTTCTCTGACGATACACCTAAGCGTTTTGAAGCTTACGGTTGGCATGTAATCCCAGCGGTAGATGGTCACGACTCTGACGCTATCAACGCAGCGATTGAAGCGGCGAAAGCGGACCCTCGTCCAACTCTTATCTGTACTAAAACGATCATCGGTTTTGGTTCGCCAAACAAAGCCGGTACGCACGACTGTCACGGTGCTCCACTAGGCGCTGATGAAATCACAGCAACGAAAGCAGCACTGGGTTGGGAACACGGTCCTTTTGAAATCCCAGCGGATATCGCAGCAGAGTGGAATGCAAAAGAAGCAGGCGCAGCAAAAGAAGCGGCGTGGAATGCTAAATTTGACGCATACGCAGCGGCTTACCCAGAACTAGCAGCAGAATTCAAACGTCGTACTAACGGCGAACTACCCGCTGAGTGGGAAGAGAAAGCATCGGCAATCATTGCTGATCTTCAAGCTAACCCAGCAAACATCGCTTCACGTAAAGCCTCTCAAAATGCACTAGAAGCGTTTGGTGCTATGCTACCTGAATTCATGGGTGGCTCTGCTGACCTTGCGCCTTCTAACCTGACTATGTGGTCGGGTTCTAAGTCGCTTGAAGCAACTGACTTCTCTGGTAACTACATCCACTACGGTGTACGTGAATTCGGTATGACAGCGATCATGAACGGTATCGCCCTTCACGGTGGTTTCGTACCCTACGGCGCAACGTTCCTAATGTTCATGGAATACGCACGTAACGCAATGCGTATGGCGGCTCTGATGAAAGTTCAGAACATCCAAGTTTACACACACGATTCTATCGGCCTAGGCGAAGATGGTCCGACTCACCAACCGGTGGAGCAGATCGCTTCTCTACGTTTGACTCCAAACATGAGCACATGGCGCCCATGTGACCAAGTTGAGTCTGCCGTGGCTTGGAAACTGGCAATCGAACGTAAAGAGGGTCCTTCTGCACTTATCTTCTCTCGTCAAAACCTGGCACAACAAGATCGTGACGCTGAGCAAGTGGCTAACATCGCTAAGGGTGGTTACATCCTGAAAGATTGTGCTGGTAAGCCAGAGCTAATCATCATTGCAACGGGTTCTGAAGTTGAGCTTGCGGTTAACGCTGCTGCTGAGCTAACGGCTGAAGGTAAGAAAGTACGCGTAGTCTCTATGCCTGCCACTGACGCATTTGACAAGCAAGATGCGCAGTACCGTGAATCTGTACTTCCATCTGACGTAACGGCACGTATCGCTGTTGAAGCGGGCATCGCTGACTTCTGGTACAAGTACGTTGGTTTTGGTGGCAAGATCATCGGTATGACAACGTTCGGCGAATCTGCACCAGCAGACGAGCTGTTCAAAATGTTCGGTTTCACGACTGAAAACGTTGTAAACACAGCGAAAGAGCTTTTAGCTTAATACTCTTTAAATTATTTTGAGTATAGAAAAGAGAAAACCGAGCCATGTTGCTCGGTTTTTTATTTTGGATTCTATGAGTTTAAGATTTACTCAAACTCATTACCCCGGTTATCTTTTTCTTTGCGGCCACAGATTTTACACGTCACGTATCGATCCATGTCGTAGTAATGCCCACCATTGATAAAGGTGTGAGCCATTAGCTTAACTCTTCCAAGTAACGAACGATCCCTGTCGTAGCTGCTCGTTTTTCTCACTAAGATTTCGCTATGAGGCGTTTCTTGTGAACATTGCTTACAAAAGTGGGTCGCTGGGTAACCTGACATAGTCATTTCCTTTGGGTGATGAAACGAGAAAAGAAATAGCCAACAGAAAAATAATTTATCTTTCAGCTAAAATGCATATCATTGAAATATTAATCAAGTTTTATAGAGGTAATGCTTCGATACATATCACGAATTTAATGCGCTTTAGATGGCTATCGGTTACTATTTGTGGCATGAAAATCATGTAGGGCGATGGAATCATGCTAAAAGTCGCGATAAACGGATTTGGAAGAATAGGGCGTAATGTATTGCGTGCTGTTTATGAAAGTGGCAAAAGCCAACAAATCAAAGTAGTAGCGGTCAATGAGCTTGCTCAGCCGGACGCTATGGCTCACCTATTGCAGTACGACACCAGTCACGGCCGCTTCGGTAAGAAGATCTCCAACGACCAAGAACACATCTATGTTCACCATGGCATCGGTGTGGAAGATAAAGGTGAGTTCGATACGATTCGTATTTTGCACCTTGCTGATATCGAGCTGTTGCCGTGGCGTGACCTTGAGGTGGATATTGTTCTCGATTGTACAGGTGTTTATGGCTGTAGAGATGATGGTCTAGCGCACATTGCTGCTGGTGCTAAAAAGGTGTTGTTTTCACACCCAGGTGCTAATGACCTAGACAACACCATTATCTACGGTGTCAATCACGATACTATCGAAGCTGACCACAGAATCGTTTCTAACGGTTCATGTACTACCAACTGTATTGTCCCGATCATTAAGGTACTTGATGACGCCTTTGGCATTGAGTCCGGTACCATCACAACCATTCACTCTTCAATGAATGATCAACAAGTTATCGATGCGTACCACAGTGATTTGCGCCGTACTCGAGCGGCAAGCCAATCTATCATTCCTGTTGATACCAAATTGCATAAAGGTATTGAAAGAATTTTCCCGAAATTTTCTAACAAATTTGAAGCGATATCTGTGCGCGTGCCGACGGTAAACGTCACAGCGATGGATTTAAGTGTCACAATTAATGCAAATGTGAAAGTTAATGACGTAAATCAAACCATTGTTAATGCCTCCCAGTGTACATTACACAATATAGTTGACTATACTGAAGCGCCGCTCGTTTCCATCGACTTTAATCACGATCCCCATAGCGCAATCGTTGATGGTTCACAAACTCGAGTGAGTAATGGCCACCTAGTGAAAATGCTCGTGTGGTGTGACAATGAATGGGGCTTTGCGAACCGAATGCTGGATACGGTTCTTGCAATGCAAGCTTCTGAAGGTAAGAAGTAAGGCCTAGAAGCAAATATGCGGATTATTTATTTTTAGCTTGAAATAAATGCAAAGTATCCACATATTATAAGCAGCTAAAGTATTACCAGTTGAATAATTTATAGACTTAGCAGGGTTGCTGAGTTTCCAAAACTTTATATTTATTTAAATTTGAGAGGACAAATCATGTCTGTGATCAAGATGACTGACCTGGAACTTGCAGGTAAACGCGTATTCATCCGTGCTGACCTAAACGTACCAGTAAAAGACGGTAAAGTAACTTCAGATGCACGTATCCTAGCATCACTACCAACTATCAAACTTTGTCTAGAAGCTGGCGCAAAGGTAATGGTTACTTCTCACCTTGGTCGTCCTACTGAAGGCGAATACAACGAAGAGTTCTCTCTAGCTCCTGTAGTTAACTACCTAAACGACGCACTAGACTGCGACGTTAAACTAGCGAAAGATTACGTAAACGGCCTAGAGCTAAACGCGGGTGAACTAACGGTTCTTGAAAACGTTCGCTTTAACAAAGGCGAGAAGAAGAACGAAGAAGCACTTTCTAAGCAATACGCTGCACTATGTGACATCTTCGTGATGGACGCATTTGGTACTGCTCACCGTGCTCAAGCGTCTACACACGGTGTGGGTACTTACGCTCCTGTCGCGTGTGCTGGTCCTCTACTAGCGGCTGAACTTGAAGCACTAGGTAAAGCAATGGATAACCCTGAGCGTCCACTAGTGGCTATCGTTGGTGGTTCTAAAGTTTCTACTAAACTAACGGTTCTAGAATCTCTTTCTAAAATTGCTGACCAACTTGTTGTTGGTGGTGGTATCGCGAACACATTCATCGCTGCTGAAGGCCACAACGTCGGTAAGTCTCTATACGAAGCTGACCTAGTTGAAACGGCTCAAAAGCTAATGAAAGAGTGTGCTATCCCAGTAGCAACAGACGTTGCATGTGCTAAAGCGTTTGACGAAAACGCAGAAGCTGAAATCAAGCTCGTTTCTGAAGTTCAAGACGACGACATGATCTTCGACCTTGGTCCAGATTCAACTGCGGCACTAGCTGAAATCATCGGCAACGCAAAAACTATTCTTTGGAATGGTCCTGTAGGCGTATTCGAATTTAAGAACTTCGAAGCGGGTACAGCGGGTATTTCTAAAGCAATCGCTGACTCTGCAGGTTTCTCTGTAGCTGGTGGTGGTGATACGCTAGCAGCTATCGACAAGTTCGGTATCAAAGCTGACGTTTCTTACATCTCTACTGGTGGTGGCGCTTTCCTTGAGTTTGTTGAAGGTAAAGTACTTCCTGCAGTAGCAATGCTTGAAGAGCGCGCTAAAGCATAATTGATTTAGAAAGGCGAGATGTGAATCTCGCCTTTTATCGTTTGCTGCGTATCACACTTTTTTGCTAGAATGGCACAAGTTGTGAGCAAACGATTGCAAGTTTTTGAACTTAAGTTTTTTAATCTTAAAACGATAGAATAAATAGGACTATTTCCATGTCTAAGATCTTCGATTTTGTAAAACCTGGTGTAATTTCTGGCGATGACGTACAGAAAGTATTTGAAGTAGCAAAAGAAAACAAATTTGCACTTCCTGCTGTAAACGTTGTTAACACAGATTCAATCAACGGTGTTCTAGAAGCAGCGGCTAAAGTTAAAGCTCCTGTTGTTGTTCAGTTCTCTAACGGCGGTGCTGGTTTCTTCGCTGGTAAAGGCGTTAAACTTGAAGGTCAAGGTGCACAAATCCTTGGTGCTGTAGCGGGTGCAAAATACGTACACGCTGTTGCTGAATCTTACGGTGTTCCAGTTATTCTTCACACTGACCACGCTGCGAAGAAACTTCTTCCATGGATCGACGGTCTACTAGACGCTGGTGAAGAGTTCTTCGCTCAAACTGGTAAGCCTCTATTCTCTTCTCACATGATCGACCTTTCTGAAGAGTCTCTAGAAGAAAACATCGAAATCTCTGGCCAATACCTTGCGCGTATGGCTAAGATGAACATGACTCTAGAAATCGAACTAGGTTGTACTGGTGGTGAAGAAGACGGCGTTGATAACTCTGATATGGACGCATCTGAGCTTTACACTTCTCCTGAAGATGTTGCATACGCATACGAGAAACTAACAGCTATCAGCCCACGTTTCACTATCGCTGCATCTTTCGGTAACGTACACGGTGTTTACCAAGCGGGTAACGTTGTACTGACTCCTACTATCCTACGTGACTCTCAAGCATACTGTGCAGAGAAGTTTGGTATCGCACCTAACGCTCTAAACTTCGTATTCCACGGTGGTTCTGGTTCTTCTGAAGCAGAAATTCAAGAGTCTATCGGTTACGGTGTTATCAAAATGAACATCGATACTGATACACAGTGGGCTACTTGGGATGGTATCCGTACTTACTCTGCTGAAAACTTTGATTTCCTACAAGGTCAAATCGGTAACCCAACTGGCGAAGCTGCGCCAAACAAGAAGTACTACGATCCACGCGTATGGCTACGTGCTGGTCAAGCTTCAATGGTTGCTCGTCTTGAGAAAGCATTTGCTGACCTTAACGCTATCGACGTACTATAATTCTTTGAATTTAAGTACTCTTTAAGTTTTAAAAAACCCGCTCATTGAGCGGGTTTTTTTATGCGTGACAAAAACTTGTATTAAATATGTGAAAAACCTAGCCTACGGTAAATAAATTTCGTAGTCTTTTAGTTATCGGTATTTGTGTTTATTGGTAAGTGTTATTAATTCAAATGCTTACATAAATATGGCTTTGCAATCTGTCAAAGATAGGATATCGTGCCGAAAAACTAAACTTGGTTTAGTTTCTAAAAAAGGACTAGGCTTTAATTTGCTTTTAACACAGTAACTTAACAGGATTCGAACTGTTTTTTTGTTGAGCAGGTTTGGCTTAAGGCAGTTTAGTTTAAAGTATATTATATAGAGGATACACATTATGGCTGATAGTTCGACAGCGACTGATACCCCAATGGTGGATGGTTTGTCTCTTGCAAATCAGTGGTTAACAAATAATTCAGATCTCTTTATCCAATACGGCGTAAATATCATTTCAGCATTGGTTATCCTATTTATTGGTAACCTGATTGTGAAAGCGGTAGCCAATAGTATCTCTAAGGTTCTAGAGAAAAAGGATATGGATAGAGCCGTTATAGAGTTTATCCATGGTTTAGTTCGTTACTTATTGTTTGTTATTGTTCTTATTGCTGCACTTGGTCGCTTAGGGGTTCAAACAGCATCTGTGGTAGCGGTTATTGGTGCTGCTGGTTTAGCGGTAGGTCTTGCACTGCAAGGTTCACTGTCTAACTTTGCGGCAGGTGTCCTTATTGTTGCCTTCCGTCCATTTAAGTCAGGTGACTATGTGGAAATTGGTGGTGTAGCGGGGTCGGTTGATTCGATTCAAATCTTCCAAACCGTCCTTACAACACCTGATAATAAAATGGTCGTAGTACCTAACGGTAGTGTTATCGGTAGCCCAATTACCAACTACTCACGTCACACAACGCGTCGAATTGATTTGATGATAGGCGTCTCTTACAAGGCCGATCTTCAGAAAACAAAAGCGTTGCTGACTAAGATCTGTGAGTCTGATGAACGTGTGTTGAAAGAGCCTGGTGTGCTAGTTGGTGTTCATACACTTGCTGACTCTTCGGTTAACTTTGTGGTTCGCCCATGGGTGAACACTGCTGATTACTGGAGTGTCTATTTCGATCTTATGCAAGCCATCAAAGAAGGCTTGGATAATGAAGGTATCGAAATCCCATTCCCGCAAATGGATGTACATATGAATAAAGTAGAATCTTAAATTAAGGTTCTCTTTGATACTATTAATAAAAAACGAGGCTTGAGCCTCGTTTTTTTATATTTGAATAATAGTGTTGTCCAGTTTGCTGAGTAAAATGGGTAATGATGATCCTGCAAAGCCGATAGTGATGGTTGGCTCTCCGGGGGTATAAAGTATTTCTTCACATTGATAGAGTTGCTGGTCGACGACGATTGGAATATCACTTGGTATCACAAATGGGCATACCGCTCCTGGCACACAATGCGTTTGACTTATCATTTCTTCATCGCTACAAACGGATGGACGTTTTCCTAACACCTGCTTTAGCCTTTTACTGTCTAAGCGTTTATCTTTATCGGTAAGATACAGTGCAAAACCGCCCCCCTTTAATTTTAAAAACAAACTCTTACTGTGTGTTCCTGTCCACCCTAGTCGTTTTGCAACGATCAGATCGGTTTCGAAATCTAAAATGGGTTCGTGTTGCCATTCATTGAACTCAATACCTGCATTTTTTAATAGGGAAATGTTGTGCTGATAGATGTTGTCTAACGTGGTCATGATGAGTTCCTTACCAGTATTTTTCGGCCAATTCTTGTGTGAGTAAAAAAGCGATAACAAACATCATGATCGCAACCACAATATCAATGCTTTTCTTAACATTCGGTTGCGAGAGTGTTGGGCCTAGCTTCGCAGCTCCTAATGATAACGAGTAAAACCAGACGAATGAAGCTAAGATCGTCCCAACCGCAAAGGCAAGTCTGTCATTGCCTTCAAACTGTCCGCCAATGGATCCAAGAATTACCACGGTATCCAGATATAAGTGTGGGTTTAATACGGTTACCGCCAAAGCACCTAAGATGACGGTTCGTTTACCACGAGCCACGATCTCCCTCTTTGATTCATCACCGGTATGCCCTCTGAAAGCACTTCTAAGCGATAACAAGCCATACATTGTTAGAAAGGCAATACCACCTAATGTTACTGAAGTTAACAGTACTTCATTTTTCGATAAGATAGCACCACCACCAAAAATACCTAATGAGATAAACAGGGTATCGAGTAGGCTACAGATTGTCGCAGTCGTTAAGTGATGGTTACGTTTTATCCCTTGATTTAGGACGTACGCATTCTGTGCACCAATCGGGATAATCATGCTTGCCCCTAGACCAAAACCTTGTAATAAAACCCAAAAACTCATTTTAATCTCCACTTATTTAACGATATTCACAGACTATGGGGCGAAGATACCCCGACTATTTAAATAAGTATAATTAATGATTTTAATCCATTATTAGAGTTGCTAATGTAATGGTGAGTTAGCTTAAAAAGGAAGCAAATTGATGCGTGGATTGGATTATAAATGGATAGAAGCTCTGGATGCCGTTGTGAAACAACGTAGCTTTGAGAGAGCTGCTGAGCAGTTATATATCTCCCAGTCAGCAGTGTCTCAGCGTATCAAGCAGCTAGAAAAGTGGTTAGCTCAGCCGGCTCTCGTGAGAGAAAGCCCACCAAGGCCAACACCGGCCGGAAGAAAGTTGCTGGGCTTGTACCGGCGGGTTCGATTATTAGAGCACGAGCTTGTGCCTGAGTTAATGAATGAAGACGTTACTCAGCCACTATCGATCTCCATTGCTACTAATGCTGATAGCTTGGCGACATGGTTACTGCCAGCTCTATCTGATGTGATGAAGTCTCGTAACGTTGAGTTGAACCTCGCGATTCATGGTGAGTCTAGAACCCTTGATAAGATCAAAAGTGGTGAGGTTGCTGGGGCGATCAGTTTGGAGTCTCAAGCTCTTCCGGGTTGTAGTGCCGACTATCTTGGTAGGATGGACTATGTCTGTGTGGCTAGTTCTGATTTTTATGACCGCTATTTCTCCGAGGGAGTGAGTTACACAACACTCAGTAAAGCCCCGGCGGTTTCGTATGATCAGTACGATGATCTGCATAAAAAGTTTCTGCATGATCATTTTAATGTGCCAAGAGACAGTGTCATTAACCATACGGTCGGTAGCTCGGAAGCGTTCGTACGTTTAGCGTTGTCGGGCGTTGCCTACTGTCTGATTCCTCGATTACAGATCATCGATGAGCTAGAATCAGGAGCTCTTATTGATATTACCCCTGGCTTTCTGTTGTCTTATCGCATCTATTGGCACCATTGGCAGCTAGAGAGTGGAGTCCTAAAAGAGATATCTCAAGCGATATTGAGTTTTGCTCACAATCACTTACCTCAGTAAATCGTTGCTTTTTCAAGCGTCAAAGTTCTGTTAGAAGTGCGTATCTGAATTGGCTAAACTGCAAATTGCTCTATGATGAAAGTATATTTGTTTAGCATAGGTCTATCTCATGAAGTTTGTACCAAAGATGTTAGCAACGTCTCTTACTTTCACTGCAATATTGAGCGTTGTGAGTTTTCCATCCTTAGCGGGCTCTCCATCCTTTCCGCATATTTCAACGACCGGTTATGGTGAAGTGATCGCGAAACCCGATATGGCGACATTCTCTGTGAGAGTTGTTGAATCGACAATGACCGCTGAACAGGCGAAAAATACCGTTGATAAAGTGGTGACGGGTTTCTTAAATAAGCTTCATAAAGCGGGGGTAGAAGAAGCGAGCGTCCATAGTTCGAACTTGTATTTGTCGCCTCAATACCACTACCCGAAAGGTGGCAAACCTGAATTAGTTGGCTACCGAGCCTCACGTAATGTGACGGTTCAAGTGACTAAGCTCGCGAATCTCAATGAGTACATGGATATCGCCATTGGAGAGGGTATTAATCAGATTGATAACATCCAGCTTCAAGTTCGCGACCAAGCTAAGTATCAAGAGCAAGCGCGCTTAGCAGCCATTAAAGATGCAACATCAAAAGCGAAATCATTAGCGAGTGGTTTTGAGCGTAAGCTCGGCGACGTATGGCGTATAGACTACAACGCACAACCTTCTCAGCCAGTACTTATGCGTTCAATGGCAATGGATGCAAGAACAGAATCAAACTCTTATGAAGATTCAACGATCACGATTCGCGATCGTGTGGATGTGATTTACCATATAGAAGAGTGACGAGGTCATTATCGCAGTTTTTAGATCATGATGATCTCATTACCTACGATAGGCTAAATGCTAAAAGGCTCTCATGATGAGAGCCTTTTTTATGCCTATTGAATTCGATGATTAATGCAGTAAGCGTGCTCGAATGGTGCCTTCGATCTCTTTCAGTTTAAGCAGAGCTTCTTCTGATCGATCGGCTTCTACATCAATAACCACGTATCCCATATCAGCAGTTGTTTGCAAGTATTGACCTGCAATGTTGATCCCTTCTTCAGCGAAGATGGTATTGATTTGAGTCAGAATACCAGGGCGGTTTTCGTGGATGTGTAGCAAGCGAGATGTGCCAGTATGCAGTGGTAGCGATACTTCAGGGAAGTTAACACTCGATAGCGTAGAGCCGTTATCAGAGTATTTTGCGAGTTTACCTGCCACTTCGACACCAATATTCTCTTGCGCTTCTTGAGTTGAACCACCCACGTGAGGCGTTAGGATAACATTGTCGAATTGTATTAATGGAGACTCGAATGGGTCTGCATTGGTTTTTGGTTCTGTTGGAAAAACATCGATCGCCGCACCAGAAAGGTGGCCAGATTCCAGAGCACCACATAGAGCAGGAATATCGACGACCGTGCCGCGTGCTGCATTAATAAAGATAGATCCAGGCTTCATGCGCTCGAACTCTTCTTTACCCATCATGTTTTTCGTTTCGTTGGTTTCGGGTACGTGCAAAGAGATCACGTCACACTTGTTCAGCAATTCAGTCATGGTGTGAACTTGAGTTGCGTTACCTAGCGACAGTTTGTTTTCAATATCGAAGAAGTAAACGCGCATACCAAGGTTTTCCGCAATAATACTCAGTTGAGTACCGATATGGCCGTAACCAATAATACCTAGACGCTTACCACGAGCTTCGTTAGAGTTGTCGGCACTTTTTTTCCAGATGCCACGGTGAGCAAGCGCGTTCTTTTCTGGAATGCCACGAAGTAGCAATAGAATCTGACCAAGAACAAGTTCTGCAACACTTCGAGTGTTTGAGAATGGGGCATTGAACACAGGGACACCGCGCTTTGCTGCCGCTTTAAGGTTAACTTGGTTAGTACCAATACAGAAACAGCCGATAGCAACCAATTTTTCAGCAGCATCAATAACGTTTTGGGAAAGGTTCGTGCGAGAACGAATACCGATGAAATGAGCATCTTTAACCGCTTCAAGAAGCTCTTCTTCAGGTAGAGAGCCTTTATGGTACTCAATGTTTGTGTAACCTGCGGCTTGCAATACTTCTACAGAAGAAGGGTGAAGACCTTCCAGAAGTAGAATCTTAATCTTTTCTTTTTCCAGTGAAACTTTAGCCATTATTCTCGTCCTTAAAATGGGAAGGTTGGGCAAATGCGGCGCACGTGCTGCAAAATGGCAGAAAGGGGAAGCAAATTCACCATTTTGTTGGGAGACAAACGTTTCCTTGTGCGTCTTCTGAACAATAAAGTAACAAAAAAAAAATGTTTTGGGTAAGAAAATTACGGAATAAGACATAATTCTATGGGAAAAAGCAAAAATAACGGCGCCCTTGGGCGCCGTATGTAATGAAACAACAAAAAATGAATATTTTTTATTTATTCCTCAATTTTTGCACCTTCAGGTGTGCCAGTGATCACTACATCAGCGCCACGGTGAGCGAATAGACCGACAGTAACAACACCAGCAATACCATTGATGATGTCTTCTAACTGTTTTGGATTTTCGATCGCCATACCGTAAACATCTAAGATCATGTTACCGTTATCCGTGGTGCAGCCTTCACGGTAAACGGGGTCACCACCCAGTTTCACCAGTTCACGTGCAACGTATGAACGTGCCATTGGAATCACTTCAACAGGCAGTGGGAATTTACCCAGCACATCAACAGCTTTAGTTCCGTCAACAATACACACAAACTTATCAGAGATAGCCGCGACGATTTTTTCACGAGTGAGAGCAGCGCCGCCGCCTTTGATCATGTCGCGTGAAGCATTAATCTCATCTGCGCCATCAACATAAACATCCAGTTTGAAAACGTCGTTGCACTCAAAAACTTTGATGCCTAGTGCTTCCAGTTTTTCAGTAGAAGCGACAGAGCTTGAAACCGCACCTTTGATTTTCTCTTTCATTGTGCCAAGCGCGTCGATGAAGTGATTTACTGTAGAACCAGTGCCAACGCCGACAATGCTGCCTTCTTCAACATATTGAAGTGCTGCCCAGCCCGCTGCTTTTTTCATTTCATCTTGAGTCATGCCATTCTCCTGAATAAGGTATTGTGCTTTGAATTAATCGTTCGCGTATTGAAGTTAACGTTTCTATATTGAGGTTAACGTTTGCGGCGGGATTATAGCGCTTTAATGGTTGTTTTCCCATTGCCAAGTTTTACTCGGAGTCACTATTTTAGGTAACGGAATGTCCCACTCTTTTGTCGGTAAGGTATCGACATGTTGGCAATCATGAGCCAAACCAATTGGCGTTGCGCCACTGCCTGTCTCAAACCACTTCGCCAGAGTGCGATCATAATATCCGCCGCCCATGCCTAAGCGATGCCCTCGAGAGTCAAAACCAACAAGGGGGGCGAAGATAAGGTCGAGTTGATGGCAAGGCTTAACCAGCATTTGATTCAGTTGAGGCTCTACGATGCCATATTTATTTAATACCGTGGGAGTGGTTGGAGAGTAGTGCAGAAACAATAAGTGCCCGCTAGAGAAGGGGTGCAATACTGGTAAATACGTTTGTTTACCTTGCGACCATAACCACTCGATTAAAGGTTGGGTATCGAGTTCGCCATCAATAGAGATATAGAGCGCTATATGCTGAGCTGACTGGATCTCAGTCAGTTGAGCGCACTGCTGGACTAAATCTAAAGCGGATTGAGTTTGCTGTTCGCCAGACAAGGCATTGCGTTTGATGCGGATCTGTTTGCGAAATTCGCTGCGTGTGAGCGTCTGCATAAGAAGGGATACCCCAAAGTGCCGTTGAGAATAGATGGCCCTTGAACCAGCGAGTTCAAGGCGGATCAGCAATGATTACCGTAGGCTTCTCGGTCGGGCCGAGCATGCTCAATAGCACTCAAGTACTAACCCTTAGGGATTGCTTATCGGCTCGGGGACGTAAATCCTCTGACAAACACTCCAGGGTAAATTTTGTGTACGCTATTGCTGTCCGTGCTTAACTTTACTGAGGACATCTGACAGTGATGTCGTGAGCAATTCCATACGCTCGGTCAGTGCGTTTTGTTCATCATTTGCTTCAAACTTTTTCGTTTGTAATTCATAGCAAATATTCAGAGCTGCAATCGTTAGCAGCTTCACTTCATTAGTTACCTTAGTACGTTCAGCCATCTCTTTCAATCGATTATCAAGATCGGCCGCAGCTGCAATCAATGACTCTTCTTGCCCTGGAGGACAATTCACTCGAGTCAGTTTTCCTAATATTTCAACGTCTACCGCTTGATTACTCATGATGGATGAACTCTTTAACGCGCTATTTTAAGGCTTCTGCTCTTTATCTTTTTTTTAAAAGAAAAAGCGCAAGTACCGATGAGGAAGCAATCTCCTCTGAGGGAGAAACTATAGGTAAACCGCTATTAAGATTCAAGCTTTTCAGAGTGACTGTTTGTAAATGAGAGCTTGAGCACACAGTAATTCAGCAAATTGAACAATTGGTAGTCAGTCACTCTTCAATTGCTTGGTATCGACGCTTACCAGAATTGGGGTGAAGTGGTACGATTATATTATCGATATCAAGAATAACTGAGCGAACTACTGATGAGTGAAACGACTTTACCTGATTATCTAACGGTTGCGACTGAACTTCAATCGGCGAGCCTAGCCGTAAACCCAGCTGAGATGCATGGTCTGTTAACGGGTATGTTGAGCGGAGGCTTAAACCTGGCAGATAAAAGCTGGCAACCCCTGATCTTTGATTACACCAATGAAGGCATGGGTTGGCCCGATCGCGCATTAACGCTAGCGGAAGCGACACTCAAAGTCACGAGCAGTGAAATCACCGGTTCAGGCATGGAATTGTCTATGTTACTGCCAGACGAAGACGCAAGTGCAAGCTTGTTTGATCTTGCGGACGGTGTATCAGATTGGATTAACCATTTCATTTCAGGTTTAGGTCTGGTTGGCGCTCAATTGAATAAAGCGTCTGACGATACCAAAGAAGCGTTAGCTGATCTTGAAGAGATGGCAAAGCTAGGCATTGACGAAGATGATGACATGGAAGAACAAGCGCAGCTTCTAGAGCACGTGATTGAGCATGTAAAAGCGTGCGCATTAACGATTCATGCTGAGTTTGGTGCTCGCCCATCTGAAGATTCGGCGCCAACCATTCACTAATTCGCTTGATTGTTTGAGGTTATGATGGCTCAGTATGATGTTGTAATTGCTGGTGGCGCAATGGCGGGGGCAACCTTAGCCCTTGCTCTGAATCACCTAAGCCAAGGTTCACTATCGATAGCAGTAGTGGAGCCTTATCAGGTTGATCATCAAGCTCACCCCGGTTTTGATTCTCGTTCGATCGCTTTGTCTTATGGCACGGTGCAGATCCTTGATTCTTTACACTTGTGGCAATCGATCGCTCCGGTCGCAACCCCGATTAAAGATATCCATGTATCGGATCGAGGACATGCCGGGATGACGGACATCTACAGTGACAATCTGGCTGTTGATGCGCTTGGCTACGTGGTGGAATTGGCGGATGTGGGACGAATCTATCAGCAGAAGCTTGAGGCTGAACCCGCAATTACGATACTTTGCCCTGAGTCTGTCAATAAAGTTGAACGTGAGCAATCGTTCATAACGATTGAGATGACAAGTGGACAAACGGTAACAACTCAGTTGCTGGTTGCAGCGGATGGTGCTATCTCAACCTGTTGTCAGCAACTTAATATCTCATTGAATGAGCATGACTTTGAGCAAGTCGCTGTGATCGCCAATATTATGGCGAGTGAACCCCATCAAGGTCGCGCCTTTGAGCGCTTTACTGAGCATGGACCTGTTGCTCTATTGCCGATGAGTGACAACCGTTTGTCGCTGGTTTGGTGTTTGCCCCCAGAGCAAGCACAAAAAGTGATGACCTTAACTGACGACGAATTTCTTGAACGGTTGCAGAGCGACTTTGGTTGGCGACTTGGTCGACTAGAGAAAGTCGGCAAGCGTGCCAGTTACCCACTGATTCTTCGTCACCGCCAGCAGAATATTTCTCATCGCTTTGCGATTGTCGGAAATGCCGCTCAAACGCTTCACCCGATTGCGGGTCAAGGCTTTAATCTCGGCATCCGAGATGTGGCATCCTTAGCGGAAGAGTTATGTACTCAGTTAGATGATGTGGGGCGTTACCGTGGTCTTGTTAACTTTAGAAAACGTAGAGAACAAGATAGAGACACAACGATCACGCTGACTTCAAGCCTAGTTCATCTGTTCTCAAACAATTTTTTGACCGCTCGCATTGGGCGTAATCTTGGGTTAGCGGTAATCGATAACCTTCCACCACTTAAAGGTCCACTTTTGCGTCATACGCTTGGCCTAGTAAAAAGATAAGGTAGAAAATAATGATGCAAAGTGTTGATATCGCGATTGTTGGTGGTGGCATGGTTGGCCTAGCGCTTGCTGTTGCTCTGAAAGACAGTGACTTAAGAGTCGCCGTCATAGAGGGCAGAGCACCCAATGAAGGGCTGAGTGAACTGCCGGATGTTCGAGTGTCTGCATTGAGTCGTTCTAGTGAAGTCATTTTACGTAACCTAGGTGCATGGCAAGGCATTGAGCAAAGACGTGCTGCGCCCTACCAAGCGATGGAAGTGTGGGAACAAGACAGCTTTGCTCGCATCGAGTTTGACTCGACACGCTTGGCTCAGCCGAATCTCGGTCATATCGTTGAAAACCGCGTGATTCAACTGGCACTGCTTGATCAGGTTAAGCAGCAAGACAATGTCAGCCTGTATATGCCCGCCACGTGCAAAACGATGGCGATTGGTGAAAGTGAAGCATGGTTAACTCTAGACAATGGCCAAGCATTGACCGCTAAGTTAGTCGTGGGCGCGGATGGCGCGAACTCTTGGGTTCGTAAGCAGCAAGATATTCCTCTAACGCATTGGGATTATGGGCACAGTGCGATTGTTGCGAACATCAAAACCGCAGAGCCGCATCACAGCGTTGCTCGTCAAATATTCACACCTCAAGGCCCATTGGCATTCCTACCAATGCAACCGAGCAACATGAGCTCGATTGTTTGGTCTACAGACCCCAATCGTGCCGAGACACTTGTATCTATGTCGGATGCTGATTTTAATAAGCAACTGACGGCTGAGTTTGACTCAAAACTTGGGCTATGCGAAGTGGTGGGTGAGCGTTTTGCCTTTCCACTGCGTATGCGTTATGCGCGTGACTTTGTTGTAGAACGTGTGGCTTTAGTGGGGGATGCTGCACATACCATTCACCCGTTAGCCGGGCAGGGCGTGAACCTGGGTCTATTAGACGCAGCAAGCTTAGCGCAAGAGTTGCTAAAGCTATGGGCCGCAGGCGAGGACATCGGTACCAAGCGTCACCTCCGTGGCTATGAACGCTGGAGAAAAGCAGAGGCGGCCAAAATGATTGCCTCTATGCAGGGTTTTAAAGATCTGTTTGAAGGCGATAATCCAGCTAAGAAGTTGATTCGTGGTATCGGTATGAAGCTTGCGGGCCAGCTGCCTGGCGCAAAAGATGAAATAATGAAAAGGGCGCTCGGCCTATCCGGAAACCTTCCTGATTTAGCGAAACGTCCCATGACTTACCGATAGCCACTCAATAGCTAAGCTGTTGAGTCGTTTTAAAGAATAACTCGCGGCAAAATATGAGGCTCAGAATTAGAATCGCTAAAAAGGGTTGGCATTAATATGCCAACCCTTTTGTTTTTAATTCTTTAGATAATCAGATTAGGCGTATGCGCAACGCAGTTTCATGATTTCATTGTTGATCTCTTTCACGGTTTGAAAGTGACGTTTTTCTGCTCGCTCCGGTAATACGAGTTTGCCATGATCAAACTCAAATTTTCCGACGCCGTAAATGTAGATTCGTCCTTTGAAAAGTCGACTTACATGTTTAGCAATCATACCCGGTGTATAGCGCTTAAACAGTCTCATTCTTAATTATCCTTATATTTACTTAGCCAGCATATTGTAGAAAAAATCCGAAATAATAATTGTGATAAGCGTGGATTAATATGCAGTAGAGTTGACGTTAATTAGATATTTGTGCTGTTCTAAGCACTTTTTGTAGTAAATATCCATTTTTACGTGAGCTTCTCCTCAAAATAATAGTGAGTAAGGAAACCGCCATGAACTTTCCTGTTTAGTTATTAAGCAGTAGAGATGTTACAGATATAAGAATAGGCGTTCTTTTTGTTTTTGTGTAATAAAATTGTAAAATTTAGGCATAAAAAAAGCCCGTCTAAAACGGGCGAATAGTCACAGATGCATTACACAAAAGTGGATGCTGATGTTACTCAGTGGATTCACTTGTACTGATTTGCCTATAGGTTCGTCAGTAAAGTTACCATAACGCAAATTGCATGGTGTGACTACTTATGCCCTTATCTTGACTAAAGAATCATTGATCATACGCTTTTATTACGACGACATTCACACGAAAAATGTATTGAATGAAAAGTTTAGATCAAGTTTGCGAGCGAAAGGATCATCGACTGATGGCCGCAACAATGGGTGTGCAGAGTGCCATAAGATCACCGGGAGCTAGAGCGATACCTGCCATTCGCTCGCCGGAGCTAATGGTAACGGTGGTGTTGTTTTGAATTGAAGGGTCAAAAATGATCGGCATATGCCTCTTTAGCGCAATGGGGCCGACACATCCGACTTGAAAACCAGTAATGGATTCAACATCTTTTAGTGATACGCAGGTCATTCGGCGGCAATTGAGCACTGAGCGCACTTTCTTAGGATCGATAGAACGATCACCGGCGGTACAGGCTAACGCATATTGGTTACCCATATCCTTGAGTAGGATGCACTTCACCATTTGAGAGGCGTCAATGCCTCGCTCTTGCGCGGTCTCTTCGATGCTGGTGGTTGGCTTGCTTTGTATCAGCAGGCGATAGTCCACCTGCTGTTGATCCAGCCATTGTGTAATCAGAGTTTCCACGCGGTTACTCGTCGTTGAGGCTGTAAGGCAATGGCAGAATATTCCATGCTTGATCAGGTTGTGCAGTCAATCGAAGCTGGACATCGTCATCAAGGTTGTTTGGCAGTACCATCAAACCAACCGCTTGGTTATCAGCAAATTGATAGACGTTTAATAGTCGGCCTGCGCCACGCCAGTTCTCACCGACACTGCGCTCCAGTTCAATTGTATTTTCTAGAGACAATGCTTCTGCTGTCGTCCCGGAAACAATGCGCATCTCACGTTTGTTGATGCCCCGATACTTGGCACGAGCAACGGTTTCTTGACCTGTGTAACAGCCTTTTGAAAAGCTGATACCGCCAATCGCTTGCAGGTTAAGCGCTTGAGGGATGTGCTCGTTTTGCTCTGCTTTCGTTACGTTAGGCTGAGCATCAAGAATTTCATGATACTGCCAAAGCGCTTCCGATACTTTAGCTGCTGAGCTGCTCGATACTAAGGTTGCAGCAGCTTGTTCGGTAATGAGCAGTGCCCAACGATTATCCGAAACTTTAACCGCAGTACCACCAGAGAGTGCTCGCACGTTAGCTTGGCTTTCTGAAATAGAGTCAATGTATTGATCCGCTGAAGGGCCCATCACACCGATAACAACGTCAGACGTTTGCTCAATATCCACTTTAGAGAACACGGCGTATTTTTTGATTTCAACTAACTCTCGTTCAATCGCAGATTTAGGCTGCATGAGAGCGTAGCCGCCATTGTGATGGAACAGGCGGAAGATACTCCATACCTTTCCTTTCGCGTCACAGTGTGCGCCTAATGTGGATTCATCATTAGGAAGAGTCACGACATCACACGTTACTTGACCTTGCAGGTATGATTTTTTGTCATCGCCTATCATGGTAATAGCACTCCAATCTGATACGTGTGTCATCATCAGTTCTGGAAGCGATTCATTTTGCGTATGAGCAAGTGGCTGAAATGTGTTTTTCCAATCCATTTTATCTTTCCTAAGCATTTTAGTTAGTCCTATGTTAATCCGGTTCTGTTTCTTTGTCAGCCTAGGTTTTTTGTGAGCTTAGATAGGGACTGTGACTCACACAGTAGTTGCGGAGCGTATGACTTGGTACACTCAGAGAAAGAGAAATTATAGGTGAGGATAGCCAATGTACACCGTAGAGCAGAAAGCACGAATTAAATGGGGTTGCCGTCGTGGCATGTTAGAGCTTGATGTCGTTATCATGCCATTTTTTGAAGAGTGTTTTGATTCATTGCAAGAGCAGGAACAGCGCGACTTTGTTTCTCTATTAGAGTGTGATGACCCAGATCTGTTTACTTGGGTAATGGGACATGGGCGCAGTGAAAATCTAGGCCATGCTTCAATGGTTGATAAAATTGTTGCACATAACCTCAGCAAGGTTCGTTAAGCTTCAGCTTACCCCTTCATATTCCGCATTATGTACAAAAGGCACGCTTTTTGGGTGCCTTTTGTTTTCCATCGTCCTGTCTTCTATCCCTCTGGCGGCTAGTCTCTATTGTTTAGCGCTGTTGATCAATTTGTTCCAAACCAATCATGCGATTCTAAACAGTGCCCATGGATGTTTTGATTACAAAGAAGATGGTGAGATCAGGCTGAATAACCGAACTTACCGACTCAAGTCCGTTGATAAGATCTGGGCGCAGTTCTTCGTTAAATTGCAGTTTGAATGCGGGCACTCGGTATTGCTTTGGCGAGACAGTTGCTGTGAGGGAGAATATCGACACTTTTTGGCGCATTTGCAAAGAGAGCGATAAATAAAGAAAAAGGAGCACTCGGCTCCTTTTCGTTTCATGACTTGTCGCGATTGGCTAATGTGCCTAGTTGCGGTTAGCGCTTCTCTGGCGTCAAAATCGTTGGGCCACTGTCTTCTGCAAGTTCAGGGTAATCCAATGTGTAGTGAAGGCCGCGGCTCTCTTTGCGTTGCATCGCACAGCGAACCATTAGCTCAGCCACTTGCAGCAAGTTACGCAGTTCTAACAGGTTGTTCGAAACCTTGAAGTAGCTGTAGTACTCATGAGTTTCTTGCTGCAGCATCTGAATTCGACGTAATGCACGTTCTAGTCGTTTATCGGTTCGTACAATGCCCATGTAATCCCACATGAATAGGCGTAGCTCATGCCAGTTATGCTGGATAATCACTTCTTCATCACTGTTGGTGACTTGGCTTTCATCCCATGCAGGAAGTTCAGCACAAAGTTGAGATTGTTCGATGTTCTCTACGATGTGTTTCGCAGCTGACCACGCGTAAACCACACATTCTAGCAGTGAGTTTGATGCCATACGGTTTGCACCGTGTAGGCCGGTATAACTTACTTCACCAATCGCGTAGAGGTTTTGCAGATCCGTTTGACCGTCTTTATTGACCATGACGCCACCACAAGTGTAGTGAGCGGCAGGCACGATAGGGATTGGCTCTTTGGTCATATCGATGCCCAAGTCCATCAAGCGAGTGTGGATCATCGGGAAATGCGTTGTGATGAACTCTTCAGGCTTGTGACTGATATCAACATACATGCAGTCTGCACCTAGTCGCTTCATTTCGAAGTCGATTGCACGAGCAACCACATCACGTGGAGCCAGTTCACCGCGTTCATCAAAGTCCTTCATGAAACGAGAACCGTCTGGGCGGCGTAGGTATGCACCTTCACCACGCAGTGCTTCCGTTAGTAGGAAGTTACGTGCTTCTGGGTGGAATAAGCAAGTCGGGTGGAACTGGTTGAACTCAAGGTTTGCCACACGACAACCTGCACGCCAAGCGATAGCAATCCCATCCCCTGAAGAGACGTCTGGGTTAGAGGTGTATTGGTAAACTTTTGAAGCGCCGCCTGTTGCGAGTACAACAAATTTTGCGCGCACGGTTTCAACGTGTTCTTGGTTACGGTTCCAAATATAGGCACCAATAACTTTGTCTTTCGAGCCGCCAATCTTATCTTCAGTGATCAAATCCAGCGCATTGTGGCGCTCGAAAATCTCGATATTTGGGTGATTGTTGACGTTATCTTGTAGTGAGGTTTGCATTGCCATGCCAGTGGCATCGGCAGCGTGCAGAATTCTGCGGTGACTGTGGCCCCCCTCACGAGTGAGGTGATATTTGGGTTGGCCTTCAGTGCTGTTCTCATCTTTATCAAATGGAACACCGCCATCAATCAGCCATTGCACACACTCTTTCGCATTTTCAGCAATGAATTGAACGGTATCTTCTTCGCATAATCCAGCACCGGCAATTTGAGTATCTTCTACATGAGACTCAATACTGTCCGACTCATCGAATACCGCGGCGATACCACCTTGTGCGTAATACGTCGATCCTTCGCTGCGTGGTCCTTTGCTTAATACAATTACTTTTGCATGTTCAGCTACACGTAAGGCTAATGACAAGCCTGCCGCACCACTCCCTACCACTAATACATCACACTGATGTTCACGGTTTGCGTTCATAAAACTTATTCAATCCCAGGCTATAGTCGAGTTGTCCACTCTCAATTGACTTTGTCTTGTTCTAGGCGTTGCAGTAAGAATGTTATAGTCTTCTAATAGTCACCCTAAAACACTACGCAAAATCAAGATATAGACAGCTATCTAGAAATATTTAATTGCTCAATACCGTTGCTTTTGCTCAAATTGCCCTAAATGTATAGGGACATCTATTTTTATTACATCACATTGTGAAACAATAATGGCAAATAATTTTAAGAAAGTTGAACTTTCGGTATTTGGCTCAGTCACAATAATGCTCTTGTAGACGGTGGTGTCAATATTACATTTCTCATAATTAGTACCCATATCTGTGAAGGTAAGGGTGATAACAATAGGAGTACCCGCTCGAATGAACGAGCAGCTAACCGATCAAGTGCTGATTGAGCGAGTTCAGAGTGGAGATAAGCAGGCATTTAACTTATTAGTGGTTAAGTATCAAAACAAAGTCTGTAATCTTATCTCTCGATACGTGAATAATTCCGGTGATGTACCTGATGTAGCACAAGAAGCTTTTATTAAAGCTTACCGCGCGATCCCTAACTTTCGTGGCGAGAGTGCCTTCTATACATGGTTATACCGAATTGCCGTGAATACCGCTAAAAATCATATCGTAGCCCAGAGCCGCAGGCCGCCTGCGACGGATGTCGATGCAGAAGATGCTGAATATTACGAAACAGGCAGTGCATTAAAAGAAATATCGAACCCTGAGAACTTAACGTTGTCAAAAGAATTGAAACAAGTCGTTTTTGGAGCGATAGAAGCGTTACCTGAAGACTTGAAAACTGCAATGACATTGCGAGAGCTCGAAGGTTTGAGCTACGAAGAGATTGCAGAAGTAATGGATTGCCCTGTAGGAACCGTACGTTCGCGTATTTTCCGAGCTCGAGAAGCGGTGGAAAAGAAAATTAAACCTCTTTTACAACGCTAAACTTGTAATAATTATGGTGAAAATAATGGCTGATAAAGAAAAGCTTTCGGCACTCATGGATGGTGAAACGGTCGATAAAGCTCTCATTGTAGATCTCGAATCGGATCAAGAAAGCATGGATACCTGGCAGAGTTATCATTTAATTGGGGATGTCATGCGTGGTGATACGCCAGAAACTCCAGAATGGAACATTGCTCTCAATGTCGCTGCAGCGCTTGATAATGAACCAGTACATGGTTCAATGTGGAATCAGCATCAAGTCAATGTTGAGCCTACTGTCGCCCCTATCGAAGAGCAGCCTAAACCTCAACAAGCGAAGCGTCAGCTACCAGCTTGGTTACAACAGTTTGGACAGGTTGCTGTTGCTGCGTGTGTCTCATTAGTGGTTGTTTTAGGTGTTCAGCAATACGGTGGTAATGACCCCGCAACACCAGAGCAATTACCTGTGCTGCAAACCATTCCATTTTCAGGGTCTGCTGAACCGGTGAGCTTGACACGAGACTCTATCGAGAAGCCTACATCTGAAGCGAATTTGCAAGAACAACGCAAACGCGTTCATGCATTGTTAGAAGATTATGAGCTACAGCTAAGACTAAACAGCAATGCATCGGCGACACAAGATGCACATCTAGAATCGGACATTGAATGAAGAAAATCCTGGTCAGTGCACTGACACTGCTCAGTTTGATATCTCCAACAGCCTTTGCAGAGGAAACCACTGCAAAGGCGTTGTTGCATCAAATGAGCGAGGCCAGTCAGCATCTAAATTATGAACTCTCTTACATATTGATAAAGAAGAACAGCATTGAGCCTTTGCTTTATCGTCATGCAGTAAACAACGACCAACAACTTGCACACCTCGTTTACTTAAGCGGTCCTGTCCGTGAAGTCATTCGACGTGGTAACGAAGTGAGCTACATTGAGCCGGGTACAGAGCCATTTACCATTGAATCTGGTAGCATGGTTGCCCCCGTCATTCCGATGATTAATCGAGATGTCGACGCTCTCAAACAATACTACGATTTCGTAAAAGTTGGTCGCTCTCGTGAAGCGGGTAGCACGGCGCAGGTGTTACGCATCGTGCCGAAAGATGGCCTTCGTTACTCTTATGTGGTTTGGGTAGATGAAAAAACGAACCTTCCTTTACGCGCTGATCTTTTAGACCGTGATGGTGAAGTTTTGGAGCAGTACCGTACAATATCTTACGTGGTGAACGATAAAATTGCGGAGGCGATGGGCGGGTTAAACCAAGCAAAACTGCCGAAAGTTTTGTCGTTACCAGAAGGCTTGGTCAGTGAAACCAATTGGCAAGCGTCTTGGGTTCCTGAAGGGTTTCAGTCAAAAGAGCTCAGTCGTTACCAAATAGCGGCGACCAACCAAATGGTCGAAAGTCAGCTTTTCAGTGATGGACTGTTCAGTTTTTCGGTGTACATTGCTGATAAAGACGAGCATTCATTGAGGGGCCAGTTGGTTCGTCAAGGACGCAGAACCTTACATAGCTTAGTCATTGGTGACAAAGAAATCTCTGTGGTTGGTGATATTCCACCGGCAACGGCAAAGCGCATTGCTCAATCCGTAACGTTTAACCATTCGGTACCAGTGCAATGATGACCGCACTGGCAACGGTTAGCTCAGTCGAACAAAAAGGTAAACACTATTTTGTTCAACTGAGCTGTGAACAACAAACCAGTTGCAGTAGTTGCTCTTCTCAAAAAAGTTGCGGTACAGGTATTGTGACTAAGGCTGTTGGCAATAAGTCTCTGTTTTGGCAGTTGAAAACACAAAGCCTGGTGAGAGAAGGGCAAATCGTAGAGATAGGTTTCCCCGAAAAAAGCCTGCTTCAGTCGGCGGCCATTGTTTATCTGATTCCACTTTTCATGTTGATGATAGGTGCTGGTTTTGGGCAACTCTTATTACAACCCTTACTCGATGGGGGGGAAGGGGTGATTATACTCAGTGCTGCACTATTTACTGCTGGTGGTATTGCTTTAGCGAAGCGCTTAGCTAAACCCATGGAAGATAAATCCAAGCAGGAAGTCGTCTTGATTCGAATTCTAGGTGAGCCTCTCGTCTAATTTATGATGCGTCTTGCCCTTAAATTGGGTAGAATCTGCCAACTTGATTGAAATGCCGCCACCAATGCAGAATACAAATTGGAAGCATGGCGGTTTTCTTATTATCCCTATTCAAAGAGTTTAGTCACACCAAGCCTATGAAGCACATTCGTAATTTTTCGATAATCGCCCACATCGACCACGGTAAGTCGACCCTTTCTGACCGCTTAATCCAAGTTTGTGGAGGGTTAAGTGAACGTGAGATGGCAGCTCAAGTCCTCGATTCTATGGATATAGAACGCGAGCGTGGTATTACCATTAAAGCGCAAAGTGTGACTTTGGATTACAAAGCTAAAGATGGTGAAACTTACCAACTTAACTTTATCGATACTCCTGGACACGTAGACTTCTCTTACGAAGTCTCTCGCTCTCTCGCGGCTTGTGAAGGCGCGCTACTTGTCGTGGATGCTGGGCAAGGTGTTGAAGCACAAACTCTAGCAAACTGTTACACCGCGATAGAAATGGAGCTGGAAGTCGTGCCAATCTTGAACAAGATTGACCTGCCAGCGGCTGAACCTGAACGTGTAGCTGAAGAAATCGAAGAGATCGTTGGTATCGACGCGATGGAAGCGACGCGCTGTTCTGCGAAAACCGGTTTAGGTGTTGAAGACGTTCTTGAAAACATCGTAACGGCTATCCCACCACCGGAAGGTGATCCAGAAGCGCCTCTACAAGCGCTGATCATCGACTCTTGGTTTGATAACTACCTTGGTGTTGTTTCTTTGGTTCGTATTAAAAACGGTAAGCTGAAGAAGAACGACAAGATTAAAGTGATGTCGACAGGCCAAGTTTGGGGTGTTGACCGTCTCGGTATCTTCACACCTAAGCAAATCGACACAACGGAGCTAAATACTGGCGAAGTTGGTTGGGTTGTTTGTGGTATTAAAGACATTCTTGGCGCCCCGGTTGGTGATACGTTGACGCTGGCGAAAGGCGGCTGTACAGAACGTCTACCTGGCTTCCAAAAAGTGAAACCTCAGGTGTATGCGGGTCTATTCCCAGTATCGTCTGATGATTATGAAAACTTCCGTGACGCACTCGGTAAATTAAGCCTTAACGATGCATCACTGTTCTACGAACCAGAAAGTTCAGCAGCACTTGGTTTTGGTTTCCGTTGTGGCTTCTTAGGAATGCTTCACATGGAAATCATCCAAGAGCGTTTAGAGCGTGAATACGACCTAGACCTGATCACGACGGCACCAACCGTAGTGTATGAAGTTGTCAAAACAGATAAAACGATTTTGTACGTTGATAGCCCGGCTAAATTGCCAGCAATTAATGATATAGAGGAAATTCGTGAGCCTATCGCTCGTTGTAATATCCTGGTTCCGTCTGACTACTTAGGTAACGTGATCACCTTGTGTGTAGAAAAACGTGGTGTTCAAGTTGATATGGTTTACCACGGTAAACAAGTCGCTGTGACATACGACCTACCAATGGCCGAGGTGGTTCTAGACTTCTTCGACCGTTTGAAGTCAACCTCACGTGGCTATGCATCATTGGATTACAACTTCCAACGCTTTGAAATGTCTAAGATGGTTCGTGTCGACGTATTGCTGAATGGTGAAACGGTTGATGCATTGGCGATCATTACTCATAAAGACATCGCACAGTCTCGTGGTCGTCTACTGGTTGAGAAGATGAAAGAGTTCATCCCTCGTCAAATGTTTGATATCGCGATTCAAGCCGCAATTGGTAACCACATCATTGCTCGTTCGACAGTGAAACAACTGCGTAAGAACGTGATTGCGAAGTGTTACGGTGGTGATATCAGTCGTAAGAAGAAACTTCTTAAGAAACAAAAAGAAGGTAAGAAGCGCATGAAGCAGATCGGTAATGTTGAACTGCCTCAAGAAGCGTTCCTAGCAATTCTTCACGTTGGAAAAGACTAGATATCAATCGTACTCGCTGTTTACAAAATTGGATAAGCAGTGAGTGAACATGGTTGAACCGCATTAGAAATATCAAGCAGAGTGAAAGAGTTATGCTCTTTCACTTTCGTTATTTTTAAAGAAATGAAATTTAAGGGATATCAATGGCTAATACATTTTCGCTTATCTTAGTGATCGTAACTCTAGTGACCGGCATTGTATGGACGTTGGAGAAGTTGGTGTGGGCGAAGAAGCGCCAGCAAAAGCTTGCTGACGTTGAAGCACAATCAAATGGTCTAGACGCTGAAACCAGTGCCAAAGTTACAGCTCAGCCTTGGTGGGTTGAAAATAGTGTGTCCATTTTCCCCGTTATTGCCTTTGTTTTGGTTTTACGCTCATTTATCTATGAACCGTTTCAGATTCCGTCAGGCTCAATGATGCCAACACTGTTAGTGGGTGACTTTATCTTAGTTGAGAAGTACGCGTACGGTCTAAAAGATCCGGTATGGCACACTCAATTGGTAGACATAGGCAAGCCAGAACGTGGCGATGCCATTGTATTTAAGTACCCACTTCAACCGAGTATCGACTACATTAAACGTGTTGTTGGTATGCCTGGTGATACCATTCGTTACAGTAACAAAGAGATCTGTATTCAAGCGAAAGGGACAAGCCGCTGTGAAACCGTGAAGCTCAATCATGTTGAAGAGAGTCCATTCACCCAAGATGGTGTGCCTTTGATTCAGATGAAAGAGCAGCTTGGAGACGTGGAACATCAGATTCTAGTGAATCCATTGCGTCGCGATCGTGTTCAAGCATATCAGCCTCGTCATGGTGTCAACGAGTGGATCGTTCCAGAAGGCGAGTACTTTGTTATGGGGGATAACCGTGACAACAGTGCAGACAGCCGTTACTGGGGCTTTGTCCCTGAAGCAAACCTTGTTGGTAAGGCCGTTGCTATTTGGATCAGTTTTGAATTCGAACGCGGTACTGACAGTATACTTCCAGCATGGATTCCTACTGGTGTGCGTTTTAATCGCATCGGTGGGATTCATTAATCGATCACATACTACATCGAGAGAGCATGAATTCTCCAATTGATAAACTAGAGAGAAAGATTGGCTATCAGTTTAATGATGCCGATCTTATCCATTTGGCGCTGACTCATCGCAGCGCCGCGGGTAAACATAACGAACGTCTTGAGTTTCTGGGCGATTCAATTTTAAGTTTTGTTATCGCGGATGATCTTTACCACCGTTTTCCTAAGGTAAATGAAGGTGATATGAGCCGCATGCGTGCAACTTTAGTGCGTGGTCATACATTGGCAGAACTAGGTCGTGAATTCGAGCTAGGAGATTACTTAAAATTAGGTCCAGGTGAGTTGAAGAGTGGCGGTTTCCGCCGTGACTCTATTCTAGCGGATGCTGTTGAAGCGATTATCGGGGCTATCTATTTAGATAGTGATAC
The DNA here is from genome assembly GCF_024347295.1 of Vibrio artabrorum. NCBI lineage: Bacteria > Pseudomonadati > Pseudomonadota > Gammaproteobacteria > Vibrionales > Vibrionaceae > Vibrio > Vibrio artabrorum. The sequence continues at coordinate 2,580,510 of NZ_AP025458.1, read as the reverse complement.
TGAGATGGTGCGCAGTATCATTTTAAGCTGGTACCAATCTCGCCTGGATGCGATTCAACCTGGTGTCTCTCAAAAAGATCCAAAAACTCGCTTACAAGAGTTTTTACAAGGTCGAAGAAATCCTCTGCCTGTCTACACAGTGACTAATATTAAAGGTGAAGCACATAACCAAGAGTTTACGGTTGAGTGTGAAGTGGCAGGTGTGGATAAACCTGTTATCGGTAAAGGTACTAGCCGCCGCAAGGCAGAACAAGCGGCTGCTGAAACAGCATTAGAGCAACTAAGCAATGTCTGATAACAATCAAGATTTCGATATCGATGCATTCTTTTCATCGGATAGCAAAAAAACCGTATTACCGGAAAACCAACACTGTGGCTTTATCGCTATCGTGGGTCGACCAAACGTTGGTAAATCGACGCTTCTGAACCATATTTTGGGTCAGAAAATCTCGATCACATCACGTAAACCTCAGACGACACGCCACCGTATTATGGGCGTAGAAACTGAAGGTGATTACCAAGCGATCTACGTTGATACTCCTGGACTTCATATCGAAGAAAAGCGTGCAATCAACCGTTTGATGAACCGTGCGGCGAACAGCTCACTGAGCGATGTAAACCTAGTATTTTTCCTTGTTGACGGTACTCACTGGACTGACGACGATGAAATGGTACTGAACAAGCTGAGAAAAACAGATTTCCCAGTGGTCCTTTGTATTAACAAGGTAGACAACGTTCAAGACCGTACTGACGTGATGCAGCACATGATGGAAGTGTCTAAGAAGATGGACTTCCTTGATGTTGTACCAATCTCGGCGAAGCAAGGTAAGAATATCGATGTACTGCGTAAGCACGTGCGTAACGCTTTACCTAAAGCGACGCATCACTTCCCTGAAGAGTACGTAACGGATCGTTCACAGCGCTTTATGGCCTCTGAAATCATCCGTGAAAAACTGATGCGATTCACAGGCGAAGAGCTACCTTACTCAGTAACGGTTGAGATCGAGCGTTTCGATTACAACCCTGATAACGATGGCTTCCACATCAATGCTTTGATTCTTGTTGAACGTACTGGTCAGAAGAAGATGGTGATTGGTAAAGCGGGCGAGAAGATCAAAACGATTGGTCGTGAAGCGCGTATCGACATGGAAGAACTGTTCGGTCGTAAGGTTTACCTAGAGACTTGGGTTAAAGTTAAATCTGGTTGGGCTGATGATGAGCGTGCACTTCGCTCGTTAGGCTACATCGACGATCTATAATATATTGAACGTCACTTTCTGAGATTAAGAAAGTTGAACTGAATATAATTTCAAGAGAGAGTGCGAACTCTCTCTTTTTGTATCGGTAAGAAGGGTAAGTGATTGAGCGAAGGGTTACAGCGATGCTTTGTGTTGCACCGTCGACCATACAGTGAGTCGAGCCTAATTCTGGACGTCTTCAGTGAAGAGTATGGAAGGGTGACGTTGATGTCTAAAGGTGCAAGGAGTAAGCGTTCTAATTTGAAAGGGGCATTGCAACCTTTTACGCCGCTACTGCTTAAGTGGTCTGGCAATGGTTCAATGAAAACGTTACGCCAAGCCGAACCCATCAGCTTGGGGCTTCCTCTTGCCGGTATTAATCTGTATTCCGCTATGTATGTCAATGAGCTAGTTGGCCGTGTGTTGATGGCTGAAGTGGCCATGCCCGCATTTTTTCACGACTATCTTCATGCTTTAACCGAACTCGCTCATAATGAGAACCCTGAGCCAGCGCTACGTCGTTTTGAATTGGCTCTACTTTCCGCTATGGGGTATGGCGTCGACTTTTTGCATTGTGCTGGTACCGGTGAAGCGATCGATCCAAGTATGACTTATCGCTATCGAGAGCAGAAAGGTTTCATCGCTTCTGTACGTCGAGATAACCTGACATTTATGGGCGATGAACTTATCGCAATTAGTGAACGTAGGTTTATCACTAAAGAGCAGTTAAAAGCAGCAAAACGCTTTACACGCATAGCCTTAAAGCCGTATCTTGGCGGCAAACCATTAAAAAGTAGAGAGCTATTTATGCCAACAATAGCCCTCTCTAGAGCACGGAGTATTGGAAAATGAGCTCAATCCTTTTAGGCGTTAATATCGACCATATTGCTACACTACGTAATGCACGTGGTACTAAATACCCAGATCCAGTACACGCAGCTGAAATTGCTGAACGTGCGGGTGCTGATGGCATTACCATTCACCTGCGCGAAGATCGCCGTCATATAGTTGATCGCGATGTACGTATTCTTGCTGAGACAATCCAGACTCGCATGAACTTAGAGATGGCAGTGACCGACGAGATGGTGCAAATTGCACTCGATACTAATCCTGAGTTCGTTTGTCTAGTTCCAGAAAAGCGCGAAGAGCTGACCACAGAAGGCGGCTTGGACGTGGTTGGTCAACTTGAAAAGATCAAAGCAGCGACGGAAAAACTGTCGGCTGCAGGTATCAAAGTATCTCTGTTTATCGATGCAGATCGTGAGCAAATCGACGCAGCAAAAGCGTGTGGCGCACCGTTCATTGAACTGCATACTGGTCATTACGCTGATGCGAAAACAGAAGAAGATCAGCAAGATGAGCTTAAAAAGATTGCTGCAGGCGCAAGCTACGCGGACGATCTTGGTATCACAGTGAATGCGGGTCATGGTCTGACTTATCATAACGTAGCGCCGATTGCGGCACTTCCTGAGATTTACGAGTTGAACATCGGTCACTCGATCATGGGACGCGCAGTCTTTGATGGTTTGAATAAAGCCGTTGCAGACATGAAAGCCGTGATGGAAACAGCACGCAACAACGCTTAATTTTCTAGACAGTAAGCGTTAAGTCGTAAGCGACTAATTAGTAGAGTTAATAGATAGAAGCTTGGTAGTAGGGTAAACATGGCTGTTGTTGGATTAGGTACAGATATCGCAGAAATCGAACGTGTTGAAAAGGCGCTGTCACGAAGTGGCGACGCTTTTGCTCAGCGTATTTTGACCGACTCTGAGTTTGAAGTATTTCAGCAACTGAAGCAAAAAGGACGTTACCTTGCAAAACGCTTTGCTGCCAAAGAAGCGGCCTCTAAGGCGTTGGGCACGGGTATCGCGCTGGGTGTGACCTTTCACGATTTCGAGATTTCAAACGATGAGCATGGCAAGCCCGTTCTAAGCCTACATAAAAAGGCGCGTGAAATCGCAGAAGCGAGTGGTACAAAGTCGATTCATCTGACTATTTCCGATGAGCGCCATTATGCGGTGGCGACGGTACTACTCGAGTCATAAATAGATTACCGTTACTCTATAATCTAGTGCTCTAGGTTCTAGACAGAAAAAAGCAGAGCTTATGAGCTCTGCTTTTTTATTGGTGGGAAACCGTCGAACGAATAGATGAGAGTAACAAGTACTCGCTAGGTCTTGGCGGATTTCAAGTAATGAATCGCGGTTGCTTGAACCTTATCTAATTCATCCTGAAGTTCGAAAAGCTCCGGTTCGATGTCTTCAACAGAAGTACCAGAACGCAACTCGCGTTCTATCGTTGCACATACCGATTTTAGCCTTGGCACACCACTGTATGAGCTGCTGCCATGCATCTTGTGGATGATGTGTATCAGTTGCTCAACGGGGTAATCACTGTCTTCTATTGCTTTGTCTGCGGCCTCATAAACCTCAGGGATGAAATCTACGAGCATCTGCAACATGTCTCGGGCAAGGTCTTCTTTATTGGCGGCTTGCTTCAATGCGGCTTGCCAATCAATGATGATGTCTTTATGCACGCTGGTTTCCGTTTCTGAAACCTGACTATTATGGATTTCAGTGGAAACGGCAGGATGATCTGGGTCTATCTTTTCGATGTGTTCAACTTTAGAGAGTGGGCTCCAGTGAATCAATACTTGCTGCAAGACATGCTCTTCGATTGGCTTGGTTAAGTAGTCATCCATGCCCGCGTCAAGCAGTCGGTCACGTTCACCAATCATCGCATGGGCGGTAACGGCGATTACAGGTGTATTCGCATGGTTCGGCAGTTTCTTAATGTTCTGACAAGCCGTCACCCCATCCATTTGTGGCATTTGAATGTCCATAAAAATGATATCAAATGGTATTTCGGTCGCTTTGTCTATTGCCTGCTGACCACTGGTACAGCTGATGACAGTTTCGACACGCTCTTTGAGTAGTGCGGTGATCAGCTTAAGGTTGGCTGGGTTATCATCGACCGCCAATACCGTAAGCGGAAGTTTCTCTTCGGAATGTGTTTCAATCGCAGGTGCAATTAAGGTTGGTGCTTGGTTAGACACCAACGTTTGCAGTAGTTTCTTACGAGATAGAGGCTTGGTAATGCATTGCACATCCACCTCTTTCATCAGTTGTTCACCGAGTGCCAGCTCAGTACTTGGCGTGCCAATAATTACGTTCTGAGCAATTTTTTTAGCCCCAATCGCCCAACCACTTACGGTATCGAATTGGTAGTCTTGGTTTGCCGCAAGGTTAAGCAGGACGTAGTCATACGAGATTGACTCATCCGGCATCACCGAACGATAAGTGACGATCAAGCCTTCTTGAGTCAAGGTTTGCTGAGTAATTGAAGCCGCTTGCATGTTGGGTTCGATCAACAGTAACTGTTTATCTTGGAGACACTGAGTATCAATCAGTTCTGTCATCGGCATATCGGTGGTCGAAAGTCTTAATGTAAACCAGAACGTTGAACCTTGGTGTAGGCGACTAGTGAGGCTGATCTCTCCCCCCATTTGGCTAACAAGCTTCTGAGTGATAACCAGACCTAAGCCTGTACCGCCATAGCGACGAGAGATACTAGCATCGGCTTGGCTGAAGGCTTGGAATAGTTGGGCTTGTTGACGCTCAGAGATACCTATACCGGTATCTCGAACCATGAATTGTAGTTCGATGTTGTCTTCACTTTGTGAGCGAAGCTCAACGCTGATATCAATGTTGCCTCGCTCTGTAAACTTGATTGAATTGCCAACGAGGTTGGTTAGGATTTGTTGAATACGCAATGGATCGCCAACAACACCAGGTGGCACTTTCGGATCGATCTTAAGGGTCAGTTCTAGGCCTTTCTCATGAGCATTCGTTGCTTGAAGATTCACGACTTCCTCAAGACTCGCTTGTAACTCAAAAGGAATGTTTTCTAGGGCAAGCTTGCCGGCTTCCAGTTTCGAGAAGTCCAAGATATCGTTAATGATGCTCAGCAGATTGTTCGCCGAGCGTTCGATGGTTAGCAGGTAATCGGTTTGGCTGTTCGATAGGTGAGTCTTAAGCATTTGACGAGTAAAGCCAATCACTCCGTTGAGTGGCGTTCTCAGTTCGTGAGACATGTTTGCTAAGAATTCAGACTTAACACGTGCTGCTTCTTGTGCTCGTTTTTTTGCTATGTCTAATTCGACGTTTTGAATTTCTAGTTGTTCAAGTGTTTCGCGCAGATCCGATGTCGCTTGGTCGATACTGTGTTGCATCTCAACGTGATATTCAGATAACGATACTGCCATCGCGTTGATCCCGTTTTTGAGTGAGTCGAGCTCACCATGCATTTTACCTTCGATACGCACATCTAAATGACCTCGACGGATGCGGTCAACCATGTTTTTCATGTGTGTGATTGGTTGAGTGACATCGTGCATTAAACGGAAGGCAAAGACGGCCGAAAGGCCAAGTCCGAGAATAAGAACCAAGAAAGCAGAAAACACTTCTTGATACTGTTGTAACCGTAATGAAGACAGGTCGAGCTCAATCGCGATATAACCGATCGCCTGGTTAGCTTCAGATTGACCATTGGCTGAGTTGATGTACTGCCCTTCTGAAATGATAGGCGTCCGAAGAATCAGTGTATTATCGATGAGACTTGATGAGCTCAAGTGCGGTATTGGCTTATCTTTCGGGTAGGTCAGGCTTTCAAAATTAGGGTGGAAGTTTGAGGTCACAAACAGCTCATGATGCTTATCAAATACCGCGATACTGCGCACCAGTTTGGAATTCTTTCGGTGTGCATAGCTAATCAGCTGACGAACAGACTCTCGACTTCCGAGCTTCATCCCTGATTCACTCGCAATCGCCAGTGGTTCAATGATACTCGTCCCTGTGTTAACCACCAGCCCTTCAAGGTCTTGATAGCGGTTAAATGAGAAAAATGCACTCAATAGCAACCCAATAATCAGGGTAGGAGCTAGAGTTAAGGTGATTACACGGGCTCTTAAGCCATATCTGTTCATGTTCTTTAATTACATCGAGGTCTGGATATGGGAAAATAACGCACACAAGGGCGGTTAAGTGAACGGTAAGCTTAATCAAAGCCGTGACGTTCGACAATGATTCCAAGGCATAATAGTGAGTCCTGGATACCAATTACTCATTAAAAGAGACATTAGGCACAAGTAATGGCACGTTTTTTCCAACCAAAAAAGAAAACTCAATTCGAGACAAAGCATCAATCGGTTTTGGTTGAGCGAATGGATCACAATGGCGCGGGCATCGCTTATCAGAAGAATAAGCCGGTTTTCATTGACGGTGCATTGCCTGGTGAGCAAGTGGTCATTCAGTTGACTGAAAGCAAGAGTAAATTTGCGCGAGCAAAACTCATCAAATTACTGAAGCCGAGCGAGCAGCGTTTAACGCCATTTTGTAAGCACTTTAATCAGTGTGGTGGTTGCCATCTTCAACACCTGAGTTACGCTTCTCAGGTGGAGCATAAATTGCAGTCTTTGACACACCTGATGAGCCAGTATCAAACGATTGATACTCAGCTAGCCCAACCTATTCTTGGTGATGAAACCGGTTATCGACGCCGCGCTCGTATCAGCCTATTTGTTGATAAGAAGACACAGCAGCTTCAATTCGGTTTCCGTAAGAAACAGAGTAAGATGATTGAAAACATCACTGACTGTGCCGTGCTGGATCCTCGCCTTAATGTATTACTGCCAAAACTGAAAAATTTACTCAACACTTTCAACAACCTTACGTCTTTAGGACACGTTGAATTGGTGTTGGGCGATACTGGTCCGGTTATGGTGCTACGTCACCTTAAGCCTTTGCTTGAAAAAGATAAGCAAGCGTTGATTGCGTTAGCTAACGAAGAAGGCGCTACGCTGTACTCGATGCCTGAAACCGATAAGTTGGTTCGTTGGGTGGGTGATGCACCTTCTTATAGCGAAACTGGCGTGACGTTACCGTTTGAGCCAAACCACTTTATCCAAGTGAATCAGAAAGTGAACCAGCAGATGGTGGCTCAAGCGATTGAGTGGCTAGAGCCTCAAGCTGATGAGCGAGTGCTAGACCTGTTTTGTGGTCTAGGTAACTTCAGTTTACCTATCGCACAACAATCGGCGTTTGTGGTTGGTGTGGAAGGGGTGGATGAAATGGTTCAGCAAGCCACATCTAATGCAGCGTTAAATCAGTTAAGCAATGTAGCTTTTTATCAAGCGAACCTGGAAGAAGACTTATCTTTGCAAGCTTGGGCAAAAGAGAAATTCGATAAAATTCTACTTGACCCAGCACGAGCTGGAGCGAGTGGGATCGTGGATCAAGTTTCGACGTTAGGAGCGAAGCGCGTGGTTTATGTTTCCTGTAATCCTGCTACTCTAGCGAGAGACTCCGAGAGCTTAGAAAAGCAAGGCTATCGGTTAGCTAAGTTGGGTATGTTGGACATGTTCCCTTATACTAGTCATCTCGAGTCGATGGCACTCTTTATTAAGGCTTAGAAGCCCTTCAACAAGGTTTGAGTGACATGTAAAGGTACAGGGTAGCCGCCTGTGCTGATATCAATATGAGTCGAACTAACTTGGAATCAGTTAGTCATATTGAGTTGGGTATAAACATAATAACTAGGAAGACATGATGGTTGCGGTACGAAGCGCACATTTAAACCCAAGCGAACAGTTTGAGCTAGACAGTTGGATTGCGTCACTGAATCAAGATGCAAAAACCTCAAATAAACTGAATAAAGTTTATCGTCACTGTGAAGAGCTATTAAAAGATCATGAGCAAGCGTCGCTCTTGCTTTGGCGTGGTCGAGAGATGATCGAAATTTTGGTCACCTTGTCCATGGACCGTGCAACATTAGTCGCCGCGCAACTCTTCCCCGTGGTATCAAGTGGCGTTTTTGAACGCGAAGTATTCGAGGAAAGCTACGGTAAAGAAACCGTAAAATTGATTGATGGTGTTGAAGAAATGGCGGCCTTAGGGCAGCTCAACGTGACCATTGAAGGCAGTGCAGCCTCGGGACAAGTTGACAACGTTCGACGCATGTTGTTGGCAATGGTGGATGATTTTCGCTGCGTGGTCATCAAACTTGCGGAGCGAATCTGTAACCTCATTGAGGTAAAAAAGGCCCCTGATGCTGTGCGCCGCGCAGCCGCTAAAGAGTGCTCTAACATCTATGCGCCTCTTGCAAACCGTTTAGGCATTGGCCAGCTTAAGTGGGAAATCGAAGATTACGCATTTCGCTATCAACAGCCAGACACCTACAAGCAGATTGCTAAACAACTGTCTGAGCGTCGTATCGTCCGCGAGCAATACATCACAGACTTCGTTGATGATTTAACGGAAGAGATGCTGCGTTCAAACATCAATGCAGAAGTCAGCGGACGACCAAAACACATCTACAGTATCTGGCGCAAAATGCAGAAAAAAGGCTTGGCCTTTGATGAGCTTTTTGACGTACGGGCGGTACGTATCATCGCTGATCAGCTTCAAGATTGTTATGCAGCCCTCGGTATCGTACACACCAAATATAAACACCTACCCAGTGAATTTGATGATTACGTGGCGAACCCTAAGCCAAACGGTTACCAATCGATTCATACTGTGGTTTTGGGTCCAGAAGGCAAGACCATTGAAATTCAGATCCGTACCAAGCAAATGCATGAAGACTCGGAGCTGGGCGTGGCTGCGCACTGGAAGTACAAAGAGGGCGCTTCAAGCGGACGCAGTGGTTACGACGAGAAAATCACTTGGTTGCGTAAACTTATTGATTGGCAAGAAGAGATGTCGGATTCTGGCGAGATGCTGGATGAAGTTCGCAGTCAAGTGTTTGATGACCGTGTTTATGCCTTTACACCACGCGGTGATGTGGTCGATCTGCCGATGGGTGCAACCCCATTGGATTTTGCTTACCATATTCACTCCATGGTTGGACACCGCTGTATTGGTGCTAAAGTCGCGGGACGTATCGTACCGTTTACTCATAAATTATCGATGGGCGATCAGGTTGAAATTATTACCCAGAAAGAACCGAACCCATCACGTGACTGGTTAAATCCAACCACAGGTTTTGTTCATTCGAGTCGGGCTCGTGCCAAAATTAACGCATGGTTCCGTGCTCAAAGCCGCGAGAAGAACCTAGAAGCTGGCCGAGATATCCTTGAAGTGGAACTCGCGAAAATCGGTGCAACGTTAAAAGATGCAGATCAATACGCACTGAGACGCTTTAACGTCAACACGCCTGACGAGCTCTATGCCGGTATCGGCAGTGGCGACTTGCGCATTAACCAAGTGGTTAATCACATCAATGCTTTGGTTAATAAACCCACAGCGGAAGAAGAAGACAAGAAAGCGCTAGAGAAATTGCTTGAGTCGGAAAATAAGCCAGCACAGCAAAGTCGTCCTAAGAAAGATGCAGTTGTAGTGGAAGGGGTTGATAATCTAATGACCCACTTGGCTCGTTGCTGTCAACCTATCCCGGGAGATGTAATCAAAGGTTACATCACTCAAGGTCGAGGCATCTCCGTGCATCGTGCTGATTGTGAGCAATTGGGTGAGCTTAATTTGCACGCGCCAGAGCGTATTATTGATACAGTTTGGGGCAATGGTTTTGTCGGTTCTTACATTCTAACGTTACGTGTTGAAGCCTTAGAGCGTAATGGCTTGTTGAAAGATATCACCGCACTGTTCTCGAATGAAAAGATCAGCGTGACGACAATGAAGAGCCGTACTGACTATAAACGTCAACTGTCGGTCATGGATTTTGACTTGGAGTTGACCAATATTGAGGTTTTAAGTCGTGTGACCAGCCGAGTCGAGCAGATCAAAGATGTAATGAGCGTCAAACGCCTCGGCTAAAATTCTCGTCATACTTGAAGCTGATGGCGTTGTTGCCTGCGCGCACTCGCTCAATCACATAGGCAAGCTATGCTCAGGAGTCTCGCTTGCTTGTCGCCTAGCCACAGCTTCAATTATTTAGAGAATTAGACAGTATCAATAAAGGTGAGTGGTTTTGGCTGCTCACCTTTTTAGTTTTATAAGACGTTATAAATTTAAAAATCAAAGACAGTAATAGGAAGAAAACGATGAATCACCCGATTGAACAACTTGAACAGATCATGACTAAGCTGCGCGATCCAGAAGGTGGCTGTCCTTGGGATTTGAAACAAAATTTTGAAACCATTGTGCCGCATACTATCGAAGAGACCTACGAAGTAGTGGATGCGATTCACAACAAAGACTGGCCGAACCTACAAGAAGAGTTGGGTGACTTACTGTTTCAGGTGATTTTCTACAGCCAACTGGCGAAAGAGCAGGGGCTATTTGAGTTCTCTGATGTGGTTGACGGCATCAATGAGAAGCTCACGCGCCGCCATCCGCATGTGTTTTCTGATACCGAGTTTGCGAACGATGAAGAAATCAATGCCAACTGGGAAGCTGAAAAAGCCAAAGAAAAGGCACAGGCAGGAAAAAATCAAGAAAGTATTCTAGACTCAATACCAAACTCTCTACCTGCACTTTCGCGTGCTACAAAAATTCAAAAACAGGTCGCGAAATATGGTTTCGATTGGGACTCTATTGGTCCAGTTGCGAACAAGGTTTTAGAGGAAGTTGATGAGGTGCTAGAGGAAGCACTTCAAGTGACGCCAAACGAAGATTTAGTGGAAGAAGAGTTGGGGGATTTACTGTTCGCGACGGTTAATTTGGTCCGTCATCTAGGTAAAAACCCAGAATTAGCTCTGGCAAAAGCCAATCTAAAGTTTTCACGTCGCTTTAAAGGTGTGGAACAAATCGTCCGTCAACAAGATAGAGTTTTGACCGATTTTTCACTGCAACAGCTTGATTCCATGTGGGATGAAGTCAAAGTGGCGGAGAAAAGTTCAGCAAAGCTTTTATCATGAATTGATTTGAAGCAAAAAATAAAAAATAGCAGTGTGATAGATTTCACGTTGTGGCGATACGGGGCTTCTGGTATATTTTCATCCCGTCCAGAAGTAATCCATTTCCCTCATTCAACCAATTTCAGGTTAAACATGACGACAAATTACATTTTTGTTACTGGCGGGGTTGTATCCTCTCTAGGTAAAGGTATTGCAGCAGCATCTCTTGCGGCTATTTTAGAAGCTCGTGGTCTTAAAGTGACTATGATGAAGCTTGACCCTTACATCAACGTTGATCCAGGCACAATGAGCCCGACTCAACACGGTGAAGTGTTCGTTACGGAAGATGGCGCTGAAACTGACCTTGACCTTGGTCACTATGAGCGATTCATTCGCACCAAAATGACTAAGCGTAACAATTTCACAGCAGGTCGTGTTTACTCAGACGTTCTCGCTAGAGAGCGTCGTGGTGATTACCTAGGTGCAACCATTCAGGTTATCCCACACATCACTAATGCTATCAAAGAACGTGTAATATCTGGCGCTAACGGTCACGATATCGCGATCGTTGAAGTGGGTGGTACGGTTGGTGATATCGAATCTCTACCATTCATGGAAGCGATTCGTCAGCTAGCCGTAGAACTAGGCCGTGAACGCGCAATGTTCATGCACCTGACTCTTGTTCCTTACCTAGCTGCTGCGGGTGAAGTGAAAACCAAGCCAACGCAACACTCTGTAAAAGAGTTGCTATCGATTGGTATTCAGCCTGACATCCTAGTTTGTCGTTCAGACCGTAACATTCCTTCGAACGAGCGTAAGAAAATTGCTCTGTTCTGTAATGTGCAAGAAAATGCCGTTATTTCTATGCGCGATGTTGACTCTATCTACAAGATCCCTCAGCTTATTAAAGCTCAAGGCACAGATGATCTTGTATGTAAGCGCTTCGGCATTACTGCTCCAGAAGCAGACTTGTCTGAATGGGAGCAAGTCATTTACGAAGAAGCAAACCCAACGGGTGAAGTGACGATTGGTATGGTTGGTAAGTACATTGAACTACCAGACGCATACAAATCCGTAAATGAAGCGCTAAAACACGCGGGCTTGAAAAATCGCCTAAGCGTTACTATTAAATACGTAGATTCACAAGACGTTGAGTCTCGTGGTGTCGAAATTTTAGAAGGCCTAGATGCAATCCTAGTTCCTGGTGGCTTTGGTGATCGTGGTGTTGAAGGTAAGATTCTTGCTGCTCAATACGCTCGTGAAAACAAAGTGCCGTACTTAGGTATCTGTCTAGGTATGCAAGTTGCACTTATCGAGTACGCTCGTAACGTTGCGAAAATGGAAGGGGCACACTCTTCTGAATTCTGTACTGAAACTAAGTACCCAGTTGTAGGTCTTATCACTGAGTGGACTGATGGCGAAGGTAACGTTGAAGAGCGTACAGAAACATCTGACCTTGGCGGCACAATGCGTCTTGGATCACAGCTTTGTCACCTAGCTAAAGGGACGAAAGCTTATGAACTATACGGTAGCGCGACGATCCATGAACGTCACCGTCACCGTTACGAAGTGAATAACAATCTTCGTCCGCAAATTGAAAAAGCGGGCCTAAAAGTATCGGGTCTATCTGCGGACAAGAAACTGGTTGAAGTTATTGAGAACCCGAACCACCCATGGTTCGTTGCTGCTCAATTCCACCCAGAGTTCACTTCAACACCTCGCGATGGTCACCCATTGTTTGCAGGTTTCGTAAAAGCAGCTGGTGAGTACCAGCGTGGCGAATTAGAGAAGTAAAAAATACAGGTAGCTGCGTAAGTTGTGCTGCTACCTTTAAATTTGACATTTATATATTCAACGAGAAGGAAACATTCAATGTCTAAGATCGTTAAAGTTCTAGGTCGTGAAATCATCGATTCACGTGGTAACCCAACTGTAGAAGCTGAAGTACACCTAGAAGGCGGTTTCGTCGGTATGGCTGCTGCTCCATCTGGTGCATCAACTGGTTCACGTGAAGCTCTTGAGCTACGTGACGGCGACAAATCACGTTTCCTAGGTAAAGGTGTTCTTAAAGCGATTGAAGCTGTAAACGGCCCAATCGCTGAAGCGCTAGTGGGTAAAGACGCTAAAGCACAAGCTGACGTTGACCAAATCATGCTTGACCTAGACGGTACTGATAACAAGTCTAAGTTCGGCGCGAACGCTATCCTTGCTGTTTCTCTAGCGAACGCTAAAGCTGCTGCTGCTGCGAAAGGCATGCCTCTATACGAGCACATTGCTGAGCTAAACGGTACTGCTGGTCAGTTCTCTATGCCTCTACCAATGATGAACATCATCAACGGTGGCGAGCACGCTGATAACAACGTTGACATCCAAGAGTTCATGATCCAACCAGTTGGCGCTAAAACTCTTAAAGAAGGTCTGCGTATCGGCGCTGAAGTATTCCACAACCTAGCTAAAGTTCTTAAGTCTAAAGGCTACAGCACTGCAGTTGGTGATGAAGGTGGTTTCGCTCCTAACCTTAAATCTAACGCTGAAGCTCTAGAAGTTATCGCAGAAGCTGTTGCAGCTGCTGGTTACGAACTAGGTAAAGACGTTACTCTTGCTATGGACTGTGCAGCATCTGAGTTCTTCGACAAAGAAGCTGGCATCTACAACATGAAGGGCGAAGGTAAAACTTTCACTTCTGAAGAGTTCAACCACTACCTAGCTGAACTAGCGAACAACTTCCCAATCGTTTCTATCGAAGACGGTCTTGACGAGTCAGATTGGGATGGTTTCAAGCACCAAACTGAACTTCTAGGCGACAAGCTTCAAATCGTTGGTGACGATCTGTTCGTTACAAACACTAAGATTCTTGCTGAAGGTATCGAGAAAGGCGTAGCTAACTCTATCCTTATCAAGTTCAACCAAATCGGTTCTCTAACAGAGACTCTAGCTGCTATCAAGATGGCTAAAGACGCTGGCTACACTGCAGTAATCTCTCACCGTTCTGGCGAAACTGAAGATGCAACTATCGCTGATCTAGCGGTAGGTACAGCTGCAGGTCAAATCAAGACTGGTTCTATGAGCCGTTCTGACCGTGTTGCTAAGTACAACCAACTTATCCGTATCGAAGAAGCTCTAGGTTCTAAAGCACCTTTCAACGGTCTTAAAGAAGTTAAAGGTCAATAATCTCTCGTAGATTATTAATCTAAGCTTTGAATGCCTCGCTTATGCGGGGCATTTTTTTTGCCTAAAATTCGTCATTCCATAGAGCGACGAAGGAGAGAGTAGGGAATCTCCTCAAAAATTCGGCTCGCTGTAAGAGATCGCCAACTCATTCGTCCCTCATTCTTGAGGATGACAGTATTGGTTTCGTCATTCTAGACTGACGAAGGAATAGGGAATCTCATCACGGGTTTCGAATAACAATATTTTCCCGACTAATTAATTCCCTTTCACCACACATCTCGCACCACTAGGCGCATTATGGTATATATGTCCCTTACTCCAGTTCCTTATTTTTCAATCGGCGAAAGGTGTTATGCGAATTTTTGCTTTAGTACTATTTTTAGTGTTGGGTTGGCTACAACATACACTGTGGCTCGGCAAAAATGGTATCTCTGACTATTACGGTGTGAACAACGAAATTCAAGTTCAACAACAAGTAAATGAAAAACTGCACATTCGAAATGCTGAGATGTTCGCGGAGATCGACGATCTACGCCAAGGCCTAGATGCGATTGAAGAGCGTGCGCGTCATGAGCTTGGTATGGTCAAAGATGGCGAAACGTTTTATCGCATTATTGGTGAGGAATCCGATTAATGTCGACTCAACTTCAAAGCGTGATTGCCGTTGTACCTGCGGCGGGTGTGGGTAGCCGAATGAAGGCAGACCGCCCTAAGCAATACCTTAAAATCCACGGCAAAACAATTTTAGAGCACACCGTTGAGAAATTAATATCTCACCCACAAGTCTCTCAAGTTGTGATTGCGATCAGTGATGATGACCCGTATTACCCTGAGCTTGCACTTAACCTGAACTCACAAGTGCTCAGAGTGTCAGGTGGAAGCGAGCGAGCGGACTCAGTACTCTCTGCTTTAAACTATATTGCTGAGCAACAGCTCGGTGATTGGGTGATGGTTCACGATGCTGCAAGACCTTGTGTTCAGCTAAGTGATATCGATAAGTTGATTTCAGGTGCGATGAACCATGATGTAGGGGCTATTTTGGCCGCTCCCGTTCGTGACACGATGAAGCGAGGTGCCCAAGGGCAGATTGAGCATACCGTTGAACGAGCCGATTTATGGCATGCACTTACGCCGCAAATGTTCAGAGCAAAGCCTCTGTGGAATGCATTAAGTGAGGCGTTGCACCAAGGTGCTTCGATTACTGATGAAGCCTCAGCCTTTGAATTGAAAGGTTTATCACCCGCTTTAGTGGCAGGGCGTTCAGATAATTTTAAGATTACTCAGCCGGAAGATTTAGCGCTTGCTGAGTTCTATTTAAGCCAGAATAAGGAATAGTGATGATTCGTATTGGTCATGGCTTTGATGTACATAAGTTTGGTGGTGAAGGCCCGGTAATCATTGGGGGAGTCAGCATCCCTTACGCGCAAGGTCTTATTGCACACTCAGACGGTGATGTTGCCCTTCATGCGTTGTGTGACGCTCTATTGGGGGCCATTGCTGCGGGGGATATTGGTCGTCATTTCCCTGATACCGATGATGAATGGAAAGGTGCGAATAGCCGTGAACTACTGAAAGATGTTTACCGTCGAGTAAAAGAACAAGGTTACGTGATTGGTAATGCTGATATTACTATCATGGCGCAAGCTCCAAAGATGGCACCTCATATAGACGCTATGTGCCAAGCGATTGCTCAAGACCTAGAAACCTGCATCAGCAATGTGAATGTAAAAGCGACGACCACTGAGCGTTTAGGTTTTACAGGTCGCAAAGAGGGCATCGCATGTGAAGCGGTGGTCCTAATTACTAAAAGTGCGTAAGCACCAACACGAAAAGAACAGCATGTCAGATATTTTATCTTCATTGGCTTACCTAAATGGTAAACCAACTGCGAAAGCAAAACTAAAAGCAAAAGCCGAACACTTTGTCGTCAATGAAGACTTAGGTTTTGAGTTTACTGGTGAAGGCGAACACCTAATGGTTCGTATTCGTAAAACTGGTGAAAACACGAGTTTCGTAGCAAACGAACTGGCTAAAGCTTGCGGTGTTAAGTCGAAAGACGTCAGCTGGGCAGGTTTAAAAGACCGTCACGCGGTGACTGAGCAGTGGTTGAGTGTGCACCTACCGAAAGGTGAGCCTGACTTTTCAGCTTTCTTAGCACAGTACCCAAGCATTGAGATCTTGGCGACAGCGCGTCACAACAAAAAGTTACG
Source organism: Vibrio artabrorum (assembly GCF_024347295.1). Taxonomy (NCBI): domain Bacteria; kingdom Pseudomonadati; phylum Pseudomonadota; class Gammaproteobacteria; order Vibrionales; family Vibrionaceae; genus Vibrio; species Vibrio artabrorum. The sequence continues at coordinate 2,564,041 of NZ_AP025458.1, read as the reverse complement.
TCCGGGTGATTTAGTTGGCAACCAATTCGAGCTGACTTTGTCTGAAGTCACGGATTGCGATGATGTGATCAAGCGTTTAGAAAAAGTTGCACAAGTCGGCGTGCCAAATTATTTCGGTGCTCAACGCTTTGGTAATGAAGGTAATAATTTATCTGAAGCTCGTCGTTGGGGGCGTGAAAACGTTCGTACGCGCAATCAAAATAAGCGCAGTTTGTATCTCTCTGCGGCTCGTTCTTGGATCTACAACTTAATCCTTTCCGATCGAATTGAGCAAGATGCATTTGCATCGGTATTGGTTGGCGATATTGTCGTGAAAGACGGCGCTCAAATCGCGGTTACGGCAGACAATATCGAAACGGTAAACCAAGACGTCGCGAATGGCTCAGCATCGGTTACTGTTGCTTTGGCGGGGGATAATATCTTGCCAACGACTGATGAGTCTCAAGCGTTAGAGCAAAAACATCTTGATTCTGAACCTGATCTCATGGCGCTGATTCGCGGTAACCGCATGCGCCATGACCGCCGTGAAGCATCGTTAAAACCAACCGATCTAACTTGGGAAGTGAATGAAGATAGTGTCACTCTTAAGTTCTCTCTAGACGCAGGCTGTTTCGCAACCGCTATCGTTCGTGAGTTGGTTGAAGAAGTGCAAGTAGAAAGAACCTACGAGCAATAACGCTTCTGCTTGGAGCCGGGTCACTTGATATTGGCATTTAAGTGGCTTGGTATGGGAACAAAAGAAAGGATACAAGATGAAGATTTTACTCAGCAATGATGATGGTGTGCACGCTCAAGGTATTCATGAGTTGGCGAATGAGCTACGTGATCTTGCTGAAGTTATCATTGTGGCCCCTGACCGTAATCACTCGGGTGCGTCAAATTCATTAACTTTAGAGCAGCCTCTGCGTGTTCAAGCGATTGCTGAAAATACCTATTCAGTACAAGGAACGCCGACCGACTGTGTGCATTTTGCGTTAAACGAACTGCTAAAGAATGATATGCCTGATCTGGTTTTAACGGGCATTAATCACGGTGCTAACTTGGGTGATGACGTGCTTTATTCGGGTACAGTAGCAGCCGCAATGGAAGGTCACTTTCTTGGTGTTCAATCGGTCGCGTTTTCTCTGGTGGGAAAAAAACATTTTAAGACAGCGGCAGCGATTGCTCGTCGTATTGTCGAACAACATTTAGCAAATCCAATCCCGACCAATCGCTTGTTAAACGTAAACGTTCCTGATTTAGCCTTAGAACAACTGTCCGGTACTCAGGTGACTCGCCTAGGTGCTCGTCACCACGCTGAAGATATGATTAAGCAAAAAGACCCGCGTGGTCATGATATCTATTGGCTCGGCCCTCCGGGTAAAGAGCAAGATGCCGGTGAAGGCACCGATTTTTACGCGATTGAGCATGGCTTTGTGTCGGTAACACCGTTACAGGTTGATCTGACGGCACATGAGTCGCTGGGTGCGATGGCAACATGGTTAGGGGAGAAGTAAGTGAGTAATCCGCACGCTGAGCGTTTAATTACTTTTCTGATTGAAAATGGTATTCAGGATCAAAAGGTTCTTGATGCGATCTATCAACTGCCGAGAGAGCGCTTTTTATCACAAGCGATGTATCACCAAGCCTATGATAATAATGCGCTTCCTATCGGACATGGGCAGACAATCTCTCAGCCGTATATTGTTGCTAAAATGACGGCGTTACTTGAATTGAAACAAGAGAGTCATGTGTTAGAAATTGGTACTGGTTCAGGTTATCAAACCGCGGTATTGGCTCAACTGGTTGATCATGTTTATTCGGTTGAAAGAATAAAGTCGCTACAATGGGATGCCAAACGTAGGTTAAAGCAACTCGATTTCTACAATATTTCAACTAAGCACGGTGATGGCTGGCAAGGGTGGTCTTCAAAAGCCCCTTTTGATGCGATTATTGTCACCGCGGCTGCAGAGTCGATCCCTCAAGCACTTCTGCAACAGTTGAAAGATGGCGGCCGTTTATTAATTCCAGTCGGTGATGACGAACAACAGTTGCTGAAAATTGTTCGCCACGGCGATGAGTTTTTATCGAGTGTTATCGAAGTGGTAAGATTTGTCCCTCTTGTTCCTGGTGAGCTGGCTTAATAAAAGACTAACGGTGTAGGTGGATAGAGAGTCGATGCGTTCAAAGTTATTAAAAGGAAGTCGTTTACTACTGAGCTTGGCACTTGTCGGATGCGCAGCGCATTCACCTGCCCCCGTTTCTGGTCTCAACAAGAGTTACTCATCGATTGACCGAGGCAGTTATCGTGGCAGCTATTATGAAGTGAAAAAAGGCGATACCCTTTATTTTATCGCTTATGTCACTAATAAAGATGTTAATGACTTGGTTCGTTATAACAAGCTTTCTGCGCCTTATACTATTCACCCTGGGCAGAAGCTTAATTTATGGCACCCGACTTACAATGCTCCCGCATATGGTAAGTCGACGGTCGCGGTTGCAGCAGTTACTACTCCTATTCACGGAACAACAGCAAGTAAATCTAAAACGACTGTACAAAAGAATAAAACGTCTAAACCATCCCCAGCTCAAGCTAAGACAGGTGCGGTTAAAAAACACCCACCAAAGAAGGTTGAACAATCTAAATCAAAAGTGTATGTTAGTTCTAAAGGTAAACAAAATGTTAAACCACCTGCCAAGCCAGCAAGTGATAAAATATCCAAATGGTTATGGCCAACGAAAGGGAGAGTCATCAAGAATTTCTCTGTAGGTGAACAAGGAAATAAAGGCATAGACATAGCAGGACAGCGAGGTCAGCCAATAGTATCTACTGCAGGGGGAACGGTTGTTTATTCGGGTAATGCACTACGAGGTTACGGCAATCTAGTGATTGTGAAGCACAATGATAATTACTTAAGTGCATACGCGCATAACGATCGACTATTAGTATCTGAAGGGCAAAGTGTGAAACCAGGGCAGAAGATTGCAACAATGGGAAGCTCTGGAGCCAGCAGTGTTCGGCTGCACTTTGAGATTCGTTACCAAGGTAAATCCGTTAATCCAAAACGATATTTACCTTAAATACAATATGCAAAAATTACGTATTGTATGGAGTGACATAGTCATTTAGCGACATATGAAGTTGTAATGTCATGCTAATTTCGCCAGGGGGAGGCGTTATGAGTATAAGCAATGCAGTAACCAAACAAGAGTTTGACCTTGACCAAGCAACCACGGAACCGGCAAAACTTGGGAAAGCCAAACGAACAGTCACTAAGAAAACCGAAGCGAAAGAAGACGCTGAAGTTACGTCTAAAAGTTTAGATGCCACTCAACTCTACTTAGGCGAAATCGGTTTCTCACCACTGCTAACCGCTGAAGAAGAAGTGCTTTATGCACGTAGAGCTTTACGCGGTGATGAAGCCGCACGTAAACGCATGATCGAAAGTAATCTGCGTTTGGTAGTCAAAATTTCACGCCGTTATAGTAACCGAGGCCTTGCACTTCTTGATCTTATTGAAGAAGGTAACTTAGGTTTAATTCGCGCCGTTGAGAAATTTGATCCTGAGCGTGGCTTCCGCTTTTCGACTTACGCGACATGGTGGATCCGTCAAACCATCGAACGTGCTTTAATGAATCAGACTCGCACTATCCGTTTACCAATCCATGTTGTGAAAGAGCTGAACATTTACTTGCGTACCGCAAGAGAGTTATCTCAAAAACTTGACCATGAACCAACCGCTGAAGAGATCGCTTTTAAACTGGATAAGCCGGTGGGTGATGTCAGTAAGATGCTCCGTTTAAACGAAAGAGTGAGCTCTGTAGATACGCCAATTGGTGGTGATGGTGAGAAAGCGCTACTCGATATTATTCCAGACGTTAACAACTCTGATCCTGAGGTTTCTACTCAAGATAGCGATATTAAAAATTCGTTGATTTTTTGGCTTGATGAGCTTAACCCTAAGCAGAAAGAGGTGCTTGCACGTCGCTTTGGATTACTGGGCTATGAGCCATCAACATTAGAAGAAGTTGGTCGTGAAATCAGCCTGACTCGCGAACGTGTTCGTCAAATCCAAGTCGAAGGTCTGCGTCGCCTACGTGAGATTTTAATCAAGCAAGGTCTGAATATGGAAAATCTGTTCAACGTAGAAAATGACTAAATGAACGAATGATCTTTCTTTGAATGGAAGGCAAATAAAAACGCTGACTTTAAGTCAGCGTTTTTTTGTTCGTGGCTTTGGGTATTGTATGCCGCTTAATCAAAAAGATAGCACAAAACGGCAACAAGCGACTTGGAAAGGAAAAGGGACTAAAGCAGTTTCTTCAAGCGGTAAAGTTCTTCTAATGCTTGGCGAGGAGTCAGATCATCAGGATCAACATTCGCTAGTGCCTGTTCCACTTCACTCGGCTCTGGGATCAGGCTCAGTTGGTTTGCGATATCAACGCCGCTTGGCTTTGAGGTTTGAGAGTCGATACTCAATGCTTCTAACTGAGTTAGCTTAGCACGAGCGTTTTTGATCACCGCTTTCGGTACGCCGGCTAATCCAGCTACCGCTAGGCCGTAAGATTTACTTGCCGCGCCTTCTTGAACTGCGTGCATAAAGGCAATGCTGTCGCCGTGTTCAACGGCGTCCAAATGCACGTTGGCCAGTGTTGGAAGCTGGTTTGGTAACTCGGTTAGTTCAAAATAGTGCGTGGCAAACAACGTCATCGCATTGATCTGATTTGCTAGCCATTCTGCGCTTGCCCAAGCCAGAGACAGGCCATCATAAGTACTGGTGCCGCGACCAATCTCATCCATTAACACAAGACTATTAGGCGTTGCATTGTGCAGAATATTTGCGGTTTCTGTCATCTCTACCATGAAGGTAGAGCGACCTGAAGCCAAATCATCGGATGCGCCAATACGCGTAAAGATGCGGTCTATCGAACCAATGGTCGCGCTTTCTGCTGGTACATAACAACCGATATGAGCCATTAGTGCAATGAGCGCAGTCTGACGCATGTAGGTCGACTTACCCCCCATGTTTGGACCCGTGATGATCAGCATTTTACGTTGATCATTAAGGTCAATAGGGTTCGCAATAAAAGGTTCATCCATCACCTGTTCAACCACTGGGTGACGCCCCGCCTGAATGTGTACGCCAGCAGACTCTGTCATTGTTGGGCGACAGTAATCCAACGTATCAGCACGTTCAGCCAAGTTTTGTAGCACATCAAGCTGTGATACGGAAGAAGCGATGTTTTGCAGTCGCTCTAGATAAGGGAGTAGCAGATCAAACAACTCTTCCCACAACTGCTTCTCGATAGCCAGCGCTTTCGACTTAGAGTTAAGCACTTTATCTTCGTGCTCTTTTAGCTCAGGAATGATGTAACGTTCGGCGTTTTTCAGCGTTTGGCGGCGAACATAGTGTGGCGGCACAAGATGACTCTGCCCGCGGCTGACTTGAATAAAGAAACCGTGTACGTTGTTGTAGCCGACTTTTAATGTGTCGATACCGTGACGTTCACGTTCTTCTTTTTCAAGCTTATCCAGAAACTCGGTAGCACCTGCTGCTAGGTCACGCCATTCATCTAATTCTGCATTGTAGCCTTCTGCTATTACGCCACCATCGCGAATCACCACCGGTGGGTTCTCTTTGATTGCACGCTCAAGCAGCTCAGAAACCTCATCCACAGGAGAAGCATATTGAGCAAGTTGAGTTAGGTACGGGTGCTTCAGCTGGGTCAGTGTTTCAGCAAGCTCTGGCAAATATTCCATGGCTTGGCGAAGACGTGCCATATCGCGAGGGCGAGCAGAACGAAGTGCTAATCGAGCAAGAATACGTTCGATATCACCAATCTGCTTTAAGGTTGGCTGTAACTCTGTGAATAGAGCCAAATCTTTCATTTCACCAATCGCATCTAGGCGCTGATCGAGTGCAGAGATATTACGTATTGGTTGATGTAACCAGCGCTTAAGCATGCGGCTACCCATAGCTGTCGCAGTATGATCAAGTACTTCGGCAAGGGTGTTATCAGTACCACCACCAAGATTTTGGGTGATCTCTAGATTGCGTCGAGTAGCCGCATCAAGGATCACCGAGTGATCTTGTTTATCCATCGTTAGTGAGCGGATGTGTGGAAGAGCCGTACGTTGGGTGTCTTTTACATATTGAATCAAACAACCAGCCGCGCATAACCCAAGTTTTGCACCTTCAACGCCAAAGCCGACAAGATCACGAGTGCCAAACTGTTGGTTGAGCTGTTGCTTTGCTGTCTCTAATTCAAATTCCCATACCGGGCGGCGGCGGTTACCATTACGGCTTGCCATTAGATTTACGGGCTCGAAATCTTCAGGGAACAGTAGCTCACGCGGTGAGGTTCTTTGTAGCTCTGCCGCCATCGCTTCTTCGGTTGTCGGTTCGCATAGCTGGAATCTGCCGGAAGTAATATCCAGAGTCGCGTAACCAAACTGACCATTGTGGTGGTAAATAGCAGCAATCAGGTTATCAACACGCTCAGAAAGTAACGCTTCGTCAGTGACGGTTCCTGGGGTCACGATGCGTACAACAGCGCGATCCACCGGGCCTTTTGAAGTGGCTGGATTGCCGATCTGCTCACAAATCGCTACGGACTCGCCTAGCTGCACTAACTTTGCAAGGTACCCTTCAACAGCATGGTATGGAACGCCAGCCATAGGAATAGGCTCACCATTTGATGAACCACGCTTAGTCAGCGAAATATCGAGGAGTTGAGAGGCTTTTTTTGCATCATCGTAGAAAAGCTCGTAGAAATCTCCCATGCGGTAGAACAGCAAAATATCTGGATTTTCTGCTTTGAGTTTTAGGTACTGCTGCATCATAGGTGTATGCGCTGCTTTTATGTCTTTGTTTTTAGTGGTTTCTTTTTGCATTAAGTTACTTTAAATCAATGAGTTATGAATTTTTGGGATCTTCAACAAGTCCCACTAAGTATCAAAGGATTTCACTACAGCGCGATCATTAGTGTAGGTAAAAGTATAGTTTTTTTATTTCTTATACTAGATAATACAATCGCCGCACAATATTGCGATAAGGGACCCCGATAAATGGCTGAGAAGAAGAATATCAAATCTATAACGAATAAGACAATTGAGGCGCTAACGGTTAAGAAAGGTGTCTTGTCTGATACTGGAGAAAACCGAGGGCTAAGAATAGCCCGTGGAAAGACGGGCAGGAAAACTTTTACCTATCGTTATAGAAGCCCAGAGTCAGGTGGTAAACTTGTACAGATTAAGCTAGGTACCTTCCCTGATATGTCACTTGAGCAAGCTCGCATTAAGCTTCGTGAAATGAAGGCCATAAGAGAGCGGGGAATATGTCCAAAGGCTGACTTAGAAAGGCAAGAACAAGAGCGGCGTAAGTTATTAAAGACTGAGCGTGTTAATAGCATTACTCTCAAAGATGTGATCGATCATTATTTAGAAAATTATATTCAAGACAGATTGACTTCTTCTGGTGGAGTGATCTCAGGAGCTCGTAAGGCAAAAGGACAAAAAGAAGTTAGACGAACCTTGTATGTTGATATTGTCGCTCTTCTTGGAGATAGATCTGTTATGGAGGTCGGCAAAAGTGACATCACGAATTTAATTCAAGGGATCATTGATAGAGGTGCGCCAGTACAAGCAGGCTCTGTGTTACGAGAGCTATCCAGTGCCTATGAGTATGCTATTGGTATGGATTATCTCCCTGAAAACTTTGTCAATCCAGCGCTGTTGGCTATTAATAAGTTTAAGAAGAGTAAGATTAAGCTGACTAATAATAAAGGTAAGAGAGTGTTAGACCATTCTGAGTTATCTAGATTTATCAAATGGCTGCCGAATTCGAGTTTTTCTAAAAATATAAGAGGTATTCTCCGAATGACGCTGTGGACAGGCTGTCGTACTGGAGAGGTTTGCGACTTAGAGTGGCAGCAGATTGATTTTGATAAGAACACCATTTATTTAACTGAAACAAAAAATGGTAACTCTCGTTATGTTCAGCTGCCTTCTCAAGCTGTTCAGTGGTTACGTAAGTGGAAAGATGTTAAATCATACCCTCAATCTATCTATGTTTTTTCTACTTCTAAAGGAAGTTCTCACGTAGTTCAAAAACAACTAACTCAGTATACGTGGCGAATGCGTAGAGATGGATTAATGATTGATATGCCGCTTTGGACTCCTCACGATTTACGACGAACAGTACGAACGGAATTAGCACGTATGGGGTGCCCAACGGGAGTTGCTGAAGCAGTATTGGGGCATAGTGTTAAAGGCATTGAGGGAACATATAATTTGCACCGCTATGAGGCTGAGTGTCGAGAGTGGCTACAGCGCTGGGCTGATGAGTTAGACTCGATAGTAAACGTTAAGGCTAATATTGTTCAGTTTCCCGAAGTGGTATAATGTCGTAGGGTAAAGAGGGAGATGCCTATATTTCTCCCTTTACCGCTATAAGTTTTAACCTTGAGGGCTGCTCTGCTCGTTGCCATTTGCATCTGACATTTAAATGGTTAATCTTCTTTCGTCTTTTTCAGACTCTTATATTCTTGCCTGATTATTTTATTGAGAGCTTGTTTGATTTTTGATGGATACTTTGATTCAGTGATACCGATAAGCATATCCCATTGCTTTTGAGAAAAGGTTAGAGTGAAGTCTTTGCACTCACTCTTGTCTAAGGAAAACTTATCTCCTATCAGTTTGAACCGATCTTCAAATTCTTCTTTCGTCGTCGTCGTATAGAGGATGTCAAGAAATGAGATAATGCAGTATTGCCTAATGGTAGGGTTTTCAACTGGCGGATAAAATCGAAGGATACTGTATTGTTTAATAAGTCTTTCGTAGGTTTTGTTAATCAGCTCACTACTATCATTTTTCATAATGCCTCGAGATGCAGGCACTTTGCCATAACATTGCTGATAGAGCCGCTTAGCTTGCGTGATGAAACGTATGTTTTCAGAACGATATGCTTCTTTTGTAAAAGCAATAGTATGGAAGTGATCAATCATTTTTTCTATAGCATTCGGGTCATTTACCGGGTCATAGTGTTCTATTGGCCTTAAGGCTTCTATGTATGGTTCATACTCCTTTTGGATCTTAGTTATTTCTTCTTTATCTTTTACTATAAGTTTGTCGACTAGCTGATCAACCAGCTCAGGATCGCAGGCTTTTCCTTCACGCTCCCTATCCTTAACAATTCTTTTCCGTTTAATATCACGCAGCTTACTTTCCCGTGTTTGGTGTCCAATAGAGTTAAATTTAGGCCAAAAAACCTGACCTATATAAATTTTTGAATAACGGTTGCTTGTTATCAGTATGTTGCTTTTTATGGATAGTTTAATTAGTGAGTAAAGAAAAAAATCCGCCCTTGTACTGTTGAGCCAAGATATATAGAAATTTGGAATTATGCATTTTTTTGCTATGTAGAGTAGGTCATTCAAGAGTGTTTGTAGCTGCTCCTTCACATCAAGACTGAAACTTCCGTTCTCTAACACTTCTGTTTCAATGTCTAGTTTTTCAGCAACAATTTCAGTGAAGTGATGCTTGAGACCGCGCTGTTGCATAACAGATAAGTCATAGCCATTTAATAAATGATTGTTTTGTTTGAAGTATAGGTAGCTTATGTAAAAGCGAAGCTGAGTGTTATCAGCCGTATCTCGCACAAGGGTAAATCGATAGCTAGGACCTTTCATAAGTCATGCACTCTCGTAGGCATTTTCGAAAGAAATACATTATATTTTTCAGTTGAAAATTACAAATTATAGACAAGAAAAATCGAAATATTTCGGCAAGAATTTTCATTGATTGAGATGGGATGGGCGCTATACTTGATCGTGGTACTATAAGGTTTTTTTTAAGAAGTTCTACATTTTGGTGTTTTGTATTAAAGTAATCTATTGTTATTTCTTCTATGAAAAAATTTGTTTGAACGTGCAACTGAGAAGTGCTGTCTTGCAAAAATTAGTGCTGCTTTCTTTTGGTATAAACTCAAACGTTAAGGGAGCACGTCATCCAACTTCTCAAATGAAAACACGAAATAGAGATGGTAGGAATGAATCAGTTTGATTAGTTGATGAAGGAGCGTTATTCAGCTAACCCGGAGTGTTAAATGAGCCTATCACCTTTGTTTGTATTCAGTTGTCATCATGTAACTTGAAAGCGAAGGGGTATTTCATTCCTATAAAAATGCACCATCAGTTGTTGATTATTTGTATGCTTGTTGTTGGTTTGAATAGTGTGAAAGCCTAATTGAAACGCTTTAAACCTTGATCGGGGGAAGAAGGATATGTCTGTCTGGTTAGTATTATTACTGTCACATACCTACTTATACCTATCACACATCACTGAGTCACCCCTAGTGACTCACAGTACACAATAAAAAATAACGACACAGACCTATCTATGAACCTAAATACAGGAGTAGATAAGAATGAATGTACGTTCTCGCAAAAACAAAAATCTCAGACTCACTACCAAGCCAACCTTTTTGGGTAGACCTATCCAGACCGAGCACGGTCCACTCTACATCGACTACTTAGAAAAAATGTACGATACGGTTGATCTCGCATTAGACGAGTATCCTCGGCTAATGGCTATTCGTGTGGATTTGAGGTTTCCCAAGCTAAGGAAAAACGAAAAGAGCGGTAATGTGATGACTGACTTTCTACGCTCATTACAGTCACAAATTGATCACTCGGGCAAACGAAAGAAAAGAGAAGGGAGCGTTAGAGTGCATCCCTGCAAAGTGCGGATTGCTTGGGTAAGAGAGCGTTCTAGCTCGATAAACGACCACTACCACCTAGTGCTCATGTTCAACAAAGATAGGTTTAACTGGTTAGGGAAAACTCAAGCGCAACAGGAGAACTTAGGCTCTTTTATCGTAGAGGCATGGGCTAGGGTCGCTGGTGTCGACTACGAAGAAGCCAATGGACTGGTTCATTTTTCAAAGAGAAGGAATAGCGACAGCGTGGTCATTCACCGCTTGAATAGTAACTCAGAAGACTTTGACGATGCGTTTGACGAGTTCTTTAAGCACATTAGCTATTTAGCCAAAGAAGACACGAAGCACTTTGGTAGCGGTAGGCGCAATTTCGGCCATAGTCACAAGTAGCTAAAAAATTACGGTAGTGACAGTTCCTGTGGGATTAACAACAAACCACAGGAGCTAGAATGCCAAACCAGCTTAACGCCACTCAACATTACTCAGAAGTGTCTAACTACCTCACCGTCACTCATTTAATGGAAAGCCACTCTACTACCAAGAGGGTGGTCTTATCCTTGAGTATTTGGCGGATATCGATCAAGTACTGACTGAAGCACTAAATCAATATCCGAGACTCTTTGCTGTTCACCTCCACCTCAATCTACCGAGTCACTTCAGGGACGATTACCTAACGGTGTTTGCCCATTTCTTTCGTACTTTAGAATCGGAGACTAATGAACTCTGTAAGGACAAATACACCAATAACACCTATCAACATCCACAAACGGTGATCCGCTATATCTGGACGAGGGAGTGTGACTCCACTAGCCAGTATCATCTTATCTTGCTCTTTGATCGAGAGCTCTTCCAAAGCTTAGGAACAGGTCGAGATAGTTGGGGGCGTTTTCTCTACAAAAAAGTAAGAAAGACATGGGATAGGGTGATGGAAGCTCACTCTAACCAACGATGCTCAGGGTTAGCGTATTCCCCTAACAATGAAGGCTTTGAGCTTTTCTCCGACACAGAAACGTTCCCGTTACAGCTAAACGAGTTCTTCTATCGAATGAGTCGTCTCGCGAAGCCCACCACCAAACACGGCGATAACCGTAGTACGAGTTTTGGTTGCAGTCGTCGTTAACCTAAAAAATCACACCACAAGCAGTACTTATGTCATTCAACTAGTCATAGGTACTGTCTCATGCCCCACACTCCCCATACACCAGCAATAACCCATTCCACCACCTTTAACGATTATCCCGTGATCTACAGTGAGCACGGGCTGTATGAATCCGCCCTTACGAGTATGACCAACCTCTTTGAACAGGCACTAGAGCAGTTTGAGTTCACGTTAGTCATGCATTTGGGGCTATACCTTCCTAAAGACCACCCAGACACCGATTTAACCGTCATCAATGACTACATCCACCAGCTTAAAAAGAAACTCAATACAGACTCACTCTATTACTCGTGGCGTAAGCGAGCCGATAAATCCCCCTCACACAATTACCAAGTCATACTCTTGCTTGATTACAACCAGTACTTTGGCTCCGCTATCTGTTGGGATAAACGTAATCAATTAGCCAACCACCTTAAAGAGGCATGGCAAGAGGCTGTACAGAGCCACTACGAAGGCAAAGAGCGTTCATTGGTATTATTTAACGACCGAGGTAACTACGGCTTAGGGACGCGCTGTAAGATCAAAAATAGCGTAGTAAAGAACAGTGTATTTCACCGCATGAGCCGTCTAGCTGAGGTATGGGAAGAAGAGCATCACAGTTTTGGTTCTAGCGAGGATTAACCCCACCGCACTTTTTTACAGCAGTGGCTTATCTCATGGGTATATACAAAATACAGGAGACCATTCCCAATGAGATTTCTAAAGTTAAAAGAAGTGATGGAAAAAACTGCTTTAAGTCGTTCAGCGATTTACCGAAAAATGAATAACGGTAACTTTCCATTATCAGTCAATCTTGGAGATAGAGCTGTTGCTTGGGTTGATGGTGAGATTGATGATTGGATGGAATCATGCTTGGGATTACGAGAGATCCAATAATAATCCAAGTAGCAGAAAGCATACTGACCACATCAACAGGGAGCCCACGAAGGCTCCCTTTTCAATTAGAGAGAAATAAAATGAGTTATTCAATTTACATTGGCGCGGCACCGAACAATCAACACGGATGCACACAGGGTGGGATTGGTATTCCAGCCTTTAATGAGGACGGTGAGGTAGAGTATCAAGATAGCATCACTATCAGACGCAGTACTACCAATGCAGAATTAGAGCTAATGGCCTTAATCGAAGGTTTAGAGTATGCGCAGGATGGTGATGTCATCTACTCAGACAGTGATTTTTGTGTGAAGGGTTATAACGGTTGGTTAGGTAACAATATAAGTTCAGGAAGAGGTCAGACTAACCTCTTTTTTATGTGCTTATATTTATAAAAACAAATTCGTCTAATAGTCACATTTACAACTAAACACTGTTTAGTAAAGCCCGTGATTGCTTCATACATTCAGCTAATAAAACATCCCTTACACTGCTTATAACTTAATCATAACAGCTTATAGGTGGTTATAAGTCATGAGTACTAATGCAAAAGCTTGGGTTGAACAGGTTGTTCTTCCTACTTACCCAACGGGCAAGGTGGATCCCAATCCGCTGTTTTTAGAGAACCGTGTTTATCAAGGTTCATCGGGTTCCGTTTATCCTTACGGTGTAATTGATAGCATTACGGATCAAAAAGTCGATCAAATTTATCAAGCGGTATATATCGAAAATGATTATATCAAAGTCATGCTACTGCCAGAACTTGGTGGGCGCATTCACCGTGCGTATGACAAGGTAAAAGGCCGTGATTTTGTGTACTACAACGAAGTGATTAAACCCGCTCTGGTTGGTTTATTAGGGCCGTGGATTTCTGGTGGTATCGAATTTAACTGGCCGCAACACCACCGTCCGACGACCTTTATGTCGACTGATTTCACCATTGAACATCATGATGATGGCGCTGTGACGGTGTGGATGGGCGAAGTTGAGCACATGTACGGTTTGCAAATCATGGCAGGCTTTAAGGTTTACCCAAACAAAGCTCTGATTGAGATCACGGGGAAAGTCTACAATGGTAATGAAACGCCCCGTCAATTCTTATGGTGGTCGAATCCCGCAGTTAAAGGTGGTGACGATCATCAAAGTATCTTCCCGCCAGATGTCACCGCAGTATACGATCACGGTAAGCGCGATGTCTCTAATTTCCCAATCGCTACGGGCGAATATTACAAGGTGGATTACTCGCCTGGTACCGATATCTCGCGTTATAAAAATCTGCCTGTACCGACGTCTTACATGGCAGATAAATCGGCTTACGACTTTGTGGGCGCATACAGCCACAACGAACAGGGCGGTTTGCTTCATGTTGCCAATCACCATGTTTCTCCGGGTAAAAAACAATGGACATGGGGTAACTGCGATTTCGGTATTGCATGGGATCGTCAACTCACCGATACCAATGGCCCTTACATTGAATTAATGACAGGTGTGTTTACCGACAACCAACCCGACTTTACATGGATCGATAGCCATGAAGAGAAGGTGTTTGTTCAACACTTCTTGCCATACAGTTATCTTGGTAATGTGCATAACGCCAATACTGACGTGGCGATAAAACTTGAACGCTCAAATGGCAAGCTAGAGTGGGCAGTTTATGCCATTGCGGAAATCACTGATTACACTATGGTGATTTCAGACGGCAAGAATACAGTGTACGAAACGTCATTAACCATGATGCCGGGTGATACTCGCCAAGGGACGTGCTTACCTGATGGTCAATGTGTCAGTCTTGTCGGTCAGAGCGAACTCACAACAACTAACCGCTTCACCATGACGGTCACTTCTGCAGATGGTTTTAGCACTCTGTCTTATAGTGAACATGTCGCTTCAGCAGATGAAATAACACCAGATCCCGCCACGTCACCTGCATTACCTGCTGACGTTGACAGTGTCGAAGACTTGTATTTCATCGGCCAGCACCTTCAGCAATACCATCATGCAACGCGAAGCCCAGTTGATTATTACAAGGAGGCGTTAAAGCGCGATCCGAACCATTACCAAACCAATGTGGCAATGGCATCGTTGGCGTATGAAGGTGCCGATTACTCCGCAACACTTGCTTACACCAATGCTGCATTGGCACGAGCTCATCAACTCAATAAGAATCCGCTGTGTGGCAAAGCGAGCTACTTGCGTGGTTGTGCAAATGAGAAATTAGGCTTTTTAGATCAGGCGTTTAGCGATGTCTTCAAGGCTACATGGAGTGCGAACTGCCGTGATACAGGATTTTTCGCCGCCGCCCGTATTGCGACTAAGCAATCTCGTTGGGGGGAAGCGCTGGATTATACGAACCGTGCTTTACAGCTTAACGGCATGCATTATCAAGCTGCGACACTGAAAGCATACTTGCTGATCACGCTGAACCGTGCCAGCGAAGCGGCTGCTTTTATTAAAGCACAAAAAGTGATTCAGCCGCTGGGGTATGGGTTGGCTTTCGAGAAATACCAACTCAGTCAATCAACCTCCGATTTAGCGTCATTCAAGCATTTAATGAACGGACGTGAAGCCAATGCGATCCATCTGGTGAATTTCTATTTATCGATCGGTGCAACAGATAGTGCAAAAGTCGTATTAGCTCAGAGTGATAGCCAAGGAGCGATGACTTATATTTACCAAGCTTATTTATCTGATGAACACACTAGCGCCGACACTGATCTAAAAACTGACGTTAAAACAAGTGTCACAACTTGGTTAGACTCGGCGGCAGAAACCTTCGCTGATAACGTGTTATTCCCCAATACCTTGACAGAAATTGGTGTGCTGGATGCCTTCCCCAATCATTATTTTACTCAGTATTTGTTGGGTTGCTTCTTTTACGCCAAGCGTAATTATTCTCGCGCCGTACACCACTGGGAAAAGGTCTTATGCCTAAATCCTGACTATGCGCCGGTATTACGTAACTTGTCGGTTTATGCATACAACAAATGCAAAGATTCACAGAAAGCGATTGATTTGATGTCGCGTGCGTTTGCCCTTTCGTCTGACGATGCTCGTATTTTGTACGAGTTAGATTTCCTTTATCAAGCTGTAGCGACCGAGCCTACAACGCGAATAGATCTTTTGCAATCGCACTTAGAGGTGGTTGCCAGACGGGATGATTTAACCGCAGAACTGCTCAACTTATACAATATCACAGGGCAGTTAGAGCAGGCTGCTGAGTGTTTAGCAACGAGACAATTTCACCCGTGGGAAGGAGGAGAAGGACGCATTACAGGTCAGTTTGTCGTGAACAAATTACGCACCGCTCTTGGCTTAATAAACCAACAAGCATATACCGAGGCAATTGAATGTTTACAAGGTGCGCTGCATTACCCACATAACTTGGGTGAAGGGCGTTTAGTTGGGCAAACCGATAACGATCTGTATTACTACCTAGGTTATTGCTACCAAAAGCTAGATCAACATCAACTGGCTGCTCAACATTTCAAGTGTGCTACACAGGGTAAACAAGAAATAGGGCAAAGCCGTTATTATAACGACCAACCTGCTGATTACTTGTTCTATCAAGCCGCAGCACTGTATCAGTTGGGTGATACTGAAAAAGCGGTTTCATTATATGAAAATATGGTGGCGTGGGCTGAAGCGGAAGCTGACACACTCGTTGAGACGGACTTCTTCGCGGTATCACTGCCTGCTTTGATTGTGTTTGACGGTGATTTACAGGCCGAGCATCAACAGCATTGCTTATTCGTAAAAACAATGGGGCAGCTAGGGTTGGCGTTGATAACCGAGCAGGGCAATCATATTGCGTATAGCGCAGAAGAACACGATACAGATAAACAATTAACGTTTGAACACACCTTGCAGGCATTGTTAACCCAATCGCCAGCACATACTAAAGCGAACTTATTTAAAGAAGTCGCGCAACATCGCTACGCCTTTGGCCGTTACGGTCAAATGTAATGGATAGGTCACCTCAGGTGATCTATCGCCTGAGGTGACTATGACTATAAAACAATAACTTGAATAAACGTGTACCTCTACAAGGATTGATTATGAGTAAGACAAGCGATCAACTTAACATGAGAAATATTTGGCTCATCAGCCTAGTTGCTGCCTGCGGTGGGTTGTTATTTGGTTACGACTGGGTGGTTATTGGTGGGGCAAAGCCCTTCTATGAAGCCTATTTTAATATTACTAGTGCGTCGTTGTCTGGTTGGGCAATGAGTTCAGCGTTACTGGGTTGTATGGCAGGGGCGTTCATCGCTGGTACTGTCTCTGATAAATACGGGCGTAAACGTCCTTTGATCTTAGCGGCACTCTTGTTTGTGATTTCTGCTTGGGGTACCGCAATGGCAGGCAGTTTTAATGCATTTATTGTCTTTCGTATTATTGGCGGGATAGGGATAGGTTTAGCCTCAGCGTTATCACCTATGTATATCGCCGAAATTGCACCTGCGGAAAAACGTGGTAAGTTTGTGGCGATTAACCAGCTAACCATTGTTATCGGGGTATTAGCGGCGCAAATCATTAACTTGGTGATTGCAGAACCTGTGGCAACTGGCGCAGCACAAGCTGACATTTTACAATCATGGAATGGTCAAATGGGTTGGCGTTATATGTTTGGTGCAGAATTGGTACCAGCACTCGCGTTTTTACTTCTGATGTTTGTGGTGCCTGAATCGCCACGTTGGTTAGTGAAAATGGGAATGGCAAAAAAAGCTAAAGGCACATTACGTCGTATTGGTAGTGAAAGCTATGCTAGCCGCACCGTGGCAGAAATTGAAAGTACACTGTCAGCCGAAACCCGTTCGCTACCTTTTAGTGCGTTGTTAAAGCCAGATGTAAAACCCATTTTAATCATTGGTGTGGTGTTGGCAGCGTTCCAACAGTGGTGTGGGATCAACGTGATTTTCAACTACGCCCAAGAGATTTTTGCTTCCGCTGGGTTTGACATTAACGACACCTTGAAATCGATTGTAGCCACGGGATTAATCAACCTAGTCTTTACGATTTTGGCAATTCCGTTTGTTGATAAAATTGGCCGTCGTAAATTAATGATTGTCGGATCATTTGGCCTAACCATTATTTACGGCTTAATGTCTGCAGCTTATGCATTCGGCATGTTAGGGCTTCCTGTGTTGTTATTAGTGCTGGTGGCTATTTCTATCTACGCCCTGACTTTAGCGCCAGTGACTTGGGTTTTGTTATCTGAAATCTTCCCGAACAAAGTACGTGGTACAGCCATGTCGGTTAGCACGCTTGCACTATGGGTGGCGTGTTTCGCACTCACATATACCTTCCCATTGCTTAACGCAGGGCTCGGCGCATCGGGTTCTTTCTTACTGTACGGTGTTATTTGTGCTTGTGGCTTTGTTTTCATCTATCGCCACGTGCCAGAAACCAAAGGTCGTTCATTAGAAGAGTTAGAGAAAGAGTTGGTGGTTCAATCCGCTAATTTAGGCAAAGAAGTAAAAGCATAACCAATACAAATAACCATAACTAAAAAGATCACCGTTAGGTGATCTTTTTTATGCGTGAAACAAACTATCTAGCTCCTGTTCAACCCATAAATAACTCATTCCCATCACTCGTTCTATTTGGCTTAGCTGACCAAACGACACCAGTGTTTGATCTTGGCGGCGGGCACTCTTATCTTCAAACGGATTCGTGAGTGTTTGATCTGTGATCGTATTCAACCAAGGTTGCCCCAAGGCACAAGTGTTGCCGTACAGAATGATCTTATTGATGTTCAGGGTGATCAGAAAATTATATAAAGCTTGACCAAGCACTATTGCGGCGCGCTGAGCGACATCTAATGCGATAGGATCGTTTTGTTGGTAGCGCAGAACAAAATCATCAAACGCGAGAGCTTGTTCTTCTATCATAGCCTCAAGTGTTTGCAGGTAATGCGTAATCTCACTCTTATGATCCGCCTTACTTTGACTGTGTAACGCAGATTGTTGAGAGTAGCGATCGCACAAGGCTTTTGAACTGGCTTCGGTCTCTAAACACCCTTCTCGGCCACAACCGCAAATAATGCCGTTATTTGCTACTTTAGTGTGACCGATTTGTCCACTACCAAACATTTTTCCGCGGTAGATATTATTGTTGATCAGGAACGAAGAGCCGATCCCGTAATCGATATTCAGTACACAGAAATCTTGCCTGCTGTGGCCACCTAACCATTTTTCTGCTAATGCCATCATTACACAATCATTATCAACTAGCACATCAACACGTAAGCGTTGTTCGAGAATGTATTTAAGTTCTATGGATTGTGTCCATGGGGCTTGTGGCATTCGCATTGACGATCCAACATGAGTATCCACTTGCCCATGTACTGCAATCGATAACCGATAAGGTGTGGTGCGGTTTATTTGGCGACAAGCAACAATCACATTAACTATATCGTCGATAAGTGCCTCTGGCGTAGCAGGGGCGATGGCTTGATTGATGAACACAGAGCAAGGGTTAATTTGATTATCAACCATGACGGCCTGAATACGAGTCGGGGACACGTTAAGACAAATGGTATCGGGGCGATGGCGCGATACATTGTACAAGCCTTTAAAGTTGCCCTTGCTTACTTCTGGCGACACGGTATTTTCAACGCGACCTTGATCGATTAATGCATCAATGATCTTGGTGATTGCTGGAATGCTTAACTGCGTTGCCTGCGCTAGTTGTGACTTGGTCATCCCTTTGTTTTTATACAGCAACTCCATGATGATACGGCAGTTATATTGTCGCACCTGTTGGTTGTTAAGGCCCTTCTGGCCATTGAACCCTAAGGTATTGGTCATCATTGTTTGTCACCACCTAATCAAAGTCGCTCAATTGGCCGCATGATTAACCCTATTAATAAGCACCTTTAGGAATCAGCGTTTAGTAATAAGTGTTAAGTAATCCCTGTGACCTCGCTATCACTTAACTAACCATCACCCACTTACAGTAGCTTCTAAGCCGGTTGCGGGTTAATTAGCAAGTAGCATGGTATCACAACGGTAGAAGGGTTAATTTATGGCAATTCACACACTCGAAAATGACACATTAAAACTGATAATTAATGAGTTGGGTGGGGTTATTGATGCCTTTCAATACACGCATAACAATAAATGCAATCAAGGTGAAGAACATGCTTTCAATATTCTGAGACCACGAACAAAGCTGAGTGAAAATAATGCGGGAGAAGCCAGCATGTTCCCTATGGTACCCATGGTGAACCGCATTAGAGGTAATAGCTTTGAATGGCTAGGACATCAAATAACATTGCCTATTCATTCACAAATAGATCCCGATTTCTTTTTACACGGTGATGGCTGGTTAACCCATTGGCAACTGTGTCGACAGAACCAACAAGAGTTATGGCTAGAATTAGCGATGACATCAGACATTAAAGGCGTGTGTCACTATCAAGCCAAGCAGCGTTTTCAGCTTGAACAAGACAGCTTGATTGTAACCATGACAGTGACCAATCTTAGCAAGGAAGCCTTTCCATTCGGGGCGGGTTTCCACCCTTTCTTTCATTGCTTACCGGATACGCGTGTGCAATTCCCTGCGCTTGGGTGGTGGCGAGAAGATGAGACTTATCTACCAATAGACTATACAAGCGTTATCCCTCCTATGTACAGTTTTGAACGAGCAAAACCTATTCCAGAAATATGGCTTAATAATGGTTACCGTCTGGATAAATCAGGAGTAAAAGCCACATTAAAACACGGTAACGGGTTATTAGTAACGCTTATTAGTCCGTGTAATTACCTGCAAGTGTATAAACCCATAGGGCCAGCGAGTTTTCTGTGTTTAGAGCCTCAAAGCCAAGCGGTAAATGCGCATGCGTGTTTATCGTCATTCGGCACTTCTAACGATAATTCAATTCATGAAAGTTTAGGACTTACCATACTTGCCATGCATCAGAGTATGCAACTTACTATGACCATTAAAATAGATAGTAGTTTATATAGGCTTAATTCTAAAGCTTGATAAAATTCAATTAGATGGCTACTTAAATACATCTTTTATTTCATTAATTTATAGGTACAAGGTAACGAGTGCCGCCTATAAGATACAAGTGTATTTATGTACAGAAGCAAAAAAAAGAATGGGGAGCAATCACGCTCCCCATTATATCATTTTGAGCCTTTGTTGGTGGCACTACTTTTCTTTGATGGCTTCACAGCCTTTAGGTATCGCAACCGACGATGCCTGTTTACCTGCGTTTAGGGCTGCTTTCACATCCAACTTGTATTGAGTGCATTTACCTACACTGACGTTAACCGCTCCCGTTTCTACCGATGGATTACCTCCAAGCGAACCACCACCTTGAGCTAAAACAAAAGGTGATGCTAGGGTTGTCAGTAGAACAAGTGTGTTTGTGATGTTTTTCATGGTGTCATTCTCACTATAATTTTAAAAAGAAAATTGGGGGGTAGTTAGACGTTTGTTCAGCTTCAGATGAGCACTTATTCTTATCGGAGATATGACCGTTAAGCTTTCCACACGCATCGGCTGTCCAATGTAGAAGCGCTCCAGCGACAAGAGTGGATTGAGGGCCTTGTTTTCCATTCCAGTGTTTTTCCAGATGC
Organism: Vibrio artabrorum; assembly: GCF_024347295.1. NCBI lineage: Bacteria > Pseudomonadati > Pseudomonadota > Gammaproteobacteria > Vibrionales > Vibrionaceae > Vibrio > Vibrio artabrorum. The sequence continues at coordinate 2,542,724 of NZ_AP025458.1, read as the reverse complement.
TCCTTAGATATGTTTGGTGTTCCACCGAGCGCAGCGTTTGCCATTGATGAAACGCTTAGAGATGAGCTCAATGCAATCGCAATGAGTACGTATGATTTTTTCATATTCGATCCTTATTGGTGTTGAAAAATAGATGAGTTGTTTTGTTTTGCTTTCGGTTTAGAAGGTGTAAACAAAGGTGCCAGCCGTTGAAGTGACTTCAATTTCTTTCACGTTATCGACAGTGCAGTTGTTGCTGTATCCCGTGTAGGTTTCCCCGAACTTCAATGAAACGTTTCTAGATAGCTCTGAGGCCGTACCAGCAGGAATACGACAATTACCTCGGTTAATCACAACGTCGGTGATGACGGTGTTGTTGGTGATGGCTTGTAGGTCAAAGACTAAGCTTCCCCAATGAGAGTTGGTGGAGATAGATACTTCTATATCCGCAACGGCTTCAGGAGATTCTTCCTGTTCAGTGCATCCTGTTGCTCCTATAAACAGGGCCATCGTGACTGCGTATCGAACCGATTGGTTTAGTCGATGTTTTATTTTTGTCATGGGTTTACTCTCCTCATTGGTGAGTGAAATTCTGGGTAGCCTGTTCCTTCGTGAGCCAGCATGAACTGCTCAACATTGAAGTCAGAGGGATAGGTAAATGAAAATGTCGATACACTGGCCTCATTGATGAGTGGTAAGGCAACGGTGTGTATTGGATGTTGGTCGGATAACCGAAAGAGCAGCAAGAGCGCGTCAAACTGAACCGAGAGTCCCAGTGGTTCAATGAGCGTTTGCTCTTGCTGCAAAGCTTGGCTAGAGACCTTTAGCATTCGGTTATTAAGTAATGCTTCATGGACTGACCCTAAGACTTGTTGCTGCTTGTTACTCCAGCTTCTTGTATTAGGCAGGTTGAGGTGTACTTTACTTAGCCAAAGTTGTTCTTTTGAAATGGCTAAAGCCTTATCCCGTAAGGGGTTGTCTCTCTCCGAGGACCGACCCTGTCCATAATTCATCGCATCAGGAATAAGCGGCTGTAAGTACTTGTTGGTCAGTTGCCAATAGAGCATTTCTTGCTTATTTAGCTTCAGTAATTGCTCGGATGTTTTTCGGTAAACATGGGGCATGCTCATCGAATCGCACTCTACGTTAAACACCTCCACAATGATGTCATCGAGATAACGTTTGATACTGCGCGTGGTGCGGTGGATATCGATTAGGGCTAACTGCTGCTGCAACTCCCTAACGGTGATCCATCGATGTTGAGGAATAAGCATCAGCGTGTGCAGCAAAGCAGATAAGCCTTCAATGCTGGTTTTATTGCTCATGACTACTCTCTCAATACATAGCGCTCCATGTTGGAGTCGGACATTTAATGTCGGGAGAATAGAGGTGGGTTCGACACATAATGTCCAACGGTTAAAGCGCCATCAATCGGCTTTGCGAAAGCGTGAGTCGATTAACATTATCGATGGTTGTTTTTATCTCTCAGCTCTGAGATGGCTACCAGTAACCCAATCAGCAGTACCACCAGAAAGCCTAAAGTCGTTAGGGTTCCTATGGCACCAAAGAAAGGGGAAAGAGAAAGTAACGTGATGAGGGCAGAGATAAGTTTGATGGTTTGTAGAAGAAGGGAAGTCATGAGTTATTGCGGGGTAAGAGTAATATCGTCGAATGTCTCCATCTCGACGTATGCGAGAAAATTACTCTCCCACAATCGATACAGCTCGACAGCGTTACGGTTATCTTTCATTGAAAACCAACCGTGATAGCTGGCAAAGCATTGACGAGCGCGAAAGTCAAAATCCAAATTCCGCTCAAGCTCAGGGTAGTAGCTCCCCATATAAGCAAAGTCTGTGATGTACTCAATACACCATTCTTCTCTTGAAGACTGGCAAATAGAAATTTCGACAGGGTGAAAGCCACCAGCATCAGCACTGTAAGTTTTATCACGAAAGTTAAAGACCACATGACGGCTGGTGGAGAGCGTTTCATTGTTAAGCAAATGAGCCGAGTAACGCGCATTAAGCAACGCATACAGCTTCTTAGAAACAGGTAGGGGTAATGACGTAAAGGCTAATTGGGACATCGACAGTCCTCCTTGTTTAGGGATAAATCAGAAAGTAGTTAGGGATTTAGTTAAACGAGCTGACTAGCGAGAGTTGCACGCTATCAAAGACGTTGCGGCTTAGGTGGCGAGTTAATGCATTCACCCAAGCAGAGAGCACCTCTTGCACTTCTGGATGGGATAAATCCGCTGTACCTGTATCGGGTTGATAAAACCAACGATTAGCAAGATGAAAGTACAGCTCCGGCTCTACGCTAGTACTGTTGTCATTAGGGTAAGAAAAGCTCGCAAAGAACACGATGACCCAAGGCTCTGAGATTGACTCTCGTTTGAGCTGTATCTCTATAGGGTGCAGTCCTTGACGATGGCGGTAGTAACTCATTTGACGGCAGTTCAATACCAGTCTTTCAGCCTGTTCAGGTAGTGTGTGACCAGTAAGAAGACTTTCTAGTGACGAGAGCAGTGCATCATTGATACTGATATCACCATAGTGTTGTTCAATCATAACCAGCCTCGCTCAGCAAATGAGGTGCAGATTTCGCCTGTTACGATATGGTCCAATACGCGCACATCCACCAGCGCTAAAGCGTCTTTGAGTCTTTCGGTGATACGTCTATCCGCTTGTGAGGGGGTAGAGTCGCCTGAAGGGTGGTTGTGAGCCATAATCACCGCAGCTGCATTCACTTCCAACACAGCTTTTACTACTTCTCTTGGGTAGACACTGGCGGCATCGACGGTGCCATGAAAGAGCTCTTTAAACTCAATCAGTCGGTTTTGGTTATCCAGTAGCAGTAAAGCAAATACTTCACGTTCATAGCTGCCGAGTTTGCAGCGTACATACTCTTTGGTCGCATCTGGGCTAATTAAGGCATCACCACGTACATAGCGTGTCGCGAGTATCTCAGCGGCATGCTCTAGGATTTCATTCTCTTGATAGCGCTGTTGTTTTTTGTAATCAGAATTAGGGGTAGTCATTACGGGCTCCTGTCGGATTCAATGATGGGGTTTCACATTGATGACATATGCCTGAATTTTTTTTGTTTTAGAGTATAGATTAAGGAGGAAACGGATGAAGGGAATGGCTGGTTCCTACTGAGGGTAGGTGGCTTGTTAGTTTTAAGAGGGAAAGCTGCTGGCATTAGAATGAGAGAGGGCTGGAGAGAGTCGCTGGTGATCACAACCAAACCGCCCCAGTGGTTAGCTCGGATCTGCCCCAAAGCGCGTTAACGTAATTACTCAGTGGCGGATCTCGTGCCATTGAAATCACCGTACTTTTACTCATAGTTACCAGTTAAGAGGCCGTGACTGAAAACTCACACTCCCGAGCATCGCACGGCCTATACCCAGTAGCCGTACTTTTGCATAACAATTCATATAGCTAGCCATTTATTCCAAAAGAGGTGGCTAATACAAAGTCTGTCATCAGAACTACTCTTGTATCTATGTACCTTTATCTATGTTTGCTTGGTGCTGTAAGTGTTCGATAAACATCGGGATCTTTTTGGCCAAGTGTTTTCTGGAAGCATAAAAGACATACAAAACTAGATCTTCAGGTTCATACTCCAGTTCAACGATTTCCAAAGAGCCAGCATCTATCTCATTAAGGCAGGATTCGATTGGTAGTATAGCGAAACCCAAACTAGCTAATGCACCTGATTTGGCAAGATGTCCACTATTAACTTTAAATGAGGACTGCACCTTCTGGGTAATTAGCTCACCTTTAACGTTTTTGAAAACCCAAGGAGTACCATTTAATGCGGTAAAACTATTGATGCAAGGAACGTGTTTCAAATCAGTAATCTGAAAAGGTCTGGGAGAGGTCTGTAGAAGTTGAGGGGATGCTACAACAACACTTTGCCAACGTTTAACTTCCTTAGCTACCCAACTGTTGTCTTCGAGCTTTCCTCTGTGAAAACTTAAAATGACGTCAAACCCATCAAGTAAATCTTCCTTGGGACTAATGCTCGTATCACAGCACAATGAAATTGAGGGATGCAGGGTACAAAAAGAAACCACTGCTTTGGCTAAAGCTGGAGAATCAGGCATTAGGACTTTAAGTTGTCCTATTACTTCATGAGAATGAAGGGTCACTTCCTCGAGTGCATCATTAAGTTTGTCCAGCAGCGGCTGTGTTCGTAAATAAAGATGTTCTCCTGCATCTGTCGGAGCAATTCGCCGTGTAGTTCTGTCAAATAGTCGTGTATCCAATCGCTCTTCCAGCAAAGCGATATGGCGACTGACGTTTGATGTCGGCAAGCTTAGAAATTCCGCTGCACGTTTAAAGCTGTTGTTCTCGTAGACACAATGAAAACTTTTTAACCACTGCTGGTCAATCTTATCTAACATTTCGTTTAATCCCATAATATTGGATTATTAAATCCATAAGCCATACTTTATTACCAGAAACTGGCTTATACAATACCCATTACTGAAGTCGTATGGTAAAGGTGTCCCATGAGTTGGTTAGAAAAGCTATTAGATAAAAAGAATATAATCCGTACACGCAAGGCGTCGATCCCAGAAGGAGTATGGACTAAATGTCCCTCATGTGACCAAATCCTCTACCGCATGGCTCTTGAGGAAAATTTGGAGGTGTGTCCTAAATGCAATCATCATTTGAGAATGTCGGCACGCCACCGCTTAGACAGCTTTCTGGATAAAGGCGAACGCGTTGAGATTGCCAGTGAATATGAACCACAAGATTTACTGAACTTTAAAGATCTGAGACGCTATAAGGAACGCCTTGCTGTAACCCAGAAAAGTACAAGGGAAAAGGATGCCTTAGTTGTGATGGAAGGAAAGTTGCTGGGCTTACCTGTTGTTGCCTGTGCTTTCGAGTTTTCTTTTATGGCTGGCTCAATGGGTTCTGTTGTCGGCGCTCGTTTTGTCCGTGCGGTTGAGGCTGCTATTGATGCAAATTGTGGATTAGTTTGTTTTTCTGCCAGCGGTGGTGCTCGCATGCAAGAGTCCCTGATGTCGTTAATGCAAATGTCTAAAACCAGCGCAGCGTTAAATCGTTTGTCCAGTGCAAGTCTCCCTTATATATCTGTATTAACAGACCAAACATTGGGTGGTGTGTCAGCGAGTCTAGCCATGCTGGGAGATATTAATATCGCGGAACCAAAGGCAATTATTGGGTTTGCTGGGCGTCGTGTCATCGAGCAAACCGTTCGTGAGAAGTTACCCCAAGGCTTTCAGCGAAGTGAGTTCCTTTTAGAGCATGGCGCTATCGACATGATTGTAGATAGACGTGAGATGCGCAAGCGAATTGGAGGGCTAATAGCTAAGATGACTAATACCACTATTCCACTGGAAACATAGTTTATAGGTTCTGTAACGAAATTGAGCTAGCAAACTAGAATGATACTCACTGAATACTTGCATAAAAATTTTGAGCAAAGCATGGTTACGATGCTCGTTATTGTCCAGAATCTTCCATCTTAGGCACTGCGGAAAGCGGTGCTTGATTGCTTTTTGAGATACGAGAAGTTATCTGAAAGCTAGATTGTAGAGTATTTACGTTAACTTGCTTTTGTCCAGAAATTAGTTTCAAACCTTGCAAGTTGACTGTGATCACCAAGCGACTTTGGCGTTGATAATGGCAAAAAAAATAAGACTACATTGAAAGAGGCGAATTGATCGCCTCTCTTTCTTTTATTCGCCTATCGCGATCTCACCTAAAGGCACATACCGTGCTTTGTTGTCCTCTCTGTAAAAGTTTCGCTTCTTGATTTGCCATCCATAACGAATATATTTGGTGTCAGTTAGGTAATAGCCTTCTCCCATGGCAAAGCGTTCACGGTGTTCAATGCTTTTCTCTGGATCGTTAAGAACAGCCGTTTCAGGGTGATTCAGACATGCCTTACGCAGCTCAGGGAATAGGTTTCGAGAGTGTTTCGACCAAGCGAGAATGATGGTCTTTAATGTTTTGGTGTGAAACTCTCCTGCATACGGCTCACTGATTTCAGCGTCATAGTCCGTGAGTGTGGCAACAATCACGCCCTTTGCCCATTGTGGTACTTCTAAGGTCTCTTGAAACGCCTCCTCCGCTTGTTGGTGTTCACGCCACGCTCTTTCCCGCTCCTGTTGTTTGGCTTCTTCTTTTGCAGCTTCTTCGGCTTTAGCTTGCTCCTCGACCTGTTTAACTTGCATACGCCCTAGGTCTACGAATGAGTGGTCCAATTCATAAGTGTTTATGAGTTCGATTAACTGCTGGTGGTGTTTGTCATAAAGCCAAGGCTTATCGACATCCCCTTTATGCTGACGGTAATAACGAGCCATACTTAAACAGTGTTCAGCAAAACCCTGATCATTACCACCACAGCCTAAATCTAAGCGGCATTCGTGCTGATATTCATTGTCAAAGGTCACGGTTACTTTTGTTTTGTCGTACCCGCCTAATGGATTGCGTTTAGCAACCTCCAGAGCTTTCTTTTCGAATTCATTAAAGTCATAGAGTGTTTCTTCAGTGAACTCGCGAGATTCCGACCATTGGACAAGTACTGTGATCGGTTTAATTTTTTTTGCCTCTGATGTGAGTAAAGAATCCTGTTGGTCTTTGGATGAGCTGTTTGGTTGTGTTGTTTGCATGAGTGCTTCCTTTTTACGAATAAAATAAAAAAGGCCACCTTGTTAAAAGATGGCCTATAGATGGTGGATAAACGTGTTTTTGGGTTGTTAAGCGGTTTTGTTAACGGGGTGGAGTATTAGATAGAGTGCTTCTTTACAGCGTGATAGGGCGGCTCTGAGCCATTTATCCAGCACTTGCCTTGGTAACCATTGATGAGCTGCTGAAAGAGCCACATCTCAAAAGCAGACTTGGGTTTTATTGAGACATCAAAGCCATCGTCATCAAATCGTTGCCGTTCTTTCCAAGTTGCATCTAAATCACTTAGCTGCGTTTTTAACTCATCTAGTTGGGTTTGTTTCGAGGTGTCCAATGGCGCTTTAAGCCATATCTCTAGAGTGTGGCAATACGGCATCACGCCATAGTCTTTAGCGAGATTCAGTGTGTTACGTAATGCACGTATCCAACTTTCTGCTTTGGTATCGCGACCATTGAGTTTGACATCTCCTGATTCAGCGGCTGCTGACCAGTCACAACCGTATTTCACGAGTAGTTGGTTGAATGTGTTTACACCACAGAACTGCCAGCTACGTGCTCGTTTGTTTGTCTCCGTGTCAAAGAGATTGCTAGAGCCAATAAGTATATGGAGCATGAATAAGTCTTCTGCTCGCAGTCTAAGTCTGTAACGTTCGTATAGGGCTTGTTTGAGTTCGTTTGGGGTTCGGATGTCGGTATGGTTTAAACGTTCTTTGAAGAATATACAGGCTTGCTGAACAACGTCTTCTTTTGGTACACGCAGCGCCAGTTGCTCATAGACAATGTCATAGGACATAAGGAGGGCTCCTGTGGTTGGGGATTCCTATCAATGATATATATCTGAATCTGTTTGGATTTGTTTTAGGTAGGTCTAAACATTAGGCGGGTAATCAGTTCATGAGTATTTTACTCTTGAGGGAGACTTTATCTTTTTAGGGGAAATGTGAGTTTTCTCTTACGTAATGATGAAATTACGAATGGGATAAGTATGAAATCATGTAAACTGCATCTAGGTTTCAGTTGGCTCAGGGACACTCATGGCTTCGTCAAACTTTGATTTTTTACAAGGGGTTAATGACACCTTGTATGCGATTGCGCTTTCTGCTGAGCGCAATTTGCACCAAGATCCTCACACTACCTTGTTTAAGGTTCGTTTACTCTCCGAAGAGATCGTTGGCTTTATCGCAGAGCTAGTTAAGCTCGCTCCGAATTTATCAACCTTTGACCAGCTAAAAGAGTTGGGAAATCGGGGACTCTTAGATGATGAACGATTAACAATATTTCATGCACTGAGAAAGCATGGCAACAAAGCTGCGCATGGTTATTACAATAATCCGGTTGCAGCAGGCCACGCTTTAGAAATCTCTCATAAAGCTGCGACGATTTACTATCGAGTTAAGACAGGTGAAGCTAATTTTCAACCACCAAAGTATGTTCCGCCAGTTGAAGAGCAAACAGCAGAATTGGTCGAGCAATCCAAGAAAGAGATTGCGCGGCTAAAAGAAGTAATTAAGCAGTTGGAAGCGCAGCAATCAGTTGAGCTTGCTCTACCACACCGTCAATTCAAATCTCTGGTTGGATTCAAGCAGCAGCTATCCGTATTAGAAGCCAATGATTCAATGAGTGTAGAGAAAGCCAAAGCTCGCATTCGTGAATTAGAAACCCAATTACGTGAGCGCAGCCAAGAACAACCGACCAACCTCGATGAAGCTGAAGAAGCTAAAACGCTCAAGCAGCGTGTCGAGATACTTAAAAATAGCCGCTTTGACTTAACGGAAGACCAAACTCGATTCATTATCGATCAGCAGTTACGAGATGCCGGGTGGGAAGCTGACTCAGTTGTTCTTGATTACCGTAAAGGTGTTCGTCCTGAGAAAGGACGTAATATGGCAATTGCAGAGTGGGAAATGCAGGGGCAGAAGCATCGTGCTGATTATGTCTTGTTTGTTGGCTTAATCCCTATTGCAGCCGTTGAAGCGAAAAGAAAGCGCCTTAACGTTTCTGGCGCAATTGCTCAAGCAGAGCGTTATAGCAGAGAGTTTGATCCTCAAAGTATCGTTAACCTTGAAGACGAGATTAAGCCAGCTTGGATAGAGGCTGGACGCAGCGAATCGTGGCAAGGATGTGAAGGTGAAGCTAACTATAAACTACCTTTTGTCTTTGCTTGTAATGGCAAGCCTTTCTTACGTCAAATGCAAGAGCAAAGCGGAACATGGTTCCGTGATTGTCGTTTAGCATCTAATGCAAAACGTGCCTGTCAGAGCTTTATGAGCCCCGCAGGGCTACTGGACTTACTGCATCGAGATCACCATAAAGCACAGCAAGAGATGATTGTTGAGCCGTTTGAGTACCTTGGTCTGAGACCATATCAGAAAAAGGCTGTTATCGCGGTAGAAGAAGCACTAGCTCAAAATAAACGTGAAAGTTTATTAGCCATGGCTACAGGTACAGGTAAAACTCGTACCATCATTGGCCTGCTTTACCGCTTCCTGAAAACGGAAAGATTTAAACGTATTTTATTTCTCGTCGACCGCTCTGCTCTAGGTGATCAAGCGACTGAAGCTTTCGATGAAACACCTTTAGAGCAAAAACGTCGTTTGTCCAATATCTATGACATAAAAGAAATGTCAGATAAGTTGCCAGAGGCTGAGACTCGCGTACATGTTGCTACCGTGCAGGCCATGGTGAAGCGTTTGTTTGAAGATAAAGACAGCGACAATGATAATGCGGTGATCCTACCCGTTGACCAATACGACTGTATTATCGTTGATGAAGCTCACCGTGGTTATACATTGGATCAAGAGTTGGGTGAAGCTGAGTTAGTAGCGCGAGACCCTAACCTTTATCGTTCTAGTTACCGTCGTGTGCTTGATTACTTTGATGCCGTAAAAATCGGTTTAACTGCCACACCAGCCGCGCATACCGCAGAGATTTTTGGCCCCCCAGTTTACACTTATTCGTATCGTGAGGCGGTGGCTGAAGATTATCTTATCGACCATGAAACTCCAATCACCTATAAAACTAGGCTTAACCAAGCGGGTATAAAATTCAATCAAGGTGAGCAAGTCGACGTTGTTGATACCTTATCGGGAGAAGTGAATAGTGTAGAGCTTGAGGACGAGCTTGATTTTCATGTTGAGAATTTCAACCGCACTGTGATTAACGAGAATTTTGATCGTACGGTGTGTGAAGCTCTAGCTGAAGATATCGATCCAACCAGCCAAGAGAAAACCATGATCTTCTGTGTTACCGATCAACACGCAGATAGAGTAGAACGCTTACTGGTAGAAACCCTCCAGAAGATCCATGGTGATGATATTCCTGCTCATGCCGTGCAAAAAATCACGGGTAGCACGGATAAAGTGAAGCAAGCCATCCGTAAGTTTAAAAACGAAACTTTCCCCAATGTAGCAATTACGGTCGATCTACTGACTACAGGCATTGATGTACCTAAGATTTGTAATCTTGTCTTTATGCGCAGAGTTAAGTCGCGCATTTTGTACGAACAAATGTTAGGTCGAGCTACGCGTCGTTGTGACGAAATTGGTAAAACCGTATTTAGAATTTTTGACCCGGTTGACCTGTATGCCTCGTTAGAGCAAGTGAACACCATGAAGCCCGTGGTTAAAAGGCCGAATATTACAATTGAGCAATTGATTGATGAAGTGTCTGACGAGCGTAATCTTGATTTAGCTGGCAGTGAAGAAGGACGCAGCTTTGCAGAAGATGCTCTTGATGAACTAAGCCAAAAGGTCATGCGTGTTATGCGCAAGGCGCAGACGCGAGCAGAAAAAGACCCAATTCTGAAACAAGAGCTGGAGAGTATTGAACAAGAGTGGGGATGTCCTGCTGATAAAATCCACCAGCAACTGCACCAAGCTGGACCTAAGCAAGCAGCACAAATGCTAAAGCAGCACAGTAGTTTAGCTAAGCGAGTTGAGAGTGTGCGAGGGATGCTAAATGGTGGTGAGAAATACATTATTTCTGATCATGAGGATGAGTTTATCATTCGAGAGCAGAACTTTTCTGCTTACAGTAAACCAGAGGATTATCTCACCGCCTTTGAGCGCTTCATTAAAGATAATCTTAACAGTAATGCCGCTCTTAATGCCGTTGTGAGTAAGCCCAAAGAGCTGACTCGTGCTCAGTTAAAAGAGATTCGTATCTTACTGGATAACCAAGATTTTAAAGAAGCCGATTTACAAAGCGCATGGAAGAAGACAACGAATCGCGATATTGCTGCGTCGATAGTGGGTCACATACGCAGGGCAGCGCTAGGTGAAGCGTTAATGCCTTATGAGCGACGTATAGATATGGCAATGGATAGTATCTATGCCATGCATTCATGGACTAAGCCTCAGCTTAAATGGCTGGATCGCATTGCCAAGCAACTTAAGAAAGAAATTGTCTTACAAACGGATGATATTAATCGAAGTTTTGCTCAAGATGGTGGCTCTATGGGGTTAGATAAGCGTTTGAATGGGCAGCTAGAGCAAGTTTTAGCTGCACTAAATGAGCACATTTGGCAGCAACAAGGTTAACAAAAACTGCATTCCGCTCTAGGACGGTGCTGGTGGTATTGTCGTCAATCAGTACATGAACGACCATAAGGCCAAAGCTAATTTAAAGGCTGAGTGATACACTCAGCCTAATTATTTTTATTTGTATTTTGCCAGCTCGTTTACATAAAACAAGCTGTGCACCCGCTAGGAAAAAGCAAAATGAACAACAATGAAATCGTACAAAAACTTTGGAAACTGTGTGACGTACTACGTGATGACGGTATTACTTACACGGACTACGTCACTGAATTAGTGTTGTTGTTGTTCATAAAAATGGAAACCGAACAAGCGGAAGCCGGAATTACTCAACATGTATTGCCTGAAGGGTGTCGTTGGTCGGATATCGCAACTCAGACCGGTATTAAACAGTATGATAACTACCGTCAAATGCTGCTTGATCTGGGTAAACACCATGATCCATTGCTTGCTGCAATTTATGCAGGTGCACAAACAAGCCTTAAAGAGCCTAAGCACCTTAGTCAATTAGTGAAGCGTATTGATGAACTTGATTGGTTCTCAGCACGTGAAGATGGTCTAGGTGACTTGTATGAAGGCTTGTTAGAGAAGAATGCTAATGAAACCAAATCGGGTGCAGGTCAATACTTCACCCCGCGTCCATTGATCGACGCTATCGTTAAGTTGATGAACCCACAAGCAGGCGAAACTATTCAAGATCCCGCAGCAGGTACGGCTGGCTTCTTAATTGCTGCTCATGAGTTTATTAAAGATAAAACTGATGATCTTTATGACTTAGGTGAAAAAGAGCAAGATTTTCAAAAGCGCAAAGCTTATAACGGCATGGAGCTAGTTCCTTCTACGCGCCGCTTAGCTTTGATGAACTGTCTATTGCACGGTATTGAAGGTGAGGGCGAAGGTGCTATTCATCAAGGTAATACCCTAAGTGGCGAAGGGGCACAACTACCGAAAGTGAACCTGATTCTTTCTAACCCGCCGTTTGGCACATCTAAAGGTGGCGGTGGTCCAACTCGTGATGATTTGACCTATGAAACCAGTAATAAGCAACTGGCGTTTTTGCAGCACATTTATCGTCATTTAAAGCCGGGTGGTCGTGCCGCTGTCGTACTTCCAGATAACGTCTTGTTTGAGGCAGGTGTGGGGCAAAAGGTTCGAGCGGACCTAATGAACAAGTGTAACCTTCACACCATCCTGCGTTTACCTACAGGGATTTTTTACGCCCAAGGGGTGAAGACCAACGTACTGTTCTTCCAAAAAGGCACGCCAGAAAACAAAGACCAAGAAGAAAACTGCACGACCAGTACATGGGTGTACGACATGCGTACCAATATGAATACTTTTGGTAAACGACGTCCATTGACTGAAAAACACTTCGCATCTTTTATTGAAGCTTATGGTAGTGATGCTAACGGTCAATCACCGCGTAACGAAGGTGTGTGGCAACAGCTTGGTGAAGTTGAGAGTGACGCTGAAAATACATCGGAAAACGCTCGTTGGAAGAAGTTTAATCGTGAATACATTCGCGACACTAAAAGCGATAGCCTAAATATTTCATGGCTTAAAGACCTAGAAGCTACCAGCGCTGAAAACTTACCAGAACCAGAAGTATTAGCTGGTGAAGCGATGGCGGAGCTCACTGAAGCGATGTCTGAGATCTACCAATTAATGCAAGCGCTAGGCGCACACGACGAAGCTGAAGGGCAAAAGCAGTTGCTTGAAGAAGCATTTGGCTTGGCAGAAAAGTCGGAGATTGAGTGATGAATGATTTGCCAACAGGATGGAAGAAAATCCAATTAGGCGAAGTAATTGAACTAAAGTATGGAAAATCCTTACCTGCGAAGACTAGGGATGGAGATGGCTTCCCCGTATATGGTTCAAATGGAGTTGTTGGCAAGCACTCAACCCCTTTAGTAAGCACGGGTGGTTTGGTTGTCGGTCGAAAAGGTTCTTTCGGTGAGGTACATATTAGTGATACGCCCTTTTCACCAATAGATACAACTTACTTTGTGGATGACATTCCAAGTGGCTCCATTAAATATTGGTATTATCAACTTAAAAAGCTTCCACTGACCAAGCTAAATCGCTCGACCGCTATACCGGGACTGAATCGAGAGGACGCTTATAAGCAGGCAATACTTTTACCACCAGAGCCAGAACAAAAACGCATCGTAGAAAAACTCGATGAAGCATTGGCACAGGTCGACACCATAAAAGCGCGTTTAGATAGTATCCCGAATATACTCAAGCGCTTCCGCCAGTCGGTACTGACTTCAGCTGTATCGGGTAAGTTGACGGAGGAGTGGCGTGTTGACAATAGTCAACAGGTTTCCCTTAGTGATATCGAGGATGCGTTTGTGTCTGGATGGGAATCTGAAAAAAGAAAAGATTTTCTGGCGAAAGGAAAAACGCCTAAAAATGAGAGCTGGAAAGCAAAGTGCCCAACCCCTTATCTCCCTACTGATAATGAGAGTGAATTTGTAGGTGATTTGCCTGCAACTTGGCTGTTAACGTCCGTAGATCAACTAACCAAGTTTGTTAAGGATGGACCTCATTACAGTCCTAAGTATGTTGATGATGGAATTGAGTTCATCAGTGGTCGCAATATCACTATAAAAGGTATTGATTTTTCGTCTTCCAAATACATATCTCAAGAGTTGCACGAGGAGTTAAGTGTTAGATGTAAACCTGAATTTAACGATGTACTGCTAACAAAGGGAGGGACTACGGGCGTTTCGTGCGTGAACAAGCATACACACGAGTTTAATGTTTGGGTTCACGTTGCAGTCCTTAGAGTCACATCAGAAGAAATAATAATGCCCGAGTACTTAAGTTTATTCTTTAATTCACCGATTGGTTACGCCCAGTCTCAGAACTATACTCATGGTGTAGCCAATCGCGATTTGGGGCTCAAACGCATGGTTAAGATTTGCTTGGGCTTGCCGTCTTTAAGTGAGCAAAAAGAAATCGTCCGCCTAGTTGACCAATACTTCGCATTTGCTGAAACAATCGAAGCGCAGGTGAAAAAAGCCCAAGCAAAGGTGGATAACCTTACGCAAAGTATTCTTGCTAAAGCCTTTCGTGGTGAGCTAGTGCCGCAAGATCCAAACGATGAGTCCGCCGATAAACTGCTTGAGCGTATTGCTAAGGCCCGAGAGGAAGCTGAAGCGTTAGCCAAAGCAGCTAAGAAAGCGGAAGCTGCCAAAAAACGCGCAGCGAAAGCATAATTGATAATTATATAAGCACGCCATTGAGCGTGCTTTTTTGTGGGTATGAAAATGTCAGAGTATTTATTAACGTGGAACCCAAAGCATTTCATTACAGGTGGCGATGGGAACGAAAGCGGTAAGTTGGATTACGAAGTCGGAGATGAAGTCCGTTGGTCTTGTCACAGTAAGAAGCCCAAGATTGGTGATGTAGTTTACTTAATCCGCTTAGGTACTGAGCCTAGAGGAATTATCGCTAGAGGTAAGGTGACAAAAGAAAGTTACTTGGATTCAGGTTGGAAAAATCCAGAAAAGCAGACAGCCTATATTCAATTTGAACTAGAAGACATTCGCCACTCCTGCGAAGAGGGTTTATTGCCTATGTTACTTCTTAACTCAGCGATGCCAGAGCAACAGTGGAGTCCCCAAACATCAGGTATTCTGGTTAAAAATGAATATGAAGAGATATTGGCGGAGTTATGGGATTCTGGCAAGAACAACCATTCATTAACGCAATTGCTATCTTGGGATAAACAAAGTCACTTTAACCCCAATGGTTGGTATAAAGACTATCAAGATACCTGTCAGTTGGCTAAGCAGATAAAAGAAGGAAAAACGGTATCAGAGGAGAATGTACATAAGCTCTGGTATGAGAAATCCAACGGTATTGCGAGTGTTGGGCAGGGCTTTATGTACAAACGAGAGCTAAGCAATAACGTTAGCTATTTGCAAAAGCTGACGGAAAAAATTATTAAGTCCCCCGCGAAAGAGACTTATGAAAGTACTCTAAAAAATTGGCGTACGGACGGTGAGTTTGATCGTGTACTGTGGACTGTCATTCATAGGTTATTTGGTGCTGCATCTCCAGAGCAGTATACCAGTATCGCTGGCAGAGATTATTTAAGCACCGTTATCGACTGTCTTAAAAAACAGTTTCAATTATCTATTAAACCAACAGGTAACTGGATCATTGATAATCAAAAGCTAGTTGAGGTAGTGAACACCTTGATTCCACATGACTGGGATGTACATACGAGAAATATTCATCTGTGGAATTTATACGAATGGGCAACTAAACGACACAAAAAAACTGAAGACATGGATCAGATACAAGAAGATGGAGAGGAGTACAGAGTGGAAAAGGAGATAACCTCAAGCTCTCAGAATGTGATTCTTTTTGGGCCTCCGGGTACGGGTAAAACTTACAAACTACAGCAACTTCAAGCCAAGTATAAAGGTCAGACAGAAGGTGTTGATGCATATCTTTGGCTACAAGAAAAAATTGCTCCACTGAATTGGATGCAAGTGTTAGTGCTGTCACTTCTTAGTTTAGGCAAAAAGGCGAAAGTATCTGATATCGTTGCCAGTAAATACTTCCAGACTAAAGCAAAGGTGAATAATCGAGATGGGAATTTAAGCCAGACTGCATGGAGTTACTTACAGAAGTTCACTGTATCGAATTCGACAACCGTTAATTACAAAGGCCGTGGTGAACCTGCGGTGTTTGATAAAACCAGTGATTCAGTTTGGCACCTTCTCGATGACAAATTGGAGCTGGTGGATGAACTACAGGTTCTACATAAAGAGTTAGAGCAAGGGCCACCACCCGGAACGGTTGTGAAACGCTTTTCCTCCACCACGTTTCATCAGTCCTACGGTTACGAAGAGTTCATTGAAGGGCTTAGAGCCTCCACGGATGGTGAGGGAAACGTACATTATTCTGTTGAGCCCGGAGAGTTTCTAAAGCTATGCCGTAGAGCAGAGCAAGATCCAGACTCTCAATACGCCATGTTTATTGATGAAATTAACCGTGGCAACATCTCGAAGATTTTCGGCGAGCTGATCTCACTAGTGGAGACCGACAAACGCAAAGATGGTGCTCACCCTATGTCTGTCAATCTTGCCTATAGCGGTAGACCATTTAGCGTGCCTTCGAATGTCGATATCATCGGCACAATGAATACAGCTGACCGCTCTATCGCCTTGATGGATACAGCGTTACGCAGACGTTTCGAGTTCATCGAAATGATGCCAGATATCCGCTTGTTTGAGTCCGATGGTTTAATCGATATTGGTAATAATCAGTATATTGATCTCGGTGAGTTATTGAAGTCGCTTAATGACCGTATCGAAGCCTTATACGACAGGGAACATACGCTAGGACATGCCTTCTTCTTTCCAACCTATAATGCTGCCAAAGCTGGGAATCATGATGAGGCGCTATCAAACCTCGCCAAGGCTTTTATCGGTAAAATCGTTCCTTTGCTTCAAGAGTATTTTCATGATAACTGGAGCAAGATCCGTCTCGTGCTAGGGGATAATCAAAAGCTCGGTAGTGATCGAAAAGAACTGCAAGCCTTGCAATTTGTGCGTCGAGAAAAAGTTGAGTACCAAAGGCTGTTCGGCAACCAGTATGAACCCGATGGGTACGCGTCAGACGAGTATCGTTATACTTTAGCCGATCAAAACGATGATATATGGACCAATGGTGAGTGCTATCTTGCTATCTACAAGCCGCAGTTGACTGAGGTGCTTGCCGCACAGGTGATGGATGAGAACTAACAAAGAGATCTCCCTGTTTGAGTTTTCTTATTTGGTCAGTGAGTCTAGCGATGTATGTAGAGAAGTGAATCATGTAGAGCCTATCGCGCCCTCTGCCTTCGTTTTTCTAAAGCAGATAGCGTTAGGCTCGAAAGAAGACAATAAGCTGTTCCGGCTTTGTAAAAAATCAGGGAGTGAAGCACTACAGGTGCGTAATCATGCGGGAGTGATCTTTACTCCCGATGGTACTCATATCGAAGTGTTGCCTAAAGTTGGTCGAACGTCGTCTAACCCGACACTCGCTAGAAAGTCATTATTGGTCATGCTTCGCGCTCTTAAAGGTTTTTCACATGTTCAAACGTCTAGCGCGTTAATTCATGAAGAGAAAATGCCTCTGCTTGAAGTGTTTATTGGTCAATTTATTAATTCAGTCCTTAACCTTGTTAAGAAGGGCTTGAAAAGTGATTATGTGCAGACAGTGGACAACCTTGCCTATCAGAAAGGTAAGCTCGTTTCCGCAGGACAATTGCGTAACAACTTGGTCACCAAACACAAGTTCTATTGCGAATATCAAGAGTATCTGGTTGATCGACCTGCTAATAGGCTGCTCCATTCTGCATTGAATATTGTTGCCAAGCTTTCCCGTAGCCCTAAGCACAAGAAGCAATTACAGGAACTCTTTTTTATTTTCGAAGAAGTTCCTTTAAGCCGAGACTATAAAAGTGATCTATCGAGATTAAGGTTAGATAGGGGAATGAGTCACTACCACACTCCCATTGCTTGGGCTACGTTAATACTCAACGGGTTTTCACCTCAGACAATGAAAGGGAGCAACCAAGCTATCTCTCTTCTGTTTCCAATGGAACGAGTATTCGAAGACTATGTAGCTAAGGTTTTACGTCAGCAGGTGCCTGATGATTTTGTTGTGAAAAATCAGGTTAAACGTAAAAGCTTGGTGGAACATAAACAAGCGAGTTGGTTTAAGTTACAGCCCGACTTGTTGCTTGAAAAGGGTGGATGTGTTGTGAGTGTTTTGGATACTAAGTGGAAGCTAGTAGACCAGACAAAAGACAACGGTTCCGATAAGTACGGTCTATCGCAAAGCGATTTTTATCAGATGTTTGCCTATGGACAACACTATTTCGATGATAGTGCAGATGAAAGGGAGGTGTTTCTGATCTATCCCGCACACGATGGTTTTGAGACAGCCATAGAGCAGAGTTTCGACTTCAATACTAGTGGTGATAACAAGTTGAAGTTGTGGATTGTACCGTTTGTAATCGAGGAGGGATCCACTGCTGGAGTGGTCTGGCCTAAAGAATGTCGATTAATATAAGAGCAGCGAGTGCCCTTAGTCGATATTAGTGAATATTTTAGACGATATTAAATAAAAACAATGAAATTTATCATACATATAGCGCAGTAGATGTTTCATTGAGCTTGCTTAAGCATGCGTATGAGCAAGGCAAATGTTTCTCCAATTTGCAGCTAGAGAAACTCACTTACGTATGCCATGGTTTGTCTTTAGCGCATTTTCAACGGCCTTTAGTGATTGATGACGTATTTGCTTGGAGGTTTGGTCCATTAGTGCCATCAGTGTATTTTCGTTTTAAGTCGTACGGAGTGGACGTTATTACTGAACAGGGTGATGTGGTTCTAGATGCTGAAAGCGAATCTATCGTGAAGGATGTTGTTTCTCAACTTGGTCATTTAACTGGACCACAGTTGATGGACCTAACACACCGTGATGGTAGTCCATGGCATCAAGTATGGGACGGGACGCACCAGAAAGTGATTCCAGATCATTTAATTCAATCCCACTACGCGCAAATTAGACAGTCAGGACGCACTACTAGCCTGTGAGTCATACAAGTGTTGTCAGTTTCTTTATTGACGCAGACTACCTAGTGAAGAATGTGCTTCTTTCCATAATGAAGTAAACAAAGTAGGTAAATTTAAGTCTGCCCCGCAACTATTCAGAAATACGCACAGCTCATGAAAGCTACTTAATACTATTACCAATCTTGTTTGGGGTAGTGGTCGTAGTTGTTGGTATCGTTATGCTCATTAACTAATGAAAAAGCCCTTTCAGTCATATTGGTTGGAAGGGTTTCATTTTTTTAGCGATAGATAATGCGGCAAGGAGTTGGCGGCGTCATCCAAAATGTTTTAGATAGATGTCATTACCGTGAACATCAATATTCAGGTAAGACATGACATGAATAAAATTAAGTTAATAAAATTAGAAGCTGTGATTGAAATGACGACTTTGAGTCGCTCTGCTATCTACAGGGGCATAAGAGAATGTCGGTTCCCAAAGCAAGTACGTTTGAGCCGTCGCTCAGTTGCTTGGGTTGAAAGTGATATTCAGAACTGGATAAAAGCACAAGTCGCGGAAAGGCAGAACATATAGATTTGAGAGGGGCAGATTAAGGCCCTCTTTTTTTGTTTCGAGGATATAGGGTGCCACGGTTTTAGGTTTGTAGAATACTTTAGTTTGTAACTTGAAATTTTGCAGATGCATACAAAAAGCAACTAATTGGAATTCGAGGTAGAGAACTAAGGTTTCTTTTCTATCAATGAGTTAGCTTTTTTGGTTAGTGTAGGTAAAAGTATGGTTTTCTAATTACTATTGTTTTAAATTGTTGTTTTTAAAGTGAATGCATACTAATGCATCAGGAGTGTGTTTTTGATCGGCTTTCACAGGTAACTTCTTTCGTTTATTTCTATTGCAGCTTAGGATACGTGAAAGCGTTTCGTGCGAAAAGCGACACATGCGAAAAGATGCACAACCAAATGATAGATAGCCAGATTAGGGAAGCCAAAGATGCAGAAAACTCAAGCTCTTAGTGAAAAAGTTGGACACTTACTTGCGAAACATAAACATGTTTTAGTCACGGCTGAATCTTGCACTGGCGGCGGTGTCGCGAGTGCAGTCACCGATATTGCGGGGAGCTCTGCGTGGTTTGACCGTGCTTTTGTAACCTACAGTAATGAAGCAAAACAACAGATGATCGATGTTCAGCGGGAAACCTTAGTTGCATTTGGTGCGGTGAGTGAGCCTGTGGTCATCGAGATGGCTGATGGTGCTCTTCAACATTCAAATGGCACAATCGCGGTCGCGATCAGTGGTATTGCCGGGCCTGGCGGCGCGACCGAAGATAAACCCGTAGGGACTGTGTGTTTTGCTTGGAAAGTGCTAAATGGCTGGAATAAAGTAGAAACGCATGTATTTACAGGCGATAGATCACAAGTACGTCAACAGGCTACGCACCATGCCCTGCAAGTTATTTATGATTACTTATCAATGGAAGGTAAGTAGCATTTGTACAAATTATTTTCATACAGGTATAGACACTGTATGAATCAACAGTATAATGAAAGCCAATTAGTCACCCCTATGTGGGTTAGAAATAGATTCTAGATCGCTTGTTGAGACAACCGATTATGTGGAGATAGAAATGGACGAGAATAAACAAAAAGCGTTAGCCGCAGCCCTTGGTCAGATTGAAAAGCAATTTGGTAAAGGTTCTATCATGCGTCTTGGTGATAACCGCACAATGGACGTAGAAACTATTTCTACTGGTTCTCTATCTCTCGATATCGCACTAGGTGCTGGTGGCCTACCGATGGGACGTATCGTAGAAGTTTACGGCCCAGAATCATCAGGTAAAACAACACTAACGCTTGAGCTTATTGCCGCAGCACAAAAAGTTGGCAAGACGTGTGCATTCATTGATGCGGAGCACGCACTAGACCCTATCTACGCTCAAAAACTGGGTGTTGATATCGATGCGCTTCTTGTTTCTCAACCAGATACGGGTGAGCAAGCGCTAGAAATCTGTGATGCACTGGCTCGTTCAGGTGCAATCGATGTACTTGTTATTGACTCAGTCGCTGCACTTACACCCAAAGCAGAAATTGAAGGCGAAATGGGTGACAGCCACATGGGTCTTCAGGCTCGCATGCTTTCTCAAGCGATGCGTAAGCTGACAGGTAACCTTAAGCAGTCTAACTGTATGGCTATCTTCATTAACCAAATTCGTATGAAAATTGGTGTGATGTTCGGTAACCCAGAAACCACAACCGGTGGTAATGCACTTAAGTTCTACGCATCTGTTCGTCTTGATATTCGCCGTACTGGTGCGATTAAAGATGGTGATGAAGTTGTGGGCAACGAAACTCGTATTAAGGTCGTTAAGAATAAGATTGCGGCACCATTCAAACAGGCTGAAACTCAAATCCTTTACGGTAAAGGCTTCAACCGCGAAGGTGAGCTTATCGATTTAGGTGTTAAGAATAAGCTAGTAGAAAAAGCGGGCGCTTGGTACAGCTACCAAGGCGATAAGATCGGCCAAGGTAAAGCTAACGCTGGTAAATACCTACGTGAAAACCCAGAAGTTGCTCTAGAGATCGATACTAAACTTCGTGAATTACTACTGACTCCTGCTGTGCTTGAAGAGAAAGGCGTAGAGAAAGAAGAAGAAAACGAAGAGCTATAAGCTAACGTTTTATTGAGAGGGTGTTGGAAAGCAGCATCCGCTTTGAAAGAATTTAAAGCCTCGCATATTTTATACGGGGCTTTTTTATTGGTTCAGCTCCGTCGAGTATGTCTTTGGTCAACTCTCTTTCGTTGACTGAGTTTCTTCGGTACTCGGTCGTCAATTTCGTTCTGCTTTTCCACGGCTAGATATAGTGGAATATTCTTCATTTTATCGAATTTCCACTAAAATCCTGCCCAAGGGTGTCTTTTCTACAAGAAAACTAGTCGAAGCCTTAACCATGATCTACAATACGGCAAAATTCTAACTCGACTATTTTCAGGAAGAGCTGCATGTACATGAGCACTGATGAGGTTCGCAACGCGTTCCTTAAGTTCTTTGAGAGCAAAGAACACCAAATCGTAGACAGTTCATCGTTAGTTCCACATAACGATCCAACCCTGCTATTTACTAACGCAGGTATGAACCAATTCAAAGATTGCTTCTTAGGCGCCGAAAAGCGTGCCTACACTCGAGCAACTACGGCTCAGCGTTGTGTACGTGCGGGTGGTAAACACAATGACCTTGAAAACGTAGGTTTCACAGCTCGTCACCACACGTTCTTCGAAATGCTAGGCAACTTCAGCTTTGGCGACTACTTCAAAGAAGAAGCGATTGCGTTTGCTTGGGAATTCCTGACTGAAACGCTTCAACTGCCAAAAGATCGTCTACTGGTAACGGTATACGAGACAGATGATGAAGCATTCGACATCTGGAACAAAAAAGTCGGTGTACCGGCTGACCGTATCGTTCGCATCGGCGACAAAGAAGGCGGTAAACAGTTCGAGTCGGATAACTTCTGGACGATGGGTGACACAGGTCCTTGTGGTCCATGTACTGAAATCTTCTACGATCACGGTGAGCACATTTGGGGCGGCCGTCCTGGCACACCTGAAGAAGATGGTGACCGTTTCATCGAGATCTGGAACAACGTATTCATGCAGTTCAACCGTCACGCTGACGGTACAATGGAACCGCTACCTAAGCCTGCAGTAGATACAGGTATGGGTATTGAGCGTATTTCTGCAATCATGCAGGGCGTTCACTCTAACTACGAAATTGATGTATTCCAAAAGCTAATCAAAGCGACAGCGGAAGTTGTGGGTCATGACGATCTCTCTAACCAATCGCTACGCGTGATTGCTGACCACATCCGTTCTTGTTCATTCTTAATCGCTGACGGCGTGATGCCTTCAAACGAAGGTCGTGGCTACGTTCTACGTCGTATTATTCGTCGTGCCGTTCGCCACGGTAACAAGCTTGGCGCACAAGGTGTGTTCTTCCACAAACTTGTGGGTGTACTGGCTGAAGTGATGGGCTCTGCGGCAGATGAACTTAAGAAACAGCAAGAGCTTGTTGAAAAAGTACTTCGTATTGAAGAAGAGAACTTTGGTCGTACTCTAGAGCGCGGCATGGTTATTCTTAATGACGCACTAGATGCACTTGAAGGCAAAGAGCTTGATGGCGAAACAGTTTTCAAACTTTACGATACATACGGCTTCCCAGCTGACCTGACTAACGATGTCGCTCGTGAACGCGATTTTACTATCGATGAAGAAGGCTTTGAGAAGGCGATGGAAGCACAGCGTAAGCGTGCACGTGAAGCTGGTCAATTCGGCACAGATTACAACGCGACGATCAAAGTAGACACCAACACTGAGTTCTGTGGTTACACAGCAACTGAAGGTGCTGGTGAAATCTCTGCGCTATTTGTTGACGGCGAAGAAGTCGCTTCACTATCGGCTGGCGATAAAGCAATCATCATCCTTGAAGAGACACCATTCTACGCTGAGTCAGGCGGTCAATGTGGTGACGCTGGTACATTAAAAACAACTTCGGGTCTTTTCAAAGTACAAGATACTCAGAAGCTAGGTAACGCATTTGCGCACCACGGTGAGCTCGTTGAAGGTGTATTTGCTAAGGGTGATAAAGTAGAAGCAACGGTTGACGCTGAGCGTCGTACTGCTATCTCACTAAACCACTCTGCAACTCACTTACTTCACTCTGCACTGCGTGAAGTGCTAGGTGAGCACGTTGCTCAGAAAGGTTCTTTAGTTAAGCCAGACAACCTACGTTTTGACTTCTCTAACCTTGAAGCGGTCACTCCTGCACAAATTAAAGAAGTCGAGCGTTTGGTTAATGCACAAGTTCGTAAGAACCACGTGATTGAAACCAACATCATGGACATCGAGTCAGCGAAAGAAAAAGGTGCAATGGCACTGTTTGGCGAGAAGTACGATGATGAAGTTCGCGTTCTATCTATGGGCGATTTCTCTACTGAACTTTGTGGTGGTATCCACGCAAGCAATACCGGTGATATCGGCTTATTCAAGATCACCTCTGAAGGTGGTATTGCTGCGGGTATTCGTCGTATTGAAGCGGTAACGGGTGAAGCTGCTCTCGATGCAGTAGAAGCTCAGGCTAACGCTTACGAAGAGAAGTTGGCAGAATCCGCGAAGAAAGCGAAATCTTTAGAGAAAGAAATCCAACTGCTTAAAGAAAAGATGGCTGCTGCAGAAAGCGCAAACATCATGGGCAAAGTTGAAGAGATCGCTGGTACTAAAGTTCTGGTTGCTGCAATCGAAGGCGCAGATAACAAAAACCTACGTACTATGGTGGATAACGCCAAAAACCAAGTGGGCAGTGGTGTCATCCTTATCGCGAACGTAGCTGACGGTAAAGTTGGCTTGATTGCTGGTGTAACCAAAGATCTTATCGGCAAAGTAAAAGCGGGTGATCTGGTTAAGATGGTTGCCGAGCAAGTTGGCGGTAAAGGCGGCGGTCGTCCAGATATGGCTCAAGCGGGCGGTACCGACGTTGCAGCGCTACCAGAAGCGCTTAAATCTGTGCGTACTTGGCTAGAAGAGCGTCTTTAAGCTTAAGTTTTAGATACAAAGATGCCCAATCCGTTGATTGGGCATCTTTTATTTTGTCTATTGAAAGTGTGTCTAAACAAGGTTTGATTGAGATTCACCAAGAAGTTTACTGGTGACGTTAGACTTCTTGGTTAATTTTTTATTGCTTCGCCCTGACGCGGAGTCTGTGTTTTTTTGTCATATATAGACATTGGTCTTGGGAAGGTGAGGACGGGTGAAAATGCCTCTTATCGTGCAGAAATTTGGTGGAACGTCGGTGGGCTCTATAGAACGAATTCACCATGTAGCAGAGAAAGTCATTGAAGCGAAAAATGAAGGGAACCAGGTCGTGGTTGTCGTTTCTGCTATGTCAGGTGAAACAAATCGGTTGGTTAACTTAGCCACACAAGTCGATAGTGTCCCAAACGCTAGAGAGCTGGATGTGCTGTTAACGGCGGGAGAGCAAGTCTCCATGGCCTTGCTGGCAATGACGTTACACAAGTTAGGTTATGAAGCGACATCGATGACGGGCTATCAAGCCAAAATACACACCGACTCTCATCATAATAATGCAGCGATAGAGCGTATTGATACTGCGCCTATTCAAGCTTTGCTCGATGATAACCAGATTGTGATTGTGGCAGGCTTTCAAGGGGTTAATGCAAAAGGTGACATCACGACATTAGGCCGAGGTGGTTCCGATACCACAGCGGTTGCGTTAGCAGGAGCGCTTCAGGCAACAGAATGTCAGATCTATACCGATGTTGATGGCGTTTATTCTTGTGATCCAAGGATCGTAAAACATGCGAAGAAGCTCGATACTCTGGATTTTCCGTCTATGGAAGAGATGGCTCGCCGAGGCGCCAAAGTATTGCACTTACCGTGTGTTCAGTATGCGTGGCAACATAATATGCCATTGCGAGTGCTTTCAAGCTTTGAACAAGGTGAGGGTACATTAATAGCAGGTAATCAGTGTTTGAATGATATTGCTGGCATCGCCATCCAAAGAGATATGGTGCGTATCGAGTGTTTGAATGGAGATTTGCCGTCTTTTATATCGTATTGCCAGTTGCTTGGGATCGAAGTCTGTAATGTGATCGAGGAAACAGAACGAGCAGTACTCATTATTAAACAAGACATAAGTGCCAAATTAAAACTAGTTTTTGCTGAAAAAATCCGTAATAGTGAACAGGTTAGTTTGTTAACTGTGGTAGGAAGCCGAACACAAGATATTGTGGTCAGTGCACATGGATTATTGTCTGAAGGCGAAATTGATGTCCAGCATCACTTATTGCAGCAGCAGTCTTTAACGTTGGTGTTACCACCTATGCAAGTCGACACGGCTGCTAACATATTACACAATGCATATATTGTAGCGCGTGATACATTGGATTATCCTAAAAAAGAAGTGCATTTTGGTTAAATAAACTCAAACGATAGTTTACGAAAATATAACTTTTGTTGGATAATGCTCTCGTAGCTAGATAAATTTAGAGATTACTCAAGGAGCAAAGAATGCTAATTTTGACTCGCCGCGTTGGCGAAACACTAATGATTGGTGACGAAGTAACCGTTACTGTGCTGGGCGTTAAAGGTAACCAAGTACGTATTGGTGTTAATGCACCTAAAGAAGTATCTGTTCACCGTGAAGAGATCTACATGCGAATTCAAGCTGAAAAAGGTAATGGTAACGTTGCACCTGGCAACTACTAATACTTTGCGAAAAGAGGAGGCTGGCATTATTGCTGGCCTTTTTTGTTTTTGGGGAGTCGAAAAGAAACGTTTCAATGCCAATTGGTCGTGTCATGGATTCGTTTTTAAACCGCGACATAAAGCATTAAAATATGAGCGTGATTTAGTCCGATCATTTGGCTATTTTTTTGTTAAAACTCAAGTTTTCCGGCGATCCCTATAGCGTAACAACGCATCTCGTAGTATGGTTCGAATAACGGTAACACTGGCTTCTGAGATAAATGAGATAATTGTTTTGGCTGTTTATTACAGCTAATCTTTCACCTTAATTTTTAAGGGAAAAAGCATAAAATTGTGCTGGTAAGTTCAATTTGCAAGCGCTTTGTTTAAATTGCAAACGGTTGAGTGTTTTTGTCCAATTTTTTTCAATAAAGTGTTTGACATATTTTCGGTAAAACGTAATATGTGCCTCCGCAAGACGGTGAGGTGGCCGAGAGGCCGAAGGCGCTCCCCTGCTAAGGGAGTATGTGGTTTGTAGCCGCATCGAGGGTTCGAATCCCTCCTTCACCGCCATTTCTTGCGCGTCTAAATTTAGCAAATTAGGCATTGTAAATGTGCGCTCTTAGCTCAGCTGGATAGAGTACCTGGCTACGAACCAGGCGGTCGGAGGTTCGAATCCTCCAGAGCGCGCCATTCTCTTAATTCTTACTTACAAGTGTTTTGAGAATAATGAATTAGGTGAGGTGGCCGAGTGGCCGAAGGCGCTCCCCTGCTAAGGGAGTATGTGGTTTGTAGCTGCATCGAGGGTTCGAATCCCTCCCTCACCGCCATTCATTACAGGCCTGTGGCCTTTTTTTTTCTTCGCAGCACGAAGAATGTGATATATTTCACAACATCATTCCCAGTGAATGAATAATGTGCGTCCTTAGCTCAGCTGGATAGAGTACCTGGCTACGAACCAGGCGGTCGGAGGTTCGAATCCTCCAGGACGCGCCACTATTTAAGGGCTTTTTCTTATGAGAAATAAGTCCCTGTATTGCCTTGTTGTTTCAACAGGTTGATACTAAAACCCGTGCGCTCTTAGCTCAGCTGGATAGAGTACCTGGCTACGAACCAGGCGGTCGGAGGTTCGAATCCTCCAGAGCGCGCCACTATTTAAGGGTTTCTTTCTGATAAGAATGAACTCCCTGTATTGCCTTGTTGTTTCAACACGTTGATACTAAAACCCGTGCGCTCTTAGCTCAGCTGGATAGAGTACCTGGCTACGAACCAGGCGGTCGGAGGTTCGAATCCTCCAGAGCGCGCCACTATTTAAGGGCTTCTTTCTGATAAGAATGAACTCCCTGTATTGTCTTGTTGATTCAACACGTTGATACTAAAACCGTGCGTCCTTAGCTCAGCTGGATAGAGTACCTGGCTACGAACCAGGCGGTCGGAGGTTCGAATCCTCCAGGACGCGCCACTATTTAAGGGCTTCTTTCTGATAAGAATGAAAATCCTTGTATTGCCTTGTTGTTTCAACACGTTGATACTAAAACCCGTGCGCTCTTAGCTCAGCTGGATAGAGTACCTGGCTACGAACCAGGCGGTCGGAGGTTCGAATCCTCCAGAGCGCGCCACTATTTAAGGGTTGCTTCCTGATAAGAATGAAATCCCTGTATGGCCTGTTGTTGACAACAAGTTGATACGAAAACCGTGCGTCCTTAGCTCAGCTGGATAGAGTACCTGGCTACGAACCAGGCGGTCGGAGGTTCGAATCCTCCAGGACGCGCCACTATTTAACGGCTTCTTTCTGATAAGAATGAAACCCCGTGTACTGCCTTGTTGTTGACAACAAGTTGATACGAAAACCGTGCGCTCTTAGCTCAGCTGGATAGAGTACCTGGCTACGAACCAGGCGGTCGGAGGTTCGAATCCTCCAGAGCGCGCCACATTATAAAAAAAGCCTCGTTTTTACGAGGCTTTTTTTATACCTCCGGATTGGCTGTTAATTAAATGTTAAACGCGATGGTTTATAACCTGTTGTATTCCAATGATTCTTGATTATCACCTTGCTCTTCTGTCTGCCTCATACTCCAATCTATAAAATCTATATTTAGCTCACAGTTTAAATATCTGCGAGTGATGTATTTAACGGATTTATGTGATCTGCCATGCGAATAATTAACCTCATGTGTGCGTTACACGTAACAGCACCTTAAACAAAATTGACAAAATTTAACCAATCGAGATAATCCAACAGTCGGGATCACTATTCGCTGAAATTCTGTACATATGTCAGGATGACGAAGAAAGGAAGCAACATGACTAATATTGGAAGCCTGCTAGGAGATGCGGCTACTCTAATGATAACGGGGATGTCCGTTGTCTTTATTTTCCTCACTATTCTCGTTTACCTCGTTCGGTTGATGTCAAAACTGGTACCAGAAGAAGTACCAGAACCGATCGCAGCATCTAAAACAATTAACAAATCACAACCAACCCCTTCTACTGTTAGTCCACAAGTTGTGGCAGCAATTTCGGCTGCGGTTCACCAATACCGTGCGTCTACTGCTAAGTAGCATTTAAAGGATTAAAAAGGAGTTTATGAGCATGTCTAAACCACTAGCGATTACAGATGTGGTACTTCGTGACGCACACCAGTCACTATTTGCTACTCGCATGCGTATCGAAGATATGCTGCCAATTGCCGCCGAACTGGATAAAGTCGGCTACTGGTCATTAGAAACTTGGGGCGGGGCGACGTATGATTCGTGTATCCGTTTTCTAGGCGAAGACCCATGGGAGCGTTTACGCAAGCTGAAAAAAGTGATGCCCAATACCCCCATGCAGATGCTACTGCGTGGTCAAAACCTGTTGGGTTATCGTCACTACGCGGACGATGTCGTCAAAAAGTTTGTTGAACGTGCCCACTATAATGGCATGGACGTATTCCGCATTTTTGATGCGATGAATGACGTACGTAACTTTGAAACCGCGGTGAAAGCAACGATCGATGTTGGTGGTCATGCGCAAGGTACGTTGTCTTATACGACCAGTCCGGTTCATAACACCGATACTTGGGTTGATTTGGCTAAACGTTTAGAGGACTTGGGGTGTCACTCACTGTGTATCAAAGATATGTCAGGTTTATTGAAACCGTATGAAGCGGAAGAGCTGATTACGCGTATCAAAGCATCGTGTGACGTACCTTTAGCGTTACATAGCCACGCAACAACGGGGCTATCGACAGCTACAGCAGTTAAAGCCGTTGAAGCGGGGATCGATATTCTAGACACCGCAATTTCTTCAATGAGCTGTACTTACGGCCACACGCCGACTGAAACGGTTGTGGCGATGTTAGAGGGTACAGAACGCGATACCAACCTTAAGCTTGACCAGATTGAGCCTATTGCTACGTATTTCCGAGATGTACGTAAAAAGTACGCGAAATGGGAAGGTCAGCTAAAAGGTGTCGATTCTCGCATCTTGATCGCTCAAGTCCCTGGCGGCATGTTAACCAACATGGAAGGTCAACTTAAAGAGCAAGGCGCCGCCGACCGTATGGACGAAGTGCTTGAGGAGATCCCACGGGTACGTAAAGATCTTGGATATATTCCTTTGGTAACGCCAACATCTCAGATTGTCGGTACTCAAGCGGTTATCAACGTTTTAACCGGGGAGCGCTACAAGAGCATCACCAAAGAGACGGCGGGCGTGCTGAAAGGTGAATACGGTCAAGCTCCTGCTGAAGTGGATGCTGAACTGCAAGCGAAAGTTCTCGATGGGGCTGAGCCAATCACTTGTCGACCTGCTGATTTACTTAAATCAGAAATGGATACGTTAACGACAGAGCTTTTAGAAAAAGCGAAATCAGACGGCATCTCTTTAGCTGAAGAGACGGTTGATGATGTATTGACTTACGCACTTTTTCCACAAGTCGGTCTGAAGTTCCTTAAGAACCGCCACAACCCTGAAGCCTTTGAGCCCGCACCAACACTAGAAACTGAGCCCTCAGTTGCACCAGTACCTGTACAAGCTTCGGGTGGTATTGAGCACTACAGCGTGAAAGTGGATGGTCAAGTTTATGATGTCGAAGTCGGCCCTCAAGGTGAACTCAAATCTGCAACACCATCGGCAAAGCCCGCTCAATCGACCCAAGCGGCACTCGTTGCACCATCGAACGCGGAAGCTGTGCCGGCTCCACTGGCGGGAAATATCTTTAAAGTTATCGTTCAACCGGGTACGGAAGTGGTTGAAGGTGACGTTCTGCTTATCTTAGAAGCGATGAAGATGGAAACGGAAGTTCGAGCTGCTCGTGATGGTATTGTTCAAGAGTTGAATGTTAAAGAAGGCGATGCAGTGACTGTAGGCGCTCCACTACTCAGCTTAGCGTAAGGGAGTACTATGGAAGGATTGATGACCTTATGGTCTGAAACAGGGATTGCTAACTTTGAGTTCGGCCAAATCTGTATGATGATAGTGGGTGGCTTACTGTTATTTTTGGCCATTCGTAAAGGGTTTGAACCTTTACTGCTGCTACCGATTGGGTTTGGTGCCATATTAGCAAACATCCCAAATGCAGGTTTCACTGAGCCGGGTGGTTTGCTTTATTACGTCTATTACGTGGGGATTGAGACGGGTATTTTCCCTCTGCTGATCTTTATGGGGGTCGGCGCGATGACGGACTTCGGAGCCTTGATTGCTAACCCTAAAACTCTGTGGCTGGGGGCTGCGGCTCAGTTTGGTATTTTCGCAACGCTATTTGGTGCGATTTTGCTGAACTATGTTCCAGGTATGGAATTCTCGATGGCGGATGCTTCTTCGATTGCGATCATTGGTGGGGCCGATGGCCCAACAGCGATCTTCTTGGCGAGTAAGTTATCTCCTGATTTATTAGGTGCAATCGCGGTCGCAGCTTATAGCTACATGGCGTTGGTTCCCATTATTCAGCCACCTATTATGAAAGCGTTGACGTCACCTGAAGAGCGTAAGATTAAGATGGCTCAACTTCGTCATGTTAGTAAAGCAGAGAAGATTCTATTCCCGCTTGCTGTACTGCTGATGACGATTTTGTTCCTACCATCAGCAACCCCTTTGGTCGGCATGTTCTGTTTAGGCAATTTAATGCGTGAAGCGGGTGTGGTGGATCGTCTTTCAAAAACCGCGCAAAACGAACTGATTAACATAGTGACTATATTCCTTGGTCTCGGCGTTGGTTCTAAGCTTCAAGCGGATACCTTCTTGAATTTGGAGACGCTAGGTATTCTTGGTTTAGGTGCCGTCGCTTTTAGTATCGGTACCGCGGGAGGGGTATTGATGGCGAAGGTGTTGAATCGCTTCTCGAAAGAAGATATTAACCCACTGATTGGTGCCGCTGGTGTATCCGCTGTTCCAATGGCAGCCCGTGTTGTGAACAAGGTTGGTCTTGAGGCGAACCCTCAGAACTTCTTGTTAATGCATGCAATGGGCCCGAACGTTGCTGGTGTACTTGGTAGCGCGGTTGCAGCCGGTATTCTATTAGCTCTCGTCGGTTAATGGGGTGACTGACTCCTGTATCATGCGTTAATGGGGCGTCAATTTACAAATGAGTGGTTAACTTAGCCTTATTAAATGGTTTATAGTCAAAGGGATGCTTTCGCATCCCTTTCTTTTTATCAATTAGAGTGTTTGCTCATTAGGGCTTTTATCAATCAAGGAAATGTGGAAATGGAAAATAAACAGATAGCGATTACTCAATTTGGCGGTGTCGAAAACCTAAGTATTCAGACTCGCACGATTCCAAAGCCTAAAGCTGGGGAAGTGGTGGTCAAAGTTTCCTTTTCGGGCATTAATCCGATTGATGTTAAAACTCGAGCAGGCCTCGGTTGGGCCGTGGCGCAGAACAAAGATAACCTGCCTTGGGTGCCGGGGTACGATATTTCAGGGCAAATTGTCACACTCGGTGAACAGGCTAATCGTTTTAATGTTGGTGATAATGTGGCCGGTTTTATTGGCTTCCCACTGCAAGGTGGCGGTTACAGTCAATATGTGTGTGTATCTGAAACGGCTTTAAGTCAGGTTCCCGATAGTGTCACATTAGAAGCGGCAGCTGCGTTACCCTTAGCGAGCCAAACAGCAGCACAAGCGCTAAACAAGGCTGAAGTGAAAGAGGGCGATCGTGTCCTGATTTTAGCCGGAGCGGGTGGTGTGGGTCATCTTGCGGTTCAAATCGCTGTTGCAGCAAAAGCTGAAGTGTTCACCACTTGTAGCGAAGCGAATCTTGATTATCTTGCCACACTCGGTGCTCATGCGATTAATTATAAATTTGCGCCAGCTTCGGAACGAGTATCCGAGGTTGATGTGCTGATTGATTTGGTTGGTGGAGATACGGCTCTTGATGCCTTGAAGTGCCTGAAAGATGGTGCGAGAGTGGTGACGGTACCAACATTGTCCGCAGAACTTATCTGCGATAAAGCAACACTACTGGGCTTTACTGCGTCAGGTATGTTGGTTGAGCCAAACCCAGAGCAAATGGACACCATGCTTTACATGGTCAGTGTCGGGTTACTCAAAACAGAAATTCAAGCTATCTACAAGCTAGACGATGCGCAGTCGGCCCACCTACAGGTTGAAACTGGGCATACTAGAGGCAAGGTACTACTTAAAATGCAAGAAGGTTGATATGCAGTGCTAGAATTTTTTAATTCTTTTTTTGAAAACATAGCGTTGTGGTTCTCTGACTCAGCGCTGTGGGTGCTCTTTATCAGTGGCTTCTTGAGTGCTACATTGTTGCCCGGTGGTTCAGAAGCAAGCCTTGTTGCAACATTGAGCCTCGATCAGTTTTCTGTATCATCAATCATTCTGGTGGCGACACTTGGCAATACTTTAGGTGGCCTGACCAATTATTGGATTGGTTTGTGGCTACCGAATCGAACTCAATCAGAAAAGTATGGTCATAAGGCTATGGCTTGGTTGAGCCGCTATGGTTACTGGGCTCTGTTATTCAGTTGGGTACCGATCATTGGTGACCCTTTATGTCTCGCCGCGGGTTGGCTAAGAATGAAATTCATCCCTAGCGTTATTTTGATAGCGACAGGCAAAGCTGTCCGCTATAGCTTACTTACTGCTATCTACCTCGGTTTTTTCTAAGGAGAACCTATGAAAAAGGTTTTACTTGGTACATTTTCTCTTATCGCCATTGTCGGCTGTTCATACAATGTACCTAGCTCAACATCCTTCTTTTCTTCATTACCAGAAGGTGTCACTTTAATTGATGAAGTTAAGCCTTCTAACGATAAAGTGGTAATTCCGTATACAAAATATCAACTCGAGAACGGCTTGACGGTTATTCTCTCTCCTGATCATTCCGACCCACTTGTCCATGTTGATGTGACCTATCACGTAGGATCAGCTCGTGAACAGATTGGTAAATCGGGTTTTGCTCACTTCTTTGAGCATATGATGTTCCAAGGTTCTGAACATGTCGGGGACCAGCAGCATTTTAAGATCATTACCGAAGCGGGGGGATCGTTAAATGGCACCACCAATCGAGATCGCACGAATTACTTCGAAACCGTTCCTTCTAACCAACTTGAAAAAATGTTGTGGTTAGAATCTGACCGAATGGGCTTTTTAGTCGATGCGGTTTCTCAGAAGAAATTTGAGGTTCAAAGAGGTACGGTTAAGAATGAGCGTGCCCAAAGCTATGAAAACCGTCCTTACGGCTTGATGTGGGAGCGCATGAGTGAAGCGCTTTACCCTGAAGGTCATCCATACTCATGGCAACCCATTGGTTATGTTGAAGATCTAGACCGGGTTGATGTGAATGATCTTAAGGCTTTCTTTTTACGCTGGTATGGCCCTAATAATGCGGTATTGACCATTGGTGGTGATATCGACGTTGATGACACACTAGCATGGGTTAATAAGTACTTTGGTCCGATTCCTAAGGGGCCAGAGGTTAAGGCGGCAGAGAAGCAACCTGCGAAATTGACGCAAGATAAATACATCACTTTAGAAGATAACATTCGCCAGCCGATGGTGGTGGTGGGTTGGCCAACAACGTATCGTGGCGAAGAGACGCAAGCTTCACTGAATGCACTGTCTAACGTGCTAGGTTCCGGTACCAATAGTTACTTGTATCAAAACCTCGTGAAAACGCAGAAGGCAGTAAGCGCTGGCTCTTTCCATGATTGCGCTGAGCTTGCTTGTACCATGTACGTGTATGCAATGGGGAATTCAGGTGAAAAAGGCGATTTGACGGTTCTTAATAAAGAGCTGATGGATACCCTAGAGCAATTCTCGAAAGAGGGCGTTGAGCAAGAGCGTTTAGACCAGATCACTGGCATGGCAGAAGCGAATGCTGTTTTCGCACTGCAAAGTGTGAAAGGTAAGGTTTCACAGCTCGCTTCGAATCAAACCTTCTATGGTCAGCCGGACCGAATTGAATCGCAATTGGCTCAAATCCGTGCTGTCACACCAGAAAGCGTCAGTAAAGCATACCAAGATTTTATCGAAGGTAAGCATAAGGTTACTCTGAGTGTGGTTCCTAAAAAACAGCTCAATTTGGCTGTTCGTGAGGCGACCTTTACTACGCCTGCACGTACCCTTCCTAAGTACAGCAAAGTGACGGAAGACCAATTGGATTTCAGAAAAGTACCGAACACATTTGATCGCAGCGTGATGCCTGAAGTTAAATTTGGTGTTGAGGCGACCACACCCAAATTGTATCGCATGCATTTTGCAAACGGCGCAGAATTGATTGGTACGGTAACCAGTGAAACGCCGACAGTACAACTGCAAATTCAACTTCCTGCTGGTGAGCGTTATGTTCGTAAAGGGCAAGAAGGTCTTG
This sequence comes from Vibrio artabrorum, assembly GCF_024347295.1. Lineage (NCBI taxonomy): Bacteria > Pseudomonadati > Pseudomonadota > Gammaproteobacteria > Vibrionales > Vibrionaceae > Vibrio > Vibrio artabrorum. The sequence goes on along the minus strand of NZ_AP025458.1, from coordinate 2,507,892 downwards.
CGAATCTAACGGCTTCGATGATGGAAGAGGGCTCGACGAAACGAACCGTTGAAGAGTTACAGGCGACTCTAGATAAGCTTGGTAGTAGTGTCAGTATTAGTGCGGGCAGTTACACCACGGACATCTCCATCTCGACGCTAGATAAAAATCTGCCTCAAACTTTAGCGATAGTGCAAGAGGTGCTATTCGAGCCTAAGTTTGATGAGCAAGATTTCGAACGCGTCAAGCAGCAGATGTTAGAAGGCATTGTATATCAACACCAGCAGCCAAGTTGGATGGCCTCTCAAGCGACCCGTGAAGTGCTGTTTGGTGACAGTATTTTTGCTCGCGCAAGTGATGGCACTAAGGAAGCTTTATCGAAATTGACCTTAGATGATGTGAAAAAATTCTATGCACAACATTATACGCCAGAGGGGGCTAGTATTGTTGTCGTAGGAGACATTTCGAAGGAAGAGGTCGGCAAACAGCTACAGTTCTTTGAAGGGTGGCAAGGCGATGCGGCGCCGTTAACGCGTCCGCAGATTGTCAAAGCGCTTTCGGGTCAACATCTGTACTTAGTCGATAAGCCGGGAGCGCCACAAAGTGTTGTTCGCTTGGTTCGTAAAGGCCTGCCGTTTGATGCGACGGGTGAATTATATTTGAGCCAGTTGGCAAACTTTAATTTAGCGGGTAACTTCAATAGCCGTATTAACCAAAATTTACGTGAAGATAAGGCGTACACTTATGGTGCTAGTGGTTACTTTGCGAGTACGCGTGAAACTGGCGCGGTAATCTTTAGCGCTCAAGTTAGAGCCAATGCTACCGTTGCATCGATTCAAGAGTTTATCGCTGAGTTGAATAAATTTAGCCAAAGTGGTTTGACTGAGGATGAAATGCAATTTATGCGCTTAGCGGTGGGTCAACAAGATGCACTTAAGTATGAAACACCCAGTCAAAAGGCCGGGCTGTTGAGTAACATTGTTGCGCTGAATCTTGATGAGGACTATTTGCAACAGCGTAATCAGATAGTTGAAACCGTCCCAAAAGAGACTTTAAACAAGCTCGCTAAGAAATGGTTTAACCCGAATGATTATCAAATAATTGTTGTTGGCGATGCGACTTTGCTTCGTCCTCGACTCGAAAAGTTAGATATTCCAATAGAAGAGCTTGAAATCACTCGTTAGAGTACATATTAAAGGGGGAGGGAAAAGATTCTATTTTTCTCCTCTAACCTAATTTATGATAGTTCTAATCAGAACGATATAAGATAAGTGAACTGAATTTTGACTGATTTTGCTGCGCGACTAAAGCAAGTTGCAACCAACCCTAAGACCTTTTCTCAATTCGGTCGCGGTGTTGAGAGGGAAACGTTACGCTATACGGATAATGGGCATCTTGCTACCGGGCCACACCCTGAGGCTTTGGGAGCTGCGTTGATGAACGAATGGATTACAACCGATTTTTCCGAGTCGCTGTTGGAGTTTATTACGCCAGTTTCGAGCGATGTTCCGACGTTATTGAATCAGTTGTCTGATGTCCACCACTTCACGCAAACTAAGTTAGGTGACGAAAAACTGTGGCCACTCTCAATGCCTTGTTATGTTGGCAGTGAAGCTGATATTCAGCTCGCTCAGTACGGCACTTCGAATAACGGCAAGATGAAGACGTTATATCGTGAAGGTTTAAAGCGACGTTACGGTAGCCTGATGCAGATTATCTCGGGTGTTCACTTTAATTTCTCTTTCCCAGAAAGCTTTTGGGATAGCCTGTTTGGAGAGCAAACAGAAGAAGCGCGTTGTGACGCTAAATCCGATGCTTACTTTGGTCTGATTCGTAACTATTATCGTTTTGGTTGGTTAATACCGTACTTTTTCGGTGCTTCGCCAGCGCTATGTTCTTCTTTTGTCAAAGGAAGAGAAACCAAATTACCTTTTGAAAAGGTGGGCGAAACACTGTTCTTGCCGAAAGCGACAGCGCTGCGGCTGAGCGATCTTGGTTATACTAACAGTGCGCAAAGTGTGCTGAAGATTGGCTTTAACAGCCTAGGCCAATATCTTGAAGGCTTGAACCAAGCGATTCGCACACCATCCGAAGAGTTTGCGGACATCGGCGTTAAGGTAGATGGCGAATACCGTCAGCTGAACAGCAACGTTCTTCAAATCGAGAACGAGCTTTATGCGCCGATTCGTCCTAAGCGTGTTGCTAAAAATGGTGAGAAGCCATCGGAAGCACTGGCTCGAGCTGGCGTCGAGTACATCGAGGTTCGCTCTTTAGACGTCAATCCATTCAGCTCAATCGGTATCAATGAGCAACAAGTGCGCTTCTTGGATTTATTCTTAACTTGGAGCGTTCTATCTGACTCTGCTGAGATGGATAACTGCGAACTTGAATGCTGGCGTGATAACTGGAACAAGGTGATCTTAGAAGGTCGTCAGATAGGTTTAGAGCTTCAAATTGGCTGTCATGGCGAGCGACTGTCTCTGCAAGATTGGGCTAAACGTGTCTTCAAAGATTTACGCGCCATTGCTGAATTGATGGATGCGGAGCAAGGCGGTCGAGCTTACCAAGAAACCTGTGATACGCTTGAAGTTTGGATTGATAACCCAGAACTGACGATTTCAGGTCAGTTACTTGAAGAGACTAAAAGATTAGGTGGTTTGGGTAAAGTAGGTTGTGCATTAGGAAAAACCTACGCTCAGCAACATAAAGCACACCAATATAAAGTGTATTCAGCTGAGTTAATGGAAGCTGAAGTTCAACGTTCTGTTATTGCTCAGCAAAAAAGTGAAGAAGCCAGTACTCAAGATTTTGATAGCTTCTTAGCGGATTATTTTTCGTATTTAAAAGCATAGCGAGTCGTTGGTGGAAAGGAAGAAAGGTTTGTTAGGTCACCCCACTTATCAATGGTTACCTGTAATTACTGTTGGTGTAGTCTCTAGCCTTTTGGCTGGCTGTGCAACGCCACCGCCTAAACAACAGAATAATCTGTGCAGTATCTTCAGAGAGAACCCTTCGTGGTATGAAGATGCACTGGATATGCAAGAAGAGTGGGGCACCCCCATTAATGTAGCGATGGCTTTTGTGAAACAAGAGAGTAGCTTTCGTCATGATGCGCGCCCACCCAAAGATTATATTTTGGGCTTTATTCCATGGGGACACGTGAGCAGCGCCTACGGTTATGCACAAGCTCAGGATCCGGCTTGGGAAGACTTCCAAAAAGCGACGAATCATGGTGGCTCAAGAGCGAATTTTGATGATGCATTGATGTTTATCGGTTGGTATACCAGCGAAACACGTCGTCAACTGGGCATATCGCTGTGGGATCCTTACAATCAGTATTTAGCTTATCATGAAGGCAGCGGTGGGTATAAACGCAAATCATACAATAGAAAACCATCTTTGATTAAGGTGGCTCGCAAAGTTGAACAGCAAGCAAAAGATTATGGATGGCAACTTAAACAGTGCCGTAAAGAATTAGAAGACAATCGGAGTTGGTTTTTTTAAACCCCTCCGTTATGGAGAATAGCAATGCCTTTATTAGATAGTTTCACTGTTGATCACACACGCATGAATGCACCCGCAGTTCGTGTTGCTAAAACAATGCAAACCCCAAAAGGGGATACCATCACGGTATTTGACCTACGCTTCACCGCACCAAACAAAGATATCCTGTCTGAGAAAGGTATCCATACTTTAGAGCACCTATACGCTGGGTTCATGCGAGCTCATCTGAATGGTTCAGATGTTGAGATCATCGACATTTCACCAATGGGTTGTCGCACCGGTTTCTACATGAGCTTAATCGGCACACCTTCAGAGCAGCAAGTGGCTGATGCTTGGTTAGCGGCAATGCAAGATGTACTGAAGGTTGAGAATCAGAATAAGATTCCTGAGCTGAATGAGTACCAATGTGGTACTGCCGCGATGCACTCTTTGGATGAAGCGAAAGGCATCGCGAATGCGATCATCGCTGCCGGTATTTCGGTAAACAAAAATGATGAATTGGCACTGCCAGAGTCAATGTTACAAGAGCTTAAAATCGACTAATCATCGTTCACCTTGAATGCGGTGAGTTAGATATTAAAAGGCCCGGTTCAATGAACCGGGCCTTTTGTTTTTGTTGTCGTTGTCGTGTGAGTTTATGACGACCCACTTAGTTATTCCAACAAGCCACTTTTATCCGTTCACGATCTGCGGGAACACACGCACAAGCTTGATGCGGTTCTCTTCAAGTTCAACGATTTCCATGGGGTGGCTGGCAACCTGAACACTCAGGTGACTCTCAGGAATATCTTCAAGGTGTTCCAGTATCAAACCATTCAACGTTCTTGGACCGTCGGTTGGCAGTGTCCATTGCAGGCCTTTATTAATGTCTCGGATATTGGCACTGCCTTCAATCAAGAAGCTGCCATCGCTTTGCGGAGTAATTTCCTCAGATAAGCTTGGGGTGATTGAGGTGGTAAATTCACCTACGATCTCTTCTAGAATATCTTCAAGGGTAACCAAACCATTGATATCGCCATATTCATCGACAATTAAGCCGATACGCTGTTTATTGCGTTGAAACTTAAGCAGTTGAGTATTGAGTGGGGTTGCCTCAGGGATGAAATAGATCTCATCTGCGGCACGTAAAAGTGTTTCTTTATTGAACTCATTTTTCTCAAGCATCAAGCGGTAAGCTTCACGTAGCCTCAGCATACCAACGACTTCATCTATCTGGTCACGATACAGGACCACACGGCCATGAGGGGAGTGGGTCAACTGACGAACGATCGATTTCCAATCGTCATTGATATCGATGCCCGTTATCTCATTACGTGGCACCATAATGTCATTCACGGTGACATGCTCTAAATCTAAAATAGAAACCAACATATCTTGGTGGCGCTGAGGTATTAGGCTTCCCGCTTCATTGACCACGGTTCTCAGCTCTTCCGAGCTTAAATGGTCAGTTGCATCGTGGCTGGCTTTGACACCAAGGATGCGAATAAAGCCATTGGTAATGAAGTTAACTAAAATGACCAGTGGTGACAGTACTTTCATCAGTATCATTAACAGGATGCTACTGGCGTAAGAGACACGTTCTGGAAATAAAGAAGCGACCGTTTTTGGGGTGACTTCGGCAAACACGAGGATCACGAGAGTCAGGACACCGGTAGCAATCGCTACGCCGATATCTCCATAGATGCGCATGCCAAGAATAGTCGCGATCGCAGACGCAAGAATGTTGACGAGATTGTTGCCGATGAGGATGAGGCCGATCAATCTGTCTGGGCGATTCAGAAGTTTTTCTACGCGTTTAGCACCTTTATGGCCCGTATTGGCTAGATGCTTTAAACGGTAGCGGTTCAAGGACATCATGCCCGTTTCGGAACCAGAGAAATAACCAGAAATTACAATGAGACACGCGAGTAGCGCAAATAAGATACCCGTTGATATGTCGTCCAAAACTATTCTTTTCCTATGAGTGTATCTTGATTAATTTATGACCGAACATGGTCAAGATGTCAATTGAATGTCTCACACTCAATATATTAAAGGCAAGGTGTGTGAAACCCTGCCTTCATTTTACAGATTAATTCAGAATGATTTCCTGAACGAAGCGGCTACCGAAGTAGGCTAATGTAAGCATACAAGCACCGGCAAGTGCAAACCAAGTGACCTTCTGTCCCCGCCAACCTTTTTGGTAGTGACCCCATAGAAGAATGGAGTAGATAATCCAAGCGATAAAAGACAGCACGGCTTTGTGCGCTTTCCCTTGAGCAAACATATCTTGTACGAAGATAAGACCGGTCAGTAAGGTGCCTGTTAATAAACCATTACCGATCAGAATGATCTTGAAAAGTTGTCTTTCAACCATCATTAAGGGAGGGAGGTTCGGGTTGATTACCAGCGCTTTTTTCTTTTTAAGTTTGTGGTCGAGCCACGCGAGCTGCAAGGCATATAGCGCACCGATACTCAGTGTCGCGTATGAAAATAACGCCAAAGAAATGTGCACGAGGAGTTTTGGGTCGTTTTCTAAATGCTTGATGAAGGTACTTGGAAGAAAAGCCGCGGCCATCAAATTGAGCGCAGCGAAACTATACACGACGGGTAAGATGAACCACAGTCGGGTTTTGAGCATCGCACTGCTCATCACCAGAGAGACGATTAAACTGATCAATGAAGCAACGTTCAAGATACTGAGGTTTTGACCGTTGGCATTAAAGATTAAATCGCCAAGCAACCAAGCATGGAAAGCTAAAGCAAGTAATGCGCTGATAAACACCGTTTTGACACGGATCCTTGTTTGGTGCACAAGACCTGGAATGATCGTGGAGATCGCCATTGCATAAAGAAAGGCTGCTGCGATCGCAATAAGACTGTCCATGGTATCCATTTTAATGATTACTAATATGTGAATTATACCTCGCATCGCTCTTTGGGGCTATGGCGAACCTCATTCAATTCCCCGTGAATAATGTCTGACATCACAAGCACGGATGATTAACGCTCGACAACGGGTATGACTCTAATCCGCGCTAATGTATACTTAACTTAATAATCGCAGGATTGAGCGAAGAGAAAACTATGTTTGATAATCTAACGGATCGTCTATCCAAAACGCTGAAGAACATCAGCGGTAAAGGTCGCCTGACCGAAGACAACATAAAAGAGACACTGCGTGAAGTACGTATGGCGCTACTTGAAGCCGACGTTGCACTGCCAGTTGTCCGCGATTTTGTTAAGCGCGTAAAAGAAGGTGCTGTGGGGGTTGAGGTTTCTAAATCTCTAACGCCCGGTCAAGAATTCATTAAGATCGTTCAAGCTGAACTTGAAGCGGTGATGGGGGAGTCTAACGAGGCTCTTAACTTAGCGGCGCAACCGCCTGCCGTCATCTTAATGGCTGGTCTACAAGGTGCAGGTAAAACCACATCGGTCGGTAAGCTATCTAAACTCCTGACTGAACGTGACAAGAAAAAAGTGCTGGTTGTGTCTGCCGACGTTTACCGTCCTGCGGCGATCAAACAGCTAGAAACATTAGCCAGCGATGTGGGGGTCGATTTCTTCCCATCTTCAGCGGATCAAAAGCCTCTTGATATTGCCAACGCTGCCATCGACCACGCGAAGAAGAAATTCTACGACGTACTTATTGTCGATACTGCGGGTCGTCTGGCTATCGATGAAGGGATGATGGGCGAGATCAAAGAGCTTCATACCGCAATCAAGCCGGTAGAAACTCTGTTCGTTGTTGATGCCATGACAGGTCAAGATGCTGCGAATACAGCAAAAGCCTTTGGTGATACGTTACCACTCACGGGTGTTATCTTAACGAAAGTGGATGGTGATGCGCGTGGTGGTGCCGCTCTGTCTGTTCGCCACATCACAGGCAAACCGATTAAGTTCTTAGGTGTGGGTGAAAAGACGGACGCACTAGAACCGTTCCACCCGGATCGTGTTGCTTCTCGTATCCTAGGTATGGGCGACGTACTGTCTCTTATTGAAGACCTACAGAAAAACGTTGATACCGAAAAAGCAGAGAAACTGGCGAAGAAGTTCAAAGAGAAGAAAGGCTTTGATCTTGAAGACTTCCGTGAACAGCTTGGTCAGATGCAAAATATGGGCGGCATGATGGGCATGATGGATAAGCTTCCTGGTATGTCTCAGCTACCTAACAACGTAAAAGATAAAGTTGATGACAAGATGTTCAAGCAGATGGAAGCGATCATCAACTCTATGACCATGAAAGAGCGCCTGCGCCCAGAACTAATCAAAGGTTCACGCAAGAAGCGTATTGCGGCAGGTTCAGGCACTCAAGTACAAGATGTAAACCGTATGCTGAAACAGTTCACTCAAATGCAGAAGATGATGAAGAAAATGCAGAAGGGTGGAATGAAAGGCATGATGCGCAACATGCAAGGCATGATGGGCGGCGGTGGAGGTATGGGCGGAATGGGTGGTGGTTTTAACCCGTTTGGTCGATAACCTACAAATGTAAGCTTTAGCTACGTTACTTTTCATAGTGTTAGCCGCATCACAGAAAGTGTGCGATGGCTATGTTGGTGAAAAAATGGCTAAAGCCCTTGCATTGCCCCGGAATAAGAGTAAAATTCCGGGGCTTTAATTTGGCACGAGACCCCAAGCTATTTACTTATACTTGGGGTTAATTATTTTATTAAGAAAGCAAAGAGGACGACATGGTAACCATTCGTTTGGCACGTCACGGTGCAAAGAAGCGCCCATTTTATCAAATCGTAGTTGCGGATAGCCGTAACTCTGCAACTGGCCGTTTCATCGAGAAAGTAGGTTTCTTTAACCCTACTGCTCAAGGTCAAGAAGAAGGTCTACGTCTAGACCTAGATCGCGTTAACCACTGGGTTGGTCAAGGCGCATCTCTATCTGACCGCGTAGCTAAGCTAGTTAAAGACGCTCAAAAAGCGGCTTAATTCTTTTTTAAGAGAAATAGCTTATGTCGATGAAGGGTAAAGAAACTATGAGCAAGCAAAACGAAAGAATTGTCATGGGTAAACTTGGGTCTACCTATGGTATTCGTGGCTGGCTTAAAGTGTTCTCCTACACAGACAATGCTGAAAGCATATTTGATTACAGTCCTTGGTATATAAAGATCAAGGGCGAGTGGGTTGAGTATAAAGTTGAGAGCTGGAAACGTCATGGTCAAGGCTATGTATGTAAGCTAGCGGGATTAGATGTTCGTGAAGACGCGCAACTGATGACTAACTTTGAAATTGCTATTGACCCTGCTTCGTTACCTGAATTGTCAGAAGATGAATTCTACTGGCGTGAATTGTTCGGTATGCAAGTTTTTACCACTAAAGGTTACGACCTTGGTGAGGTCACTGACCTATTAGAAACTGGCTCGAACGATGTTCTAGTAATAAAAGCAAATCTTAAAGATGCTTTTGGCCAAAAGGAACGGTTAGTACCGTACCTTGAAGAGCAAGTGATCAAGAAAGTTGATCGCGAAGCTCGCCGGATCGAAGTTGACTGGGATCCTGGATTCTAACTCCTAATTACAGAGCGAGAGAACACATGTGGGTTGGCATTATTAGCCTGTTTCCTGAAATGTTCCGTTCTGTTACTGATTTTGGAGTAACAGGTCAAGCGGTTAAAAAAGGTCTTTTATCTATTGAGACATGGAATCCTCGCGATTTCACTCATGATAAACATCGCACTGTTGATGATAGACCTTACGGTGGTGGTCCTGGCATGTTAATGATGGTTCAGCCTTTGCGCGATGCTATCCAAACAGCCAAGCAAGCAGCACCGGGAAAGACGAAAGTTATCTATCTTTCACCTCAAGGTCGTAAACTCGACCAGAAAGGTGTTGAAGAGTTGGCAACAAACGAGAACTTGCTTCTTATTTGTGGTCGCTATGAAGGGGTAGATGAGCGCATTATTCAATCTGAAGTCGATGAAGAATGGTCGATTGGAGATTTTGTGATGACGGGTGGCGAACTGCCAGCCATGACGTTGATTGATTCAGTCTCTCGGTTTGTTCCGGGTGTACTTGGAGATTTCGCTTCAGCAGAAGAAGATTCTTTTGCCAATGGTTTGCTCGATTGCCCCCATTATACGCGCCCTGAGGTGCTAGACGATAAAGATGTGCCATCGGTACTCAAGTCTGGAAACCATAAGGACATTCGTCGCTGGCGATTAAAACAATCGTTGGGCCGAACTTGGCTAAGAAGACCAGAGCTCCTGGAAAACCTAGCTCTGACTGACGAACAGGAACAATTACTGGCTGAATTCATTAAAGAGCAACGCTCTTAACGAAAAGCAAGCAGTAACCTATTAAATTTAGTATCAGTTTATTCTAGGAATTTATACAAATGAGCAACATCATCAAGGCTCTTGAAGAAGAGCAACTAAAATCAGACCTTCCTAAATTCGCACCAGGTGACACTGTTGTAGTTCAGGTTAAGGTAAAAGAAGGTGACCGTGAGCGTCTACAGGCTTTCGAAGGCGTTGTAATCGCTATTCGTAACCGTGGTCTACACTCTGCATTCACAGTTCGTAAGATCTCGAACGGTGAAGGCGTAGAGCGTGCGTTCCAAACTCACTCTCCAATGGTTGATAGCATCGAAGTTAAACGCCGTGGTGCAGTACGTCGTGCCAAGTTGTACTACCTACGTGAGCGTTCTGGTAAGTCAGCTCGTATTAAAGAGAAACTTACTAAAAAGTAATTCTTTTTGCATTCTATCGATAAAAGCGGAGCCATTAGGCTCCGCTTTTTTGTGCCTGCTAATTAGAGCTTCGCAGGTAAGAGATTCCCAACTCGCTCGTCCCTCGCTCTTGAGGATGACGGACCAAAGCGAAACTCATATTTAACCGTCATTCCCTAGACTGACGAAGGAAGGAGTAGGGAATCTCCATTAGTGCAGTATTATAGGCAATAAAAAAGGGTCGACGTTAAACGCTAACCCTTCAAAATTTACTCGCGACTCGGCCTAGTACGGATCTTCTGACCAACCATCGCTATCTGACATATCAGGTGCGCCTGCGATGCTGTTTTCTTCGTCTGCCCATTCGCCGAAATCAATCATTTGACACTGCTTGCTACAAAATGGGCGATATGGGCTTTGCTCACCCCACTCAACATCAGTCTTACATTGAGGGCATTTAACGATGGTGATTTTCTTCGACATAGTGATTCTTAACTTGAAGGTGGAATAACAGTTAATTTAGGCTTGAGTGACGACTCAAGCAAGCGATAAAAGGGCATTCATTAGGTGCAGATAGCCAACTCAAATTCGATATCTTGAGTGCAGGCTTGCCCTGTTTCAAAGCTGATGAACTTGATGGCAAAACGGTTTTTATGCCCCGAAATCATGGGATAAGCGCCATAGTGCATAGGGATGGACAGGCGAAGGATATTTGCTTCGTCAGCATCGCTCTGGAAAAATCCTACTCGAGCAATTTGACCTTTAAGGTGGCCAGTTTCTCTGGTTAGCTTTAGCCAAAGCGTGAGTGCTTCATACAAAGGCTGCAGGCTATCCATCCATGTTTTAGCATCTCTCATTTTTTTCTCGAGGGGCAGATGCAGCCAATAATGTAATGCGGGTAGATCAAAACAACATGAGCCACCAGGTAGATTAAAACGTTGACGAATGGCACTCAGGAAACGATCTTCTTTGAGTGATTGCCCAAAACGCTCTGCCTGCATGAGATTGCGATATATGTTACCCACATCATTAAGCAATGACGTTAGCATCTCTTGATCAACGCCTTCAACGTTTAACCAGCTTTTGTAGGTTAGACGTTGTTTCTCAATATCTTTTGCGAGTTCGCTTTTGAGTTGAATCTGTTCAAAAATTTCAACCAGATCAAAAATAGAGCGGAAAAAGAGTTGATACTGTTGAGCATCGGAAAATGTAGAAGATAGGTGAAGTTGCCTCAAGAGCGATTCAACTCTTAAGTAGATTCGTGTTTTTTCATTTAGAGGATGTTCAAACTTATGGGAGATCATCAAGCAAACCTTTCTTCAATATACATCTATTCTGACCTATCTATGGTACTTAATGCCACATACTTTTGGTGTAAATCTGTGATTTGAGGCAAAAGTTCATGGTTTTTAGTATGGTTTTCAATCACGTCATTTGCAACGGCCAAGCGTTGCTCTCTTGAAGCCTGCGATTTTAAAATGGCAATCACCTGTTCTCTAGAAACATTGTCGCGACTCATGGTTCGTTCTATTTGCACTTCTGTGGGCACATCCACGATCAAAACGCGATCGGCCATGCCTTGCATTTGATTTTCAACCAATAGCGGTGCGACTAATAAAGCATAAGGCGAAGTCACTTTAGACAGGTCACTGTTAATTTTGTCGCGGATCATCGGATGAAGAAGATCATTGAGCCACTGCTTCTCGTTGGGTTCAGAGAAGATCACTTCACGCAGTTTAGAGCGGTTTAGCGTCCTATCTTCAAGCAATATCTCTTCACCAAAGTGAGCGACAATCTGTTTGAGACCCTCGCTGCCTAGTGCGACTACTTCACGCGCCACAATATCAGCATCGACAATATCAATATTAAAGTGTTGATTGAAGAGGTTAGCGACGGTGGTTTTACCGCTGGCGATGCCACCGCTTAATCCGATAATGATTGCCATACTTAAAGTCCTAGTACCGAAGTGAAATACCAACCCATAATGTCATTACCCCACAATAGACTTACCCAACCGGCGATCGCCAGATAGGGGCCAAACGGGAAAGCTTTATCGATACCTTGCTGTTTTAAGCGAAGTTGGATTAACCCAAAAATAAGTCCGACAAGCGATGACAAGAGAATGATCATGGGTAGATATTGCCAACCAAGCCATGCACCAAGCGCGGCCAAGAGTTTGAAGTCACCGTAACCCATGCCTTCTTTGCCTGTGAGTAGTTTGAACAGCCAATACACAGACCATAGGGCTAGGTAGCCGGCCATTGCACCAACGACAGAGTCTTGAAGTGATATGGGACTGACATCAAACAGAGCTAAAGCGATACCAGACCAAATTAGAGGTAAGGTGATTTGATCCGGTAATAGCATGGTATCGAGATCGATGAAAGTCGCACTGATCAATGCGAAGGTGAAAAATATCAAAGCAATAGTGTAGTAACTGAAACCAAAGTGGCTAGCGACAACGGTGCAAAGGATGGCCGTAAGCAGTTCGACGAGAGGATAGCGAGCACTGATTGGATTCGCACAGCTGTGGCACTTACCCTTTAAGAACAACCAACTTAAGACTGGAATGTTGTCGACGATTCTTAATTGGGTTTTGCATTTCGGGCAGGCAGAGCGAGGAATACTGAGATTAAACTTCCCCTCTGGTGCTGGAATTTTATATTGAGAGAAATACTCCGAGCACTCTTGTTGCCATTCTCGTTCCATCATGATCGGTAAACGGTGTATGACGACGTTGAGAAAGCTGCCGATAAGCAGGCTAAAAATGAAAGCTAATACGGGGAATAGCCAAGGATAGTAGTGAAATACTTCCATAGTGTCCTTTACCACTTAATCAGAGTGAGCAGAGGTAGGCTGCTCATGGGTGTTTAGTTGCTTTTAGCTATCCTAACACACTCATAAGATTAAAGATCGGTAAGTACATCGCGACCACAAGCCCCCCCACCACTGTACCTAAAAATACGATGATCAGTGGCTCTAAAATCTTGCCTAAATTTTCCACGGTGTTGTCGACTTCAAACTCGTAAATAGAAGCCACTTTATTGAGCATATCATCGAGGTTACCCGACTCTTCGCCTATCATCACCATTTGCAAAACCATTTCTGGGAAGGCATTGGTATTGCGCATGGCAATGTACATCGGCATGCCTGCTGCGGTCTCACGGTGAACCTCAATGATGGCCGATTCATAATGCAGGTTGCCTGCTGTTTTGGCTGTGGTTTTGAGGCTCATTAGAATAGGAATCCCTGAGCTGAAGCTGGTTGATAACGTCCGGCTGAATTTTGCGATAGAAGCTTTGGCTAAAACTCCACCGAGAATAGGGAAGCGCAACCCGAGGCGGCTTAAAGACAATTTCATGGAATGGGAGCGTTGACATAGTTGATGGATAAACAAAATGATTATCCCAATCCCCACTGCGGTATAGAGGCTATAAGCCTGCATCCAGTCGGAAAGATAGAGTACTTGTTGAGTGAACCAGGGTAGGTCGGCGCCAAAGCCAGAAAACATCGATTCAAATTCAGGGATGACCATGGTGAGCATTAAATAGGAAACGATCAGGGCAACCGCAACAACCATTGCGGGATAGATGAGCGCCTTGATAACTTTAGATTTTAGTTGTTCACTTTTTTCACGATAGGTTGCTAAACGTTCAAATACTTGTGCTAGGTTGCCGGAGAGTTCCCCTGTCGCAACTAAATCGGTATACAGATCATCAAAATGACAGCTTGCGGTTCGCATTGCTTTTGAAATCGGGGTTCCCGCTTCAACGCCTTTACAGATGCGCGATAAAATCGACTTCATTTCAGCTTTGCGGTGATTGTCTGAAACCAGTTTAATGGCTTGTACGATGGGCACACCAGTCGCCAACATGGTCGCCAGTTGGCGAGTCAAGATTGTGATGTCTTTGGTTTTGACTCGATGTGTTAAACGAGTCAGTGCTGAAATGTTTTTGTTTTTAATTTTCTTTATTTGGATATGCTGATCTTTGAGCTTGTCTCGGACTTCTAATTCGGAGAGTGCTAAAGTTTGCCCAGAAACCTTTTTGCCTGAGCTGTTAATGCCCTTCCAATAGTAGTTTTTGAGTTTTGATTGTTTGCTTTTACGACTCATTCTTACTCCGTGAATTATAGGTACAGAACACGTTGTAGCTCTTGATAGCTGGTGGTGCCCTCAAGCAATTTATCCAGACCGGACTCTTGCAGCGTTCTCATGCCTTCTCGGCGAGCCAAATGTTCAATGGTTAACGCGTCCGGTTTTTCGATCAGGCTACTTTTGAGCTGGTCACTAAACAACATCACTTCGTAGATACCCACTCGACCGGAATAACCTTGATTACACTCATTACACCCTTGAAGGTTGGCTTTGTAGATGGTTTGGTTGTCAGGAATCGAGTGGCGTAAAAATATGTCTGGGGAGTCGTCCGTTACTTTGCAATGGCGGCATAATCGTCTTGCTAATCTCTGCGCGATAATCAAGCTCAGTGATGAAGCAAGATTAAAAGGTTCTATTCCCATATGAGCGAGCCGAGTGACGGTTTCTGCTGCGGAGTTGGTGTGCAGTGTCGAAAGGACTAAGTGTCCCGTTTGTGAGGCTTTGATCGCGATCTCTGCAGTTTCTAAATCACGTATCTCACCAACCATCACCACATCGGGATCTTGCCGTAAAAACGATCGCAGTGCCTCAGCAAATCCAAAGCCGATTTTAGGCGTCACTTGAACCTGATTGATGCCGTATAGGTTAATCTCGACCGGATCTTCGGCTGTTGAAATGTTGCGTTCCGTGGTGTTGAGGACACGAAGGCCAGTATAAAGGGAGACGGTTTTCCCGCTGCCGGTTGGGCCGGTCATTAAAATCATCCCTTGTGGTCGTTTTAAGGCGCTGAGATAGAGTGCTTTTTGATCTTCGCTGTAACCGAGTTTATCGATATCGAGATTGGCCGCGCTGCTGTCTAGAAGACGCAGTACGATCTTTTCTCCCCAGAGTGTTGGTAGTGTGGACACGCGCATATCAATCGCCAGGTCGTCGTTTAAACGTAACTTTATGCGACCGTCTTGAGGCAATCGGCGTTCGGCAATATCCAGCTTAGCAAGAATCTTTAAGCGAGCTGATAAACGGCGACTTAAATGGGAAGCGGGTTGCTGGGTCTCTATGAGGATGCCATCGCAACGCAGCCGCACGCGATAGTGTTCTTCGTAGGGCTCAAAATGGATATCGGATGCGCCCTTGCGTACCGCATCAACCAGTATCTGATTGATAAAACGGCTTACCGGAGAGTCGTCTTGGCTAAGATCTTCAATAGAAGCGATCTCATCATCAGAGATCTCAACCAGATTGGCGAGTTCATCTTGGCTGATCTCTTTGCGCTTGGAGTCTTGCCCGGAAATAGAACGGCCATACAGTTTGCGTATTGCGCCTTCCAGCTCAGAGTAGTTAGCGACAACCAATTCGATCTGTAATCCGGTCGCAAATCGAAAATCATCTTCTGCGAGTAAATCGGTCGGGTCAGCGGAGGCGAGTGTCAGAGTGGAGTTAGAGACGGAAATCGGGATAGCTCGATATTTAGTGATCAGTTCACGAAGCCCTAATTGTTCACACAAGCTTTCATAGTCGGTATTGACGAGTTGTACTAACGGTAAACCGAAGATGGTTTTAATGTTGCTTGCTAAGGAATCGCCAGTGAAGAAATCGAGAACGAGTAAAGCTTCAGGCGTCGAAATGCCTGAAGCTTGTACATGTTCCGCCACGGCTTGTTCTTGTGTCAGGCTAAGTAAATCAGCCTGACGAAGAACGGTTGGGAGGTTGGTCGGTAAATTAGTCACAGCCTTCTAGATCTAATCCTGTAAGTGTCGTGTTAGCACTGCGAGTGCAGGCCCAACCCGTGCCTGAACGTGTAATCGTAATAACGCCAGTATTCAGAGCCCCTTCATCGAAGGTAAATGCAATCGAAGTTCCTGAAGCGGTGATTTCTCCTAGAGTGTTTGCACCAGATGAAATACCTAATGCACTAGCACCTCCACTAATAGCCCCGTCTTGCTGGATTAATAGTTCTGCTGGTGTAACTAAAGATTTTAGTGTGGCCAATGCAGATGATGCTTGGCTTTTTGTTACGTAATCTTTATACGCAGGCACTGCGATCGCTGACAACACACCAATGATCGCCACCACGATCATCAATTCAATTAAGGTAAAACCTTTCTGATTGGTTTTTCTTTTTTTGTTCTTCATTGTTCTATTCCATTGTTGAGTTAGTTGTAGCGCAAGCACTGGTTGATAGAAAGAATAGAAGTCGAAATAGGGAAGTGGAATGGTGTTCAGGTGTGGTCGCGAGTGGTTTGGTATTTATTAGTGTAGCGTTTCATATAGCGCGCAAAATTATGCGATCAGCTTAAATAACGGCTGTAATACTGATAATTCAGGCAATAAAAAAGCACGGTCATCAACCGTGCTTTGATATGAAAATCATTTATTATTCAGTTGATTACGCTTTGAATCTCATCGATAGGTCCATTGCTTTTAGGTGCTTAGTCAGTGCACCTACGGAGATGTAATCAACGCCTGTTTCAGCAAATTCTGCAATGGTGTCTAGCGTCACGTTACCTGAGTTTTCGAGTGCAGCACGCCCAGCGTTGATTCTAACGGCTTCACGCATCATGTCTGTGGTGAAGTTGTCGAGCATGATGATGTCTGCGCCAGCGCTGATCGCTTGCTCTAGCTCTGCTAGGCTTTCGGTTTCCACTTCTACTGGCTTTCCTGGGTTCAGCTCTTTTGCAGTAGAGATAGCCTTCTCAATACCACCACAAGCGATGATGTGGTTTTCTTTGATTAGGTAAGCATCAAAAACACCAATACGGTGATTGAAACCGCCACCACAAGCAACCGCGTATTTCAGTGCACTGCGTAGTCCGGGGATGGTTTTACGAGTGTCTAATAGGCGGCATTCTGTGTGTTTGATTTTGTCTGCGTAGATTGCCGTTGTCGTTGCACAGCCTGATAGCGTTTGAATGAAGTTCATTGCGTTACGCTCACCGGTTAATAGCGCGCGTGCCGGGCCAGTCAGTGTGCAAAGCGTTTGGTTTGGTTCTACTTTGTCGCCATCTTCAACGTTCCACTCGATGGTGACTTCACCACCCAGTTGCTTAAACACTTCATCAGCCCAAGCTTTACCACAGAATACGCCGTGCTCACGGGTAATGATGGTTGCACTGTTGATTGCGCCTGCAGGGATTAGACTTGCCGTAATATCAGCCGCAGGATCTAACGTGCCGCCTAGATCTTCTTTGATGGTCTCAGCGACTGCACGAGTGATCTCGAGAGGCAGTTGCTGTTTTAAGTAGTCAAGGCGTTGGTGGCTGTTATGTGTGTTTTTCATCGCAAATCTAATCTTGAAAGGGAGTGAGAATGGCATGATACTCTTGCTTAACTTCAAATTAAAGAGGCTAGCGCGACGGCTCTATAGGCAAGGCCAGATCTTATTGTGCTAGCAGAAAAGAAAGTGAGACCCAGATGATGATCTGCTCCAATGGATGGTACGACAACGCTCGGCATGTTCCTTCCCCATATTTTGATGCTAGACCGAGTATCGACGATATCTCTCTGCTGGTGGTGCACAATATTAGTTTGCCTCCGAGCCAATTTGGTGGACCTTATATTGAACAGTTTTTTACGGGGAAACTTGATCCCACTGAGCATCCGTTTTTTAAGGTGATCCACAAAATGGGTGTCTCTGCGCATTGTTTGATTCGCCGTGATGGTGAGGTCGTCCAGTTTGTCTCATTTCTTGACCGTGCTTGGCACGCCGGCCAATCGAGTTTTGCAGGGCGTGAAAGGTGCAATGATTATTCGATTGGCATTGAGCTGGAAGGCAGTGATTTTGTGGCTTATAGCGAGCTTCAGTATCAAGCGCTGACCCAATTAACAGAAACGATTGTATCCACTTTCCCTCAAATCACCACGGAACGTATCACTGGCCATCAATATATTGCACCACTGCGTAAAACCGATCCTGGTTTGGTGTTCGACTGGCAAAAGTTTAAAAAAAATCTCAAGGTTTAAGTCTCTACCTTGAAGAGAGTCTTACTGCTGTTAGGCGCTGAATAGTCAACGCTTAGCATAATGACTGGTGCATTTTTGTTGTTGCGATGTAAAGAAAGTGGTGGAGAGAAGAGCCTTTACAAATAGAGAGAGTGACGCGCTTATCAAATCGTCATTTATTAAAACTTATGAACAGAAACCCCATCTTAAATGTGCGCTTGGTTCTATTTGTAAACAAGTGCTGCTAATCTTTCTGAAACAAATTATTTTTATCTTGAAACTTTTTCACACGATTCCTGCCCAAAAGTATAACCCCTGTAAATGGTAAGACCATTTCGGTTGCTGTTTTAAACTTCATTTGTTAACCCTTGGTTAATTCGCGCCTCATTCTATGATGTAGGTCAATTTTGCACTGGACAGTGGCGTTTTAATTATGTTAATTTCTGCTCAACTTAAAATTGGTATTACCAATTGTCAGCGAAGAAAAAAGAAGAACAACAAACTATGGCTTATCAAAGGATTCGTCAGCCAAAACTCTCCGATGTTATCGAACAAGAGTT
Organism: Vibrio artabrorum; assembly: GCF_024347295.1. Taxonomy (NCBI): domain Bacteria; kingdom Pseudomonadati; phylum Pseudomonadota; class Gammaproteobacteria; order Vibrionales; family Vibrionaceae; genus Vibrio; species Vibrio artabrorum. The sequence goes on along the minus strand of NZ_AP025458.1, from coordinate 2,489,155 downwards.
AGAAAGGTTGATAGTGGAAGGAACACTGGCTCCTGGGCAGCAATTGCCACCCGAGCGCGAACTGGCGAAACAGTTCGATGTGTCTCGTCCTTCAATCCGAGAAGCGATACAACGTTTGGAAGCCAAACGCTTGCTTACCCGTCGTCAAGGTGGGGGAACGTTTGTGAGTGAAAATATCTGGAAAAGCTTTTCAGATCCTTTGCTTAATTTGTTGTCATCCCATTCTGAAACCCAACTAGACTTGTTGGAATCGCGTCATGCGATGGAAGGGATTTCGGCTTACTTTGCGGCATTACGTGGCACTGATGAAGACTTTGTTCGAATTCAAGCATGCCAAGAAAAAATTCACGACGCGCAAGATAAGGGTGATATAGAAGCCGAATCTGCAGCCGTGATGGCTTTTCTTATTGCTTTAACAGAGGCAGCACACAATGTGGTGTTATTGCACATTGTACGCAGTTTGGCTCCGTTACTTGAACAAAACGTTTTGCAGAATTTAAAGCTGTTGCATCGTCGTAAAGACGTTGTGGAGAAAGTGAGTATACATCGAGCTAACATTGTAGATGCGATTGTTTCAGGGCAGCCAGAACAGGCGCGTGAAATGTCACATTCTCATTTAGCTTACATCGAAGAAACATTGCTGGATTTGACCAAAGAAGAATCGCGTCGCGAGCGCTCTTTACGTCGAATTCAACAGGGTAAATAACCGTAATACTTCGGCTATTTACATGTTTAGTAGAATCCAACTAACAAAAAGGATAGATCGCCATGTCTGACATGAAGCATGACGTTGATGCTCTGGAAACTCAAGATTGGTTAGAAGCTCTTGAATCAGTAGTACGTGAAGAAGGTGTAGAACGTGCACAGTTTTTACTAGAACAAGTTCTAGATAAAGCGCGTTTAGATGGTGTTGATATGGCTACAGGCATCAACACAAACTACATCAACACCATTCCAGCAGCACAAGAGCCAGCTTACCCTGGTGACGTAACTCTTGAGCGTCGTATTCGTTCGATTATTCGCTGGAACGCAATCATGATCGTATTGCGTGCTTCTAAGAAAGACCTAGACCTTGGCGGTCACATGGCTTCTTACCAGTCAGCTGCCGCGTTCTACGAAGTCTGTTTCAACCACTTCTTCCGTGCTCCAAACGAGACAGACGGTGGCGATCTGGTTTACTACCAAGGTCACATATCTCCTGGTATCTACTCGCGTGCATTCGTTGAAGGTCGTCTCACTGAAGAGCAGCTAGATAACTTCCGTCAAGAAGTGGATGGCAAAGGTATCCCTTCATACCCGCACCCGAAACTGATGCCTGAGTTTTGGCAGTTCCCGACCGTATCTATGGGTCTTGGCCCTATCTCTGCTATCTACCAAGCGCGCTTCCTTAAGTACCTTGATGGCCGTGGCCTGAAAGATACGTCAGCGCAACGCGTATACGCGTTCCTAGGTGACGGTGAGATGGATGAGCCAGAATCACGTGGTGCTATCTCTTTCGCTGCGCGTGAGAAGCTAGACAATCTATGTTTCCTAATCAACTGTAACCTGCAGCGTCTAGACGGCCCTGTAATGGGTAACGGCAGCATCATCCAAGAACTTGAAGGTCTATTTAAAGGCGCAGGTTGGAACGTTGTTAAAGTTATCTGGGGCAATAACTGGGATGCTCTATTAGCTAAAGATACAACGGGTAAGCTGCTACAGCTTATGAACGAAACGATCGACGGTGACTACCAAACATTCAAATCGAAAGATGGCGCATACGTACGTGAGCACTTCTTTGGTAAGTACCCAGAAACAGCTGCACTAGTTGCAGACATGACTGATGACGAAATCTTCGCGCTTAAGCGTGGTGGTCACGATTCTTCTAAACTGTTTGCTGCATTCAACAATGCAAAAGAGACAAACGGTAAGCCAACGGTCATCCTAGCTAAGACGGTTAAAGGTTACGGCATGGGTGATGCCGCTGAAGGTAAGAACATTGCACACGGTGTTAAAAAAATGGACATGACTCATGTTCAACACCTGCGTGATCGCCTAGGCCTAGAAGATATTCTTTCTGATGAGAAAGTGGCTGAACTTCCTTACCTAAAACTGGAAGAAGGTTCTGCTGAGTACGAATACCTGCACGCTCGTCGTAAAGCACTAAAAGGTTACACGCCACAGCGCCTACCTAAGTTCACACAAGAGTTTAAAGTACCAGAACTCGAAGAGTTCGCTCCTCTACTGGGTGCTCAAAAGCGTGAAATCTCGACCACTATGGCTTATGTACGTACGCTAAACATTCTGCTTAAAGATAAGAACATTGGTAAGAACATTGTTCCTATCATCTGTGATGAAGCGCGTACATTTGGTATGGAAGGTCTCTTCCGTCAGGTTGGTATCTACAACCCACACGGTCAAGAATACACACCTGAAGATAAAGGTATCGTTTCTTACTACAAAGAAGCAACGTCTGGTCAAGTACTTCAAGAAGGTATCAACGAACTCGGTTCTATGGCTTCATGGGTTGCTGCTGCAACTTCATACAGCACCAACGATCTACCGATGATCCCGTTCTACATCTACTACTCAATGTTCGGTTTCCAACGTATTGGTGACATGGCATGGCTAGCTGGCGATCAACAAGCTCGTGGCTTCCTACTCGGTGCTACTGCAGGTCGTACAACACTGAACGGTGAAGGTCTACAGCACGAAGATGGTCACTCGCACATCCAAGCGAACACGATCCCGAACTGTATCTCTTACGACCCAACATTCGCTTACGAGCTAGCAGTAATCATGCAAGATGGTATCCGTCGCATGTACGGTCCTGAGCAAGAGAACGTTTACTACTACCTAACAGTAATGAACGAGAACTACGCAATGCCAGCAATGCCAGAAGGCGCTGAAGAAGGCATCCGTAAAGGTATCTACAAGCTTGAATCTCACGCTGGTGCTAAGGGCAAAGTTCAACTAATGAGCTCTGGTACTATCATGAACGAAGCGCGTAAAGCGGCTGAAATTCTAAGCGAAGAGTACGGCGTAGCATCTGACGTATTCTCTGTAACGTCGTTCAACGAACTAACTCGTGACGGCCAAGCGGTAGAGCGTGACAACATGCTTCACCCAGAAGCGGAAGAGAAAGTACCGTACATCACGACTGTTCTTGGTAACGAACCTGCGATCGCAGTGACTGACTACATGAAGAACTACGCTGAGCAAGTACGTGCGTACATGCCAACTGAGTCTTACAAAGTACTTGGTACAGATGGTTTCGGCCGTTCTGACAGCCGTGCAAACCTACGTCGTCACTTCGAAGTTAACGCTGGCTACATCGTAGTTGCAGCTCTAACTGAACTGGCTAAACGTGGTGATATCGAGAAATCTGTCGTTGTTGAAGCAATTGCTAAATTCGATATCGACACTGAAAAAACAAATCCACTTTACGCTTAATACAGCGCTAAACTAGAAGGTAAATAAGCAATGGCAATCGAAATTAATGTACCTGACATCGGTGCGGATGAGGTTGAAGTTACTGAGATTCTTGTAAGCGTTGGCGACAAGGTTGAAGAAGAACAGTCTCTGATCACTGTTGAAGGCGATAAAGCTTCTATGGAAGTTCCAGCGTCTCAAGCGGGTATCGTTAAAGAAATCAAAGTAGCGGAAGGCGATTCTGTTTCTACTGGTTCTCTTATTATGATCTTCGAAGCGGAAGGTGCAGCAGCACCAGCAGTTGAAGCGGCGGCACCAGTTGCAGCTGCTCCTGCAGCGGCGGCTCCTTCTGTTGCGAACGAACTGAAAGAAGTTCACGTTCCAGATATCGGCGGTGATGAAGTAGAAGTTACTGAAATCATGGTTAAAGTTGGCGATGCAGTAGAAGAAGAGCAATCTCTTCTTACTGTTGAAGGTGACAAAGCTTCTATGGAAGTACCAGCACCATTTGCAGGTATCGTTAAAGAAATCAAGATCGCTTCTGGTGACTCAGTATCGACTGGTTCTCTTGTGATGGTATTTGAAGTCGCGGGTTCAGGCGCTCCAGTGGCAGCAGCTTCTGCTCCTGTGGCAGCACCCGTTGCCGCGGCTCCAGCAGCATCCGCTGAAAAAGAAGTAAACGTTCCTGATATCGGTGGTGACGAAGTCGAAGTGACTGAAATCATGGTCGCGGTTGGCGATACAGTAGAAGAAGAGCAATCTCTAATCACTGTTGAAGGCGATAAAGCGTCAATGGAAGTGCCTGCACCATTCGCTGGTACAGTAAAAGAGATCAAGATTGCAGCTGGCGACACAGTGTCAACGGGCTCTCTAATCATGACTTTCGTCGTTGAAGGCGCAGCGCCTGCTCCTGTTGCAGCACCTGCACAAGCAGCAGCTCCAGCGGCGGCACCGGCTCCTAAAGCAGAAGCACCTGCAGCGGCTCCAGCCGCTGGCGACTTCCAAGATAACGGTGACTACGCGCACGCTTCTCCAGTTGTTCGTCGTCTAGCTCGTGAATTTGGCGTTAACCTTTCTAAGGTTAAAGGTACTGGTCGTAAGAGCCGTATCCTTAAAGAAGACGTTCAGTCTTACGTTAAAGATGCACTTAAGCGTCTTGAGTCTGGTGCCGCGGCATCTGGCAAAGGCGGCGACGGTTCTGCTCTTGGTCTACTACCATGGCCAAAAGTTGACTTCAGCAAGTTTGGCGAAACTGAAGTTCAGAAGCTTTCTAAGATTAAGAAGATCTCTGGCGCTAACCTGCACCGTAACTGGGTAATGATCCCTCACGTTACACAGTGGGACAACGCAGACATCACTGAGCTAGAAGCATTCCGTAAAGAACAGAACGCAATCGAAGCGAAGAAAGACACGGGCATGAAGATCACGCCACTTGTGTTCATCATGAAAGCGGTTGCTAAAGCGCTAGAAGCATTCCCAGCGTTTAACTCTTCTCTTTCTGAAGATGGCGAAAGCATCATTCTTAAGAAGTACGTAAACGTGGGTATCGCAGTTGATACACCAAACGGTCTAGTGGTTCCTGTTTTCAAAGACGTGAACAAGAAAGGCATTTACGAGCTATCTGAAGAGCTAATGGCTGTTTCTAAGAAAGCACGTTCTGGTAAGCTAACAGCGGCAGACATGCAAGGCGGTTGTTTCACAATCTCTAGCCTTGGTGGCATTGGCGGTACGGCATTTACTCCAATCGTAAACGCGCCAGAAGTAGGTATCCTAGGGGTATCTAAGTCTGAAATTAAGCCAGTTTGGAATGGTAAAGAGTTCCAACCACGTCTACAGCTTCCACTGTCTCTATCATACGATCACCGCGTGATCGATGGTGCTGAAGGTGCTCGCTTTATTACTTTCCTAAACAGCGCACTATCTGATATTCGTCGTTTAGTACTGTAATTGAGAAAGTAATGATAAGGTGACTTGCGGGTCACCTTAATTCTTTAGATAAAGATTATTTTTAGAGAACAGTTTCCTGCAGTTCTTATTATCTGATAGGGAATTGTTGTCTAGCTCACAGGCTAACTGAAAGCTACTTTCACACCGTTAACATCTCTGTAAAATGTTTCCTGTTTGAAAGCCCAATGATTTTAAGAACATCTACTCAGCCTGTTAGGGATAATGACTACAAGAGGTCACAATGAGCAAAGAAATTAAAGCCCAAGTTGTTGTACTTGGTTCAGGTCCTGCTGGTTACTCAGCAGCATTCCGTTGTGCGGATTTAGGTCTAGAAACCGTTCTGGTAGAACGTTACAGCACGCTTGGTGGTGTATGTCTAAACGTTGGTTGTATTCCATCAAAAGCACTTCTTCATGTTTCAAAAGTCATTGAAGAAGCGAAAGCGATGGCAGAGCACGGCGTTGTATTCGGCGAGCCACAAACGGACATCAACAAAATCCGTATTTGGAAAGAAAAAGTAGTAGATCAACTGACTGGTGGTCTTGGCGGTATGGCTAAGATGCGTAACGTTACGGTTGTTAACGGTTTCGGTAAGTTCACTGGTCCTAATAGCATCGAAGTTGTTGGCGAAGAAACGACAACAATTAACTTTGATAATGCAATTATTGCAGCGGGTTCTCGCCCAATCAAACTTCCTTTCATCCCACATGAAGACCCACGTATTTGGGATTCTACGGATGCACTAGAACTAAACGAAGTACCTGAAAAACTGCTTATCATGGGCGGCGGTATCATCGGTCTTGAGATGGGTACGGTTTACCACTCTCTAGGTTCTAAAGTTGAAGTTGTAGAGATGTTCGATCAAGTTATCCCTGCTGCGGATAAAGACATCGTTAAAGTTTTCACTAAGCGCATTAAGAATAAGTTCAAGCTAATGCTTGAAACTAAAGTGACTGCTGTTGAAGCGAAAGAAGACGGTATCTACGTTTCAATGGAAGGCAAAAAAGCACCAGCTGAAGCTGAGCGCTACGATGCTGTTCTTGTTGCTATCGGTCGTGTTCCAAACGGTGCACTTATCGACGCTGAAAAAGCGGGTATCGAAGTTGATGAACGTGGCTTCATCAATGTTGATAAGCAAATGCGTACTAACGTTCCTCACATCCACGCGATCGGTGACGTTGTTGGTCAACCAATGCTTGCTCACAAAGGTGTGCATGAAGGTCACGTAGCTGCTGAAGTTATCTCTGGTAAGAAGCACTACTTCGACCCTAAAGTCATCCCATCCATTGCGTACACTGAGCCAGAAGTTGCTTGGGTAGGTAAGACTGAGAAAGAAGCGAAAGCTGAAGGCATCAACTACGAAGTGGCGACTTTCCCTTGGGCAGCTTCTGGTCGTGCAATCGCATCTGACTGTGCAGACGGTATGACTAAGATGATCTTCGATAAAGAGACTCATCGCGTAATCGGTGGTGCTGTTGTTGGTACGAACGGTGGTGAACTTCTTGGCGAAATCGGCCTAGCAATCGAAATGGGTTGTGATGCAGAAGATATCGCTCTTACTATCCACGCTCACCCAACGCTACACGAGTCTGTTGGTCTAGCTGCGGAAGTCTTCGAAGGTTCAATCACTGACCTTCCAAACAAGAAAGCAGTGAAAAAGAAAAAGTAATTCTTTTTTAGCCACTCGCTAATGTTTTTAAAAGCCGCTGATTCGTCAGCGGTTTTTTTATGTCTGAAGAAACGTTGGTCGTCATGCTTGTAGAGATCCCCAACTCGCTCGTCCCTCGCTCTTGAGGATGACGAAGTGAGGTGTTGAAGCTTATATTTTGGTGATTATTCAGCGTGAAGGAGAGAACTGTCACTCGGTATTCCCGTCATTCTCTAGACTGACGGAAGAAGGAATAGAGAATCTCTGACTTCAGTGTCTGATTCATTTCTTCGCCACTCGGTCACGGTAATGATCAGTGGTTTCTTGTGTCCGTCATTCCCTAGACTGACGGAAGAAGGAATAGAGAATCTCGGGCTTCAGTGTCTGATTCATTTCTTCGCCACTCGGTCACGGTAATGATTAGTGGTTTTTTATGTCCGTCATTCCCTAGACTGACGGGGGAAGGAATAGAGAATCTCTGACTTCAGTGTCTGATTCATTTCTTCGCCACTCGGTCACGGTAATGATTAGTGGTTTTTTATGTCCGTCATTCCCTAGACTGACGGAGGAAGGAATAGAGAATCTCTGACTTCAGTGTCTGATTCATTTCTTCGCCACTCGGTCACGGTAATGATTAGTGGTTTTTTATGTCCGTCATTCCCTAGACTGACGGGGGAAGGAATAGAGAATCTCTGACTTCAGTGTCTGATTCATTTCTTCGCCACTCGGTCACGGTAATGATTAGTGGTTTTTTATGTCCGTCATTCCCTAGACTGACGAAGGAAGGAGTAGGGAATCTCTTTCAACTCATAGCAATCTATTGGCAATCAAAAAGGATTGACGAAAAACGCCAATCCTTAAATCATTTTACTCGAATCTCGAATCTCGAATCTCGAATCTCGAATCTCGAATCTCGAATCTCGAATCTCGAATCTCGAATCTCGAATCTCGAATCTCGAATCTCGAATCTCGAATCTCGAATCTCGAATCTCGAATCTACTTATAAATGCACAGCATGTTCAAGTAGCTATCCGTTAAGCTTGAAAGCTCTTCTGGCGTTTCTGCACGTTTCGCTTGGATAAATAGCGAGTAACAAATGCCATGGAATAGGTTTGCTAGGTGTTTAGGAGCATGCTTGTTGCAGACTTCACCGCGTTCAATCGCTTGACTGAACATATTTTGCACTAACATTTGATTTGTACGATTTGTTGTTACAAATAGAGGCCAGACTTCATCACGAGTCGATGTGCTCCATTCGAACCAAACATTCAACCAATGGCAATTTTTAGCGACTAAGCTCACCATTTCGTTCGTGATATTGTGTAAGTTCTCTTTTGCGTGAACATCGAGATCAATCGTGTCTGAGAGAAAATTGGAGAATTGGCGGACTACGTGATTCAGCACCTCATCAACCAGATCTTCACGGGTTGGAAAGTAGTTAAACACGGTTGCAACGGAAACTTGGGCAATGTCAGCGATGTCTGCATGACCGCCACGTCCAATGCCACGACGAGAGAAGACCTCGAGTGCGATTTCCATCAATTGAAGTTTTCTTTTTAAGGGTGAAAGCCTAGTTCTAGGTCTCTTAGATATTGAGTCCATTTTATTTTCCTTGCCAACGAATTTTTATATTAATGATTTTATTATTATTTAAGCACTAATGAGTGTAATGGTGCATATGAATATGGTCAATCCTTTGAGCTTGTTTTATAGGTAGTTGATCCATAAAGCGTGATCAGCATAGATATGAGAGAAAGCGACGGTTGGACAAGTCTTTGTGTGCACAATCGTTGATAATCTAACAGCAAATTCGAGTCATAAGGTGGTGTGGGTATTTGAGCAATGCTAGACTTAGCCACAAAATTGAGCGGCAAACCTGGCGAAACGGTCAATATTGGTCGCAATCACTAAATAAAATGAGAGCAGTATGAAGCATACAGTTGAAGTCATGATCTCTGAGCAAGAAGTTCAGGATCGAGTGAGCGAATTAGGTAAACAGATCACGGAGCATTACAACGGTAGTGAAGATCTTGTTTTAGTTGGCTTATTACGTGGATCTTTTGTCTTTATGGCGGATCTTGCTCGCGCTATCGATTTAACTCACCAAGTTGATTTCATGACGGCGTCTAGCTATGGCAATGGCATGGAAAGTTCGCGTGATGTACGTATTTTGAAAGATCTTGATGACGATATTCAAGGTAAAGACGTTTTGCTGGTAGAAGATATTATCGATACGGGTAATACACTGACGAAAGTGAAAGAGATTCTGAGCCTACGTGGTCCTAAATCTATCGAAATCTGCACGTTACTGGACAAACCTTCTCGTCGTGAAGTCATTGTCGATACTAAGTGGATTGGTTTTGAAATCCCTGATGAGTTTGTTGTTGGTGTGGGTATTGATTACGCACAAAAATATCGTCACTTACCGTATATTGGTAAAGTTGTTCCTCAAGAGTAATCTTTGTCTTTCTTGAGAAAAACATAAAAGGCTCGCACTGTGCGAGCCTTTTTCATATTTTTCGCTTTCAGTATCAACCAAGAGTTGGTGATGACAGGATTTTATCAAGTGCTTCTAGATGGCTGTTTTCTAGCGTGTCATTACTTGAACAACGTACCCCAAGATCTTGCAGCTTGCCATTACCGATACCGTATACGACACCATGGATTTCAATCTCTTGCCCACGTTCCCATGCGGTTTGGATGATGGTTGAGTTACCGAGGTTGTAGACTTGCTCTGCGACGTTAATCTCACAGAGTTTGTCACCCCATTGTTCACGAGGTAGAGATTCAATCTGCTTACGATATTTAAGGTAGTTATCACGGATGTGAAGTAGCCAGTTATTGATCAGACCTAGTTTAGGGTTATCAATCGCGGCATTGACACCACCACAACCATAGTGACCACAGACAATGATGTGCTTAACTTTGAGTACGTCCACTGCGTATTGTACAACTGATAAGCAGTTAAGATCGGTATGAATGACTTGGTTGGCCACATTTCGATGAACAAACAGTTCGCCGGAATATAAACCCGTGAGACGCTCGGCCGGTACACGGCTATCAGAACAACCTATCCATAGGAAACCAGGGTTTTGTCCCTCTTCAAGCGTAGCAAAGTATTCTGGTCGTTCAGAGCGAATAGACTCTGACCATTTAGAATTATTTTCAAAAAGCTGTTTAATTTCTGGCATTTTACGTCTTACATCCCTTAATTAAGAATGGTAACTATACACAATGTTACAAATTCAATCCCGTAAAAAATCGATTAATACGTACTCATCTGACGTGTTCTAGTCCCTAAAATCATTAACTTAGCACATAAGCTACCATCTGGTTATAAGACATAAACAATGTGATTGATTTACCACTTTCGGCATGGCTCACTCATTTGCTAGAGTGATGAAATTTGTTCATTAATCATCAGGAAAGTGTATTTTGTTGGGACATCGTTTTACGGATATCAATCTCAAAGGTGACATGTTTGGCGGCGTAACGACTGCGATTATTTCACTGCCGTTAGCGTTGGCATTTGGCGTTGCTTCTGGGGCGGGAGCTGAGGCTGGTCTTTGGGGCGCGATCATGGTGGGCCTATTTGCCGCATTGTTTGGTGGTTCGAGCAGTTTGATATCAGAGCCTACCGGACCAATGACGGTGATCATGACCGCTGTTATGACAAGTATGGTCGCCAAGTACCCTGAAAGTGGAATGGCAATGACCTTTACTGTTGTGATGATGGCAGGGGCCTTTCAGATATTACTGGGTACATTAAAGCTCGGAAAATATGTTACGTTGATGCCATATAGCGTGATCTCCGGGTTTATGTCGGGTATCGGCGTTATTCTGATTATTCTTCAGTTGTCTCCTTTATTAGGACATGCAGCTCCCTCTGGCGGGGTAATGGGCACGCTCTCTGCGCTTCCAGATACACTGGCTAATCTTAAAATCAGCGAACTGTTCTTAGGGGCATTAACGCTCGCTATTCTTTTCGGTTTTCCAGCTAAATATCGTAAGTATGTGCCCGCTCAACTGGTTGCTTTGATTGCTGTGACGCTCTTGTCCGTCATTATTTTTGATACCAACTCTATTCGCCGAATTGGTGAAATTCCAGCGGGTTTGCCTTCTCTGGTTATTCCTACTATCAGTGCTGAGCAATTCACCACCATGGTTATTGATGCTTTAGTGCTAGGTACGCTTGGTTGTATTGATACGCTCTTGACCGCCGTTATTGGAGACTCGCTGACTCGTAAAGAGCACGATTCCGACAAGGAACTTCGCGGGCAGGGCATCGCTAATATGATTTCAGGTTTGTTTGGTGCACTTCCCGGTGCTGGTGCCACGATGGGCACGGTAACCAATATTCAGGTGGGAGCGCGTTCTCCGCTTTCAGGTGTTATTCGAGCGTTAGTACTTGCGCTAGTGGTATTGGTTGCGGGGGGCTTAACCGAACCGATTCCTATGGCGGTTTTGGCTGGCATAGCAATGTATGTTGGTTTCAATATACTCGATTGGAGTTTCATCCAACGTGCGCATAAGGTCAGTTATGCGGGTATGGGCGTGATGTATGGTGTGATGCTGTTAACCGTATTTGTTGATTTGATCATTGCGGTTGGCCTTGGTGTTTTTATTTCGAACATCCTGATTATTGAAAGATTGAGCCGAGAGCAAGCGAGACAAGTTAAGGCAATCAGTGATGGTGATGATGAAGAGGATATTCCACTAACGGATAGTGAACGCCAGTTGTTAGACTCTGCTAATGGCAAAGTATTGTTCTTTTATCTTTCTGGCCCGATGATCTTCAGTGTATCGAAAGCGATCTCACGTCAGCACTCAAGCATCTCTGACTATGAAGCCATGATTTTAGATTTGACAGATGTCCCGATGATTGACGTAACCGTTGGTTTGGCGCTCGAAAATGCGATCAAAGATGCCTTAGATGCGCAGTGCGAAGTTTATTTGCTGTGTCCGAATGAAAATACACGTCAACAGCTAGAGAAATTCCACGTGATTGATCTCGTGCCTGAATCCAACACCTACCGATTTAGATATGAAGCGTTAACGGCGGCAACAAGCTATGTAGACAGAGATGAACATCAATTTGTCGCAGTCTGAACTTCAACCTTAGTTTGAATTTATGTTTCAATCGATTATGTATTATTGAGCCATTATGAAAGTTGCTAAATTGATGATTTGGCGTTTTTTTTTCTTTTATTGATCGTCGCTTGCCTCTCGTCCTTAAAGAAATGCTCAATCGACATTTGTGTTCATCGCAATTCAACGATAGACTTGCTGGCAAAATGGTCGTGCAGATAAGTTTTAAGCGGGTTTTAGCTTGTTCGTTTAACGCTGCACACACTTCCTCATGTTCGACCAACGACACGTATCTATCGCAAATGGCAGTCTATCTCTATGTATGCATTAGAAATTGAGCAATTAAGAAAAACGTATTCCGGGGGCTTTGAGGCTCTCAAAGGCATTAGTTTACAAGTCAAAAAAGGCGACTTTTACGCGCTACTTGGCCCAAACGGAGCGGGTAAATCAACCACCATTGGTGTTATCTCCTCTCTGGTCAATAAGACTTCTGGCAAGGTTAATGTCTTCGGTTATGACATTGATACTGATTTGGAATTGGCCAAGCAGAATTTAGGGTTAGTCCCGCAAGAATTTAACTTTAACCCATTCGAAAGGGTTGAGCAGATTGTGCTGCAACAAGCCGGTTACTACGGCGTACCGAAAGCGCTTGCTAAAGAGCGGGCAAAGAAGTACCTATCTCAGTTAGATTTGTGGGATAAACGCAGCGAACGTGCTCGTAATTTGTCGGGAGGGATGAAGCGTCGTTTAATGATCGCTCGTGCACTGATGCATGAGCCTAAGCTCTTGATTCTTGATGAACCTACGGCGGGGGTTGATATTGAACTGCGTCGTTCAATGTGGGAGTTCTTAAAGGACATTAATGAAAAGCAAGGCACGACCATTATCTTGACCACACACTATCTCGAAGAAGCGGAAATGCTGTGTCGCAATATTGGAATCATCAATCGCGGTGAACTGATTGAGAACACAACAATGAAAGCACTGTTGGGTAAATTGAGTGCAGAGACCTTTATTCTCGATCTAGAAGAGGGGGCATCTGAACCTAAGCTTGAAGGTGTGAATAGCCAAGCCTTGGTCAATGGCTCTTTAGAAATCGAAATTGACAAAAACTTAGGTTTGAACTCAATCTTTGCCCAGTTGAGTGAACAGAATGTGAAAGTCCTTTCTATGCGTAATAAAGCGAATCGTCTAGAGGAGCTGTTTGTGAGTATTGTTCGAGAGGGGAGTAAATAATATGTACCGTCTATATTGGACCGCTTTTTGTAGCTTATTGACCAAAGAGATTAATCGCTTTACGCGTATCTGGGTACAAACGTTAGTACCGCCTGCGATTACGATGACGCTTTATTTCATCATCTTCGGTAACCTTATCGGAGCGAGAATCGGAGAAATGAACGGCTTTAGTTACATGGAATATATTGTGCCCGGCCTGATCATGATGTCGGTGATCACCAACTCATACTCCAACGTTGCTTCATCGTTTTTTAGTGCCAAATTTCAAAAGAACATTGAAGAGTTGCTCGTCGCACCGGTTCCCAATTACGTGATCATTGCCGGCTTCGTCATGGGGGGAGTGGTTCGTGGCTTGTTAGTGGGCACCATAGTCACTTTCGTATCCTTGTTCTTTGTCGACCTACAAGTTGACCATTGGGGGGTGATCATTGCGACGGTATTTTTAACTTCTATTGTGTTCGCTCTTGGTGGTTTAATTAATGCCGTGTTCGCACGCACATTTGATGATATCTCTATTATCCCGACTTTTATTTTAACGCCTCTGACATACCTTGGTGGGGTATTCTACTCGATCAGCCTATTGCCTGAATTTTGGCAAGGCGTGTCGAAGCTGAACCCGATTGTGTACATGGTCAATGCATTCCGATACGGCTTCTTAGGCGTGTCTGATGTGGGTATCGTAACGTCATTTAGCGTGCTTGGTGTGTTTATTGTCGGGTTATATGGCATTGCACACTACCTAGTAACAAAAGGCATCGGCTTACGTAGCTAACCTTTGGTTAATCTAAGTAACAGGCAAAGAAAAAGGTCGATATTACATCGACCTTTTTTATATCTTTCATTTGTGCTTTTGTTTTGCGTTAAGAGCAGAAGCCAATTATTCAGTTGCTTCTTCTTTCACTTCTTCTTTAGTTTCCGTTACCAAGTCGAGAACTTGGTTATCGATAAGACGAGTCTTACCTAGGAAAGCCGACATTAGGATCACAGCTTGAGTGGATTCTGAAGTGATGGCTTGTAGTGTTTTCGCATCGCAAATAAAAATCTCATCGGGGTGCAGGCCAGCAGCTCGAAGTTGATCGATGGCATCTTCAACGATTGACGCGTAATCATCACGTCCTCCACGAATGGCACTGCTGATCCAACGCATCGTGCGCGCTAAAACAGGTGCCCGTTGACGCTCATCAATGGTGAGATTACTGTTGCGAGAGCTCATGGCTAAACCATCCATTTCTCGAACGGTCGCAACACCCACAATTTGAATATCTAACGCTAAGTCAGTCGTCATCTGGCGAATCACAGCAAGTTGCTGGAAGTCTTTCTCGCCGAAGCATGCAAAATCTGGCTGAACGATATTAAACAATTTAGTCACGATCGTTGCTACGCCGCGGAAGTGGCCTGGGCGAGATGCCCCTTCAAGCATTTGAGATATGCCAGGGACCTCAACAAACGTCTGTTTGTCTAATCCATCTGGGTACATCACTTCTGGGGTTGGGGTAAATACTAGCTCAACACCTTCACCTGTTAGTTTGCTTAAATCCGCCTCTAACGTGCGAGGGTAGTTGTTTAGATCGTCGGCGCGGTCAAACTGCATTGGGTTTACAAAGATGCTGACCACAACGATGTCTGCCAGTTCTCGAGCTTTCTTTACCAGAGTCAGGTGACCTTCATGCAGGTTTCCCATTGTCGGCACAAAAGCAATCGTACGTCCATCACGCTTAAACTGTTTAATCTGCTCACGAAGAGCCGCTATTTCAGCAAAAGTTTGCATACTTACTCCTAAGCGATTGTATGAGCTTCATCAGGGAAGCGAGCGCTCTCTACGTCTTCTTTATATAGCGCTACAGCTTTACGCATATCACCTGTTTCAGCTAAAAAATTCTTAGAGAATTTTGGCATGTAGTTGGCTGAGATACCAAACATATCATGCATAACCAAGATCTGACCATCGGTAACATTGCCAGCACCAATACCAATAACCGGCACGTGACAAGCTTCTGTAATTCGTTTTGCCAATGAAGCCGGTACACATTCAAGGAGAACGATTTGAGCCCCGGCGCTTTGTAGCGCGAGTGCGTCAGCAACCATTTTATCCGCTTGATCGTCGTCGCGACCTTGAACCTTATAACCACCAAAGATGTTCACCGATTGAGGCGTTAAGCCTAAGTGTGCACATACTGGTACAGCGCGGTCTGTTAGCATCTTCACAGTATCGACCAACCAGCTGCCACCTTCGATTTTTACCATGTTCGCGCCAGCACGCATTAAGGTGGCCGCATTCTCACAAGCTTGCTCAGGTGTTGCGTAGCTCATGAATGGCATATCAGCCATAAGAAGACAGTTTGGGCTACCGGCACGTACTGAGCGTGTATGGTAAGCAATGTCTTCAATGGTGACGGGTAGTGTATCGTTGTGGCCTTGTAAAACCATACCCAGTGAATCACCGACAAGCAGTACTGGCATTTCTTGGCTTTCGAATAATTGAGCAAAGCTCGCATCATAAGCTGTCGATGTCGCGAATTTACGGCCTTCACGTTTGCATTTGATCAGGTCGTTAATGGTTACTTTTTTCATTGTTTTTCCTTAATGCGCTTGGCTATTGTTGCCAAACATTGAGCCCGTTTTTATCGACTACTTTGAGTAGTTCTGTCAGCTCAGTCCCATCAGGGAGTTGTAAACTTGGTGCGATTTCAGCAAGCGGGTAGAGTACAAACTCTCGTTCTTTCATTCCATAATGAGGAACAATTAAGCGCTCTGAATCGATCACCTCATTGCCGTATAACACAATGTCGAGATCCAAGGTTCTTGGTCCCCAACGTTCGTCTTTACGGACACGCCCCTGCTCTAGCTCGATCTTTTGAGTGCAATCAAGCAGCTCAATGGGCGTTAATTCGGTTTGGATAGCGACAACCGCGTTGATGTAATCGGGTTGATTTTGCGGCCCCATTGGAGTGCTACTATATAGCTGAGAGGTCGCAATAAACGTTGATCGCGGTAGGTTTTTTAGCGTTTCGATAGCCAAATGAGCTTGGCTAACGGGGTCGGCAAGGTTGCTGCCGACCGCAATATAAGCCGTTATCATTCTGATTGCTTACTCTTTTTGTTTCGGTAAGTCTTACGGCGGCGATGGCCTGATTTTGCTGGGGCAGCAACGTCGTTAGCCATTGCTTGACGCATGTTGCGACCAGCAGTCTGATAACGCTCCCACCATTTTGCTAACTCTTTGGTTTCCCCGCCTTCGATCTCACCACGCATTTCTAGGAAATCGTAACCAGCGCGGAACTTGTTGAGTTCCATTAGGCGAACAGCACGTTTACCGTTGCGGCGGGGAAGTCGGACTTGCAGCTGCCAAATTTCACGAATAGTCGCAGTATGACGACGAGGTATAGCAATCGATTTTACTTGCTGATCAAGGATGATGTTGCTTGCTTCCATGATCGCATCGTAGTGTGCCATACCCTGTTCAGCGACCAATTTGTCTGCCAGCTTATTCATTGGGTACCAAAGGATCGCTGCAAACATAAATGCTGGGTTTACTCGCTTGCCATCTTCAATGCGAAGGTCGGTTGAGTCGAGTACTAAGTCAAGCATCTGTTCTGTACGAGAATCGTAACTCTCAGTAAGGTGCTCTGCGATGGATGGGAACATTTGTTGGAACAGATTATATTCACGCATCAGATGGTAGGTCTCTAAACCATGGCCTGATTGCAGTAACTTGAGAGATTCTTCGTAAAGGCGTGCGGCTGGGATATCTTTTAATAGGTGTGCTAACTCTTCAATCGGGTCAGCGGTATCTTCTTCGATATCAAAATCCAGTTTAGCGGCGAAGCGCATTGCACGTAGCATACGTACTGGGTCTTCGCGGTAACGCGTTTCTGGATCACCAATTAGGCGGATCAGTTTATCTTCTAGATCTTCTACCCCCCCCGCGTAATCGTGGATGCTGTAGTCTGCAATGTTGTAGTACATCGCGTTGATTGTGAAATCACGGCGTTCTGCATCTTCATCAACACTGCCGTACACGTTATCGCGCAGTAGCATACCTTCTTTAGATTGGGCAGAAACGTTCTTTGATGGCTCTTGGTGGTGACCACGGAAAGTCGCGACTTCAATGATGTCACGGCCAAACATGATATGTGCCAAGCGGAAACGGCGACCGATAAGACGGCAGTTTCTAAAGAGGTGTTTGATTTGTTCTGGCGTAGCGTTGGTCGCAATATCAAAATCTTTTGGCTGAGAGCCTAATAAGATATCGCGCACACCACCACCGACTAAAAACGCGTCAAAACCCGCACCATTTAGGCGATATAACACTTTTAGTGCGTTGTCACTGATCTGCTTGCGTGAAATATTGTGCTCTTGACGAGTATAAATATTCAGTGCTAATTCGTGGAATCCGCGTTGTTCGCTTGGGGTATTGTCGTTTGTATTCATTAGTTTAGAACAAAGTAGGTATCGCCAACTTTGTTTTTCTCTTAGTCCAAAGTGGTAGTGCAGAGTTTAATTGCGGCTAATAATAGCTTAGCGCGAGCCATTTGAGAACATCGTCTGCTTAACCACAGTGGTTGGTTATGGCATTTTTATGTGTCGTTATTGCTATTTGCCGTGAGTTTCGAGCTAATCACAGTGCTCTTTTTGTAAACTATCAGGTAGCTGACTGACGTTCCATTGCCGGCAGCCCCACAATAAAATCTCATCCATTGAAGTATCACAAAGGGCCGTCGGGATATCAAAACCTAAGAATTGCATAGCATTGAGTAACGTTGGTTTTGGGTTACCAAGATCTATCGCGGTGGCATGATTCTGTTTTGACAGTTTATTCCCCAAGTTATCGATTGCCAATGGTAAGTGCAAGTAACTGACGTTTTTTTGTTTGAGTGTTTTATACAAACTGATTTGTCGCCCTGTTGGTTCAATCAGGTCTGCGCCTCTTACGACTTCTGTCACTCCTTGTTCGATGTCATCAAGGACAACCGCCAAGTTATAGGCAAACAACCCATCTCGGCGTTTGATAATGAAGTCTTCTTCAGCCAGTGCTTTCGGTATTTGAATGGTACCGTGACGCACATCGTCAAAGGACTCGACTGGAAAATCCATGCACAAACGCACCGCTTGCTCGCCAGAATCAATCAATCCAGCATCTCGGCAATGGCCATTATAGAAGCCACCCATTGCTTTTATCTGTTTTCGGGTGCATTGGCAGTAGTAGGCTTGATTTTCGGTAATCCATTGGTCAATTTGAGCTTGATAGAGATCGTGACGCTGACTTTGATAAACGACCTCACCATCCCAAAAGAGATGGTAAGCCTCAAGTGTCTTAAGAATGAGATCAGCCGCGCCATCCATTTCTCTTGGCGGGTCTAGGTCTTCGATGCGAACCAACCATTTTCCTTGGTGAGATTTCGCTTGAAAGTAGCTACCAAGAGCTGCAACCAGTGAGCCAAAATGAAGAGGACCTGACGGTGATGGTGCAAAGCGCCCGATATAATTCATGAGTGAACAACCTAATCTAAATGGTACCGCAGTAACCGATTCTTGAGACGTTTAACAAGAGCTTTAATGCGTAGAACTAAGCTTCAATCTATAGAAAAAAGGTTTGATGTATAGAACTAAGGCTTAAAGCTGCTAATTACTATCAAGCGTGTGAAATACTTCGCTTGGATAACAAACAAAAAAGGGAGCCAAGGCTCCCTTTCTTTACATCTGCAAGAATTAACCTTGCATCTGTTTCTCTTTGATCTCTGCAAGTGTTTTACAGTCAATACAAAGATCAGCCGTTGGACGAGCTTCAAGGCGACGAATGCCGATCTCGATACCGCAAGAATCACAGAAGCCGAAATCATCTTCTTCGATCTTGTCTAATGTCTTCTCAATTTTCTTGATAAGACGACGCTCACGGTCACGGTTACGTAACTCTAGGCTGAACTCTTCTTCTTGAGAAGCTCGGTCAACAGGGTCTGGAAAGTTCGCGGCTTCGTCCTGCATGTGGTGTACAGTACGATCAACTTCTTCCCTTAGCTGGTTGCGCCAAGCTGCTAAAATTTTTGTAAAATGTTCCGTTTGCTCAGGTGACATGTACTCTTCACCTGGCTTTTCTTGGTACGGTTCAACACCTGCGATGGCTAGGATGCCTAGCGCTTTTTTCTTAGATTCTGGCATACAGCATCTCCTATTTACACCTAGTCAACTGCAAAGCAGCTAATTTTAAGGCGGGTATCTATAGCAGAAAGAACGAATGGTGGCAAATACTCTTATTCAAACTTGCAATCAATGTGATTAGTTCAGCATCTTTGCTTAGCTATTGATAAATTCAACAGCTTGTTTTAGTTGTATTTGAGTACTACTGAGCTCTGCTTTATAGCAAAGCACTTCAACTCCAGCGTCTTGTGCTTGTTTTAGTAATAACGAATATTTGGCGTCTATATGGTGCGCCGCAGATACTTTTTCAATACCTGAATGTAAAACAGTGAATAAAAGTACGGCTCTATTTCCAGATTCGACCATTTCTGTGAGTTCACGCAGATGTTTTTGGCCTCTGGTCGTGACCGCATCAGGGAAAAAGCCTTGCCCTTTAGATGACGTTTTTTGCTCGTCGAGCAGAGTGACGCTTTTTACTTCAATATAGCAAGGTGGCTTGTCGTTATCTTCGAGCAGAATATCAATGCGACTATTCTCACGACCATATTTCACCTCGGTTCGTAACACGTTATAACCTAAGAGTTCAACTATAGTCCCATTTTCAATTGCTTCCACTGCTAGCGGGTTTGCCCGCACAGTATTTATACAAATTCGATGACCTTTGTCTGTTTCTGAGATCTCCCAACTGTTTGGGTACTTTCTTTTTGCATTGTCGGATGTTGAGTACCACACCGTATTGCCAGGCGTCGCACACCCTGTCATCGCTCCAGTGTTTGCACAGTGGATAGTGCGTTCACTGCCGTCTGGGAGTTGGATGTCAGTGAGAAAACGTTTATAGCGCTTAATAAGAGTCGCTGGCTCTAAAGGGGGATTGAAGTGCATATTACTTATTTAGACCAGTGGGTTTTTATGTACAATGTTGCCAACATTACACCACAAGGTTCTCCCATTGCCACAACTGCCCATAGAAGCTGTGATGCCAGATCTGCTCGCTGGCGTAGATACACATACTCAACTTATTCTAAAGGCCGCTCCCGGTGCGGGTAAGTCAACATTCTTCCCTTTACAGTTGGTTAAGACCAACGCCGTTCAGGGCAAAATAATCATGCTGGAACCTCGCCGTCTGGCAGCCAGGAATATTGCCACTTACTTAGCGAGCCAATTGGGAGAAAAGGTGGGAGAGAGCATTGGCTTTAGAGTTCGTGGCGAATCTAAAATCAGCAGTGCGACTCTCTTGGAAATCGTCACCGAAGGGATCATGACAAGAATGATCCAAACCGACCCTGAATTGAGCGGGGTGGATATGGTGATCTTTGATGAGTTCCATGAGCGGAGCTTGCACGCTGATACGGCATTGGCGTTTAGCTTAGAGATCCAAGAGGCGCTGCGTGACGATCTAAAAGTGATTGTTATGTCGGCTACTTTAGATCAACAAGCGCTGCAATCTCTGCTACCGAATGCCAAATATGTTGAATCACAAGGCCGCACCTTTCCGGTCAATTTCCGTTATCAGCCTCTCAATGCCAATGAATACTTAGCCCCTAAAATGGCCAGTGTGATTCGCTCTCTGATGGAGAAAGAGTCTGGCTCACTTTTGGCTTTCTTACCGGGCGTTTCTGCGATTAAGCAAGTTGAATCTCAACTTGAACAGCTTGCTGGTGATATCGATGTGTGCCCTTTGTATGGGCAACTCAGCTTTTCTCAACAACAGAAAGCCATCGCGCCATCAGAGAAGGGACGTCGAAAGGTGGTGTTAGCCACCAACATTGCTGAGACCTCTTTGACGATTGAAGGCATTCGACTGGTGGTAGACTCTGGGCTGGAACGTGTCGCAAAGTTCGATCTAAAAACCGGTATTACTAAGCTTGAGCAAGTGAAGATCTCGCAGTCTTCAGCCGAGCAACGAGCGGGGCGTGCGGGACGAATTGAAGAGGGCTTGTGCGTTCGTTTATACAGCGAAACGCAGCTGATTCAGCAACCAGCTGTACCAGAACCTGAAATTCTTCATTCTGATCTGTCTTCGTTGGTCACTGAATTGACGCAATGGGGAGCGATGAGTGCTGATGAATTGCAATGGTTAGACGTTCCACCAAAAGCTTCTATTGAACAAGCTAAACAACTCTTACAGGCTCTTGAATTATTAGACGATAATGGTCAATTTACGGCACTAGGAAAACAGGCCCAACGTTTAGGTCTTGAGCCGCGTATCGCCAGCATGTTAGTTAAAGCGCAGCAAGGTAGTCCTGCTTTATTGAATGTCGCGATTGTTGCCGCGGCTTTGCTTGAAGAGCCTGAACGTAACGTGACGGACATTCAGCACTCGTTACATCGACTTAAGCAAAGAAAGCATTCGAAAAACAGCGTAGTGATGCCGCGAGCGAAAAGTCTCGCTAACAAACTTAATCATCACTTAGATTTGTCACAACTTGATGAATCATTGTTACCATTAGTCCTTTGCTTGGCGTTCCCAGACAGAATTGCTCAATCGAGAAGTACCACGAGCTGTGCATTTCGTCTTGCTAATGGTCATGGAGCGGAAGTCCGAGATGATGATCCCTTGGCTAATCATGAGTACCTTGTTGTGATTGATTTGATGCGCAGTGCAGGGCGAGCGAGTCAGATATTTTTAGCGACGCCTATCGATATTGTGCAACTAGAGCGTTTATTCTGCGGTCTTTTTACCCGCGCAGCTCATGTGGATTGGGATGAAAAACGTGGTCGCTTGGTTGCTGAAGAGAGGCTATTACTGGGTAAGCTGATTATTGGTCGCAAATCTTTGCCAGAGCCTGATTCTAGCCAGATAAGCCAAGCGTTACTGAATTATATCGCTCGATGTGGGCTTGAATGTCTAAATTGGACTCCTGCTGCTAAACAGCTCGTTGAGCGTGTACGTTGCGCAGAGTCTTGGATGCCTGAGCATGATTGGCCAGCGATGGATGACGCGAGTTTAATTGAACGCCTTGATGAGTGGTTATCGCCATATTTGAATGGTATTAAATCGGCCAAAGGGCTGGCTAGTGTTTCGATTGAACAGGCGTTGTCGGCTTATCTTGGTTGGCCTTTGAATCAAGAAATAGACCAATGGCTGCCAACGCATTATTTGATGCCGACAGGCAGCAAAAAGGCGATTCGATATCAGCATTTGTCAGAGCCGGTGATCTCTGTTCGAATGCAAGAGGTTTTTGGAGAGAAAGACTCCCCTTTGATTGCTCAGGGGCGTAAGAAAGTGGTGCTTGAACTACTTTCCCCAGCACAGCGACCACTGCAAATTACTCAAGATTTAGCTGGCTTTTGGGCTGGCGCGTACAAAGAAGTACAAAAAGAGATGAAAGGCCGTTACCCAAAACATCCTTGGCCGGATGATCCTGCTAACCATGTAGCAACCACTAAAACAAAACAACAGTTGAAGCGATGATGACCAAAATGTTAACGCCGAAAAAGGCACCATCTAAAAAAGCGCCAGCAAAGAAGTCACCAGCGACTAAAGCGAAACCAAGAAAGCCGAAAGCGGCAGCCAGAAAAGGGAAATCAAAAGCCAATAGCTCAAAACATAGAGGTTGGATGAAGATTTTATGGGGCATAGCTTGGAAAGTGGGCTTGGCGTTAATTGCACTGTTGTTGTTCATCGGTATTTATCTGGATTCTGTCGTTAAACAGCGATTTGAAGGCCAGTTATTTGATTTGCCGACCGTCGTTTATGCGCGCGTGTTGGACCTATCACCAGGCACTTCGATTAGCTTGATAAAAGTTAAGAACGAATTGGATGTACTCAACTATCGCAAGGTGAGTTCCCCTCGTCATCCGGGTGAGTACTCTTCTTCTTCAACCAAGATCGAGATGATTCGACGCCCATTTGAGTTTGTCGATGGGTTAGAAATGGATCGCCATGTGATGTTGTACTTCAATGGTAACGAATTAACTCGCATTCAATCGCTCGATAAAAAAGGCGACATGGGGTATCTGCGCATTGAACCGAAGATGCTTGGCATGCTTGAGAAAGGTAACGATGAACAGCGTCTGTTCTTAAAACGTAACCAGTTCCCAGAAGTGATGGTTGATGCGCTGTTAGCCACGGAAGATCGTAATTTCTATCAGCACGATGGCGTGTCACCATTGGCAATCGCTCGTGCGATGGTGGTCAATCTAAAAGCCGGGCGAACGGTACAAGGGGGCAGTACATTGACTCAACAGTTGGCGAAGAACCTGTTCCTATCCAGTGAGCGCACACTGTGGCGCAAGCTTCGAGAAGCCTACATTGCGCTTATTTTGGATCATCGGTACAGCAAAGATCGGATCTTAGAGGCCTATCTGAATGAAGTTTACCTCGGGCAAAATGGTGGTGAAGCGATTCATGGCTTCGGATTGGCGTCTCGCTTGTACTTCGGGCAGCCTATCCAAGAGCTGAGAATTGATCAGCTGGCCTTGTTGGTCGGTATGGTCAAAGGCCCGTCTTATTATAATCCGGTTCGATACCCAGAACGTGCCAAGACTCGACGTGATTTAGTTCTGCGTTTGTTAATGCAACAAGATATTTTAACTCCGCGCCAGTATGAAGAAGCCGCGAGTCGTGATTTAGATATTCAAGACAACCCACGCATCGCTAGACGTCAGCCCGCTTACTTCCAACAGGTAAGTATTGAGCTGAAGAAGTATGTAGGCGATCGATTTGAAGCGCAGAAAGGCATTCGAGTCTTTACTTCTCTTGATCCGGTTTCTCAAGACAAACTAGAGAAGTCGATTGCACGTAAAGTGCCTGAGTTATCTAAAACAGCAGGGAATAAACTAGAGGGTGCGGCGATAGCGGTTGACAGGAGCACTGGCGAAATTCGCGCGATGGTCGGGGGCAAACGCACGGGGTATGATGGCTTTAACCGAGCCCTGAATGCGAGTCGTCCAATTGGTTCATTAGTGAAACCTGCTATCTATCTTACGGCATTGGAACACCCGCAAAAGTATACGCTTGCTACCACCTTAAAGGATACGCCTCTGAGTTTGAAAGGCAGTAAAGGTAGTGTTTGGAGCCCACGAAACTTCGACCGGAAGTTTCGTGGCGACGTGCCTTTGTATGTGGCATTGTCTAAGTCTTACAACGTCCCTACGGTTCGTTTAGGGATGCAGTTAGGGATTGATAACGTCTCGAAAACATTGGAAAAGCTGGGGGTTAATAAAGATGAGATTCGCCCTGTGCCGTCGATGTTTTTAGGGGCATTTTCACTGACACCATTTCAAGTGGCGCAGATGTTCCAGACAATAACGAACTCTGGACGCATTGCACCGTTATCAGCCCTTCGTTCTGTTGTTGATAATGAGGGGAACGTTTTATATCAATCGATCCCTAAAGTGTCACAACGTGTTGATCAACAAGCGGCTTGGTTGACGACTTATGCGATGAAACGGGTTGTATCGGAAGGCACTGGGCGTTTCTTGCAAGGGCAATTTTCATCGGCGGGATTAGCCGGAAAAACAGGAACCAGTAATGATAGCCGTGACAGTTGGTTTGTCGGGGTCGATGGCCGAGACGTGACCACCATCTGGCTGGGACGTGATGACAATAAGCCGACCAAACTTACGGGCTCTAGCGGTGCGTTACGTGTGTATGCGAGTTACCTGAAGCAACGATCACCAGAGCCGTTACTTCTGCCTTGGCCGACTGGAATAGTGACAACTCACTTTACCCGCACACCTGAAGGCGCGTTAGAGTTTGACTGTGATGGCTCCGTCAAATTACCCGTTTGGGATGAGAGTGGCAACATTAAGAAGGGGTGCGAAAGTCAACCAAAACAGTGGCTAAAGAAGCTTTTTCAGTGGTAAAGTCAGAATCGAAAATAATAACAAGGATAGTTAAATAATGATTTCCCGTTGGCTAGTGAGTGGCTTAGGTATTGTCGGTATTGTGATCAGTGTTCAGCTGTTTGCCGCGACTGAGTTGAAGGTTGATGCTTCTCAATCAACGAAACAATCTCATAAGAGGCCAACGGTTGCTGTGGTTCTTGCTGGTGGAGGGGCCAAAGGGGCCGCTCATATTGGGGTGCTTAAAGCCTTAGAAGAGATGCATATCCCGGTTGATTACATTACCGGTACCAGTATGGGCTCTTACGTTGGTGGACTTTATGCGACAGGGATGAGTGCTGAAGAGATAGAAAGTTTGATTTATACGGTTGATTGGAATCGTGGTTATCGTGATCGAGTCAACCGTAGTGATCGCCGTGTGCGAGACAAAGAGTATGAAGACCGCTATCAGTTAAATACTGACCTAGGTTTAGGCTTTGGTGAAATTAAAGCAAAGAAAGGGGTGGTACAAGGTCAGAATATGTTACGTATTCTGCGTGAGACGACAGGCAATTTATCCTCTTTTGATTCGTTTGATCATCTGGCTATCCCTTATCGCTCAGTCGCGACTGATATTATCAAACTTGAAGAAGTCGTTATCGACCGTGGTAATTTAGTTGATGCGATGATGGCAAGTATGTCGGTACCGGGAGCGCTTCCACCTTACGAAGTGGATGGACGAATGTTGGTTGACGGTGGTGTGACCAATAATATGCCCGTTGATGTAGCCAGAGCGATGGGGGCTGACATCATTATAGCGATCGATATCAGTTCAAACTATAAAGACAAAGACGATTTCACCACCTTTCTTGCCGCCGCCGATCAACTTTCCAACTACCTGGTTCGTCGCAGTACTCAGGAGCAAGCTGAAACGTTAACGG
This sequence comes from Vibrio artabrorum, assembly GCF_024347295.1. Lineage (NCBI taxonomy): Bacteria > Pseudomonadati > Pseudomonadota > Gammaproteobacteria > Vibrionales > Vibrionaceae > Vibrio > Vibrio artabrorum. The sequence goes on along the minus strand of NZ_AP025458.1, from coordinate 2,462,980 downwards.
ATGACGATATCTTCTTACATCCTGATGTTGGGCAAATAGAAACGACCGAGTTTGATAAGATGCCAGATGCTTTTCAGGCGGGGTATAATGCAGCATTCCAGCACAAAGACCAGCTTTCCAAATTATCCCTCTCGAGTGCTGATTATCAGAAGTATATCGACCATAAACAACAAGCCAGACAGCAATTGAAGTACGGTGACCAAACCAAGGTTGATAAGGTTGTGATTAATAATAACAGTCACTACTCTGATAAATTGATTGAAAATCGCTTACATCTCAGTGCTGGTCAAGTCCTAAAAACAAGTGAGATCGAATCTCAAGTTAAAGATCTGTACGCGTTAGATCGTTTCGAACTGGTCACTTATAAATTTGACAATGTCGAGGGTGAAGATCAGCTTTTGGTGGATGTGAATGAAAAGTCATGGGGTCCTAACTACCTCAATTTTCGATTCTATCTTGAGGATGACTTTGCTACCGCGAGCCAATATGGCATAGGGATGTCTGCAAACTTTACTGACATCAATTCTCATGGTGCAGAGCTGAGAACGAATGTAGAGATGGGAACAGATAAGCTGGCTGAGGTTGAGTTGTTTTCTCCGTTTTTCTCAAGTCAGAAGTTATTCACATCCACATCATTGGTTTACAGCAATCAAAAACGAAACCTACCCGCTAATATTGACGATATTGAAAGGCCGACGCTTGATGTTACCCAAGATTATTTGCCAATGACCTATAAAGAATTTATTGGTGAATTCGCATTGGGGTATCAACCCGCGTTATGGCAAGAGTTCAAAGTGGGCGCTCGATATACTGATGGTAACGTTAACGTGGCTTCTCTGCCGTCATTCGGCAGTGGTTCTTATCAGCGTACTGGGGCTTTCATGAGTTATCGATTAGACACATTAGATAACTTCAGCTTGCCGACCGAAGGTTATTTTGTTGACCTAGAGTATTTGGTCACACATGATGATTTTGACACTAATAATACGATTTATAATCCTAAGTTGGCGTCAGAAAGTGATACTGTCCATGAGTTTTCCGCCAATTTAATGGCTGCACAAAGCATTGAAAAACATACTTTAGTCGCCAAGCTAGACTTTGGCATGGTGGAAAGTAAAAACTCTATATTTCCAATTGATCCTAAAGAGCTTGGTGGGTTCCTTAACTTATCGGGTATTCCAAGAAACAGCTTAATCGGAAAAAACTTAGCATACACTAGCCTGACTTATCGATATAAGTGGTTTGAAAATGACTTCGGCCTCTTTAAATCACCGCTTTACGTGGGGGCGTCCATCGAGCATGGTGGTGTGTGGTCAGATAGCGAACTGGGTTTTGATGAAGCGCCAATGTTTACTGCTGGTTCCGTTTTTGCTGGAGTGGATTCTCCAATAGGGCCGATTATTTTGGCTTATGGTCGTACCGAAGATAATTATGACTCGGTCTACTTAATTATTGGAACGTCTTATAAATAAACATGCGATAGGGGAGTAATTTAGCGCTTTAAGTCGGCCAATAGAGTAGGACTTTCGTCCTAACTTGCTATGTTGGTCAAAATGATAAGATTTTAATGTAACGTTAAATTTGCTATTCTATCGCCCATAGTTTGGCCTCTATGATGCCGCTCATCAATACAAATTGAATGACAAAAATGGCAATGGAGAGCCAAGTTTCCAAGGATGTTCGCTTCTTTATTTTACTCACAATGATGAAGGTAAGAAGTGAACCGCAATGAGAGGAAAAAGTCGTGCTTGAAGCCTACCGTAAACACGTCGCAGAGCGTGCTGCTGAGGGAGTTGTACCCAAACCACTAGATGCTGAGCAAGTTGCTGGTCTAGTTGAACTTCTAAAGAACCCACCTCAAGGTGAAGAAGAGATCATTCTTGACCTACTCGAGAATCGCATTCCACCGGGCGTTGATGAAGCGGCGTATGTAAAAGCCGGTTTTCTTACGGCTATCACCCAAGGTGAAGTAACATCGCCATTAGTCAGCAAAGCCAAAGCTGCGGAGTTACTTGGCACCATGCAAGGTGGCTATAACATCGAGCCTCTAGTCTCTCTACTCGATGATGCGGAACTGGCTCCAATCGCGGTTAAAGCCCTTTCCCACACTCTGCTTATGTTCGATGCTTTCTACGACGTAGAAGAAAAAGCAAAAGCAGGTAATGCTGCTGCACAGCAAGTGCTTCAATCTTGGGCGGAGGCTGAGTGGTTTACCGCAAAAGAGAAAGTCGCGGAAAAAATTACCGTTAAAGTATTTAAAGTCACGGGTGAAACGAACACCGATGACCTGTCTCCAGCACCAGATGCATGGTCACGCCCAGACATTCCAGTACACGCAAAAGCGATGTTGAAGATGGAGCGTGAAGGCATTAACCCTGATGATGCGGGTAATGTTGGTCCAATTAAGCAAATCGAAGAATTACAGAAAGATGGCATCCCACTGGCTTACGTTGGTGACGTAGTTGGTACAGGGTCTTCTCGTAAATCGGCAACAAACTCTGTACTTTGGTTTATGGGGGATGATATCCCATTCGTACCAAATAAGCGTACTGGCGGTGTGTGTCTTGGCGGTAAAATTGCGCCAATCTTCTACAACACAATGGAAGACTCTGGTGCACTACCCATTGAGCTTAACGTACAAGAGATGAACATGGGGGATATCATTGATATCTACCCATATGAAGGTGTTGTACGTAAAGACGGTTCTGTGATTTCAAACTTTGAGTTAGGTAAGGTATTACTTGATGAAGTGCGTGCTGGTGGCCGAATTCCACTGATCATCGGTCGTGGTCTAACGGGTCGTGCTCGTGACGCTCTAGGTCTAGAAGAAACCGATCTGTTTGCGAAACCAATCGATCCATCGGCATCGGATAAAGGCTACACACTAGCTCAGAAGATGGTTGGTAAAGCCTGTGGCGTTGAAGGTGTGCGTGCAGGTCAGTACTGTGAACCTAAAATGACGACAGTCGGTTCTCAAGATACGACTGGCCCTATGACACGTGATGAGCTGAAAGACTTGGCGTGTCTTGGCTTCTCTGCTGACCTTGTCATGCAGTCATTCTGTCACACTTCTGCATACCCTAAACCCGTTGATGTAAACACGCACCACACGCTACCTGATTTCATCATGAACCGTGCCGGTGTTTCACTTCGTCCGGGTGATGGTGTTATTCACTCATGGCTAAACCGTATGCTTCTGCCTGACACTGTTGGTACTGGTGGTGACTCACATACGCGTTTCCCGCTAGGTATTTCATTCCCTGCAGGTTCTGGCTTGGTCGCATTTGCTGCGGCAACGGGTGTGATGCCGCTTGATATGCCGGAATCTATCTTGGTTCGCTTTAAAGGCGAAATGCAGCCGGGTATCACGCTACGTGACCTAGTACATGCAATCCCTCTATACGGCATCAAGCAAGGTCTTTTAACCGTAGAAAAAGCCGGTAAAATTAACGAATTCTCTGGTCGTGTACTCGAAATTGAAGGTGTTGAACACCTATCGGTTGAGCAGGCGTTTGAGCTTTCAGATGCATCGGCAGAGCGCTCTGCTGCTGGTTGTACGGTTAAGCTATCTCAAGAGTCTATCGAAGAGTATCTGAACTCAAACATCGTGATGCTTAAGTGGATGATCGCAGAAGGTTACGGTGATGTTCGTACTATCGAGCGTCGTGTGACTGCAATGGAAGAGTGGTTGGCGAACCCTGAATTGCTTTCTGCGGATTCTGATGCTGAATACGCTCACGTTATTGAAATCGATCTGGCTGATATCGATCAACCTATCCTATGTGCGCCAAACGATCCTGATGATGCTCGTCTGCTTTCTGACGTTCAAGGTACAGAGATTCAAGAAGTGTTCATCGGTTCTTGTATGACCAACATTGGTCACTTCCGTGCCGCAGGTAAGATGCTAGAGGAGTTTAATGGTTCACTGAGCACTCGTCTGTGGGTGGCTCCGCCAACCAAGATGGATAAAGATCAGTTAACGGAAGAAGGCTATTACGGCATCTTCGGTCGCGCTGGAGTACGTATCGAAACTCCGGGTTGTTCACTGTGTATGGGCAACCAAGCTCGTGTTGCAGACAAGTCGACAGTCATGTCTACGTCTACTCGTAACTTCCCGAACCGTTTGGGTACAGGTGCCAACGTTTATCTGGCTTCTGCTGAGCTTTCTGCTGTTGGCGCGATTCTAGGTCGCATCCCAACAAAAGAAGAGTACTTAGAGTACGCTGAGAAGGTGAATGCGACCGCTGCGGATACATACCGTTACTTGAACTTCCATAAAATGGGTCAGTACACGGAAAAAGCAGACACGGTTATCTTCCAAGAGCCAGCGTAATTCCTTGTCATCTTTAATTGAGAGCGTCTACTTCGGTAGGCGCTTTTTTGTGCACCAAGCGATTACATGTCGAGTACAGAACTACCTGTCATTCCATAGACTGACGAAGGAAGGAGTAGGGAATCTCTCCCTGCATGCATATGCTTTTAAAAGATCCCCAACTCACACGTCCCTCGTGCTTGAGGATGACAAGGATCAGTGCTTTCCTATCATAGTTATTGGAGTTTATAGTCTATATCTCGCCTCACACCTTTAGTCCTTGTATACTCCCGCCCATAAAGTTAGCTAGAACCCGATGAGGTGCTCTATGGAATTCGAATTTACTAGAAACACTCTAATGGGTGAATACTATGTGAAATGCAGTATGGGTCATGAAATTGTTGGCCGCTGGCTTCAAGAAGAGATCGGTAAAGATAAGCAGAAGTTAGATCATGTAATGGATCTTATTCAACAATCCAGACAAGACCTTAGCAATGAAGTCACTCTCTTGGGTAAAGAAATAAGCCTTGCGATCAATGAAGATGACGTCACCATTCAAGAAAATGTGTTAGCGCACGAGCAAGAGATGGAAGAGGGCTGTGAGTTCGATTTCTATAACTGTGAAAGCCAGGCAAGTTGCGGCATTGATGATTTCGAGTTGTTGATCGAACGTTGGATGGATTTTTTAGGTTACTAATTTCCCTAAGTTATATGCTGCCATCGTCTCGTTGCCCAAAACTGGAGCAATAACAGTGGCACGCATTAATATAGTGAAAAGGCTGCACCATATTGGTGTGGCCTTTTTTAGTTTTTATGAACTTACAATTCTAATTCTATTTAAATCAACTACTTAAATTTTTGGCACGCTACTTGGATTGTAGTAAAGGAATCAACGGATGAGTAAAAATTTAAGGAACGGATATGAAATTAATAAATGCCATTGTTAAGCCATTCAAATTAGACGATGTGCGCGAAGCGCTCTCTGATGTCGGTATTGAAGGTATGACGGTTTCTGAAGTGAAAGGGTTTGGTCGTCAGAAAGGGCACACTGAATTGTATCGTGGTGCAGAGTATCAAGTGGATTTTCTACCCAAGGTAAAGTTAGAAATTGCGACTCAAGCGGAGAATGTGGACCGAGTTATTGAAGCGATTAGCCAAGCGGCACACACAGGAAAAATTGGCGATGGCAAAATTTTTGTTTATGACCTAAGCCAAGCCGTACGAATTCGTACTGGTGAAATGGATACTGAAGCACTTTAAAGAATGACAAGGATTGGAGACTTTTAATATGGAACTTACAACAACAGTAACGGAGCTGCGTTACGCACTAGATACTTTTTTCTTCCTTATTTCAGGTGCGTTGGTCATGTGGATGGCCGCAGGCTTCGCAATGTTAGAAGCTGGCTTAGTTCGCTCAAAAAACACCACTGAAATTTTAACTAAGAACATCTGTTTGTACGCTATCGCTTGTACGACTTTCTTAGTGGTTGGCTACAACATTATGTACGTAAATAACAGTGAAGGTGGCTGGTTGCCATCATTTGGTACATTAATTGGTACACAAGGTGAAGGCGCCGACCACTCTCTAGAGTCTGATTTCTTCTTCCAAGTGGTATTCGTTGCAACGGCAATGTCGGTGGTATCAGGTGCGGTTGCTGAGCGTATGAAGCTTTGGTCATTCCTAATTTTCTCTGTTGTGTTAACAGCGTTTATTTATCCGATGGAAGGCTACTGGACTTGGGGCGGTGGTTTCCTATCAGAAGCGGGTTTTAGTGATTTCGCAGGCTCTGGTATCGTGCATCTGGCTGGCGCTTCAGCGGCACTTGCTGGCGTATTGTTACTCGGTGCTCGTCGAGGAAAATACGGTAAGAATGGTGAAATCTATCCGATTCCGGGTTCAAACATGCCACTTGCCACGTTAGGTACATTTATCCTTTGGTTCGGTTGGTTTGGTTTCAACGGCGGTTCTCAACTGATGGTTTCAGACTTTGAGAACGCAACAGCAGTCGGTCAAATCTTCCTTAACACCAACGCCGCCGCCGCCGCTGGCGCAATCGCAGCACTGCTTGTGTGTAAAACGACTTGGGGTAAAGCAGACTTAACCATGATTCTTAACGGCGCGTTAGCGGGCCTCGTCGCCATCACAGCAGATCCTCTATCACCATCCCCTCTATTCTCAGTCGCGATTGGTTCGGTATCTGGTGCATTGGTTGTATTCAGTATTATTGCTCTTGATAAAGCAAAAGTTGATGACCCAGTTGGTGCTATCTCAGTACACGGTGTCTGTGGTTTCTTCGGTCTAATGGTGGTGCCACTCAGCAACGCTGATGCAACGTTTAGTGCTCAACTATTGGGTGCGGCAGTCATCTTTGCATGGGTATTCGGTGCGAGTCTGGCAGTATGGGCAGTGCTCAAAGCAACCATTGGTATTCGTGTTACTGAAGATGAAGAGCTGGAAGGTATGGACATGCACGATTGTGGTGTCGGCGCGTATCCAGAATTCGTAACAGTAAAATAATCACACATCATCTTCTCGCCTGATAGCGGTTAGGCGGAAAAATCAAACCCTACAACTCATGGTTGTGGGGTTTGATTGTTTTTGAGGTAAATGATGAGGTGTTTGTTTCGAAATGCTTTGTTACAAAAGTAAGGCGTTTTAATGGCTGAAGTCGATTTATTTTTTGTTGGTCGTCATTGTAAATATATTCATGATGAATATAATAACGCAACTGATACCCATTATCATTTCGATATAAAGGATTTTACCATGAAAAAACTGCTAACTCTTTCAGCTCTAGCGTGCAGTGTCATTGCTCCGACAGCCATGGCAGCGGAAGAAGTGAATGTATACTCTTACCGTCAACCTTTCCTCGTTGAGCCTATGTTTAAGGAGTTCACAAAAGAGACTGGCATTAAAGTAAACGTTAAGTTTGCTAAAAAAGGTTTAGCAGAAAAGTTAGCTCAAGAAGGTGAATACAGCCCAGCAGATGTCGTGTTAACGGTAGACATCAGCCGTCTATCTGAGCTAACAAAACAAGGTCTAGTTCAACCTGTAGAGAGCGATGTACTTGAAAAGAACATCCCTGCTCAATACCAAGATACAGATAACGAGTGGTTCGCTCTAACAACGCGTACACGTAGCGTTTATTCTTCACGTGACCGTGTTGGTCGTCTAGGTGAAGAGTTCACTTACGCAGATCTAACGAAGCCTGAGTTTAAAGGTAAAATCTGTACTCGTAGCGGTAAGCACCCATACAATGTATCTCTAGTATCTTCGATGATTGCTCACAAAGGTGAAGCTGAAACAAAAGAATGGCTAGAAGGTGTCAAAGCTAACCTGGCTCGTAAGCCTCAAGGTAACGACCGCGCGCAAGTTAAAGCGATCAAAGAAGGTCTGTGTGATGTTGCTTTAGGTAACAGCTACTACTTAGGTAAAATGATTAATGATAAAGAGCAAAAAGCTTGGGCTGACTCTGTTTACATTAACTTCCCTAACCAAGAGACGACAGGTACTCACGTAAACATCTCAGGTATGGCAATGGCTAAATATTCTCCAAATAAAGAGAATGCCGTTAAGCTGATGGAATTCCTATCTGGCAACACAGCACAAAGCATGTACGCCGAAGTGAACTTTGAATATCCAGTGAAAGCAGACGTGAAACCTTCTGAACTTGTTGCTTCATGGGGTGAGTTCAAAGCGGATACTATTTCTCTGGATGAAATTGCAAAATACCACGCGGCGGCAATCAAGCTATTAGATGAAGTTAAGTTCGATCTATAATTTATTAATGTAGGCTTCAGCCGACATAAAAATACCACCTCAAGTCGTCACTTTTTGGCCACTTGGGGTGGTTTGTTTTTTGGAAATCACTTTTTGATACAAAGCTCTCTGCTGATCCTTTCAGTTATGAACATCTCACCTTGAAGTCATTACCGTATATGGGTATAAATAACCCCACCATTAAAAGGATATGAGATGTATTTGCAAATGCATATGTATTTCATTAAGCCTCGTTGTAGTTAAGCGATGAAAGAAAAGAATTATTTATGGAACACCAGTAGCGGCTTAATCGCTGTGCTACTGGTTTTACCGATCTTAGCGATTTTTACGACGGCTGTTGGCGAAACCGATGAGTTATTTTCTCATCTCATGTCCACGGTGATGCCCACCTATGCTTACAATACGGTGATTTTAGTGATGGGAACCATGTCCCTGTCTTTAATTTTTGGCATTCCGTCGGCTTGGGTTATGGCAATGTGTCGTATTCCAGGAGAGCGTGTTTTGCAGTGGGCACTCGTCCTGCCATTAGCAATGCCAGGCTATATTGTTGGGTATATCTTTACCGACTGGTTCGACTTTGCCGGCCCGGTTCAGGTTTTACTGCGAGATCTTACTGGGTGGGGACCTGGTGAGTATTGGTTCCCGGATATTAGAACCTTATCCGGCGCTATTATTGTTCTGTCTCTCGTTCTCTATCCTTATGTTTATTTGTTGTGCCGTGCGGCATTTATGGAGCAAAACGTCTCCTTATTGCAATCCGCTCGTTTGCTAAAATGCTCACCTTGGGAAAGCTTTCGTCGTATCTCCTTACCACTTGTTCGTCCGTCAATTGCGGTCGGTTTATCGCTCGTTGCGATGGAAACCATCGGTGACTTTGGTACCGTGAGTTACTTTGCGGTCAATACGTTAACGACGGCGGTTTATGATACTTGGCTAGGCTACTCAAGCTTAACGGCAGCAGCGAAAATATCGGCAATCATGTTGGTTATCGTGATCCTACTGTTGAGCTCAGAACGATACAGTCGCCGTAAGCAGAAGCTATTCCAGAATCAATTCAGCAGCCGCGAAGATTTTCGTTATGACCTTTCTGGTTGGAAAAAATGGCTGGCACTATTGTGGTGCTGGGGATTAGTTTGCGTTGCATTCTTGTTCCCTCTTGGCCAACTTATTATTTATGCCTACAAATATTTTGCTCAAAGCTGGACCCCTGAGTTCAGAGAGTATGCGGTTAACAGCCTTTATGTTTCGGTGGTTGCTGCGATTATTGGTGTGATTGTCGCGATGATTGTTAACTTCAATCAACGCGTTAGCCCGAGCAATAAAAATCAAGCTTATATGCGTCTCGCTTCGATGGGCTATGCCGTTCCGGGCACCGTGTTAGCGATTGGTGTGATGGTACCTGTTTTGTTCATGGATCACTTGGTCAACGATATTGCGAAAGTGATGGAGTGGGGGCGACCTGGTTTGATCTTCTCTGGTTCTATGTTTGCGCTTATTTTTGCCATGGTGGTGCGTTTTTCTGCGGTTGCAATTGGCAGTATTGAAAGTAGCTTGAGTAAAGTCTCCCCTTCATTGGATATGGCTTCTAAAACCATGGGTTGCAATACCAATCAGATGTTACGCCGTGTTCATTTACCTTTGATTAAACGTGGCGCATTGATCGCTGGCTTACTGGTGTTTATCGAATCAATGAAAGAGTTGAATGCGGCCTTGCTGCTGCGCCCTTTTAATTTCGAAACATTGGCAACGTACGTTTATAACTATGCCTCAGACGAGCACTTAGAATTGGCGGCAATGCCTGCTGTATTATTGGTGTTGGTGGGGTTAATTCCTCTGATCATCGTCAACCGTTCCTTGGAGCAGAAACACTAATGAGTTGTGCATTATCAATTAAAGATCTGACTTGTCAGTATGAGTCGCAAACCATTTTGGAAGCGCTCTCGTTAGACGTAGAGCATGGTGAAATTGTCTGTCTGCTTGGTGCGAGTGGCTGCGGAAAAACGACCTTACTTAAGGCGATTGCCGGCTTACTGCCATTGAGTCGTGGTGTAATGAGTTTGAACTGTCAAACCATTGATGATGGCGATAATTGGTTGCCGCCAGAGCAGCGCAATATTGGTATGATTTTCCAAGATTACGCCCTATTTCCGCATCTGACGGTAAACCAGAATGTGGGTTTTGGTTTAAAAGATCTTTCTGAACAGCAAAAGAAAGAGAAGGTTCAAGAGATGTTGGAGTTGGTTCACCTAGATGAGTACGGCGACCGCTACCCACACCAAATTTCTGGTGGTCAGCAACAACGTGTTGCGATTGCTCGCTCTTTGGCTTACAAACCAGACTTACTGCTATTGGATGAACCGTTCTCTAACATTGATACTCAAGTTCGTCATGAGTTGATTTCTCAGATCCGTAAGATATTTAAGAAGCAGGGTGTGACGGCTATTTTTGTGACACACAGCCGTGAAGAAGCGTTCGCTTTTGCGGATAAAATGGCAGTGATGAATCATGGTGTGATTGAACAGTATGGTTCAGCATCTGATCTGTATTTCCATCCATCAAGTCAGTTTGTTGCTGATTTCTTAGGTGGCGGCAGTTATCTCAAGGCACAACGTATTTCAGACAGTGAATTTGAAACCAGCTTAGGTGTGATTGAAGCGAAAGCACAAACTGAGATTGAAGTGGGCGCGGAATGTGCGTTGTTGTTAAGACCTCAACATATCGTTGCCACTCATGATGTGGATAGCAACCTGTCTGTATCAGAGCAACAATTTATGGGTGATCACTGTCGTTATGTGATTGAAGCGCATGGTCAAAAATTATTAGCGACCTCTTCAGAAGCGCTTGAAGTGGGCATGCCAGTCACTGTAAAAGTGGATACTAAAGGCGTATTGGCGTTTTAACCGCCGTTCGTCCGGTCTAAAAAAGCCCAGTACTTTAATCAAGTACTGGGCAAGCGTTCTTCATCTATAGGCTTTAACAAGGCAGTGGTTTGTTAAGCCTTATACAAAACTGCTCACTCTATAAGCCTATAGAGAGAGGAAGTCTTTCACTGTTTGAAGAACATGTTCTGCGGTGTCTTTGTCTTTCATTTCTGCGAAGATTCGTAATAATGGCTCTGTTCCTGAGAAGCGAGCAATGACCCAGCCGCCATTCTTGAAGTACACCTTAGCCCCATCTTCATAGCTGACTTTTTCAATGTCGTATTCAAATTCAGGCAGTTGTTTCTCTACGTAGATTTTCGTGTAGAGCGCTTCTTTCTCTGAAGGCTTGAACTTGCAATCTCCCTCAGCGGTATAGGCATAGCCGTATTTAGAATAGATTTCATTCAGTAACTCAGACAACTTTTTACCTGTCACACTGATCATCTCAACCAGTAAGCTTGAAGCGAATACACCATCTTTACCTTTGATGTGACCACGAATGGTTAAGCCACCCGAACTCTCACCGCCAATTAATGAGTCATCGGCTTCCATTTGCGAGCTGATATGCTTAAAGCCTACAGGAACCTCAAAGCTTTTTTCGCCATGATCCTCTGCTATTTTGTCGAGTAGGTGTGTGGTTGCGATATTACGAACGACAGACCCTTTCCAGCCTTTGTATTCCAGTAAGTAGTAGTAAAGCAGGAGTAGCACTTCGTTAGGGTGAATAAAGTGACCTTTTTCATCGATGATGCCTAAGCGGTCAGCATCACCATCGGTACCAATGCCAATGTCATAGCCCTCTGCAGCAACTAAGTGCTTCAAGCGATAGAGCGTTGCGGCATTTGGTGATGGCATCAAGCCACCAAAATCTGGGTTTTTGCCATCGTTGATCACGTCGACATCACAGCGACCGTTAATCAGTACTGTTTGCAGAGCATTTTTTGCCACGCCAAACATTGGATCAATCAGTACACGTAGGTTAGCTTGCTTGATCGACTCGATATCGATGAAGTTGATGATTGAATCAACAAAGTCATTCATCGGGTTGATGATCTCGATTTCTTTGTCATGTAATGCTTGTTCGAAGTCAACGCGGATAACGTCTTCGCTGGTCAGTGTTGCGATTTGCTGTTCGATCTTCTCTGTGATGATCTCATCGGCATCGCGCCCACCTTCAATGAACACCTTGATGCCATTGTAGTCTGCTGGGTTGTGAGAAGCGGTGATACACGCTGAGTAGGTGCATCCCATCTCTTTTGCTTGGAACATCACAATAGGCGTTGGAACGAATTTGTCTATAAAGCTGACTTTGATGTTATTAGCTGCCAATACTTCAGCAAACCAACATGCGGCTTTATCGGAAAGGAAGCGGCGGTCGTAACCGATGACGAAGCCATTTTTTGCTGCATCTTCGTTGTTAATAATGTTAGCAAGCGCCTGTGCTACCAAGCGAACGTTTTCTCTGGTGAACTCTTCACCAATGAAAGCGCGCCAACCACCTGTACCAAATTTAATCATGAGAAAATCCTTTTAGTCTCACTGTCTCAAGCTGATTTGTGCTTGAGACAGGAGCGGTTCGTTAAATTGCGAGACTAGCCTAGAACAACGACAATATCGTTGACGCTGCCTTCTGCTTGTACTGGGATTACGCCTTCAACTGACTCACCATTGATAGTGATCGAAGCGACCCCTTTACTGACTGCATTCGGGTTTTGCACTGTGATGTTGTAAGTCGCGCCACGCCATTGACGAGTAACCTCGAATTCGGGCCAATTCGTCGGGATACAAGGATCAACCGTTAAGCCTTCAAAGCCGGTACGAACACCAAGAATGAAGTTGGTTACCGCGAAGTAAGCCCAACCAGAGGTGCCCGTTAACCAAGGGTGGTTTGCACGGCCATGGTCTTGGTGATCTTTACCCATGATGAATTGCACGTAGGAGTATGGTTCTGCGTAGCGCGTTTCAATCATGTCGTTTTGGTTGTACGGGTTCAGGGCATCGTAGAACTTCATCGCACGGTCACCACGGCCAAGTTTTGCCTCGGCTACCCAAGCCCATGGGTTCGGGTGAGAGAAGATTGCACCGTTCTCTTTAACACCTTGGTAAACGCGAGTGACGAAGCCGATATCATCGTTTGGTGTTGCAAACGATGGAGAATTTAGATGTAGGCCGTATTCAGAGAAAAGATTCTCATCAACGGCGTCCATCGCTTTCTCGCCGCGTTCTTGAGAAACTGCACCAGAGAGAACAGCTAACGTGTTTGATTCAAGGTGAACTCGGCCTTCAGCTTGTTGTGCGGTGCCAATTTTGTCGCCATTTTTAGTCAGACCACGGATGTACCAGCCACCCTCGTCATCCCAAAGGTGGGTTTCACACGCTTCGCGAACATTCGCTGCCATTTCTGTGTATTTAGCAACGTCAGCATCGTTATTGCGGAACTTAGCAAGATCTAGGAATTCTTGTAGCGCCCAGAAGTGTAGGAATGAAACCATTGAAGATTCACCGCCACCTAGGTTCAAACAGTCATTCCAGTCAGCACGAAGGCCTTTACAGATACCGGTTTGACCCACGTATTCAGCAGAGAAGTCTAATGCTGCTTTCATGTGATCATAAACCGTTGCTTCGCCCCCATCTGCGTATGGAATCATGTCATCAAAGAAATCGTGTTCACCGGTTTCCATTACGTACTTGATGATGGTTGGAACGATCCATAGGTGATCATCAGAACAGGTGTCTTCAATGCCGTGGATCTTGTCGTCATCGGATGGTGTTGGAACAACCGTTGGCGATTTGGAAGGTTCAACGTCAGCTTTCTCCGGATCAAACCAATCTGGATCGAATAAGTGCAAACCGTAGCCCGCTTTCACTTGGCCACGAATCAGGTCAATAATGCGTTTCTTGGTCATTTGTGGGTTGGCATGAGGCACTGAGATAGCATCTTGCGCCGTATCACGGTAACCAAGGCCAGTACGGCCACCCACTTCGATGAAGGATGCAAAGCGTGACCACACCACACAAGTTTCCGCTTGGTATAGCGTCCACGTGTTGATCATGGTGTCTAAGCCTTCGTTTGGCGACTTAACTTGGAATTTGTTGCAACGCTCGTCCCAGTGATCTTTGATGCCTTGGAAAGCAGCATCTACGTTGGCTGTGTCTTGGTATTTCTCACGTAGGCGTTCACCGTTGCCTTTACCGATACCGAGTACATACGCAAAGCGAACTTCTTCACCGGGTTGAATTGTAAATTGCTTGTGCAGAGAACCACAGTGGTTGTAACAAGTTTGCGCGCTGTTAGAACACTTACCGTTTTCGACCGCAATCGGGTTTGCTTCATCACGGTACATGCCAAGGAAGTTGTCACGTTGGCCATCGTAGCTGTCTGGTGAGAAAGTTGAAGCTAGGTAGTAGAAGCCTTCAAAGTCGTTAGTGTTGTAGTACAGGTCGTACTCCAGAACGCCTTCTTGGTAAGACGTGCCGGCAGAGTACAAAGACATCTGATGGTTTTGGTTGTCTGATTGAATGTGACTGAAAGAGAACTCAACAAACGAGAAGGTACTGATGGTTCTTGGCTTGTCTGTGTTGTTCTTCAGTACCACATCCCAAACTTCGGCATCTTCGCCCTTAGGTACGAATAGGGTTTTGGTTGCGGTAATGCCGCTGTACTCACATTTGAATTTTGAGTATGACAGACCATGACGGACTTCGTAGTTCGCGTCATCTAGGCTTTTTGCCACTGGCTGCCAAGAGATAGACCAGTAATCCCCCGTTTCATCATCACGTAGGTAAACATAGTGCCCTGGACGGTCGAAAGTGCCGTTTGGACGGAATTTAGTAACACGGTTGTATTCCGGAGAATTGTAGAACGAGTAACCGCCCGCATTGTGCGAAATCACGGTACAAAACTTTTCAGTACCTAGGTAGTTGGTCCAAGGTGCTGGTACGTCAGGGCGAGTGATGACGTATTCGCGATTGTCGTTATCGAAATAGCCGTATTTCATTGTCATTTCCTTTTTAACAAACTGCCTCTATGCAGCTAATTTTTAAATAGTGAGGCTGAGTCTTATCGGACTGAGCATCTTAATTTGAGTCAGCAAGCTCTCAATGTGAGCCTGCTATGTTTTTGTTTTCTTGGGTTTTCCAAGGGTTGCGATACTCGACATTGAGTCTGTCGAGTAATGGCAGATGCCCCTTTAGGCGAGATAGGTAATCTCGCCAGTTTCGGTTGTTTTTATGTGTCCAACATCCTTCAGCTAAAGCGCTCATTCTTGGGAATACCATGTAATCCATACGCTTTTGGTTGGTGATGATCTCACACCATAGAGCACACTGAATTCCGCGGATCCGTTTACGAATCGGGTCGGTGTCGGAGATTTCAGCAAGTGCTTCGTAGGTATAAGCTTGTTCTAATGGGATAACCGCTGCCCAATCGACCCCCGGCTCCTCCGGTGCGTAATCTTGGGTCATGTCGAGATAAGTAAACTGCGCAGGTTGCAGCACCACATCAAAGCCTTGGCGAGCGCAATTGACAGCGGCCTCTTCACTGAGCCAAGAATAGATGATGGTCTCTTTGCTCACCTTGTCGCCGTGTTGCGCCTCTTCCCAGCCAACCATACGCTTGCCCAGTTGCTTGAGTTTGTTCTCGGCATAACGAAATAGGTGACCTTGTAAGTCTTTGCTGTCTTGATATTGATGCTCTTTCATTAGAGCTTGAGCGGCAGGGCTGTTGCTCCACACGCCGAGGGGGACTTCGTCTGCACCCATGTGAATTAATTCGCTAGGAAAAAGCGCTGCGACTTCTTCAATAACGGCATCTAGGAATTGGTAAGTGCCCGGTAACCCCGGATTTAGTACGTTGTCGTTGTAGTGCTGAATGCTTTTGTAGTGTGTGGTGTCTGCTTGCTCTACCAGCATATCAGGCAGTGATTTGATCGCGGCGCGGCAGTGACCTGGGATATCAATTTCAGGGATCACGGTGATACTGCGTTGTTCTGCGTATTCAATGACGTCACGAATCTGCTGCTGTGTGTAAAAGCCACCATAGTTATCTGCAATGTGAGTATATTGAGGCTCTAATACATGATCAGGGCCGCGCCAAGCGCCAATTTCTGTTAGCTGAGGCAGGCTCTTGATCTCAATCCTCCAACCTTCATCATCAGTGAGGTGCCAATGAAATACGTTGAACTTATAGTGTGCCAGTTGGTTGATTAACCGCTTCACTTGTTCCACGGAGTGGAAGTGACGAGCGCAGTCCAACATCATGCCGCGATACTGAAAACGAGGTTGATCGATGATTTTGCAACATGGAATGGCGAAGCGCTTGATACCCAGCGGTTGAACTAATTGAATTAGACTGGCTACGGCATGCGTAAAGCCAGACTGACTACCGGATTCAAGTATGATCTGCTGTGCATTGATGGCGAGCTTATAATGGGCTTCGTCTAACGTCGGATTGCTGCGAAATAGAATGTCGCCACTTTCGTCTTTTGAAAGCGCATTCGAAAGAGACAGTTCAAAAGCAGAAAGTAACTCTTGTTGTAGCCAACAGACCGCCTTATCAGCAAGATGAGATTGAGCGTCAATCTTACATTCGCCAGTTAGCGTGAAGTTACCGGGTTGAAGTTCGATCTGATTGGGTTGAGGAATTAACGCCACTTGAGCGGCATTGACTTCAGGAATTTGGTTGCGTTCACGGTAGGGTGAAGCCAAAACAATCGGTGATATAGCAACGGGCAGTACCGATGTTTCTCCTTGGTGATGAGATTGAATAAAGGCATCATTTAGACCATCCGAATAGAAGCGGAATGGGGCGCTTTGAATACTGAATTCAAAGTAGTAATGGTTATTGGCCATTAATACGAGCGAACTCGGTTTGAATGAGCAATAGCTGCCAACTTGAGTCAGCTCACCTTGCGATAAACTTTCAGGAAGGATGAATCGGTCAAAGGCAAAATGCAGTGACCAATCTTTTACGTCGAAGTCACTTAAGTTATGTACGGTAAGGCCAAGTCGGCAGTTATTCTTTTGTTCAGAAAGAACAGCAAAGTCGATGCGATAATTCATATAACTACCCTGCTAAGCCGATTGATACAAGTTATGTTGTGATTTACCGGCAAACATCAATGCGCCTTCGATAGCGTCAAATTGAGGTTTAACGATCCATTGTTGAACCGGGGGGGATAACCAATGGAGAATGCGCTCTGCGATACTGCCCATTAAGCACACCTTGTCAGCCCCTTTTCGATGCAGTGCTAAGACAAACATTTCGATATCAGCTGCGGTTTGCTTGAGCAGTTCGATGGCCAACTCATCGCCTTCATTAGCGAGTTGAAAAATGATCGGAGAAAATTGGCCGTAATCCTTTGGAATCGCGCCTTTCGACCACGCCACGATAGCATCCACATCATGATTAAAGTGACTCATAACATGCTGAGTTAGCGGGGTTTTACTGCGAATACCGTCCTCTGCTAACAGGACTTGTTGAATTAAACGTAAGCCCATAACCGCGCCGCCGCCTTGGTCTGAAATTGGGAATTCACGACCACCAACAACATGTTGCTCACCGTCTTTTAGATAGATGCCACATGAGCCTGTACCACCAATCATGATTGCGCCGTCTTGGCCATTGTGAGCACCGATACACGCGCCATAAGCATCGGTATTTAATGTCATGCTGGCGAAAGGGTGGTCTTGTTGCATGAATCCTAGCCATGCTGATTTTTGTTCAGCACCAGCCAGTGCTAACCCGACATGCATACGAGAAAAATCGTTGGAGTCGAGTTGCCCTTGTTGTGCCGCTTTTGTGATGGCATCAATAATGGAGCTCATCGCAACATCAACACCCAAAAGGATGTTGGCACTGCCGCTCTTTGCTTCACCGATGAGTTTGCCTTGGTCATCTCGGATTCGAGCTCGGCAAGAGGTACCCCCACCATCAATGCCTATGTAGTAAAGAGTCATGATTATTGCTCCCTACTCGATGTAAAATGACTGAATTGTGCAGCGGTCGCCAACAAGTACCACGCGCCATGAGGGATCCATTGTTCACCCCAGCGCCAGTTTTGTAGCATGTCTTCTTTTTGAGCGGGTGGATTGAACGCGATGTCTTGTTCATCCTCAAAGCCAGCCGTGATGCCGTTACAAATACCGCCTTTCGCATTGAAGAAACCAAGCTGCGGTAGGTAGTCGGGGTTGTTATGACCGTGACCATCAAGCATGCACATGTGGTAAGGGTTCAATCCCAAAATCCAATCAAGGCTGTTTTGTGAAAGTTGGAGTAAGCGCTTTTTAAGGGGCTCATCTCTAATGTGTGGTTGAACGAAATACGCCATGGTTGCAATGGAGCCAAGACGCGCGTTTTCACCTTGCCACCAGTAGCCGGTTTCGTTCTGTTGTGCGACAAAGAAGGCATCACGTTTATCACCATCGACAGACTTAACGTACTGTCTTGGGTAGCCAAACGGGTTGGTGACTTTGTCGGTGATGTTGATTTCGAACTGACAAGCTTGCTCAACCGCAACACGTGCTTGTTCTTTCAACTTAGGGTCCGTTTCATGGTCGATGTATTCGCATAGTGCAATCACCGGAAGGCCAGCTTCTGCGGCATGAAAGTACGGTCGAGTGCCATTAGAGTTCGCGGACCAGAAATGCTCAAAGGAATCATCGGATTGCTGACGAGAGAGCAATCGTTCAGCCCAAGTTCTTGCTTCTGATAGATATCGTGAATCTTGTGTTACTCGGTACAACTCATTGGCGGCGAGTAGGGCGCAATACTCATCGATAATGTTCTCTTCACCATCGTTTAGGTATTGCAGATTGTACTCTTTTAAGTGCCAGTAACCTTTGATAGCCGTATCAAGATAGGTTTGACTAGAGTAATCGCCACTGCTTTCCAGCTCAGCCGCCGCAGCCAATGCTGCGATAGCAACACCAGCACCTTGACGGTAGCCCGCTTGTAAGTCTGTTGATTTATGCCCTTCTTGAGTGGCATACGCGCAGATGTCGCGCTGATTGATATCTTTGCTCCATTTGTCAAATACCGTCATGTAGAAGTAACCAGCGGTGTCTTGCATACGTACCAAGAAGTCCGCACCGAATAGCGCTTCTTCAGTCAAGCGGGTCATCGAGAATTTAGGGAAGTCTGGGTTATTGTGGGTCAAGCGAACGCTTTTTAGCATGTTCCAAACGACCATGGGAATTTGTTGTGGGTTGAGGTAGTTGCCATAAGATAAGTGGCTAAAATACTTACTCACGTCACCTGATGCATCATACCAACCGCCATGCACGTCAATATATCTGTCGGTTCCCAAGATCTGTGCTTGTCGATCTTTCTTGTCAAAAATACCGCCGCAACGTTGAGACTTAAAGTAATGAATCACATCAGAAAATGTGTGGTTCATTAATAGGTTGCTACCAATCTCAAACACTTCTGAACGCAGGTTGTCAAAACGTAGATAGTAGCGACCAGATTCAGTGGCTGAACTGAAATCGATAGTGAAGAATTGCCCTTGATGCCAATTTGCTACGCGGCCTTGTTTAACCACATCAAAACTTCCGACAGTCATATGATTGTCAGCACAGACGAGCAGAGCCGTTGTGCTCGATAGGCGAGCTTTTTTCGTTTGTAAGATAGCTTGCTTGGGGCCTGTGGACTCATAGCCAATATGGTTGGTCAATAACAGCATCAATATTCTCCGACAGTCCTAGTTTCTATTGGCTAGGTACCAGAATTGGTTTGGATAAAAATAGTTAGAGCCCAGAGACCCTAACTCAGTTTTAATCTTTAGCTTTCGTGTAGGTAGCAGCGAACAAAGTGGTTGTCTGCTAGTTGAGTCACACCCGGTAACTGCTCTTTACACTTGTCCATCGCTTGAGTACAACGACCTGCAAATGGGCAACCGATAGATGCTGGAGTCCAAAGTGGGATTTCCCCTTTATTACCCGCCAGTTTTTCGTGGATCGATTTTTTAGGATCTGGAACGGCAGAAACAAGAAGTTGCGTGTAAGGGTGTTGAGGGTTAGCTATCACGCTATCGGTATCACCCCATTCCACCATATGTCCCACGTACATCACTGAAAGATCTTCAGCGATATAACGCGCGGTTGCGATATCGTGAGTGATGTAAAGAAGAGACATCTGCTTCTCAAATTTCATCTCTTCCATTAGGTTTAAAACACCAGCACGAATGGAAACGTCTAGCATTGACGTCGGTTCATCGGCTAGCACAACTTCTGCACCGACCGCAATGTTACGTGCTAGGTTGACACGTTGACGCTGGCCACCAGACAGTTGGTGAGGGTATTTTGTTGATGTCTCTTTTGGCGGAATTAACCCCACTTGCTCTAAAAGATCATATACGCGCTCTTCAAGTTCTTTCTTATTGCCCGGAGTGACCTTTTTATGGATCAACAGTGGTCGAGCAATGTGGTGAAAGATGTTGTGTGTAGGGTTAAGAGAGCCAAACGGGTCTTGCCATACCATCTGCACACCTTCACGGTAATGCATCAGATCTTTTCGGCTCGAAATCTCTTGGATATCACGGCCTTTGTACTCAATGGTACCGCCCGAAGGCGCATACATTTTTGCGATCATTTTGGCGGTTGTGGATTTGCCTGAACCAGACTCACCAACCACCGCGAGGCCACGACTCTTGTACATCTTGAATGACACGTCGTTAATTGCACGCATCATCGGGGTTTGAATGGTGGTACTGCTTATTGGGAAGTCTTTTACGACATTCTTACCTTCTACCAATAATTGACCGAAATCTTTACTCATAATTGTCTCCAGAATCCTTGTTCGCTTTGCTTGCTTTTGGCAGTCGATCTGCCTTGTTCATTACTCACGCTGACTAAGCGTGCAAGCTATAGCTTCCTTTGTACTATTGGGTCACCGTACAAGTGGCAGTTAGACAAATGTCCCGCTTCGATAGCACGCAGCTTGGTTGGCACCTTGGTACACGTTTCGTGTACGCGGTCACAACGTGCTTGGAAACGACACCCTTCAGGAATCTCTAATAGGTTCAGAGGGTTACCTGGGATACCGGTTAACTTTGTCTTTGGCCCTATTAATGGGGGAAAAGAACTGCCCAGTCCTTTGGTGTAAGGGTGGTAAGGGTTTTCTAGAATATCTTGAGAGTTCGCGACCTCAATCAGTTCACCTGAGTACATGATGCCGATGCGGTCAGAAAACTCGACCATCAATGACAAGTCATGAGTAATGAACAGAATTGAGAAGCCAAACTCTTCTTTTAGCGCATAGATCTTTTGTAGGATTTCGCGTTGAACAACCACATCAAGTGCTGTTGTCGGTTCATCCATAATGATCAGCTTTGGATTCAGAGCTAGCGCAATAGCAATAACCAAACGTTGACGCATACCACCAGAAAATTGGTGAGGGTAGTCAGTTAATCGACTTGGGTGAATGTCGACGATTTCAAGCAGACCTTCAGCTCGTTTTTTCGCTTGTTCACGCGTCATATTGGTGTGACGCATAATCACATCACAGAACTGCTCTTCCATGGGTAATACAGGGTTGAGTGCGTTCATCGCACTCTGGAAGACCATCGACATCTCGCTCCAACGGAACGACTGCATACGGTCATCACTGTATTCCAAGATGTTCTCACCGTTGAAGATAACCTCACCACCACTGATATAAGCGGGTGGCTTATGTAAGCGCATTAAAGAGAAAGCGACCGTTGATTTACCACAGCCAGATTCACCAGCAAGGCCAAATACTTCACCTGGGGCGATATCGAAACTTACGTTGTTACAAGCACGAACATCGCCTGAGTCTGTGATGTAATCTACGCATAAATTGCGGATAGAAATTAGTGGTTCAGACATGATTATTTATCTCCGCTCCAAAGTGCATTTTGTGGTGGTAGTACTGGTTCACGTTCGTCTTTATCTTGCGCCGCGAGTTTTTTCCAACGCTTCATGCCTTTGTGAGAACGCAGTTGTGGGTTGGCAATTTCATCGACAGCGAAGTTAAGCAGAGCAAGACCTGTTACCAGTAGTGTCAATGCGATACAAGGAGCCAACAGTTCCCACCAAGCGCCAATCAACATTGATGAAGAGGTTTGAACGTTGTACAGCATGATGCCCCAGCTGATTGTGTTCGGGTCACCAAGACCTAGGAACGAAATCGTAGCTTCCATCATGATTGCGTACATCACCGAACCGATGAAGCTCGCACCAACGATAGAGATAAGGTTTGGCAGAATCTCGACGAAGATGATGCGGAATGAAGATTCACCTAAAACTTCAGCGGCTTTTACAAACTCTTTTTCACGCAGTGCTAAGGTTTGGGATCGAACAACACGGGCCCCCCAAGCCCAGGACATAAAGCCAATAACTAAGGTGATGGTGAGTGGCCCTGCCTCACCGATAAAGGCGGCCACTACAAACAGTAATGGGTATTGAGGAATGACTAACATGATGTTCATTGCGGCGGTTAGAACGTCATCGACACGACCACCGAAGTAACCTGCAGAAACACCAATAACCGTTGCGAGTAAACATACGGTGAGACCCGCACCAAATCCCACTGCTAGAGATACGCGTGCGCCGTATACCACTTGTGACCAAACGTCACGGCCCATACGAGTAGTACCGAGTACATGGTCTGCGTTTTTCGACATAATTAATGTACGACGATCGTCCGCTAGATTCTGAGCAACCCAGCCATCAGGATTCGTTTGTGCTGACTTAACAATGAAACCAGGGTATTCGTGTGGATTACCTGTACGCTTGTCTGGTACGTGCTTAGTGATTAATGGAGCCGCAATCGCACCAAGAATAAAAACACTGAGGATGATGACGCCGGTCAGGGCCATCGGGTTACGCCAAATGAGTTTTAAAAAGTCTTTCATGATTATTTACCACCCTTACGAAGACGAGGATCAAGAACAACGTAAAGCATGTCTGCAACTAGGTTAAAGAACAGCATGAATAGCGTCATGATAAGCAGCTGGCCTTGCAGTACTTGGTAGTCACGAGCGTTAATTGCATTGAAAAGTACGCTGCCTAGGCCTGGGTAGTTAAAGATGATTTCGATAATTAACTGACCACCAATGGCCATACCTAAAGACATCGAAAGCGCAGTGACACTTGGTAGCATTGCATTACGAGCGGCGTAGTTGAATACCACTCGGTTTTCGCTCAAGCCTTTGCCTTTCGCCATGGTGATGTAGTCTTCTGCTAGCAAGTTGATCATGTTGTTACGCATGTTGACTAAGAAGCCACCAATTTGAACAACAGAAGCACAGAACAAGGGTAAGAAGGCATGGTAAGCGACATCTTTAATGAAAGCCCAGCTTGTCCAATCCGGTATCGTACCTGCGGTGTAGGCGTAGCCTGTTGGGAACCACTTTAAGCCAATTGCGAAGGTGAATAGTGCAATCATCGCAATAACAACTTGAGGAACGGCTTGTAGAATCAGCATCCCAGGTGTCACAAAGGCATCGTATTTACTGCCGCGTTTCCAGGCTGCGAAAATACCGAGTATGGAACCAATAGAGAAAGAAAGAATAACCGCGGTGCCCGCTAAGAAAAGCGACCAACCGAATGCACCACCTAATAGCGTATTCACTGACAGTGGGTAAAATTGAATTGATGTACCAAGCTCCCAGCTAAGAATATTTTTCATGTACGCAAAGTATTGAACCAAATAGCCACCATCAACGAAGCCTAATAGTTCTTTCATTGCAGCAATACGCTCAGGAGTAACTTGTACAGAAGCATTTGCAAACATCATGGTAACTGGGTCACCAGGCATTGCTCTTGGAATAATAAAGTTTAACGTCGCAGCAACTAATAGCGCGACAAAATAAAATGACAAACGTCTTAAAAAATAACCCATAACTCACACCTTACTCACCCAGATTGTTTCCCTGTTTCTGGATTCAGGTCGCTCCTAGCGAAATTTGGAACGAAAAACCCCCTGACGACGAGCGCCATACATTCAATAGAGAGTGTGGGGGTTTTATAAGCGGCGTAAGAAGTTACGCCGCAAAGATTGAACGAATACTTATTTAACTGGTTTTAGGTCCAGTACATGAAGTAGACGCTCTGGAATACCAGCCCAAATGTTTGGACGGCCTTTTGGATTTTCTTCGTTCCACCAACCAGTGAAGCGAGTTGTGTTGTATTGGTACATGTAAGCACCAGACATCACAGGGATTGTCACTTGATCTGCAGCGATGATTTGCTGAATACCATGTGCAATATCTAGCTGTTTGTTCTTATCAGCTGTTTTGTAGAAACTGTTAAGTAAGCCATCTAGCTTGTCGTTTTTGTAGAAGTGCATTGCGAAGCGAGGCATACCATCACCAGACTGAAGTGCTGAGTTGTAAGCACTGTTCCAGTAAGTGTATGGATCCGCACCGTGGAAGTAGTTTGTGTAAGCTACGTCATACGTACCTTCAAGCATCGCTTGGTTGTAGACAGAGAAGTCTGGAGTACGCGCTTTCGCTTTGATGCCTACTTCAGCCAGTTGCTCTACAGCGAGTTGTACTGTGTTGTTGAAGTCAGTCCAACCGTTTGGTGATTGAATTAGAAGCTCAAAAGACTTACCTGATGGTGTGTCAACAAAACCATCGTTGTTGACATCTTTGAAGCCCGCTTTCTTAAGTAGCTCTTTAGATCCTTCAACATTGTACGTGTTGTAGCCTTTGTATTTGTTGTGAATCTTTTCATCAGACCAAGCTTCAAATGCGTAGCCTAGACCCGATGCGAAGTCATTTACTGTACCGCCACCGTAGAATGCGATGTCAATAATCGTTTGACGGTCAAGCGCCATCGAGAATGCACGACGGAAGTCTACGTTAGTGAGCGCTTCTTTTTTCGCTGGATCTGGATCCTTGAAGTTAACCATGAACGCCTGTGTGCCTGAAGGCGGGTACCAGTAGTGGTGCTTAGGGCTTGCGGCTGCGTATGTGCGGTCGATATCAGGGATGAACGAAGACGTCCAGTCCATTTCACCGTTGACAACTTTACCTAGGAATTGATCATTGTTTGCAATTTGTGGAACTCGTAGACAGTCAACATCTAGGTTATCGGCATCCCAGTAGTTCGGGTTTGCACATTGAATGTACAGTTGAGCGGTAAACGTATCGATTTCTGTAAATGGACCTGTACCCACTGGATTTTCATTGGTGAATGTTGATGGGTCTTTGATGTCTTTCCAGATGTGTTCCGGTACGATAGGAACCTTAACGATTTCATAAGGTACGTTTGAGTTCGCTTCCGTTAAGTTAAACTTAACTTGGTAGTCGTTCAGTTTTTCTACAGAAGTGACCCAAGAATTGATGCCCGATTGGTCAAGCTCAGGTTTCTCTTTTACGAGGTTGAAAGAAAAAACAACATCATCGGCAGAGAACGTTTCTCCATCAGACCATTTCACACCCTTACGAATGTCAAAAACAACGCTCATCAGATCATCTGACATTTTGAAGCTTTCAGCTAGACGGAATACTGGCGTATTACCGTGCATTTCGTTAAATACGACGAGTGGCTCATATATAAAGTCAGTTGTCGTATGTAGATTAGTCGCACCAAGGTACGGGTTAAAGTTACGTACAAAGGTGGTGTACTCTTTCGGGTGAATAGTCAATTCACTGCGTTCTGCAGCGGTTGCTACTGATGCAAAACCTGTTGTAGCAGTTGCAATAATTGCTGTTGCTATTGCTGTTTTTTTTATATTGGCAAGCATAGCTGTTCCTTACTATTTGCTTTCATTTCACTAATGGATTGAATGTTATCTGTCGCTAAAATCATTTAGTTGACACACACTCTAGTTAAAGGCCTACCTCTTCTCTGTTACTCAAGATTTGTTGCGTCTTCTGAGAAGTGATAAGAGTGGCCTGTAGGCCTTTGGCAGGAGTAAGAAAACACCTTATCGATGAAATAATCAAACTTGTTTCCCGTTAAAAACGTTAAAAACATACGTTCATACGTCATTAACGTCAAAATAGGGTGGTTTGGTGGTTTTTTGCACGGAATTGTTATAGTGATGTGACTCGCAAATGAATTTACATTGCTCGTGATATGTGAGTGCTTACTTGCCCTTTTGCCCTTTAATTGCCGCTTGTTTCCACGTGTTTGTGTAATTGTAGATCTTGGTCACTTGTCGGTTTTACGTTAAATTTCTCTAGAAAATTAAATCTGCCGTTCTGTTGTGACTCGCTTCTCAAACTACAAAAAAGGGTCAGCCAACGGTGAGAAATCGTCAGGAATCGAGCGAGTAATGGAGACTTTTCAGAGGTACTTTAGATCTCAAGTAACGTGATGTTACCCTTGTTTAAAGGTGTAAAAAAAGCACTCTTAGGTCGATGCGCTTGTTCTTCGAATTGAAGTGTTCGGCACAAAAAAGCCCACACAAGGTGGGCGTAAATCCGTGATATGAGTTCAGCGTTAACTGGTCAACAGTCTTTGCAGTTTATCTCTTAGCATCTCGATATGAGTTCTTTCTGGGGTCTGTTCTTTACAGTGTTCGAGAATGAACTCGATAGAACTCAGAACTGTTCTCCAGCGAGGCGTTCTTGGCAGGGTTTCGACACGTAGGTACTTGTCTAAGGTTCGGGTCTGAAGCGTACTGCGGTCTAAGTAGACACGCCACAAGCCACTCTTTTCTGCGAAAGCAAACTTTGTTTCACCCGTGACCGATTCCCAATAAAAGATGGCATTGGTCATGGCATCAACTAATACTTCTCGCATCAACTCTTGTTTGTTTTTACCTTCCCCCGTCGCCTTATCAGCAAGACGAGTAAATTCCCCACCAAGCTCTTTCAGTTGTTGTAGCTTGTCTTTGTCACCTTCAAAGGCATAGCTTGACAGTGCCTCAACCGCCGTTTCAAGATTATTGACTCGGTTGGAGTTAACGCCACCACCCACATTGAAGATATACATGGTGTCGAGCCCTGATCCTTCAGGAAGCTTAAGGATGTCACTTGGTATGCGCTGACGGGTGTCATCAATATAGATATCAATATCACCACAGTAATGAGCTTGCTCCACCTTGAGGTATTTAGGTGCAATGATTTCGTCGGCCGTAGAGCGCTTAAGTTGCTCTTGTCCGCGTTTAAAGAGCTTCGCCGCGGCTTCGTTGGCAAAGCGAATACGTTGATCTTCTCGAATGCAGACGATGGCTTCTGGGGCTGATTCTAACTGTTCCAGTAAGCGTCCTTGGGTCTCTAACAAGTTTGCTTCGACCATGGCTCGGTGTTTGAGTTCTAATTGCAGTTGGTCATTCTCAATACGCCGCTGTTCGGCTTTGCTCGCTGATAAATGCGCAGTAATTCGAGCAGCCAGTTCTTGCTTATTAAATGGCTTCGATAAGTAATCGTTGGCTCCTGCTTCAAAGCCACGAACTCGGTCTTCTGCTTGGTTGAGTGCGGTAAGCATGATGATGGGTAATTGTGCATGATCATATTGCTTACGCAGCGCTTCACAAACCTGATAGCCACTCATCCCCGGCATCATGATGTCGAGTAGAAGCAATTCAGGTTTCTCTTTTTTAATCAGGTCTATGGTTTCTGGTCCATCACAAGCGGTACGAACTCGATAACCTTCTAATTTCAAAAAGCTGTCTAACACGTGCAGATTTACCGGCTCATCATCAGCGATAACGAGTAGTGGGCCATCGGGATTTTCACTGATAACACTGTTTTCTTGTTGGGTACTATCAATCAGATCGGGTGCTTGGAAGTGCGAGTAGCTCCCTGATTCATTGTAGCTATCTAATTCTTCTTGGGTGGCTAAAGGTAATGTGAAGCTGAAAGTTGTGCCTAGCATTGGCTGACTGCTGACATACAATGAGCCCCCCATGAGTTCAATCAATTGGCGGCTAATGGATAACCCCAGTCCAGCACCTTGACGGTAGTTACTTGCATCTTGACCCGCTTGAATTAACGGCTCAAAAATATGTTCAAGATATTCTGGTGGTATACCTTGCCCGGTATCGACAACTTGTACACGAATATTGTCGTCAATCACGCTGGCCGAGATAACGATTTTTCCTTCTGATGTGTACTTAATGGCATTGCCAACCAAGTTATACATCACTTGTTCCAGTCGTTGAGAGTCGGACGATACTAACGCTAAGTCCGTTGGAACTTGATTAATAATTCGAATCGGCTTATTGCCTAATAGATGATGTGACAGTTCAAGTACTAAGCTGGTGGCGGCCGATAAATCAACAGCGGACTTCTTAATATCTAAACTGCCGTAGCGCATCTTGTGATAATCAAGCAGATCATCAACCAAGGTTGCTAATCTCTGACCACTATTGATGATGATGTCTAATTGGTATTTTTGGTTAGCAGGAATAGGGCCGTTGGCGCCCGATATTAGTGCCTCTGCGATACCGACCATACCGTGTAAAGGTGTTCTCAATTCATGTGAGGTTGTTGCTAAGAACTCATCTTTGAGCTTGTTGGCAAGCTGCAAATCTTCGTTTTGCTTTTGAATGGTTTTTAGGTTGTCTTCCAGCTCATCATTTTGGCTTTTGATCAGTTGCATTTTGTCGCGAATCGAACGTTGCATCCGTTCAAAGCTTACCGCTAAGCGGCCTATCTCATCTTTGCGCTCTGTATTGATCATCGCCTCATCGAGATCGCCTGCGGAAACTTTTTCTGCTGCCCAAGTCAGTTTGAGAAGCGGTGAAGTGATAAAATTGGATAAGTAGTGTGATGCGACCACCACAAGAATGATCGCTGTTAGCATCACAATCACGAAGATTTTTTCGAGGTGATGAATACGAGCAAAGGCTTCTTTCTCAGGCAGTTCGACGACTAAAGCCCATGTCGCATATTTTAGTTTGATAGGGGTATATGCTGCGATGAACGCTTGACCTTGCGTGTTATCGAACGTTCCTACAGCTGTCTCTCCGGCCAGTGCTTTATCGACAACATATTGACTTAAGTTGATCGACTCTTGTGAGTGCGCAAGGCTACGAGGTAAATGATCGCTGCCGACCAATAGGGTTTGAATATTTGAACGCTTATTTAAGTCGGCGATCAGTTTGGTAATTCCGTTAATGGGTAATCGAAACATGGCATAACTGTGAAGGTAACCTTGCTGTACGATGGGAGCGCCCAACCAAGCGGTTTGTTTGCCATTTTCATCTTTAAAATCAGAGACAATAACGGGAGTGTAATCCTCATTGGACTTACGATGCTTGGTCACGTCTTTTGCTAGTCGTCGAAAGGTCTCGCCTAAGTTTGAATTTTTGTATTTTCCCGTCAGTAAGTTGGTGCCATAGTCATCACGTTTAAAAACGGAATAGGCAACATTGCCATTGATATCCACGAGTAAGATATCGTCAAAATCGGAACGTTTAAGGAGCTCTAGGTAAGCATTGTGGTAGCGTTTGTGCAGTAGACGGTAACGTTCACTGCCAATGAAGCTGCTGGATTCTGGAAGAATGGATGTTTTTATTTGGTTTCCTGACCCTTGAATATACCGTTGTTGTGCATTGCTGCGCGCCTCTTCAATATCTAAACCAAGTCGTTGGAATGCATTAACTAAACCATAGAATCGCCCTCCGCTGGCATTCGCCAGTTCTGAGCGAACAAACCCCATGACTTGAGACTCTTGAGCCTCTAGGTAATCGATGATTTGCTGTTGCTTAGTATCACGGACTGAAACAAGGTGCGAAGTACTTTGTTCTTGAAGATCCTGACTGTGCGATTGAAGGAAAAATATCGCGATAAGTGTCACCGGGGTAATACTAAGGACGAGAAATGCCAGCATTAGGGTGTTTTGAAGACGCTTAAACTTCTGCTTTCGATAGAATCTAAACATAAATTGGGTACTACTTTCCTTGGTGTACTGCAAAAAGGGGGCGAGAAAAAGCACAGAGAATCGAATTAACGGTTTCTAATTTAACGAAATTAACGAGTTTTTTTACTTTGACAAGTAAGTGGTATTTAAAGCGTGTGCAAAAGCTCATTTTTATGATTTTTTGATAAAAAAATAAGCAGGTAGCGCAGATTGTGACCCTGCGCTGTGTTAGGACGGCTATTTCTTTGCGTGGTATATCTCGAATTTGGTGGTCTTATTTAGAGTCGCGCATTTTCCAAAAGCTTGCTCAATAATCGGTTCGTATTTTAAGAAACTGTTGGCAACGATAATCATCTCACCAGAGCGTTTCAAGTGCTTTGGTGCCTGTGCCAGTAGGGTTTCTGTTGCACTGTAGCTCGTGTCTAATCCTGAGTGAAAAGGTGGGTTACTGATGATGAACTGGTAGTCATTCGAAGTGTCTGAGTAAACATCAGAAGCAAAGACTTTGCCCGTTAGACCATTGATTTCGAGTGTGGCTTGGCTTGATGCGACGGCGAATGCGCTGATATCACACATTTCGAGCTCAATATCAGGGTTACGAGATGCCATAACGGCACCTAACACACCCGCACCACAACCAAAATCCAGTACTTTGCCTTTTAGTTTGGGCAGAGTATCAAGCAGAAGTTGGCTACCGACATCGAATTGACCGTGACTGAAGACGCCAGGGAGACTTTTTACTGCCAGTGTTTGATCGTCAATACTTACCGTGTAAGTTTTAAACCAGTCTTGTAGGTTGAATGCGTGTGGTTGCTCGAAGCACTGGCCCCAGTAGAAAGAACAACGACGGGCGGAATCGTATTTTACAACCTTGCCATAAGGGGTAAACATCTTCTCAATGCTTTTCACTCCTGAGCGATTTTCACCAACGACAACAATCTCTGTATCTTTGCCTAATTTTGCAAATAACATCGCGAGTAAGAACTCCGCTTCCGCTTTGGCTTTTGGCCAATACAGCATCACCAAGTCAGCTTTGGTCTCTTCGGTAAATTCAGTACCGTAGAAACGTTGAATAGAGCGACAATTATCTAATTGGCGATAATAGCTGTAGTTAGACGTAAACACGGTGACAGATTCACAATGTTTCGCCAACTCAACAGGGAATAAGTCTTCAACCTCTCCAGCAACTAAAACATGTTTGCCTTCAAAGTAGGTGAGTTGACGCTGAGCAATCTGGCTTGGGGCTATATAAGCTGACATAGGACACTCTATTGGATCGTTAGCAAAAAATGAGGGCGGATTTTCGCATAATCCGCCCAAAGCTTGAAGTGTTTAATACGTGTTCAACAACCTAGATGACGTTGAGTTGCTTAACTTTTGTCTTGCTGGTTTAAAAAGTCCTTAAACTCTTCATCGTAGATGTTGAATAGGACGATAGTAATCGCAAAAATCAGTGGGCCGTAGATAAGACCGATCAAGCCAAACAGTTGAATACCACCTAACAGTGAGAAGAAAATCATTAGGGTATTCATGCCTGCGCTGCCTTGCATCAATAATGGACGCAATAGATTGTCAATGGAACCCACAATCGCGACACAGTAAACCGTTAGGAAAATCGCCCATGTGGTATCACCGGTTAGGAACAAATAGGTTGCCGCAGGGATCCAGATAAGAGCCGTTCCCACAACGGGAATAAAAGAGGCAAACCCCATCATGGTTCCCCAGAATAGACCAGGGAAGCCAGCTATCCACATCCCTAAACCCCCGGCAAAGCCTTGTGCTATCGCGGTTAAAAATGAGCCCATGACAGCAGACTTAGATACTTGCTCAATTTCTGTTAGAAGTTTGTCTTCCTGGCTGCGAGATAGCGGGAGAATATGACGAACGACGCTGATTATTTTGTCACGATCTCTCAATAGGAAGAACAGAACAAACAGCATCAAGAGGAAATTCATCAAAAAATTGGTCGCATCACCAAGAATTTTTGCACTGATACCAACAAGCTTTGACCCAAAGCTTGTCGCGAATTCCCCTACTTTTTGCGCGATGGCTTGAGGTTCAATGTTGTCAAAAGGCAGATAGGTATTTAAGAAAGATAGCGCTTTTACGACTAAAGGGTGTTCGAATAAAGTTTGAATGCCGCCGTGAGTTACCCATTGATAGGTATTTTGAGAAAACAGGGAGCCTTGCTGAACAATCGCTGCAAATACGGCCAATAAAGGGATAACGATAATGAAGGTCAGGATCACACAAGAAAGTAGGGATACAAGGTTTTCTTTATTCGGAATTTTCTTTTCGAGCCATTCGTGAATTGGAAACATTAACAGTGAAATGATAAAGGCCATCACGATCGAGTTAACGTAGGGTTCGATAAGCAGGTAACAAGCATAAGCCGCTGCAAGTAGGGCAATAATGATTACCCAGTGGCTAGAGTTTATTTTAATTTTTTCTGACACAGTAATGGTCTCTATATTGGCGTTCTGAGTTTATAATGGCTGCAAAACAGAGCGTTAGCAATGAGGAGTTTTGATTATGGGATGCTGTAATAAAGATAAGAAATGCCAAGACCAAGAAAAGCAAATAAAAAATGAGATCCCTTGGTTTAGAATGTTTCTAGGTACACTGATGTTGTTGGTTTTCTTTTTCTGGAAACGTTAGGCGCTTTTCGTTCTGTATTGGCCCGAATCAGCCGGTAATCCAGCTGGCATCTTTGGGGGGGATGGACACGGTGTATTAGAAAGGGCTGCGTTAATGCAGCCCTAAATTCAATCGGTTAGCGACTAATAACGTGCTTTCGATTATTTGCTTTCCGCTGCGATGATCGCAAGAGAACGGTCAGCCGCTTCTAGTGTTGCATCCAGCTCTTTTGAACCATGAGCAAGAGAGGTAAAGCTTGCTTCGAATGCTGAAGGAGCAAGGTAAACACCGTGATCCAACATGAGGTGGAAGAAGCGCTTGAAGCGTTCTACATCACACTTAGTTACATCTTCGTAGCACGTCACAGTTTCTTGGTCAGTGAAGAAGAAACCAAACATACCGCCAACTTGGTGCACGAGCATTGGGATGCCGTGCTTATCGGCAAGCTGCTTAAAGCCATTGGCTAACTGTTTAGTTTTTGATGCTAAACGCTTTTCGTTACCTTCTTCTCTTAATAGTGTGAGGCAAGCGTAGCCTGCCGCCATCGCCACAGGGTTACCTGAAAGTGTCCCCGCTTGGTAAACAGGGCCTGTTGGTGCGATGTATTGCATCACGTCTTTACGACCACCGAAAGCTCCCACTGGCATACCGCCGCCGATCACCTTACCAAGACACGTTAGATCGGGCTTGATGTTGTAGTAAGCTTGCGCACAACCTTCAGCAACGCGGAAACCGGTCATGACTTCATCAAAAATGAGCAATGCCCCTTCTTGGTCACAAATTTCACGGAGCCCTTCGTGGAAGCCTTCAACAGGTGGGATGCAGTTCATGTTACCCGCTACAGGTTCAACGATGATACATGCGATTTCGCCTTTGTTTGCAGCGAAGATTTCACGGACTGAATCTAGGTTGTTGAAGATGGCTGTTAGCGTCAGTTTTGCAAAATCAGCGGGAACGCCCGGAGAGCTTGGTTGACCTAGTGTTAGCGCACCAGAGCCTGCTTTTACGAGTAAGCTATCGGCATGGCCGTGGTAGCAGCCCTCAAATTTCAGGATCTTATCACGCCCAGTGAAGCCACGAGCTAGACGAATCGCACTCATTGTCGCTTCAGTGCCTGAACTTACCATGCGTAGCTGTTCCATTGATGGAACCATCTCAGAGACAAGTTCAGCCATTTTGATTTCAGTTTCAGTCGGTGCGCCGAAGCTAAGACCACGTTGAGCGGCTTCAATCACAGCATCACGGATAACCACGTGGTTGTGACCTAGGATCATTGGGCCCCAAGAGCCAACGTAATCGATATATGCTTTACCATCAGCATCAAAAATAAGTGGGCCATCTGCTCGCTCAACGAAAATTGGAGAGCCACCTACACCATTAAAAGCGCGCACTGGAGAGTTAACGCCACCTGGAATAGTTTGCTGTGCCTTTTGATAAAGTTCTGCTGATTTGGTCATGGATATATCCTCTTTTGACTGTCGGACCAATTGGCTCGCATTGTACCTATCCCTAATCCAACTAGGAATGCTTTCGCTGATATAATCCGCCGAATCTGGTTATTTTGAGGGGTTGCGCGTTGTAATTTTCTCGATCGGACAAGTTTCCAGAAGGAAAAGCAGCGATCCCGCGGTGAATACTTGAACGTTTCAGTCAGGTATTAGATAATCATCCGAATATAAAAAAACATTCAGCAACAGTGATCTCGAATTAGATTTGTATCATGTTGTTTTTGACACAGGTAAGAGAGGTTGTCGTGAGCGAAGTAAATATTCCATTGTCTTTTTCTGATGCAGCTGCCATTCGTGTAAAAACGTTGATAGCAGAAGAAGAAAATCCAGAACTCAAGCTGCGTGTATACATTACTGGTGGTGGTTGTAGTGGCTTCCAATATGGCTTCACATTTGATGAAAAAGTAAATGATGGCGACACGACGATTGTAAACAGCGGAGTAACGCTGGTTGTTGATCCAATGAGCCTACAATATCTGATAGGCGGTGTGGTTGATTACACCGAAGGCTTAGAAGGCGCTCGTTTCTTTGTAAACAACCCGAATGCGACTACAACGTGTGGTTGTGGCGCATCATTCAGCGTATAGCTTGAGTTGAAGATCGTTAAGGTTTAAAGCCACAACAGAAGATGATAAATGCCGAACTTATGTTCGGCATTTTTGTTTTTATATCCCTTAGTTTCAGTTCATCGCAGAGTCAACAATCGTTGAGATACATGAATTCTTTGCTTTTCAAACCATTCCAATCGTTGATTTCTTAATTTTTAGCACACGGTATATTTTTTAAACTGTCGATAGCGTCCAATTTCGTTTGGTTTTGGTCTGTTAATGTTAACAGCGTGTATCAGGAAGATGCACATAACAGTGTTAAGCCACTTAGCGCGTCTTAATCACTTGGACAAAAGGACTTGTTATGCCGACTCTATTTTCTCATTCGCCACTTTTCCAGAAACTTAAACAGCCGTGGTTGTTTTCTCTGTTGTTAGTGGTGCTGCTGTCTATTTGGCTTGGCTTAGGAGTAGGACAGGCGGAAGAGTCTCCTGATAAAAAAGTGACAGAGATTCCATTGGCTAAGGTTTCCTTCCAAACATTCAGTTCATTACCCACTTTTAAAACCATTGACCTCTATGGTCGAACGGCGCCCGATAGGCACGCCCGATTGGGCGCAGAGGTCGCGGGTAAGATTGTTCGATTGAACGTTGTTAAGGGCGATAGAGTTAAAGCAGGACAAGCCATTGCGCAGATTGATAAAGGTGATTTGGAGGTTCAATTAGAGCGAGCATCGGCTTTATATCGTTTGAAGCAGAAAGAATTTAAAGCCGCGCAATCGCTGAAGAAAAAAGGGCTACAAGGCGAAATCGCCTACACCACCGCAGAGGCGTCATTAACCGAAGCGAAGGCCATGCAGCGCAAGGCCGAATTGGCTTTAAAGAATACCGTTATCACCGCGCCTTTCTCGGGTGTGGTACAAGATTTGATGGTTGAGCTCGGTGATTTTGTTGGTGTTGGAGACCCCGTCGCCGGCGTGATTGACCTCGATCCTCTGGTGATAGAGGCGGATGTGAGTGAACGTCATATCCAACATCTGTTAGTCAATCAATCCGCTTTCGTTCGCCTCCTAGGAAGGGAAGAAGTCGAAGGGCGTTTGCGTTTTGTTTCTCGAATATCTTCTGCTTCAACCAATACCTTCCCAATCGAGATTGAAATCGATAACTCCGATGGCCTGTTGCCTGCTGGCGTCAGTGCTGAAGTTACACTCAATCTAGAAGCAAGAGACGCGGTCAAGGTGACGCCTGCTATGCTGGCACTGGATGAGGCAGGTAACCTTGGTGTCAAAACCCTGGTTTCAGTCGATGACTCACCCATCGTGAAATTTGTCCGTATTCAGCTCGTCAAGGCAGAACAAGATGGCGTGTGGCTCTCTGGATTGGGTCAACACGTCAATATCATCACAGTAGGGCAAGGGTTTGTGCGTGATGGTGACTCTGTTATGGCTGTTGAGCAAGGTGCTGAACTCTCAAATGTAATCGCTGAGTAGGAGATTGCCGATGTATTCAATTATTGATGCAGCCTTGTCTCGTGCTCGAACCATGCTTTCGTTGTTGGCGTTAATTCTGGTCGCCGGTGTTGTCACCTATATCACGATCCCCAAAGAGTCGAGCCCGGATATTACCATCCCGATTATCTACGTTTCAGTCGGGCACCAAGGGATTTCGCCAACCGATGCCGAACGTCTGTTGGTTCGGCCGATAGAGCAAGAGCTGAGGTCGATTGAAGGCGTAAAAGAGATGACGGCTACCGCTGCAGAAGGGCATGCCTCTGTTGTGTTGGAGTTTAATGTTGGCGTTGATCTTACCAAGGCGATGGCGGATGTTCGTGATGCCGTTGACCTCGTCAAACCAAAACTGCCCGAAGACAGTGATGAGCCGACGGTCAATGAGGTGACGCTCGCTTCTGAGCAACCTGTGCTTTCTGTGGTTCTGTTTGGGACCGTGCCTGAACGCACGATCTTAAAAATTGCTCGCCAGCTCGGGGATAAATTAGAAAGCTATCGTCAGATCCTTGAGGTCGATATTGCGGGTGATCGCGATGACATTGTCGAAATCATTGTTGATCCGCTATTGATGGAGAGTTACAGCCTAGATCAAGCGGATATCTATAATCTGATCGCTCTGAACAATCGGGTGGTGGCTGCCGGTTTTGTTGATACTGGCTACGGACGTTTTTCGGTCAAAGTTCCTTCGGTATTTAACGCCTTAAAAGATGTGCTTGAGTTACCCATCAAAGTGGATGGTAAACAGGTCGTCACCTTTGGCGATGTCGCCACCGTTCGTCGAGCGTTTCGAGACCCAGAGAGCTTTGCTCGTTTAGATGGTAAATCTGCGATTGTCTTGGATATCAAGAAGCGTGCAGGTGAAAACATCATTGACACTGTTGAGCTCGTTAAAGCGGTAATGGCCGCTGCTCAGCAACAAGCGGAATGGCCTAATAACCTACTGGTGAAATACACATGGGATGAATCTAAAGATGTGAAGATCATGCTCAACGATCTTCAAAACAACATTTTATCCGCCATCATTTTAGTGGTGATCGTTATCATCGCTATTCTCGGGGTTCGCACCGCTTTGTTGGTGGGTATTTCAATCCCCGGCTCATTCTTGACGGGGTTGTTGGTTCTGTCTGTGTTTGGGCTAACTGTGAATATTGTCGTGTTGTTTTCATTGATCATGGCCGTAGGTATGTTGGTCGACGGTGCGATTGTGGTGACCGAGTTTGCCGACAGGCGAATGCAAGAGGGGGAAGGGCGCAAAGCGGCTTACCGAGATGCGGCTAAGCGGATGGCTTGGCCGATAACGGCATCCACTGCCACAACCTTGGCCGCATTTGCGCCGTTACTGTTTTGGCCAGATGTGACCGGTGAATTCATGAAGTTCTTACCATTAACACTGATCGCAACGCTAACCGCTTCATTGATCATGGCGCTGTTGTTTGTGCCTGTACTTGGCGGTTTGATCGGCAAACCTCAATATGTCTCTTCTGACAATCAAGCTCGAATGGTGGCGCTGCATAATGGTGATTTCTCACAAGCAACAGGCTTAACCAAAGCGTATTACCACACGCTGTCGGTTGCGATTAAGCACCCGTTTAAGATTCTTTTCAGTGCGATATTACTCGCGGTTGCGGTGGGGGTCATTTATTCAAAAGCGGGTCTTGGGGCTGAGTTTTTTCCGGAGGTTGATCCACCATTCTTTAATGTCAAAGTCCGTTCTCATGGTGACCTCTCTATCCAAGAAAAAGATAACATCATGCAAGATATTGAGCAGGTGATGCTCAATCATGACGAGTTTGAAAGCGTTTATACACGTACAGGGGGCGACGATCAGATTGGTTTGATCTCGATTACCCCTGTTGATTGGCAATATCGCCGCAGTGTTAAGGCGATAATTGATGAGCTAAAAGTACAGACCGACCAATACGCTGGGGTTGAGATTGAATATAAGTTTCCAGATGCAGGACCACCGGTTGAGAATGACTTAGTGATTGAGTTGTCGGCAAAAACGCCAGAGCAACTTAATCAGGCAGCAAAAATTGTGAGAAATTGGGCGGATGGCAATCAAGCATTGACCAATATCAGTGATACCGCGAGCAAGGATGGTATCGATTGGAAGGTGGATATTCGCCGCGACGATGCTGCCCGTTTTTCAGCAGACGCGACCTTAGTTGGTAATACCGTTCAATTCGTGACAAATGGACTCAAGATTGGTGATTACTTGCCTGATGATTCATCAGAAGAGGTCGATATCTTGGTGCGTTACCCGAATGACAAGAGAGACATTGGGCGCTTCGATCAATTGAGAGTCAAAACGCCCGCAGGTTTAGTGCCGATCACCAACTTTGCTCAGATTGTTCCCGACCATAAGCAAGACACCATCAAACGCCTCGATGGTCAACGGGTAGTGAACATCATGGCAGATATGAAAGAGGGCTATAACCTTGCCCTCGAACTGCCAAAAATTGAGCAAGCGTTAAATGAGTTAGGGCTACCGAGTAGTGTCGAATTTCGTATCCGTGGTCAGAATGAAGAACAAGAAAACTCTTCCGCTTTCTTACAAAGTGCTTTTTTGGTGGCGTTGGCAGTGATGGCTTTGATTCTGATTACTCAGTTTAATAGCTTCTATCAAGCATTCTTGATCCTGAGTGCCGTGTTATTCTCAACCGTTGGTGTGTTCGTCGGTTTGCTTATCTTCCAGCGTCCATTTGGTATTGTGATGTCCGGTATTGGAGTGATAGCGTTGGCTGGGATTGTGGTGAACAACAATATTGTGCTGATTGACACCTATAACCAATTGATCAAAAGAGGCTTGGATAAGCGAGATGCGATTCTCAGAACGGGGGTCCAGCGTTTAAGACCAGTCATGCTGACAACCGTTACCACCATCTTAGGTTTAATGCCGATGGTATTAGAGATGAACATTGATCTGATCAATCAAAAAATAGAATTCGGTGCGCCGAGCACTCAATGGTGGTCACAACTCGCGACGGCCATTGCGGGAGGCTTAGCTTTTGCGACAGTATTAACCTTGGTGCTGACGCCTTGCCTGTTAATGCTAGGGCGAAACCACAAGCCAGGAAAGTAACAGACACCGTGATTCAAAAATGAAGAAGAGCGCCTTGTTGGGCGCTCTTCTTATATGAGAGAAACAACCATATCGCCACTTTCTATGAAGTGTCTTCAACGATTGAGTGGTCTATTGGGTCGCGAGTAACTGGCCATATCGCTCAAGATTTTTCAGTCGAATTTCTGCGTTTGCAATAAAGGTCGCTTTTGCTTTACCGGTTAACGACTTAGATTGTGGTAATTTCACAGTGCGCGCATTTTTATGAACGCCATTGACCAAAAATTCATAGTGTAAGTGCGGGCCCGTTACACGACCTGTCCCCCCCAGCGTGCCGATGGTTTGGCCTTGTTTTACGCGTTGTCCCGTTTTTACCAAACGTTTTTTCATATGCAGGTATTTGGTGATGTAGGTGTTGCTGTGGCGGATGAACACATAGTTACCATTAAATTGGTTATAACTCGACTTTTGAACAATACCGTCACCCGCCGCCCAAATAGGCGTGCCAACAGGTGCCGCGTAGTCGGTGCCGCGGTGAGCGCGAACCTTACCGGTTACGGGGTGTTTTCTGCGAGGGTTAAAGTTCGATGTTACACGGCGGAAATCAATCGGTGAGCGCAAGAAGGCTTTCTTCATCGCACGACCATTTTCATCGAAGTAGTCGCCA
The DNA here is from genome assembly GCF_024347295.1 of Vibrio artabrorum. Classification (NCBI taxonomy): domain Bacteria; kingdom Pseudomonadati; phylum Pseudomonadota; class Gammaproteobacteria; order Vibrionales; family Vibrionaceae; genus Vibrio; species Vibrio artabrorum. The sequence goes on along the minus strand of NZ_AP025458.1, from coordinate 2,423,255 downwards.
CTTTGATCATCCAATATCGCAGTAAATGAATCGCCTTGATTGTTGAATACAGCCGCTATAATTTTACCTCGACCAATGACTTCGCCTTCCACCACTTTCTCTTGGTATAAGATTTTAAAGCTGTCGTTCTTGCGAATATCCAACGCAAAGTCGATATCCCATCCGAAGATCCCGGCCAGCTCCATGATTTGGTTTGCGGTTAAACCTGCGCTAACGCCGGCATTCCAGAAGTTCGAGGTGATGTTGGCTTCAGCATAATTGTACTGATAGGCCACTTCTTTTTTGTCGAAGCCAGAAGTAAACGAATCACCAGATTTGGTGATCTTGAAGCTTTCAAACGCATTCAGTTGTCGTTTTAACTGAATCAGGTCGTTGTTTTCATCAAAACCGAATTGCAATACGTCGCCAGGTCTAAGGTTAGACAACTGCTTTTTAATATCATTGTTGGTATTGAGTAGCGTGATCAACAGGCGATATGAGAGGCCAATACGTTCGAATAAGACGGAGGTGCTTTCGCCTGAACGAACGGTGTATTCTTCCCAATTGAGTACCGCCGTCGGCAGTGTATCCGTTGAACTCACCATTGAGGATGCATCGATGATGAGTGGATAATGTTTCCCCACCACTAAAGCCCCCGTATCGTCACGCAAACTGTTGACGTCGGGAAGTAAGAAAATCGCGACGAAAATTATGGCACTAAAAAATGCGATAAAAACCCGGTGCAAAATAGGAAGGCGTGCAAAAATAGACAACATGTTCCGGTTCGTTCTATAAATATTATGAAAATCGGCGACGGAACAGTGTAACTGGTTTCAAAATACATCGCTATTCAAGTAAGATGTCTAATTATTATATTTTTGCCAAATCTGTGGGAGTGAACAAGAATGGCGAGTATTGAAGCAGCACTAGCCGAGATCAAACGTGGCGTGGAAGAACTGATTCCAGAAGACGAACTGATTGCGAAACTAAAAGAAGGTCGTCCTTTACGCATTAAGCTGGGTGCCGATCCAACCGCTCCAGATATCCACCTAGGCCATACGGTTATCTTTAACAAGCTTCGTGCTTTCCAAGAGCTTGGTCATGAGGTGACATTCCTTATCGGTGATTTCACGGCAATGGTCGGTGATCCATCTGGTAAAAACTCAACACGTCCACCGCTAAGCCGTGAAGACGTATTGAAGAATGCTGAAACTTACAAAGAGCAAGTATTCAAGATTTTAGATCCTGCGAAAACGCAAATTCGTTTCAACTCTGAATGGCTATCTGAGCTTGGTGCTGAAGGCATGATTCGTCTTGCTTCTAACCAAACGGTTGCTCGTATGCTTGAGCGTGATGATTTCAAAAAGCGTTACGCTGGCGGTCAACCGATCGCAATCCACGAATTCATGTACCCACTTTTACAAGGTCACGACTCTGTTGCACTAGAGAGCGACGTTGAGCTTGGCGGCACTGACCAGAAGTTTAACCTGCTAATGGGTCGTGAATTGCAAAAAGCGGCCGGTCAAAAACCACAAGCGGTACTGATGATGCCACTACTTGTTGGGCTAGACGGCGTTAAGAAGATGTCTAAGTCTGCGCACAACTACATCGGTATCAGCGAAGCACCAAGCGAGATGTTTGGTAAGATCATGTCTATCTCTGACGATCTGATGTGGAGCTACTACGAGCTACTGTCTTTCCGTCCTCTTGAAGAAGTAGCGGAACTGAAAGCTGGCGTTGATGCAGGCAAAAACCCGCGTGACGTTAAAGTACTGCTAGCGAAAGAGATCATCGCTCGTTTCCACAGTGAAGCGGATGCTGAAGCGGCTGAGCAAGAGTTCGTTAACCGTTTTGCTAAGAATCAAGTTCCTGATGAAATGCCTGAATTTGAATTCGAAGCAGGCTTACCGATTGCCAACGTGCTAAAAGAAGCGGGTCTTGTAAACTCGACTTCTGATGCGATGCGTATGATCAAGCAAGGCGCGGCTAAGCTTGAAGGCGAAAAGATTGAAGACAGCAAATTTGTACCTGAAGCGGGTACGGCGGTTTACCAAGTTGGTAAGCGTAAGTTTGCTCGTATTACTATCAAGTAATATTGAATCATCAATCAGTTATCGAAAGGCATCTACGGATGCCTTTTTATTGCCTCTAACATTATTAACCGAAAGTTGACGAAGTTTTTAAACGTCTATTGCTACACTATGCGCGCTGTCAAATTGACAGTAATTCTGGAGATTTTTATGAACAATACCGACCATCCTCCTAGTTTGAATGGAGAAGAATAACCTGTCTCGGTATTGATCTATTGTCCTGCCGCTCAGGTAGGGTATCTTTGTTTTCCCCTCTTTCTTTTCCACACACTAGATTCTAACAAGTAGACACATCAGTGCGTAAAGCTCTTGGTGCGCCTAGTTATGTGCACTTGATGTACTAGCGATAGGCTATTTGTTTTGATGGTCGTTACCTTTGCCAATCGGGAGATTCGCCATGACGGTAATGAACAACACTTTTTTATCTATTGAAGCTCAGTACTCAGAGCAAGACATTCAAGCGGTATCGAATGCTTTTCAACAGTACGGACGCGAACAACAAATTAACCTTTTGAACCGAATGCCGCTCGAAGATGCGGTGTTAGTATTGGGGCAATGCTCTTTGAGTACAATTCAGACTTTACTTAGTGAGCTAGAAGAGCAGGGCTTTGAGAAGCGATCTCGACATCTCGCTCACCAACTCGGGCTGATCTACTCAGAGGTAGAGCCTCAGCAGGGCTATCTTTCTACTGGCGTCATGAGTCACGTCAGGCAGCGTATCGGTTGGATTATTGCGTTAGCACTATTAGGAATCGTCTCTGGGCTTATTATTGCTCAGTATGAAGACATTCTCAGTCAGTTGGTTCTTTTGGCAATCTACATGCCTGTGATTGCTGCTGCTGGTGGTAATACGGGAACACAAGCCGCAACTTTGGTGATCCGGGCTTTAGCTACCGGTGAGTTGCAGAAGCGCCAATGGGCCAACGTTCTGTGGAAAGAATTGAGAGTTGCTATCTGCTTAGCGCTTGCTATCGCTTTGGTGATAATAGGCCGGATCTTACTGTTCAGTGATAGCCCATCAACGGGAGGGCATGACATCAACATGATTGCCTTAGCGATAGCGGTAGCGCTGTTTATTCAGGTGACCTTATCAACCGTACTTGGCGGTGGATTGCCGATAGTCGCTAGGCTATTCAAGCTTGATCCTGCTGTGTTAGTGAGCCCTGTGCTGGCTTCGATAGTCGATATCTCAGGAATGTGGATCTACTTCACTGTAGTGAACGCATTCTTAGGCATCGTTTAACCACTTCTAAAAATAGCGCTAAAGATTGAAGGTCTTCAGCGCCATTTTTGTTATTAATGTAGAAGCTTACACAGAGCTAGCATTACTTAGATTTGTTTTGTGTTTGACTGAACTCGACCACATCTTTGTAGAAAGCACGCTCAAACTGGGTGATCGGTGCTTCTACTGGTTTGTCTGGATCTTGTTCTTCTGGGAAATAATCGCGAACAAACTGCACAAATAGAGAACTTGGATTGCCCGCTTTATCTAAACCAAAACCGGCCATATTATGGCTGCCGTACAAAGACCCACTCTTCGCAATAATATTGCCTTGGATCGGCGCCTTTCGCATGCTTTGTCGATATTTGAGGGTGCCACTCACTCCAGAGATTGGCATTGCCTTAATTAAATTGAGTCGTTGATCGTTAGCCCAGATGTAACGCAGCACTTGAGCCATGGTTTGTGATCTTATTCGGTTATTTCTAGACAGCCCAGAACCGTCGACCAACTGCGCCTGACTTAGATCTATATTGGTCTTGGTTTGTAATATCTGCTTTATCGCTTCGGTTCCGTTATTGAAACTTCCAGGCTGAACATAAAACGTCGCACCCAGTGTTTTAGTTAGGTTATCAGCGATCAGGTTATCTGATTTCTTGAGCATGATATCGAGCAGTTCGGGTAGTTTTTCTGAGTTGTGACTGGCGACTAACGAGGTCTTATCCGATTTGTCTTTTTTACCAAGGATCACATCGCCTTTTACTTCTATTCTCAGTTCTTGAAGAAGCGATGTGACGACTTGATAGGTGTAAAGCTCTGGGTTTTGAATTGCAAACTTAAGGGGGAGCGGCTTGTTGCGCTCCACTAAGCAACCAGAGAGCGTGTATGTGTTATCTGGTGTGGTGATGAGCTCTAAGTCGCATTGTGTGGCCTTCTGCCCTGAGCGAGTGACCGTGGCGGCCGTGGTGGTCACGTCTATCGGATAGTGAGCGGGAATATAAATCCGGGTGCTGCCGTTATCTTTTGTGTAAATAGAGGCTTGTGCGCAGTTGCTGTCTAAGGTCATCGCACTCGAAGGTGCGCTGTAACAAACACCGAGAATATCCCAAGGCCACCCCACTGCGCGTTGATAGCCAGTAAAAGCTGAGTTATCAAGATACAGGTTACCTTTGATCGATTTAGATTGTGATTGAGCATATTGAGCTAGAAGGCTTTTCAGATGTTCTCGCTGTAGTGTTGGGTCACCACTGAACGAAATGACGGCGTCTTTACCTGAACGAGCAATGCTGGTTGTGTAGTGAAAGTCATCCCCCAACTCTAATTTGGCTGCCAAAGCGGTGACGAGCTTTAATGTGCTGGCGGGGGGATAAAAACCATCACTGTTAAAATTCATTTTATTGGAATCCCCATTCAGGGATTCCAAAATTACACTTGTGCTACTGCCATTAGGTAATTTATCTAGCGGGGCGTAAGCGAACGCGTTGAATGAGAAAATGCTAATGGAAAAACTACAGAGAAACAGTGTGGATAGAAGGCGCATAGAAGATTATCTTGGATGGCGGATGTTTTCAGTATACAGATATAAAAAACGCCCGCTAGAGAGCGGACGTTTTGATTTTCAATTAACGCATTCAACAATGAGATAGTCTGAATTAGAAGTCGTAACGTAGACCTACAGCCACTTCGTCTTCAGCACCTTTCTTGCCTACTGTGCTTGTACCTAGAGTATCATTTGCGTCCAGCAGGTTGAAGTTGTAAGAAACATAGCCACGGAAGTTAGGCTTGAAGTAGTAGGTCGTATCGATGGCGATGTTATCTGCAGATGTGTCGCTACCCGTTTCTGCGTTATTGTACGTAGTGGTGAATACCGTTTGGCCTAGTGTGTAAGCGGCGGCTAATTCATAACCCGTGTAGTCTTGAACTCCTGAGAACTTACTACCAATGCTTGAAGCGGTTGTAGAGTCATATTGCCCATCAAAGTCTTTTTCACCATCAGTGAATACACCAGCGAAGTATAGGTCACCCATTGTGTAAGAACCAGAAAGCATGTATTCATTGTTCTTATCTTGGTCTGCGTAACCTGCACCTAGCTTAACGCCCGTTTCGCCAATCGCGTAGATACCAGAAAGTGAGTAGCCGTCTTGAGAGTTATCTGTGTAACCAGATCCATTTAGCTTTGAATCTTCACGGTCTGCGAAACGGTAGCTCGCTTTAACGCTTAGATCTTGGAATTGACCTTTGTATGAAAGCATGTTGTCGGTACGGTCAGCGACAGCAATTTTGTCTGCAGCTGAGTTACCGTGGTAAGCCATGATATCAGTGAAGTCTGTGATCACGCCTAGCGCACCGTCGTTTTTACCGTAAGTTACTTCACCGAATGTACCGCCTAGACCAGCGTAAGTGTAACGGTTATCTAGGTCAGAGCCGTCAGCATTGTCAGCAGTAGTGAATTCCCCTTCGTAGAAACCGACACCGTATAGGCCATCTTGGATTTCAACTTGACCTAAGAAGTTAAGGCGGACACGAGAGTTGTCTTGTGCTTTACCATCTTTCATCGATAGACGAGCTTCAGCGCGGCCGCCCATGTCTAGAGTCGTACCGTCTTGGTTGTACAGTTCTGAGGCGTTAGCTCCAGTAGCAAGAGCAGCGGCAGAAACTGCCAAAGCGATCATCGTTTTGTTCATGTTATTGATTCCTAATTACTGTCCATAAAGGTATTTATTAAGGATTTGCACCCTTTTTGTGGATTGATTATATGGGTGGGGATTCATAAGTATACTTAGAGTAAAATCATGAAACTTACCAGTGCAATCCATGAGATACTTTTTACCCCAAAGTTCCACAGGTCGTTAGTAAAATGATATCAATAAAATATCGAACAATGTTTTATTGTTGGTTTTTTGTTATAAGTTACTGTTGTTAAGTGTATTTTTTGGATTTAGGTCTGTATTGGTTTGTTTTTGTTTTTGTTTTTTTTAGGTGTTAAATCGTGAGTTCATAGGTCAGAATATTATTATTCGTTTTTGTTAGGCGTATAATTTAGACTTAGATAAAGCTTTTAGAATGCAAAGTGGAATAAAGATGATTTAGCCATCAAGTTTGTTTACACTAAGTCAAATCGTTTTGTTTCTATCACCCAATGAATGCGTTGGGTGTATTTATGTTGGCCAAAGAAAGCTTTGGCATAGAGGTAAAAAATGGAAAAGGTTCCAATGACAGTACGCGGTGCTCAGCAGCTGCGTGACGAATTAGATCGCTTACTTAAGCTTCGCCCTGTTATCTCAGCAGCTATTGGTGAAGCTCGTGAACTTGGTGACTTGAAAGAGAATGCAGAATATCACGCTGCTCGTGAGGAGCAGGGGATCTGTGAAGCTCAAATTCGAGATATCGAATATAAGTTATCACTCGCTCAAATCATCGATGTCACTCAGATGGATAATACGGGTAAGATTATCTTTGGCACGACTGTTACTTTGGTTGATGTCGATACGGACGAAGAGTTCCGTTACCAAATCGTTTCTGAAGATGAAGCCGATATTAAAACTGGGCGAATTTCTGTGAAATCACCGATTGCGCGCGGTCTAATCGGTAAGATGGAAGGTGATGAAGTTCATATCTCTACTCCAGGTGGTGATAAAGACTTTGAAATCGACAAAGTAGAATATATCTAATTGAATTAACTTTGTTTCTGATAAGTAAAAAGGTCGCTTAATGCGACCTTTTTCGTTTCTCAAGCTACACTGAAAGATAAACGCTAAGGTTTTCTTTATGTGAATTCAGCTTACTTGCGTGGAATCTCGATTTTACGAGCTTCTGACTGACGGAACAGTACTAGAACTTTACCGATAGTTTGTACTTTCTCTGCTTTAGATTCACGTACAATGGCATCGATAATCAGTTGTTTAGTCTCACGGTCTTCTGATGCAACTTTAATTTTGATCAGTTCGTGGTGGTCTAGAGCTAATTCGATTTCCGCTAGAACAGCTTCAGTAAGTCCATTTGCGCCCATTAGCACGACAGGTTTTAAACTGTGAGCTAGGCCCTTTAGATGCTGCTTTTGTTTGGTACTTAGGTTCATTACGCGGCCAATTTTCTTTAGTATTAGGGTTGAAAAAAGCTATTTTAACGCCATCTAATGCTGAAGACTATAATTTATTCAGCAATTAGTACTTTCCTCCAATTTAGGTATCCAATGAGTAAACAGAAACACTCGGCCAGTTCAGGTCGTTGGTTGAAGGAGCACTTCGACGACAAGTACGCAAATGAGGCGAGAAAGAAAGGCTATCGTTCGCGGGCTTATTTCAAAATGGAAGAGATTCAAGCAAAAGATAAATTGTTGTCTCCTGCGATGACCGTTGTGGATTTAGGGGCAGCACCTGGCGGTTGGTCTCAATATGCTGCTAAGATTATTGGTGATAGTGGACAAATCATTGCGTGTGACTTGTTGCCGATGGACCCTATCGCTGGTGTGAGCTTTTTACAAGGTGATTTCCGCGAAGAAGCCGTATTGGAAGCCTTACTGGATCGTATTCAACCTAATATGGTCGATGTGGTGATGTCAGATATGGCCCCTAACATTGCGGGAAATAACTCAGTAGACCAACCAAGAGCTATGTACTTGGTTGAATTAGCTTTGGATATGTGTCGACAAGTTCTAGCTACCAATGGTAGTTTTGTCGTTAAAGTATTCCAAGGCGAAGGGTTTGACCAATACGTCAAAGATGTCCGTGAGATGTTTAAAACGGTTAAGGTCAGGAAACCCGACTCTTCTAGGGCTCGATCTCGAGAAGTGTTTATCGTAGCCACTGGTTACAAAGGTTAACGATTCTCTTCAAAGAGTGAGAGTTAACAATATGGCTACAGGTTACAAACTGTAGTACCCTACCTTTAATTACAATTAGTTATCGAGAGGCTGACACCTTGAGTGACATGGCAAAAAATTTAATTCTGTGGCTTGTTATCGCTGTAGTGTTGATGTCGGTATTCCAGAGTTTCGGCCCTGGGGAAAGTAACGGCAGAGCAGTAGATTACACCACGTTTGTACAGGAAGTTGGCCAAGGCCAGATTCAAGACGCACAGTTCAATAACAGCGAAATCACTTTCACACGTAGTGGCGGTGGTGGTAAGTTTGTGACTTACATGCCTGTTTATGACCAAAAGCTACTTGATGACTTGATTAATCAAAACGTAAAAGTTCAGGGGACACCACCGGAAGAGCAGAGCTTACTTGGCACTATCTTCATCTCTTGGTTCCCTATGATCTTACTGATTGGTGTATGGATTTTCTTCATGCGTCAAATGCAAGGCGGTGGCGGCGGTAAAGGCGCAATGTCGTTTGGTAAGAGCAAAGCTCGCATGATGAGCGAAGAACAAATCAAAACGATGTTTGCGGACGTTGCCGGTTGTGACGAAGCAAAAGAAGACGTTAAAGAATTGGTTGATTACCTTCGTGACCCAAGTCGATTCCAAAAACTAGGTGGTAAGATCCCGACAGGTATCCTGTTGGTTGGTCCTCCTGGTACGGGTAAGACATTGCTTGCAAAAGCGATTGCTGGTGAAGCGAAAGTACCGTTCTTTACTATCTCGGGTTCTGACTTCGTAGAAATGTTTGTTGGTGTTGGTGCATCTCGTGTGCGTGACATGTTCGAACAAGCGAAGAAAGCCGCGCCGTGTATCATCTTTATCGATGAAATCGATGCGGTAGGTCGTCAACGTGGTGCTGGTGTTGGTGGTGGTCACGACGAACGTGAACAAACACTGAACCAAATGCTCGTTGAGATGGATGGTTTCGAAGGTAACGAAGGTATTATCGTTATCGCTGCGACCAACCGTCCAGATGTACTCGATCCAGCACTACTTCGTCCTGGTCGTTTTGACCGTCAAGTTGTGGTTGGTCTACCGGATGTACGTGGTCGTGAACAAATTCTTAAAGTGCACATGCGTAAAGTGCCACTATCAGGTGATGTTGAACCGTCTCTGATCGCTCGTGGTACACCTGGTTTCTCTGGTGCAGATCTGGCGAACCTTGTGAACGAAGCGGCTCTATTTGCAGCTCGTGGTAACAAGCGCAATGTCTCTATGGTTGAGTTTGAACTTGCTAAAGACAAAATCATGATGGGTGCTGAGCGCCGTTCCATGGTGATGTCTGAGGAAGTAAAAGAGTCAACGGCTTACCACGAAGCAGGTCACGCAATTGTTGGTCGTTTGGTGCCTGAACACGATCCAGTGTACAAAGTATCAATCATTCCACGTGGTCGTGCGCTTGGTGTAACCATGTACTTGCCAGAACAAGATCGTGTGAGCATGTCTCGCCAACACCTAGAGTCTATGATTTCTAGTTTGTACGGTGGTCGTCTTGCTGAAGAACTTATCTACGGTAAGGAGAAAGTGTCGACGGGTGCGTCTAACGATATCGAACGTGCAACGGATATTGCTCGTAAGATGGTGACGCAATGGGGCTTCTCTGAAAAACTTGGTCCTCTTCTCTATGCTGAAGAAGAAGGTGAAGTTTTCCTAGGTCGTGGTATGAGTCAAGCGAAGCATGTTTCGGATGACACGACTAAGCTGATCGATGAAGAAATTCGAATTCTAATTGATCGCAACTACGACCGTGCACGCAAGATTCTTGAAGAGAACATGGATATCATGCACTCGATGAAAGATGCGTTGATGAAGTTTGAAACGATTGATGCAGGTCAGATTGATGACTTGATGGAGCGTAAAGACGACATTCGTGAACCAGCTGGTTGGGGTGATCAGGCAAAAGCTGAACCTGCAAAGGAAGAGGCAAAACCTGAAGTTAAGGCAGAAGACGCCAAAGCGGAACCAAAAGCTGAAGAGTCGAAAGTTGAAGACGTTAAATCTGACTCAGATGACGTTGAAAATAAAGATTCTTAATCGTTAAGTTATCAATAAAAACCCTGAGCACGCTCAGGGTTTTTCTGTTTATAGCCCAAGGTGTTTTTACTTTTTGATAGGTGTTTTCCATGATATTAAAAGCAAACAATAAAACGCTCGTTTTAGACCGCCCACATGTAATGGGTATACTTAATGTCACGCCAGATTCTTTTTCAGATGGCGGTAAATTTAATTCGTTAGACAAGGCGTTACAGCAAGCGGAACGAATGATTCAAGCTGGTGTCAGCATCATTGATATTGGTGGTGAATCGACTCGTCCGGGAGCGCCTGAGGTCTCTTTAGAAGAAGAACTCGCTCGTGTTATCCCAGCGATTCAAGCCATTCGCGCTAAGTTTGATGTTTGGATCTCTATTGATACCAGCAAAGCGGAAGTAATGCGTCAAGCCGTTGAGGCTGGTGCTGATTTGATCAATGACGTGCGTGCTTTACAAGAACCTGGAGCCTTAGAGGCAGCCGCTAACGCGAATGTCCCAATTTGCTTGATGCACATGAAAGGTCAACCTAGAACCATGCAAGCGAATCCCAGCTATGATGACGTGTTAACTGATGTGGAAGACTTTTTGAGAGAAAGAGTGGACGCGTGTGAGGCTATAGGCATATCAAAAGAGCAACTTATCCTAGACCCCGGTTTTGGTTTTGGTAAAACGATCGAACATAATTATCATCTATTAGCACATCTTGATAAACTTCACGCATTAGGGTTGCCAATCTTAGCGGGAATGTCGAGAAAATCGATGATCTTTAAGTTGTTAGACAAGGCTCCTGTGGATTGCATGGTAGCCAGTGTTACTTGTGCCACGATTGCCGCTATGAAAGGTGCTCAAATTATTCGTGTTCACGACGTTGACGAAACGTTGGAAGCGATGAAGATAATTGAAGTGATGAATAACAATCACTCATGTAATTAAGGAAAATAAAAATGTCTGATAAAAGACGTTACTTCGGCACAGATGGTGTGCGTGGCAAGGTTGGTCAGTACCCAATTACACCGGATTTTGTCCTCAAGCTTGGTTGGGCTGCAGGGCGTGTTCTCGCGAAGCAGGGCACCAAGAAAGTGATCATTGGTAAGGACACTCGTATCTCTGGTTATATGTTGGAATCAGCTTTAGAGGCGGGTCTTGCTGCTGCGGGGCTGCAAGCTACGTTTACTGGCCCAATGCCGACACCTGCTGTCGCCTACCTGACACAAACGTTCCGCGCTGAGGCTGGGATTGTTATCTCTGCTTCACATAATCCTTACTATGATAACGGTATCAAGTTCTTCTCTTCTGAGGGGACGAAGTTGCCAGACGATATCGAGTTAGCAATCGAAGCAGAACTGGATAAAGATATCGAATGTGTTGATTCATTCGAGCTCGGTAAAGCGGTACGTTTAAACGATGCCGCGGGTCGTTACATTGAATTCTGTAAAAGTACATTCCCAAATCAGATGACGCTGGCAGGAATGAAGATTGTTGTCGATTGTGCTCATGGTGCGACTTACCATATTGCCCCGTCTGTATTTAAAGAGTTGGGCGCTGAGGTTATTGCGATTGGTGTTGAGCCAAACGGTACTAATATCAACCACGAAGTTGGTGCGACGGATGTGCGTGCCCTGCAAGCAAAAGTGGTTGAAGAGAAAGCGGCCTTAGGCCTTGGCTTTGATGGTGACGGCGACCGTATCATCATGGTTGACGAGCTGGGCAACAAAGTGGATGGCGACCAAATCGCGTACATCATTGCACGTGATGCATTGCGCCGCGGTGAGTTGAAAGGCGGCGTTGTTGGTACGCTCATGACCAACCTTGGTATGGAAAACGGCCTTAAGCAGTTAGGCATTCCGTTTGTACGTGCTGCTGTTGGTGACCGTTACGTAATGGAACAGCTTCTTGCTAAAGGCTGGAAGATCGGTGCAGAGAACTCTGGCCACGTTATTCTATTGGATAAAGTGACCACGGGGGATGCTATCGTTGCTGCACTTCAAGTCTTAGCTTCTGTTGTTGATAGCGAAATGACCCTAAACGAGTTGTCTCAGGGCATGACGTTATACCCGCAAGTTTTGGAAAATGTACGTTTCAGCGGTGATTCAAACCCATTAGAAGCCGAAGCGGTGAAAGCAGCGGTTGTTGAAGTGGAAGCGGAACTGGGTGATAAAGGCCGTGTACTATTGCGTAAATCAGGCACTGAGCCACTGCTACGTGTCATGGTTGAAGGCGAAGATGCAGAGCTTGTTCAAATGTCTGCACTTAAGATCGCTGATGCGGTAAAAGCAAACTGCTAATTAAACCTCTTATTGAGTCGGAGCGACAATAGCTCCTATGATTAAAATTGATTGAGTGGTATGAAGGTCAAAAGGGACATTAATGAGTTTTACGTCGCTTTTGACTTTTTTTTGACCACTCGCTTGGTAAAGGCTTATTTTTTAGCAAATTCCCCTTGTCAGGCAACCTCTCATTCGCTAGTATTGCTCGGCCTTCAGTTAGGAGGTCGCTAGCCTTGTTCTTGAAAATGATTTTTTGAACGGCGCTGGCTCAACAATTAGGAACATAGGTGGAAAAATGTTTACAGTTCTACTTGTGATTTACCTGTTGGCAGCGCTTGGTGTAATTGGCCTAGTGTTGATTCAACAAGGTAAAGGCGCAGATATGGGAGCCTCATTCGGTGCTGGCGCTTCAAACACTGTGTTTGGTGCTAGTGGCTCAGGAAATTTTCTTACCCGAATGACTGCAGTTTTTGCAACTACATTTTTTATCCTTAGCTTGGTGCTTGGTAATATGTCTACACATAAGACTGAGTCACAATGGATTAACCCGACACAAGGTCAGGTTATTCAGAAAGCTGATGATGCAGTGAGTGAAGTTCCATCGCAAGGCGATGAAATTCCACAATAATCTGTAAAGGTTATTTGCCGAGGTGGTGAAATTGGTAGACACGCTAGCATGAGGTGCTAGTGCTTTAGGGTGTGAGGGTTCGAGTCCCTCTCTCGGCACCATGTTTACAAACTTGTAAAACATCTTGTTGAGCGTATAATGCTCACAAGTCGGACGCGGGATGGAGCAGTTTGGTAGCTCGTCGGGCTCATAACCCGAAGGTCGTCGGTTCAAATCCGGCTCCCGCAACCAATTTTGACGCTATAATGTAGCGTGTTTTGGTTGCAAGTTTGCACAGTGTGAACCTCACTGTGAGTTGAGTGTGATATCGAATGTGATGGCACTTGACATATAAGGGTCCAGCAACAAAAACCCCGGCTTATACGGGGTTTTTTGTTATCTAGGCATTTGTAAATGCGTTTAGATAATGTTTGCTTGGAATTTAAATTGGGCTTTGAGCCCTTTTTTTGTTTCTGGAGTGGTTAAATGACTGGTTTAGAAAGACAACTTACTGAAATGCTTGACGCTCCAGTAGCTGCATCAGGTTATGAGTTAGTTGGATTAGAATTTATTCGTGCTGGTGAGCACTCAACGCTACGTATTTACATCGATTCGCCTAACGGTATTAATGTAGATGATTGCGCTGAAGTTAGTCACCAAGTAAGTGCCGTAATGGACGTTGAAGATCCAATTTCAGTGGCTTATAACCTTGAAGTGTCTTCTCCAGGTTTAGAGAGACCACTGTTCAAAGCAGAGCATTACCAACAATTTATTGGTCACGAGGTAAGCATCGTTTTGAAAATGGCTGTCGGCAACCGTCGTAAATGGAAAGGTGATATCCAATCTATTGAAGGCGAGACAGTAACAGTATTGGTTGAAGGACAAGAAGAAGAATTTGTCTTGAGCAATATTGCGAAAGCTAACCTGATCCCTAAATTTTAGTTCTCCTAGAGAGAAGAGCTTAAGAGGCTAGATTAATGAACAAAGAAATTTTGGCGGTAGTAGAAGCTGTTTCTAATGAGAAAGCAGTTCCTCGTGAGCGTATTTTTGAAGCGCTTGAAATCGCGCTTGCAACGGCAACAAAAAAGAAAAGCGAATTAGAAATTGAAGTTCGCGTAGAAATTGACCGTAAAACGGGTGATTTCGAAACTTTCCGTCGTTGGGAAGCTGTTGAGGAAGTTGAATTCCCAACAAAAGAAATCTCGATTGAAGCTGCAAAGTACGATAACCCAGAGATCGAACTTGGCGGTTTCATCGAAGATGACATCGAATCAGTAACGTTTGACCGTATTACGACGCAAACAGCTAAGCAAGTTATCGTACAAAAAGTACGTGAAGCTGAACGTGCTCAAATCGTTGAACAGTTTATTGATAACGAAGGTGAACTCGTTACGGGTGCGGTTAAGAAAGTTAACCGTGACACAATTATTCTAGACCTAGGTAATAACGCTGAAGCTGTCATTCTTCGTGATGATCAACTGCCTCGTGAAAACTTCCGTCCTGGTGATCGTGTTCGAGGCCTGTTATACGCAGTAAAACCAGAAGCTCGAGGTTTCCAGCTTTTCGTTACGCGTTCTAAACCAGAAATGCTAGTTGAGCTATTCCGCGTTGAAGTGCCAGAAATTGGTGAAGAGCTCATTGAACTGAAAGCGGCTGCACGTGACGCGGGTTCTCGTGCTAAAATCGCTGTGAAAACAAACGATAAACGTATTGATCCTGTTGGTGCGTGTGTCGGTATGCGTGGTGCACGTGTACAAGCCGTTTCTAATGATCTTGGCGGTGAGCGTATTGATATCGTGCTTTGGGACGATAACCCGGCTCAATTCGTAATCAACGCAATGGCGCCAGCAGATGTTGCTTCTATTATTGTTGATGAAGATGCACACTCTATGGATATCGCTGTAGAAGCGGATAATCTAGCTCAAGCGATCGGCCGCAGTGGACAAAACGTACGTCTAGCATCTCAACTTACTGGTTGGGAACTGAACGTAATGACAGTTGCAGATCTTCAGAAGAAGCACCAAGAAGAAGCGGTTGCTTCCATTGAAAACTTCATGAAGCACTTAGACATCGAAGAAGACTTTGCTCAAATGCTTGTTGAAGAAGGTTTCTCTACGCTAGAAGAAGTGGCTTATGTACCAGTAAACGAGCTACTTGAAGTCGATGGTCTAGATGAAAGTATCGTTGAAGAGTTGCGTAGCCGTGCAAAAGATGCACTAACGACTTTAGCGTTAGCGAAAGAAGAAACTTTCGACGGCGTTGAGCCTGCTGAAGATTTGCTAGCACTTGAAGGCCTAGAGCGTGAAATGGCTTACAAACTAGCAGCAAAAGGCGTGGCAACATTGGAAGACCTAGCTGACCAAGGCGTTGATGAACTAGAAGGCATTGAAGATCTAACTGCAGAGCGTGCGGGTGAGCTAATTATGGCTGCACGTAACATCTGTTGGTTCGGCGACGAAGAATAACTCAGCAAGGAGAGAGCGGTATGACACAATTAACAGTTAAAGCACTGAGTGAAGAGATTGGTACGCCAGTTGACCGCTTAATTGAACAACTTGCTGATGCAGGCATGAAGAAAACAGGTTCGGATCAAGTTAGTGATTCAGAGAAACAATCATTGCTAACGCACCTTAAAAAGGAGCATGGCGACACTTCTGGTGAATCAGAGCCGACTCGTTTAACTCTTCAACGCAAGACCCGCAGCACGCTAAGTGTTGCTGCTGGAGGCGGTAAGAGTAAGGATGTTCAAGTAGAGGTACGCAAAAAGCGTACTTATGTGAAGCGCAGCACTATTGAAGATGAAGCGAAACGTGAAGCTGAGGAACTAGCGAAACGTGAAGCGGAAGAGAAAGCACAACGCGAAGCTCAAGAGCAAGCGAAACGTGATGCTGCAGAGAAAGCACAGCGCGAAGCTGAAGAAAAAGCAAAACGTGAAGCGGATGCAAAACGTGATGCTGAAGAAAAAGCTCAACGCGCACAAGCTGAAAAGGCTAAAAAAGACATGAATTCAAAAAATGCAGACGTTAACGCACAAGCGAAAAAAGAAGCGGATGAACTAAAAGCTCGTCAAGAGCAAGAAGCACAGCGTAAAGCTGAAGCAGAAGCGGCGAAGCTAGTTGAAGAAGCTCGTAAGTTAGCAGAAGAGAATCAAGAGCGCTGGTCTGAAGAAGAGAAGAAGAAGAAAGAACAAGAGAAATCTGCGGATTACCATGTGACGACTTCTACTTATGCTCGTGAAGCGGAAGATGCTGCTGACCAGAAAGAAGAAAAAGCGCCTCGTCGTCGTAAGAAGAAAGCGGCTCCAGCGGCTCAACCTAACAATACCCGTGGTGGTCGTAACCAACGTGGTCGTGGCGCTAAAGGTAAGCTTGCTAAACCAACGTCAATGCAGCAAGGTTTTGACAAGTCAGCAACGGTTGCTAAATCAGACGTTGCTATCGGCGAAACAATCGTGGTTTCTGAACTGGCTAGCAAAATGTCAGTTAAAGCAACGGAAGTTATCAAAGTTATGATGAAGATGGGCGCTATGGCGACTATCAACCAAGTGATCGATCAAGAAACTGCGCAACTTGTTGCAGAAGAGATGGGTCACAAGGTAATCCTACGCAAAGAAAACGAACTTGAAGAAGCGGTACTGGCTGACCGTGACAACGATGCTATCGCTGAAGGTCGCGCCCCTGTTGTTACTATCATGGGTCACGTTGACCACGGTAAAACTTCTACACTGGATTACATCCGTCGTGCACACGTTGCAGATGCGGAAGCTGGTGGTATCACACAACACATCGGTGCATATCACGTTGAAACGGATAACGGCATGATCACGTTCCTTGATACTCCAGGACACGCAGCGTTTACTGCTATGCGTGCTCGTGGTGCTCAAGCGACAGATATCGTTGTTCTTGTTGTTGCTGCTGATGATGGTGTTATGCCGCAAACAATCGAAGCTATCCAGCACGCAAAAGCGGCTGGCGTTCCTCTGATTGTTGCTGTAAACAAAATCGATAAAGAAGGCGCTAATCCAGATAACGTTAAGAATGAGCTTGCTCAATACGATGTTATTCCTGAAGAGTGGGGCGGCGAGAACATCTTCGTTCACATCTCTGCAAAACAGGGTACAAACATTGAAGGTCTTCTTGAAGCGATCCTTCTTCAGTCTGAAGTACTAGAATTGACTGCGGTTAAAGATGGTATGGCATCAGGCGTTGTTGTTGAGTCTCGCCTAGACAGAGGCCGTGGCCCTGTTGCTACTGTTCTTGTTCAGTCTGGTACTCTAAACAAAGGCGACATCGTTCTTTGTGGTCAAGAGTATGGCCGTGTTCGTGCAATGCGCGATGAAAATGGTAAAGACATCGAAACTGCAGGTCCATCTATTCCTGTAGAAATTCTAGGTCTTTCTGGCGTACCTGCATCAGGTGACGAAGCGACGGTTGTACGTGATGAGCGTAAAGCACGTGAAGTTGCGAACTATCGTCAAGGTAAATTCCGTGATGTTAAACTCGCTCGCCAACAAAAAGCGAAACTAGAGAACATGTTCGCCAACATGACGGCTGGCGAAGTCGCTGAGCTTAACGTTGTACTTAAAGCAGACGTTCAAGGTTCTGTAGAAGCGATTGCTGACTCTCTACTGAAACTGTCAACGGATGAAGTTAAAGTGAACATCGTAGGTTCTGGTGTTGGTGGTATTACTGAAACTGATGCAACACTTGCAGCCGCTTCTAATGCTATCATCCTTGGTTTCAACGTTCGTGCTGACGCAACTGCGCGTAACACGGTTCAGAACGAAAACCTAGATCTACGTTACTACTCAATCATTTACCAACTGATCGATGAAGTGAAACAGGCGATGGGCGGCATGCTTGCTCCTGAATTCCGTCAAGAGATTATTGGTCTTGCCCAAGTTCGTGACGTATTTAAGTCGCCTAAACTTGGTGCAATCGCTGGTTGTATCGTGACTGAAGGTACGATTAAGCGTAGCAACCCAATCCGTGTACTTCGTGACAACGTTGTTATCTACGAAGGTGAACTAGAGTCACTTCGTCGCTTTAAAGATGACGTTCAAGAAGTTAAAAATGGTTACGAGTGTGGTGTCGGCGTTAAGAACTACAACGACGTTCGCGTTGGTGACCAGATCGAAGTATTCGAAATTGTTGAGGTTAAACGTACTCTAGACTAATCAGTCTGTACGACTCGACATATTGACTAAGGTTACTAACATTACGAGTAAAGGTAATAAGTAATCGGTTGTTGAATACACCATGGGGGGCTGGTAATTACCAAGCCCCCCATCTTTCTAAGTGAGAAAAGAAATGTCAAAAGAATTTAGCCGCACACAACGTGTGTCTCAGCAGCTTCAAAAAGAGCTTGCTCTTATCCTACAACGTGAAGTTCGTGACTCACGTATCGGTATGGTAACTATCTCAGATGTAGAAGTGTCTCGTGACCTTGCATACGCAAAGGTGTTCGTGACTTTCCTATGTATCGGTGAGCAAACCCCTGAATCTTGCCTTGCCGCTCTTAAGGAGCATGAAGTGCCAGTACGTATGGCGCTTGGTAAGCGTATTCGTCACCGTTTAACGCCTGAAGTTCGTTTTACTTACGACAACACACTCGTAGAAGGCATGCGTATGTCTAACCTAGTGAGTGAAGTTCTGAACGATGACAAGCGCAAGCAAGAAGAAGCGGGTCGTGCTGACGAAACTCAGTCTAAGGGCGAAGAGTAATGGCTCGCCGTCGTAAAGGTCGCCCTATCAATGGGGTAATTCTATTAGATAAGACGACAGGCATTTCGTCTAATGATGCACTGCAAAAAGTAAAGCGTATTTACTTTGCAGAGAAGGCAGGACACACCGGTGCTCTGGATCCTCTTGCGACTGGCATGCTGCCAATTTGTCTCGGTGAAGCAACGAAGTTCTCTCAGTTTCTTCTCGATTCTGATAAGCGCTACGTTGTTATCGCTAAGCTTGGTGAGCGTACCAATACCTCTGACTCTGATGGTGAAGTGGTCGAGACACGTGATGTTAACGTGACTCAAGAACAACTAGAGCGCTGTATTGCAAGCTTCAAGGGTGAAACCGATCAGATCCCATCAATGTTCTCGGCATTGAAATATCAAGGTAAACCTTTGTATGAATACGCGCGTGCCGGTATCGAGGTTCCTCGTGAGTCTCGTAAGATCACGGTTTACTCTATTGAACTGCTTCGCTTTGAAGGTGATGAAGTTGAAATGGAGGTGCACTGTTCGAAAGGTACTTACATCCGAACAATTACCGACGACCTAGGTGAAATGCTAGGTTGTGGTGCTCACGTGACTATGCTGCGTCGTACTGGTGTCGCGAAATACCCATATGAGCGTATGGTGACTTTGGAGCAGTTAAATGAGATTCTAGAGCAAGCACAGGCGCAGGAAATTGCACCGAAAGAGCTGCTTGATCCACTGCTGATGCCTATGGACACTGCCGTTGAAGACTTACCCGAAGTAAACTTGAACGCGGAACTGACTGACCTTGTTCAGCACGGTATGCCCGTTCAGGTTGCGGGTGCGCCAACGGAAGGCACGGTTCGCATGACCAGTGGCGAAGAGAAACTGTTTGTCGGCGTCGCTCAGATTGCTGAAGATGGCCGAGTTGCACCGAAGCGTTTGGTTGTTTTCAGAGATGAAGAGCCACAAGCGTAGCGCTTTAATCAGGTCTGATATTAGCGCGGAGTCGTGAAAGACGAGTCAATAATATAGAAAGCGAGCCCTTCATTTTAATGGTTCGCTTTTTTCGTTTTTAATGGGTTCGATTGTTATTGCACCAACTCGTAAACTTCCCTATAATCCTCGGCTCGCGTAGCGGCTGAATCAGAGATTGGCTGCTACAAATATAAACTTACTCTTATCAGGAGAGAATTATGTCTCTGAATGCAGAAACTAAAGCAGCAATCGTTGCAGAATACGCACAATCTGAAGGCGACACAGGTTCACCAGAAGTACAAGTAGCACTACTTACTGCTTCTATCAACCACCTACAAGGTCACTTCAAAGCGCACAAACACGATCACCACAGCCGTCGTGGTCTACTACGTATGGTTTCTAGCCGTCGTAAGCTTCTTGATTACTTGAAAGGCAAAAACCTTGCTCGTTACCAAGACCTAATCAAGCGTCTAGGCCTACGTCGCTAATCGCGATGTCTGTAAAGACAGTTTGAAGAAAAAGGAGCATTTATGCTCCTTTTTTTGTGCCAGTAAGGAAATGTTTGACAGGATACTCAGAATATCACCTGGCTTTTTCTGCTAGGAAATACCTCTCCTAATAAAAATAGTTTATACTACGCCGGCTAATGCGTTTCAACGTTTGGCAATCAACCTCTCAAGACGTTACAGTCACAGATGTCGGCCAATAGGTCGCGACTATTCAAAGGCGGATTTGGTCTTAACTCGGCGTATGAACTCATACAAAGAAATCGTATTCCCGAGTCCCTTTTTACTAGTCGCGATTGGTAATATCTTGAGTCACTCTTCACTTAATCTAAAGTCATGACTTTAGAGCTAAGGATATACAATGTTTGAAAAACCAGTTGTAAAATCGTTCCAATACGGTAACCACACCGTTACTCTAGAAACGGGCGTAATGGCACGTCAAGCTACTGCTGCTGTGATGGCAACGATGGACGATACATCAGTATTCGTTTCTGTTGTTGCTAAGAAAGAAGCTGTTGCCGGTCAAGATTTCTTCCCTCTAACAGTTAACTACCAAGAGCGTACATACGCTGCGGGTAAAATCCCGGGTGGTTTCTTCAAGCGTGAAGGCCGTCCTTCTGAAGCAGAAACACTAACAGCTCGTCTGATTGACCGTCCAATCCGTCCTCTTTTCCCTGATGCATTCAAAAATGAAGTACAGGTAATTGCAACGGTTGTTTCTATCAACCCTGACGTAAACCCAGACATGATCACTATGATCGCAACGTCTGCTGCACTTGCTATCTCTGGTGTTCCATTTAATGGCCCTATCGGTGCTGCTCGTGTTGGTCACATCGATGGCGAACTTGTTCTTAACCCATCAAATACTGAGCTTGAAAACTCTAAACTAGACCTTGTTGTGTCTGGTACAGAAGGCGCAGTACTCATGGTTGAGTCTGAAGCAGATAATCTATCTGAAGAAGAAATGCTTTCAGCTGTTGTTTACGGTCACGACCAACAGCAAGTTGTGATCAAAGCAATCAATGAGTTCGCTGCTGAAGTGGCGACGCCATCATGGGGTTGGGTTGCTCCAGAAGAGAACACGGCTCTTAACTCTCGCATTGCTGAGCTAGCAGAAGCTAAATTAGTTGAAGCTTACCAAATTACTGAAAAAATGACTCGTTACGATCGCATTCACGCAATCGCTGATGAAGTTAACGAAGTATTAGTATCTGAAAATGAAGATGTGAACCTAAAAGAAGTTCATTCTATCTTCCACGATCTAGAGAAAACGGTTGTACGTCGCAGCATCATCGCTGGTAACCCACGTATTGATGGCCGTGAAAAAGACATGGTTCGTGCACTCGACGTACGTACTGGTGTTCTTCCACGTACACACGGTTCTTCTCTATTCACTCGTGGTGAAACTCAAGCACTTGTTACTGCAACGCTTGGTACACAACGTGATGCTCAAATCATCGACAGCCTAATGGGTGAGAAGAAAGACAACTTCCTTCTACACTACAACTTCCCTCCATACTGTGTAGGTGAAACGGGCTTCGTTGGTTCTCCAAAGCGTCGTGAAATTGGTCACGGTAAGCTTGCTAAACGTGGTATCCAAGCGGTAATGCCTTCTGTTGAAGAATTCCCATACACCGTTCGTGTTGTATCGGAAATCACAGAATCTAACGGTTCTTCTTCAATGGCTTCTGTATGTGGTACATCTCTAGCGCTTATGGATGCTGGTGTTCCAATCAAAGCTTCTGTTGCAGGTATCGCAATGGGTCTTGTTAAAGAAGGCGACGATTTCGTTGTTCTTTCTGATATCCTTGGCGACGAAGATCACCTAGGTGACATGGACTTTAAAGTAGCAGGTACTAACGCTGGTATCACTGCACTTCAAATGGACATCAAGATCGAAGGTATCACTAAAGAGATCATGCAAATTGCACTTAACCAAGCGCAAGGTGCACGTAAGCACATCCTTTCTGTCATGGATGAAGCTATCTCTGGTGCTCGTGAAGATATCTCTGAATTCGCTCCACGTATCCACACAATGAAAATCAGCTCTGATAAGATCAAAGATGTTATCGGTAAAGGCGGCGCCGTTATCCGTGCTCTTTGTGAAGAAACGGGTACGACAATCGAAATCGAAGACGATGGCACAATCAAGATTGCTGCTACTGAAGGCGCAGCTGCTAAAGAAGCTATCCGTCGTATCGAAGAGATCACAGCTGAAGTTGAAGTTGGCCGCATTTACCAAGGTAAAGTTGCTCGTCTAGCTGACTTCGGTGCATTCGTTACTATCCTTCCAGGTAAAGATGGTCTAGTACACATCTCTCAAATCGCTGACAAGCGCGTTGAGAAAGTGTCTGACTACCTAACTGAAGGTCAAGAAGTTCCTGTTAAGGTTCTTGAAATTGACCGTCAAGGCCGTGTACGTCTAAGCATGAAAGAAGCAGTTGAAACGCCAGCTGAAGGCGAAGCACCTGCTGCTGAGTAATTCTCAGTGTGTCGATGGTGATATCGCTTTTTAGTGATTTCTAACCTATCGGCAACAAAGCATGTTATAAAGGGGAGCATATCGCTCCCTTTTTTATTGCGGTCATAACAGGAGTAATTATTTGTGAAATGGTTTCAAACCGTGAGTATGTGTTTAGTGCTTGTACTAACAGGTTGTGCGACAACATCAGATAACACCTCACGTTGGGTTTATCCACCAATGGCGGTACCGCTTCAACCGAGTGTTCAACAAGAAATTCAGATAGCACGCCTTAGTCAACTCTTACTGCGTCCAGATTTGAACGATGAAGTTCGAGCTAAGATGCTGTTTGAACGTGGCAACTACTACGACAGTGTTGGCCTACGTGATCTCGCCCGTCTCGACTACAATCAATCTCTTTCATTGAACCCTGCTCAACCTGATATTTTTAATCTTTTGGGTGTTTACTTTACGCAGGCTGGGGAGTTTGATACCGCTTATGAATCTTTTGATTCTACGTTAGAGCTGGATCCTGCAAACTCATATGCAGAAAGAAA